>JBKQQS010000001.1:0-11382 GCA_052144215.1 Rhodomicrobium sp.
CTCACGAAGATCGTTCGAAAGGGGACGTGTCATGGATGCTGGCCTCCGCCCAGCCAGCATCTTGAATCACTGTTCGCAGGAAAATGGAATCCCCTACGATTCGGTTAATCGGTGAAACGCTCTAGGCGCGGATGTAATCGCGAGACGGCTGCTCGCCGCCGCGATGACGGCGATTCAGCCGTAGCGGCCGCCGGATTAAAACGTCGCGAGGAACTCTTTATAATTCGGGTTCTGCCGTAACAGGCTGCCCGCCGACGCGATAAGCAAATCGACATCGTCCTTCGGCAGTTTGAACCGCGTCGGAATCCGGTCGAGCCGTGCCTTCACGCTCTGCTCGCGCATCGCCTCGAAGCTCACTTTCGCGACCTGCAGCGAAAGATCGTGGCAATCCCAGCCCTCGGTCGAGCCGCGCAATGCCACCACTTCCGGCGGCGTGAGCCCGCAGCGGTACTCGATGAGCCTTTCGCGCCATTTCTCCATCTCGGCGACGAACGCGTCGTAGGCCGCGCGCACATTGGCGTCGACGGCCGTGTCGGAGACGGCCTCGATCAGCTCCATGATCTCAGGCGACTCGGCACTCTTGGCGAGGTTGCCTCCGGGCGGCCGGCCCGCATCGACGACCACGAAAAGAAAGCGCTTGAGGTTAACCGCCTGGCGCGGGGTCAGCGGCTCGTAAGGCTTCGTCGCCGCCGCAAGCTCAAGCACGAAACCGCTCAAGCCGAGATTGTCGGTCATGCCGCCGTCGAGCAGTTTGACGAATTTGACGTCGCCCTTCTCGCGGTAACGCTGGATCGCTGCAGCCGAGGCGCGCAAGATCGCGGGCGCGCCGGACCTGTCCGCAGAGTAGACCCAATCCGGCGCATTGAACTGGCACCTGTCCGCGTAGTTTTGGACGACGATGGGCGCGAAAATGAATGGCACCGCGGCGGACGCGGCCACTGCCTCGGATAGGGGATAGCTGCGCAAATCGCTGCACAAGGCGCCGAAATTCACGGTGTTGTAGATGAACGTGGTGCGGTTGAAGATATCGGAGGCATTGATCCAAAGCTGTGGATGTCCGGGCTTCAGCACGTCCGCGTAGGTTGCGCCGCGAAAGAGGTTCTGGTCGAGCCAAGTTGGCAGGCCGCTGCGGTCGTTGACGCCGCCTTTCGCCATCAGCATCAGGTTCGTGACATTGACCGACGTGTTCAAGGACGCTTCGACATCCTGAATCAGAAAGCGCCTGCGGAAATCGGACAGCGTATCGCGCCCATGCAGGGCGAAATAGGCGGCGGTGACCGATCCGCCCGAGACGCCGGACACGAGCGTGACCCGGTCGATGAGCGGCGCGCGCGCTCCGCTCCGCGAGGCTTCCTCGGTTTTCGCCAGCTCTTGCAGGACCCCGAACGCGAAAGCGCTCGCGCGCGTACCGCCGCCGGAGAAGCTGAGCCCGATGGCCGTCTCTGCTGTTTCTTGGGCTTGGGGATCGCCTAACGCGCTTTGCGCCGCCAGGGATGGGTTATCGGTTAATGCCGAGTTGATGGGGGCGTTGCGCAAGCCGAAACCGGCGCAGCCTGCCAGCGCAAGCGCGATACCGAGATAAACCGCCGCCGCGCAGGCGCGCCCCAGCCGCCGCAAGAAAGCCGCACTATTATATCCGATGACCATCAAAATATTCGTCTTGCGCCTCAAACAGCGTCTGCCAAGTCTCATGCCTGAACGCTTACGATAGTTTTCCCGCAAAGAGTGCGTCGCGAACTCAAGTCTACCGCCGCGCGGAAAAAGAGCGATGTCCTGGAACGGCTGTTGCCCCATCGGCGCGTCAGAAATGTGGCATGCCTTTCGCACCTGCGAGAATTCGGGCTAAAGAATTCAGGCTTGCGCGGGCCAAATAGGCGATATAGGCCGCATCGCAAGTTTTGGGATGTGCCCGAGTCCCCTTTCGGTTAGAGTGCGCCCATGTTGAAACGCCTTATCGCGGTCTGTCTTCTGGCAACCTGCCTCGTTGCAGGGCTGCCGGCGGCTGACCGGCACGCGTTCGCAGGCACGCCGCTGCAAGACGCGATCGCGAAGCTCACGCCGGAACAGCAGGCCAAGCTCAAGGCCTATGAAGCGGCCCGGCTCGCTTTTCAGCGCCGCACCGATCAATATTGGCACCAGATCGAGCTGAAGCGCAAGAAGCGTAAAGCCAAGCTTGGCGCCGGCACTGCTATCACCGCGGCGGACTACGTCAAAGAGCAGCCGCCGGTCTATAAAGGGCCCGCGCGGCCCGACGAGATCATGGCGCTTTTGCCGAAGCCCCCAAAACCGCCGGTAGAGTACCGCGAGCCGATTCCGGTCGTGGCCGATTTTCTCCGTAACGCCGAGGATGTTTATGGCTTCAAGCCAGACCGGGTGAGCGAGGACGATTTCATGATCTTCTACGCCATGGAAGCGATCAAGCTCGGCCTCACCAGAGATCAGGTGGTCCGCGTCTACGCGCTGGAGACGGGAGGAATGGGGACGCACGATCTGCAATCGGGCTTCAATCCGAGGACCGGCCGCGCCGCTTCCACAGCGCTCGGCTATGCGCAGCTGCTCGCGGCCAACACGATCGAGCAAGTCCGAAAAGAGGGTGCAGAATTTGCGGCCCGGCTCGAACGCCAGGCCGATGAAAGCGGCATTCCCGAAAGCAAAGCCCGCTCGCTTCGAGCCAAGGCGGCGATCCTGCGCCGGATGATCGCGGACGCGCGGACGGTCCGCGACAACTGGCCTGCGCATGTCGCCTATGCGAAAACGGCCAAGGGCCTTGGAATGCACGCTCTCAACCTCGACGGTGAAGTTGGGCCTTGGCTGCAGGTCGTTAAGCTCAGGGGCATAATGGAGTTCGCCGCAAGGAAGGGCATGGGAACCTTGAGCGGAGCGCAGCTCGAGTTGATGAACCTTGCAGGGCCAGCCCACGGTTTCGAGATGATGCAGCCCATAGGGAGCACGATGCCCACCTCGAATTTTTTCGAGCGCAAGGGCTATGAGCGCAATCCCATCGCCGCGGGCAGAACCGGCGCCCAGCTTCTCGCTAAGATCGGCGAGATCATGGACCGCAATGTGCAAAGGACGGGGGCTCAAAGATTTGCGCGCATTTTCGATAGCATTGCACAGCGGCTCGCAGCTGGCCGGCGTATGCAGTCCTCTGCACAGCCCGCAGCGCAGCCCTTCAGCTTTTCCGGCGGGAGATAAGCCGCTGCTTCGCTTAAGGTTTTCGCCCAAAATCGCATAGGTTTGAACCAAAACTGCGTAATTTTGCACTAAAGCTCTAGGCAAGCGCGGAGTTTCATATCAAATAGGTCTTGCAATGTGTCTAAGCTGCGATTTGGCGGCGCGGGCGCACCTGTCATGAGGGCCTCCTCCCGGAAGCGGCTGCTTTCGCTTGTCCATGTTGGTCTTCAGCGTTCCAGGAGGTCGTATGGCTCGGCACATCGATAGGACGGCACGGATATCCATCCTTGCCCTGGGTTTGCTTCTCAGCGCGGCAGCCGCGGCGGCGCCGGCCGGCGAGGCGCAAGAAGCGCAGCCGCCGGCTCCGCAGGCAGAGTCTGGCGACAAATCCTATTTGCCGCCTTGGATGCAAAATCACGAGGTCGCGGGCATCAACGGTGCGGCCGATACCAATAATCCCCCCACGATACAAAAAATGCCTGCATCCGGTCAGGCGCAGCGGCCGCAACGCCGGCATCGCAACGACTTTCTAACTTGGCCCGGTTTCGGTATTTTCGGCCGCTAAGACCAAACGGTCATCCTTGCTGCCGCCGCTATATCCGTTCCGCGCGCAAAAATGCCAGAATTATGGCATTGCCTCTAACGGCTAGCACCCCTCTCACCCCATGAAGGCTTATGAGAATATTCGCGCTCCTTAAGGCCAGCGCCGCCATTTTAGCGGCCGCCTTCGTTTCGGCCGGCCTCGCCTCCGCACATCCGCATGTTTGGGTCAACGTCGAGACCGAGGTCGTGACCGGGCCCAACCAGGAGATTACCGGCTTCCGGCACAAATGGACCTTCGATGAGATGTACAGCGAGTTTGCGGTCCAAGGGCTCGATACGAACGGCGACGGCGTCTATAGCGAGGAAGAGCTGCGGCCGCTTGCGCAAACCAACGTCGAGGCGCTGAAAGAATTCGAGTATTTCACCTTTGCGTTTCTCGGAAAGGATAAGCTTGCGCTGAAAGATCCTACGGCGGATTACCGGCTGGTATACAAGAACAAGCTGTTGACGCTCTATTTCACCTTGCCGCTCGCAACGCCGGTCCCGCGCGATAAAATCAAGCAATTCAGCTTCGCCATTTACGACCCCGGCATGTACGTGGCCATGACCTTCGATAAGAAGGCGCCGGTGAAAATTGCCTCTGCAAAGCCTCTGCCCTGCCGCGCCCATGTCGGCGACCGCCCCTCCGCGCAGGACGCGAACGCTGCTCAGCTCGGCGAGAATATCGATCCGGCCAGCAATCTTGGGCTTCAATTCGCCGAGCGCGTCACAATCGATTGCAAATAATAAAAGCCGCAGGCAAGATCTGGGCAAAGGAGCGAAAGCTCCAGAATGAGGTTGGACCAGGAAACACGGTAGATCACAATGACAGCGAGCCATCTGGTTAAGGCCTGCGTGTTCGACGCATACGGCACCCTGTTCGACGTTCATGCCCCGGCGGCTGCGCTTGCCTCAGAGCTTGGCGAGCGGGGCCCGGCCATTTCCGCGCAGTGGCGGGCGAAGCAGCTCGAATATACTTGGCTCCGGAGCCTTATGGGCCGCTACGCGGATTTCCAGCAGGTGACGGCGGATGCCCTCGACTATACGCTGGCGGCGCATGGCCTTTCCAGTTCGCCGCTGCGCGGCCGGATGCTCGCACTTTACCATTCCCTCGCAGCCTATCCCGATGCCCTGGCCTGCCTTCAGGCGCTCAAAGGAGCGCGCGCGCGAACCGGCATATTGTCGAACGGCTCGCCTTCGATGCTGACGGCCGCGGTGACCTCGGCCAAGCTTGGGGCATATCTGGACTATATCTTATCGGTCGATACCGTGCGCATCTACAAGCCAAGCCCCGAGGTCTACAAGCTTGCGCCGAACGCTTTTGGCGTGGAGCCGGCGCAAATCGCCTTCGTATCGGCGAATGGCTGGGATTGCGCCGGCGCGGCCGCCTTTGGATTCCGGGTGATCCACGTAAACCGCTTCGATCAGACCGATGAGCGGCTCGGCGCAGGCCCAGAGGTGCATGTCGCGAACCTCAGCGAGGCCGCCGCGGTCATCGCCTCTATGCGGGGATAACCCGGTATCGGGGCTGCCATGATGAGATCGGCTGCTGAGCGCGATGATCGAGCCGGATCTAGCGACGGCGGGCCGGGCTCTTAAGCGTTCGAGCGGCGCGCGCTGTAAGCCTCGGCCATCTCCTGCACCGCCTGCATACTGTCCGCCAGTGCAAACCAGTACGGCACCGGCAGCTCCAGATTGAAAATAACGCCGGGCTCGAATTCGAACGCGGCCATCATATCGTGCCACGGCAGGCTGCCCCAGCCGATGGGAAGATGCAGGTCGCCAAGGCCATAAGCGACCCGCTCGGATCGCGTATAGGTGCGAAGTTGCACCGGATCGCCGAACGAATCGTGCAGGTGAAGATGCCTCGCAACGCGAGCGAGCGCTTTTGCCTCGGTGAAATAATCTGCGCCTTGCTCTTTGCAGGTAATGGCAGCGTGCGAGAAATCGAGGCAGCCGCGCACATTTGGATGATCGATGGCCTCGATCTCGCGCGCCAGCCGCGACGGCAGCGCCGTATGCGAGCCGGCCTCGGTGATTGGGATGTTCTCCACCGCGACGATGAGCGAATGCAGCGCCGCGATTTCGCCAAGCTCAGCATAGGCATCGCGCTGCGCGGCATAGGCCGCCTCGATGGCCGCTTCGTCTTGCGAAGGGATGTGCCCCGTATGCAAGACGAGATGCACCGCCCCGATCTCGGCCGCAACCTCGACCGTCGCTCGCGCCACGGCGAGGTGCCGCGCAAGGACGTCGCGCGGCTGCATGAAGTTGACGGCAAGGGGCCCATGCGCATTGTAACCGAGGCCCCGGCCGGCGATGGCCCCCTTCAGCCGCCGCAACTGACCGGGAAGGATGCGCCCGCCGGCAAGCAGGTCCATGGCGAAAAGCGGAAGCTCGACAAACTCGACGCCAAGCTCCGCGGCCTCATCGAGGTTCCGCCTTAAATGCTCGAAGCCCGGATCTTCGGCGACCCCGCTCGAAAAGCCTGCACCGCGCACAGCAGCCATCGCATAACCTCGCTTCTTGCTGGCCCCGGGGCCAGATCGCATGCTTTGTAACACCAGTCGGCATCGTGGGTGACTCACCGCTCACCCCAGCCCTCTCCCGCAAGGGGAGAGGGCGTAGCTCGCGTGTGCAATGGCGTTCCTTCTCCCTTGCGGGAGAAGGACAGGATGAGGGATGAGTCACCCATGATACCGGCCGGTATAATTTGCGCCCGCGACAGCGGCATGACGCCGCCGCGAGGCGGGCATCGTAGCCAAACCGCGCCGCCGGGCAATGGGTTCCGGATGAATTCACACTTTTCCGCACGCGAACTATTCTGATAAGACAGAAGCGGGATGAGGCAGGACAGGGGAGCCCGGCCGTGGCGCCGATCCGCGCGATAGTTGCGATTGCGATTTTCTTTGTGTGCGTTGCAGCGCATGCCGAGGCGCGCTTGGCGCTGCTCATCGGCAATCAGGACTACAACGCCAAGGTCGGACCGCTTAAAAACCCGCTGCGCGATATCGAGCTTGTCGGCGCGGCGCTGGAAAAGCTCGGCTTCACCGTCACCAGGCTCGCCAATGCCAACAAAGCGCAGATGGACGAGGCGATCCGGCGCCACGCGGACCAAGTGCGGCGCGCCGGGCCGGGCGCAATCAGCTTCTTCTATTATTCCGGGCACGGCGCCGCGAATCCGGAAACGAACGTGAATTACCTCATCCCGGCCGATCTCGACAGCGCCGATAGCGACGCGCTTTGGTATCGCTCTATCGAGCAGCCGTTCCTGATCGAGCTGCTCAGCCAGCGAGCCAAGAACGCCACGCATTTCATCGTGTTCGATGCCTGCCGCAGCGAGTTGAATATCGGCGGCGAGGCGGCCAAAGCGCTGGGCGCCGATAAGGGCTTCGCGCCGGTTGGCGATGTCAGCGGCATCCTGATTGCTTACGCGACCGCGCAAAAGAAAACCGCCGCCGACACAGGGGTGTTTGCGCGCATCCTGTCGGAGGAGCTGGTCAAGCCCGGCGTCGAGGCGTTCGCGGTCTTCCGCGAGGTGCAGTTGCGGGTGAAAGAGGCGATGCACCAGGAGCCGTGGATGTCGCTGAATTACATCCCGCGCGTCTATCTGGCCGCCAAGGCGCCCGAGCCGGCCGGCCCCGCCCCGGCGGCACAGCCCGCGCCGCTTCCGCCGCTCTCCGAGGTGGCAGAGGCTTGGCGCACGGTGCAAAGCTCGGACAGCGAAGCGGTGCTGGAGGCGTTTATCGCGCAATTCGGCGAAACGGTCTACGGCAAGTTCGCCCGCGCGCGGCTCGCCGAGGTCAAGCGAATGAAAGTCGCGGCGGCAAAACCGTTGCCCGAGGCGCCAAAGCCCGTGTCGCTGCCCGCGATCCAGTATGAGGACAGGGCGCAGCGCCTGGTCCGCACTCTCACCGGGCATACGGACCCGGTCTATTCGGTAGCCTTTTCCCCCGATGGCCGCACGCTTGCGAGCGCGAGCGACGACAAGACGCTCAAGCTTTGGGATGCCGCAAGCGGCCGGGAGCTTCGGACCTTCGCCGGGCATACGAAATGTGTCAATTCGGTCGCCTTTTCCCCGGACGGCCGCACGCTTGCGAGCGCGAGCGATGACAACACGGTCAAACTTTGGGATGCAGCGAGCGGCCGGGAGCTGCGCACCCTCGCCGGGCATACGGGCTTTGTCCGTTCGGTTGCCTTTTCCCCGGACGGCCGCACGCTTGCGAGCGCGAGCAATGACAAATCGATCAAGCTTTGGGCTGCGGCGAGCGGCCGGGAGCTGCGCACCCTCACCGGGCATACGAACGATGTCTATTCGGTAGCCTTTTCCCCGGACGGCCGCACGCTTGCGAGCGTGAGCTATGACAACACGCTCAAACTTTGGGATGCGGCGAGCGGCCGGGAGCTGCGCACCCTCACCGGGCATACAGGCTCTGTCCTTTCGGTAGCCTTTTCCTCGGACGGCCGCACGCTTGCGAGCGCGAGCTATGACAACACGCTCACACTTTGGGATGCAGCGAGCGGCCGGGCTCTTCGCACCCTCACCGGGCATACTGGCTCTGTCCTTTCGGTAGCCTCTTCCCCTGACGGGGGCACGCTTGCGAGCGCGAGCGAAGACAAGACGCTCAAGCTTTGGGATGTTGCAAACGGCCGGGAGCTGCGCACCCTCGCCGGGCATACGAACTGGGTCTGGTCGGTTGCCTTTTCTCCGGACGGCCGCACGCTTGCGAGCGCGAGTAAAGACAAAACGCTGAAGCTGTGGGATGTGTCGGAGTGGACGCAGCCGCAGGAAGCGCGCCGCTGAGGCCCGCATCGAAGGCCCACCGCTCGTTAATTGCCCTTGCGCGCGCCATGCCGGATCGCGTGGATGATAATTTCATCGTCCCGAGGCTCATAGAAGATCAGGTAAGGATAGGGGGTCGCGTTCGCGCGCCGGATGGTGGCGTCGTCCGTCGCCACCCCGACATGGGGATGCGCGAGCAGAAGCTCAGTAACGGCCTTGATCCGTGCCTTGACCTTTGCGGCACCTTGCGGAGATCGCACCGCGATATAGTCGAGAATAGACTCCAGTTCGATAAGCGCGGGCAGTGTATAACGAAGTCTCACAGCCCATGCTTGGCCCAGACCGCCGCGACCTCTTCTTCGGTCGCGAATTCGCCCCGATTCGCTGCCGCCTTGGATTCCTCAATCGCGGCGCGTTCCTCCGGCGTGAGGATATAAACGCCGTCCTCTTCATCGCCCGCAAGAACGAGCATCGCGCGCGCGATCTCATCCTGCACCGATGGCGGAAGACGGCGAACCGCGGATATGGCGTCGTCGAGAAGCTTGGTCATGCTGATATTTATAGCCGTTGAGCCGCGGAAAGTCGAGCGCGCCTGCGGAGAGACAACGGCGCGTTTCCTCACCGCAGTTTCGCGATGGTGTCGCGGATCTCCGCGCGGAATTCGCCGAGCGTCGAGGCGTCCCCGCTGGCGATCGATTCGAGGGCTTCATCGACAAGCGGCTTCGCCCAAGCAAGGTCGTCTTCCTTTGCGGCCATGAGGCCAACAATGGCGGCAGACAATGCGTCGTCGAGAGAAGCGAAATGACCCGCTTCCACCTCGGCTTTGAGCCATTTTTGCTGCTCGGGCGATAATTGAATGTCCATACTTAAGATATACCGCCGGGTATGCCGCCCGTCCAGATGCCCTAAGCGGTGAAACGGTGAATTTGCGCCGCAATGAATTAGGCGCGTGGAAGCTGTGGGATGTGCCGGAGTGGACGCAGCCGCAGGAAGCGCGCCGCTGACCCCAGCACAGACCGATGCTAAAGCGCATCATGCGTGGCTCACCCCTCATCCTGTCCTTCTCCCGCAAGGGGAGAAGGGACATTGTTGAAAGGCCGCAGCCTGCCCCCTCTCCCCTTGCGGGAGAGGGCTGGGGTGAGGGGTGTTACAAGTTCCGGCCCTACTCCAAGCTGCCGCAGAAGCGCTGGATGCGGCGGCACGCCTCCTCAAGCTCCTGCACGGAGGTCGCGTAGGAGATGCGGAAATAGGGCGAGAGCCCGAAAGCCGCGCCGTGCACGACCGCAACGCCTTCGTCTTCGAGCAGCGCGGTGACCACGTCCTCGTCATTGCCGAGCACCTTGCCGGCCCGCGTGCGCTTGCCGATCAGCCCCGCGCAGGACGGGTAGACGTAGAAGGCGCCTTCGGGCGTCGGGCATTGGATCCCTTTCGCCTGGTTCAGCATCGAGACCACGAGGTCGCGGCGCTCCTTGAAGCTTTGCGCGCGGGTCTTCAAGAAGTCCTGCGGCCCGTTCAGCGCCTCGACGCTCGCCCATTGGCTAATGCTGGTCGCGTTCGACGTCGTTTGCGATTGCAGCTTGGTCATCGCCTTGATGAGGGGCTCGGGCCCGGCGCAATAGCCGATACGCCAGCCGGTCATGGCGTAGGCCTTGGAGACGCCGTTCATGGTCAGCGTGCGCTCGTAAAGGCGGGGCTCGACCTGGGCGGGCGAGGTGAACTCGAAACCGTCATAGACGAGATGCTCGTACATGTCGTCGGAGAGCACCCACACATGGGGATGGCGCATCAGCACATCGGTGAGCGCCTTCAGCTCGCTGCGGCTATAGGCGGCGCCGGTCGGGTTCGACGGGTGGTTGAAGATCAGCCACTTCGTCTTCGGCGTGATGGCCGCTTCGAGCGTCTCGGGGCTCAGCTTGAATTTCGTCTCGATCCCGGCCTCGGCGAAGACGGGCTGACCGCCGGCCAAGAGCACGATATCGGGGTACGACACCCAATAGGGCGCGGGGATCACCACCTCGTCGCCGGGGTTCAGCGTCGCCATCATGGCGTTGAAGATGACCTTCTTGCCGCCGGGCGCGACGAAAGCTTGGGCGGGCTTATAGTCCAACCCGTTCTCGCGCTTGAACTTCCGGCAGATGGCGTCCTTCAGCTCGGGAATACCGTCCACGTTTGTATATTTCGTCTTGCCGTCCCGGATCGCCTTGATCGCGGCTTCCTTGATGTTCTCCGGCGTGTCGAAATCGGGCTCGCCCGCGCCGAGGCTGATCACATCCTTCCCCGCCGCTTTCAGATCGCGCGCCTTGGACGAAACCGCGATGGTGGGCGAGGGCTTCACGCGCGCAAGCGCGTCCGATAGGAAGGCCATGGGTTCGATCTCCAAGCGAGGGGATTTGCGTTGTCAAACTATCCCCGCGGAGCGCCCCGCGCAAGGGCTAGCGGCAGGCTCATGGCACTTTCGCAAATGAAAAGGTTCAAAATGCTGGAGGGCGAGCCGCCGCCGCATCGCCTATGCCGTTTACGAATTCCGTATGAAACCATGCATTGCCCCGCCGGCTCAAATGCGCTTCTTGACATGACATCGTAGAGAAAGCGCCTTGCCGAAGGCTTAACACCCCGCATCGGTTTGGCTAACCTACTGATTTAACGAGGGGAAATCTGGTACGCGGCCGCGCGCTCCGGCAAGCCGGATGCCGCATTATTGGTTAATTGCGATCTGGAACTGGGCTATGCAGTTAACTCCCGTGCCTCTAGATGTTGTGTGTTAGGGTCTTGGCTGGCAGCGGCTCGCTTTGCAGCGCGCCTTCGACCAGCCGGTAAAACAGCTTGCCTCGCGAGCGGGAGGTCCG
>JBKQQS010000002.1:0-3132 GCA_052144215.1 Rhodomicrobium sp.
CTCACGAAGATCGTTCGAAAGGGGACGTGTCATGGATGCTGGCCTCCGCCCAGCCAGCATCTTGAATCACTGTTCGCAGGAAAATGGAATCCCCTACGATTCGGTTAATCGGTGAAACGCTCTAGGCCCTGGACGACAACCTACCTAATCATACAAAAGCCGGCATGCCCAACGCATCGCTGAACGCCTTAAGGCTCGAATTTCTCACGTCTGCATTCGAGGCTACTGCGGTCATGGCGAATCCGCCGCGCTCCGCCCTTACGTTAAACGTCGCCCCGGCGCGCCTGAGGGCATCACGGCGAGGATTTCTTTCAGCTTTTAGGCTGCTGCAGACGTTCGCGAATTTCGCACCGGCGCCGATGACCCCGGAGCGGGCCAAGGCGGTTCGCCACAAAACCTTCCGGTTCCGTCCGGCCAAAACAAAAAATGATTACCGAGGCGCGCCCCCTTCGCCCACCACTATGAATGGCGCCCAATATGAAGGATGCGCCTCGCGTTCCGTGCCGGTCTTGATCAGTACGAGCATGGATTGGCGCATCGCTTCCGCACGGCCCATTGTTTTGTCCGCCGCCAGCCGGCTAATAGCGCCGGTGATGAGTTTGACGGTTGCACCCGATTTCACCGCCCAGTGTGAGACGAGCAGCGCCCGGGCCTGCGCATAGATAAAGGCGCGGGCGAGGCCGGAAAGCGCCTCCGCATTCTCCGCGCCGCCGGCGGCCGTATTGCAGGCCGACAGGATCACCCAATCGGCATCGAGCTTCAGGCCCGCGATTTCGGACGCGGTGAGATAGCCGTCGTCTTCCTCGCTGGCCACTTTGGGCGGCGTCAAGATGAGGCCAGGCTCGTTGCCGATCGGGCCCGCAAACGCTCCATGGGTCGCGAAATGCACGATGCGGTAGTGCGCGAGCTGGCCAGTGGCATTCAGGCGTTTGACTTCGCGCTCGGTGGCGTTGCGGCCGAGATAGATCGCGTCCGGATCGGCGTGCACATCGCTGGCCACCGCGCACAATTCATAGGCGGTCTCGGGTAGCGGCACTTGAATGCGGATCTGCTTGACGCTCGCTAGGCCGCCGGCAGTTGACAGTGCCTGCACACCGCGGACCGCCATTTTGTTGGAGGCAACAAGTTGCGGAACGGGGCAGTGCTCGAGCTCGCGGGCAAGCTTAGCGCGCCTCGCATCGTCCTTGCCGAACTTCGGATCGTCCGGCATCCCTTCGAGCAGAGGATTTCCGAAGCCGATCATAGGCTTCGCTGCCGCGCTCGGCCGGGCCACGCGGCGCAGCGCATCCAGCGAGGAGACGGCGGGCAGAACAGTGAGCGCGTGATCGCGAATGAGCCAAGCCACATGCCTGCCTTCGGTTTCTGCGAGGAGTCGCGGAACCCATTCGCTTACGCTCTTGCGGCCGAGCGTTGCTGTAATATTGAGCCCGGCACCAGCCCGCAGCACCCAGAGCCGGACTCTTGCACCAGCAGGATAGGCCCGAATCGCTTCGCCCGCCTCCTGGATGTTGCCGGCATCCGCGCCGCCTATCGAAAGAAGGATGTCGCCGGACTTAAGACCGGCTGCCTCGGCCGCGCTATTTGGGAGAGGCTTCACAATTTTAGTTCCGCGCCCAGCCGGGAGTTTCAAGGCCTGCCGCTCATTTGGAGCCAAGTCTGTCATTTCTGCGCCCAGGAGGCCAACGTCCCGCTGGCGCCAACCCGATGAGGTCTCGTTTGAAAGGGACGTCACAAGCACTTGGAACGGCAATTGCGAGAGCGGCCCGGACGGCACGATAAACAGGTCTTTCCCCTCGATGATGTCTTTGAGCTCGCCAAATAACGCCGTGTAAAGTGCCTGAGCACGCGCGAGATCGAAGGGGAGAGGCGCGTCAACGTCAGGCGCCTTATTGACGGGCATATTCAGCTGCTGGGAACATTGAGCCGCGCCGCCGCCGATCCACGCATCCTCATCGAGCCCGCAGCGCAGCGCCTGGACCATGCTGGCGAGCTCCGCCGTCCCTATCCCCGAGCGCACCCAGCGTGTCTTCGTTTCTGTCACGGCCCAAATGAACGTTTCTGCGCCAGCGGGTGCGATCTCGTCCGTGGGGAGAATAAGTATGAGCGCGTCGTTGCCGCCAAGCAGCGCCCTAGGTTGCGATGACGATGCGTTGGTTAATTGCGAAATGCTGGCAGGCTGGACCGTGCTTACTTCCGCATAGTTGGGAAAATTTTCGGAGAGCGCCGCATCGATGGCGCTCTTCTTCTTTTCGATCTCGCCCAGCTGAGCCCGCAATTTCGGCACAGTGCCGCTAATTGACGAGGACGCGCTCAGAGCCGCATAGAGCTTCGTATTCACCTCTTGCCAATTTTTTAAAAGGGCTTCGCGCTCGCTGACCAGCTTGGCAATCGCTTGGCTGCCCTTGGCGGTGCGGGCCGCCATAAGCGCCAGCGCCGCAGCCGCCTTGGTGTTGAGCGCCCATTGTGCACGCTCAAAGGTCAGCGCGGCCAATTCGCCCCGGCGGGCCGGCTCGGCTTCTGCTAGCCGGTAGGCCGCCTTGATGTTGAGCTCAATATCCCGGCGCGAACGCTCGATTTCGCTCGCGAAGCTGCTCGATATCGCGCTGCCGAGCGCGGCAGTCCCGAAGCCGGACCGCTCGGCCGCCGCGGCAATGAGCTTGCCGCTTTCCTCGTATGAGCGTGCCCAGTCCGAGTTTGCAAAATGCACCAGGGCTAGCCCCGACAAGGCAAGGTTCGTGCGGGCGTCCGTCGGTCCGAGTATGGCGAGCCACATGTCATAGGCGTGTTGAAAGAGCGGCTCGGCAGCCGCGCGGTTGCCCATTGCCGCATGGATCGTTGCAACGCGCCAAGCTCCGAATACATCATCATGGCCTGGGGCTGGCGCCAAGCTCTTCCAAATGGCGAAAGCCTCCTCCGCGGCCTGCAGCGCATCCGCCAGCTTGCCTTGCGCCATCAAGGTGCTTGCCAGCGTATTGCGCGCATTGGCGGCCGCATTGCTGCGGGCGCCGAAGGACTTGTCCCAGATGCGCACGACTTGGCGGGCCGTGACCTCGGCCTCTTCCGGCCTGCCAAGACGAATCTGTATATCGCCGAGCGTATTAAGCGCGTTGCCCGTTTCGCTGTTGTCCGCGC
>JBKQQS010000003.1:0-68922 GCA_052144215.1 Rhodomicrobium sp.
TCAGATACTCCAAACACGCGTCTTCGCTCGGGAACATATCCATGAAATCGGCCATGTCCGCAGGATACTGCTTCATGCCTCAAACTACTATATCTAGAGGCACGGGAGTCAACTGCATAGCCCAGGAAAGTTGCGCGCGTTACCCATAAAATGTAACCGCAGGCTGCGGGTTGGCGCCACTGCAAGCTGGCTTTATTCCCAACCATAAAACGAGTTTATATCTATGAATCAGTGAGTTAGACAAAATTAAAGCTTTAGCAAGGCGCTTTCTTTTACGATTGCGCCTTAACGGAAGCGGGCTGAGCATCCATGATTTCTTACGGAGTTTGTAAGTACTTTGGCAAGCGGAACTCGCCGGCATCATTCCGAGCGAAGCGACGCATGGGAATGAAACCCTGGATTGCCACGGCGGCAAGGGCCGCCTCGCGATGACGTTCGTGAGGTGCGCCGAGGCTGACGGCGCTAATGCGCCTTGCCTTGAACCTCGGCTTTCAGCTCCTTTTTCGACAGCTTGCCGATCAGCGTCTTCGGCAGCTCGTCGCGGAACTCGATTTCGGCCGGAATCTCGATTTTGGAGATGCGGGGGGCGAGGAATTCCAGGATTTCGGCGGCCGTCGCTTGGTGGCCCGCGCGCAGCTTCACAAACGCCTTCGGCGCTTCGCCGCGATATTCGTCGGGAATGCCGATGACGGTGACCTCCTGCACGGCGGGGTGCTCATAAATGGCCTCCTCGATCCGGCGCGGGTAGACGTTGAAGCCGGAGCAGAGGATGAGGTCTTTGATGCGGTCGACGATATAGGTGAAACCGTCGCTATCCATATAGGCGACGTCGCCTGTGCGGAAGAATTCGCCGGTAAACGTTGCCGCCGTTTCCTCGGGTTTCTTCCAATATCCTTTCATCACCTGCGGGCCTGCGATGCAAATCTCGCCCTTTTCCCCAAGCGGAACCTCCTGGTCCGGATTTCCGAGCTGGCGCAAGGACATGATCGTGCCCGGCACCGGCAAACCGATGGAGCTATCCTTGATGGGCCCGAAGGGAGGGTTGACGTGCGTCACCGGAGAGGTTTCGGACAGGCCATACCCCTCGACAAGTTTGCAGCCGGAGTCCCTTTCGAACTCCCGCTTCAGTTCAAGCGGCAGCGGCGCGCCGCCCGAAAAGCAAAATTTCAGCGACGACAGATCGTGCTTTTGAAGCTCCGGCGCCTTGGCGATCGCGTTGAACAACGTTGGAACGCCGGCCATGAAGGTCGGCTTCGTTTGGCCGATCGTTTTCAACGCCTGTTTCAGCTCGAAACGGGGCAGCATGATCATTTGCGCTGCCAAACTGATAGCGTAGTTCATGAGCCCCGTCATGGCGAAAACATGAAAGAACGGAATGACACAAAAGAAGCGTTCTTCGCCGGGAAGCGGCAGATCGCCAAACCAAGCCGCGCATTGTTGAACGTTGATGGAAAGGTTGGCGTGTGTGAGCATCGCGCCTTTCGGTGTGCCGGTGGTTCCACCCGTATATTGCAGGACGGCGATCTCGGCTGGATCGATGGCCGGTGCGTCGAACCGCCCGTCATTGTCCAGAATTTCGCGGGCCGGAATCACGCCCACGCCTGCGCGCCATGAGGCCACATCCTTGCTGCGCAAGAGGCGGAACAGCGTCCCCTTCAAGCCCGTCAGCATGCCGCGGAAGGGCACGACCGCGACGCGCTTTAAAATACCCTGATCCAAAAGGGCCTTAGCCTTCGGAAAGGTCGCCTTGAGATCGAGCGTGATCATGATCTCCGTTTCCGCATCCTTGGCCTGAAAGCTCAGTTCGGGAATGGAGTACAGCGGGTTGAAGTTGACCACGGTGCCGCCCGCCTTCAGGATCGCGTAGTAATAGACGATGAAGGCCGGGCAATTCGGCAAAAGCAGCCCCACGCGCGTTCCTTTTTTCACGCCGAGCGCGGCAAGGCCTTTGGCCGCGCGATTGACTTCTGCGGCAAGCTCGGCATAGGTCATCGTCCGGCCGAGAAATTCGGTCGCCGGCCTTCCGCCGAAGCGCGCCACCGAGCTATCGAGCAAGGTGGGCACGGGTGCGGGCGTGAATTTCTGGAACCAATCGACGTTCGCTGGATAGGACTTCAGCCACGGATAGGGTGCGGCCGGCCCGTTAACCGCCGCTTTGCTGTCCGCCTGGACGTTGTGAGCGCTCTCCATTTGATCCACCCTGAGCTTACGATTGCTTATTATTTCCTAGCCGCATAGCATACAAACTGGGAAGCCTTGGCGAAGCTTATTTATATGGTATCCGGATGCCGTTCGGGCTAGCCGGAAAATTCCGGGCTGGACTCGGCGCGAAGATGGCTTTACACGCTTAGGCCGCAGCGGCGCTGCCAAAGTACCGCCCGCGCGTTTACCCTGAGGTGGTGTCCTAACCCTTCTTCTGGCGTCTTTGCTGGACTTGGAAGAAATTTGCCGCTATCTCGTTCGCCACGCGCCGGGCGTAAGGGCTTGTGCGCCATTATCTTTCACCTTTGCGCGCTTTGATACCGGCGCAGGGAGCCTTCAATGGACGATGTAGCAGAAAAGATCATCGCGATATTGCGAAAGAATATGCGTGACCCGAATAAGGAAATCACACTCGATACGAAGCTGACCGATCTCGATATCGAGTCTTTGGACCTCGCTGTGATCGTTTTCGACATTGAGGATACCTTCGGCATTCAGATTCCTTATAATGCCAACGAGGAAGTGCAAGATTTCGCCACCGTCAGCTCGGTTGTCGACCGGGTGAAGGCAGTTCTTGCCGGCTCGCACACATCCAACGCGGCCTAAGCGCCGCGGCTCAGGACATTCCAATATGGGACTAAACGGTAAGGGGCGCCGCGTCGCTATTACTGGGACGGGCGTTGTCTCTTCCTTGGGCACCGGTGTTGAGAAATTCTGGGCCGCGATCAAGGCGGGGGAGAACGGATTAAAGCCTATCGAAGGTTTTCCGCTGCTGGATTTGTACATCTCGATCGGCGGCGAGGTTCGGGATTTCGACCCTAGGGTTCAGTGCAACACAAAGCCTCTTCTGCTGGCTGACCGGTATTCTCAATATGCCGGCGGCGCCGCGTCGCAAGCAGTGCAGCAGTCCGGTCTTGAGACGCCGTTCAAGAACGGCGAGCGCGCAGCCTCGATCATCGGTTCGGGCGCCGGCGGACTTGCCACGCTCGAAAAAGCCTATGAAGACCTCTTTATCCACAAGAAAAAAGCGACACATCCGCTCACGCTTCTGCGTACGATCGGAAGCTCCGCCGCAGCGCACGTGAGCATCGACCACGGTATCCGCGGGCCCGTATTCGGCACGGTCAGCGCGTGCTCGACAGCGGCACATGCCATCGGCCTCGCGTTCCAGATGATCCGCAGCGGCGCTGTAGACATCGCCGTTGCCGGTGCGGGAGAGGCTGCGATTACATACGGCTCCATGCGGGCCTGGCAGGCCATGCGCGTTTTGTCTCCGGAGGGCTGCTTCCCATTTGCCAAACGGCGCAACGGCACGGTACTCGGCGAAGGCGCCGGCATCCTCGTTCTTGAGGATCTGGAGCATGCACGCGCCCGGGGTGCAACGATTTTGGCCGAACTGTGCGGCTTCGGCATGACCTCGGACGCAGCGGACATGGTGAACCCCGATATCGAGGGGCCGACGCGCGCGATGCAGATCGCGCTCGTAGATGCTCGTCTCTCTCCGGGCGACATCGATTATTTGAATGCGCACGGCACGGCGACAACGGCCAACGACATCAACGAGACCCGCGCGATCAGGAAGGTTTTCGGACCGCATGCCAACCGGCTCTCGGTATCGTCGACCAAGTCGATGCACGGCCACTGCCTCGGTGCTGGTGGCGGCGTCGAGGCTGTCGTTTGCGTTCAAGCGATGCGGGAAGGTTTTGTGCCCGCGACCATGGGCTTCGATGAGCCGGGCGAGGGGTGCGATCTCGATTACACGCCGAACGAGGGCCGGAAACGCGAGATCGGCTACACAATGTCGAATTCGTTCGCCTTTGGCGGTCTCAACGCTGTGCTTGTATTCGGTCCCGCCCCGAATTAGCCGCGAACTAGCCGCTTATTCAGCGCAAATGAAGGCTCTGAACCGTCCGGCGGCTTTGCGATGCGAACTCCCGAGTACCCGGTAGCGGTAGCGGGCCCGGGTTCGTATTGAGCGAAGCTACCGCCAGGTTTGTGTAAGGAATTGCGTGCCGATGTTTATCGAGCATTCGCCTTTGGATTGGATCGGATTCAACGCCCTTGTTCTTTGTATAATTGCGTTCGATCTTGGCCTCTTTTATCGCAAGCCAAGAGAGATCACGGTCCGCGAGGCTCTCTGGGCCACAGCAGCCTATATCCTTCTAGCTCTTTGCTTCAACGCCTGGATTTATTGGCAATTCGGGCATGAAAAGGCTGTGCAGTTTTTAACTGGATATTTAATTGAATATGCGCTTAGCATGGATAATATTTTGGTATTTGTCGTCATACTCTCATATTTTCAGGTCCCGCCTCAATCGCAGATGCGCGTCCTTCTTTGGGGGATCATAGGTGCGTTAATACTGCGCGCCATTTTTATTTTTGCGGGATTGGCTTTGATCGAAGCATTCGATTGGATGGTAATCGTACTAGGGCTATTCCTGATTTATACAGGCATCAGGACGATGAGGGCTGGGGACGAGCCTGCCGATTTGAAAAAAAGCCGCATCATAAGGCTCGTCAGCAGAATTATACCTGTAACGAAAGATTATCACGGCGAAAAGTTCTTCACGAGACGGCCATCTGGAAGGGCATATGCAACGCCTCTCTTCCTCGTGCTTGTCGTGCTTAATATAACGGATATCTTATTTGCTGTAGACTCTATTCCAGCCGTCTTCGCCATCACACGCGATCCATTTATTGTGTACACCTCGAATGTCTTTGCAATTCTTGGTCTGCGCGCGCTTTATTTCGTATTGTCCGGCATGATCGATAAATTCCGCTATTTAAAATTCGGTCTTTCTCTGGTGCTTATCTTCATAGGTATAAAGATGATTTATAACTATCCCGACTGGCTGAAGGATATTCCAAACGAATGGGCCCTCGGCGTCACTGCCGTCTTGATCTTCGGGTCGATCTTCGCGTCCCTTATCCGCAGCCGGATAGAGAAAAAAGAGGGGCGTGTAAGCACGCCCCGATAAAATTATCCACGGGCTTAGCTAGGGCATCGTGCGCTAAGCCGGAGGCACCGTCATCACGAAGCGGCAAATCCTCCATGGCGATCCAGACAAAGGTTCAGAGGCTCGCAATGACGTCGATTCCGAATCAGCGTCTGGTACGCTAGCGCGCGCGCTCCAGGATGGAGCAGAAGTTCGCCACCGCGGCACCGCCCATGTTGAAGACCCCAGCAAGCCTCGCATCCGGAATCTGCATGCCGCCGGCCTCACCCATGAGCTGCATTGAGGCCATGATGTGCATGGAGACGCCTGTGGCTCCGATGGGATGCCCCTTCGATTTGAGGCCGCCGGACGGGTTGACCGGAAGCTTGCCGGTTTTCTCGGTCCAGCCTTCGCGAACGGCAATGTGACCTTTGCCAGGCCCCGTCAGTCCCATGGCTTCGTAATGAATAAGCTCGGCGATGGTGAAGCAATCGTGCGTCTCCGCCAAACTGAGATCGCCGAGAGCGACACCGGCCCGCTCCAAAGCCTGCGCCCATGCCCGCCGCGCGCCATCGAAAGCGACCGGATCGCGCCGCGAAATTGGCAGGATATCGTTCGCATGGGCTGTGCCGCGAAAACGGATCGCGCGCGGGGCATCGCCGGCCGCATCCTCCGCCACGAGCACGACAGCCGCTGCGCCATCCGAGATGAGCGAGCAATCGCTGCGGCGCAACGGATGGGTGACATAGGGGTTCTTCTCGGAGATTGTATTGCAGAACTCGAAGCCCAAATCTTTGCGCATTTGCGCCAGCGGATTCTCGACGCCATTGCGATGGTTTTTGGCGGCTATGCGGGCGAGTTCCTCGGAGCGGTCGCCATACCGCTGGAAATAGTTCTGGGCAATCCGGGCGAAGATTCCTGCAAAGCCGCCTTCGACGCCGGCTTCTTCTTTGCGGTAGCTCGCGCCGAGCAAGATGTCGCCCGTCTCGGCCGTGGGCTTCGCCGTCATTTTTTCAGCGCCAACCACAAGCGCGACCTTCCCCTGACCCGCTTCGAGGTAATTGAGGGCGGCATAGATTGCAGCCGAGCCGGTGGCGCAAGCGTCCTCAAGCCTCACTGCCGGTTTCGAGGCGAGCGCGGGTTCGCTGAGCGCGGGCAGCGCGCCTTGAAAATCCTGCTTTTGAAAGCCGTTGTTCATCACGCCCACAAAGATCCCGTCGACGTCCTCCGGTGCGATTTGGGCGTGATCGAGGGCAGGGCGGACGACGCGAGCCATGAGCGCTTCGGTATCGGGGTCCTCGAGCTTGCCAAAGGGCGAATGTGCCCAGCCTGTGATGAATGCCGAACGGGCCATGGGATCCTCCTGCTTGGTGCGACAGGGTTAATATAGCGGTGGAAAGGAAGTTCGCAAAGGTTGAACTATTCAGCGCCGCCTGTGGGCCGCGCAACCGGGGCTTAAACATAAAATGACTAAATTTAGCGAAGTGCGATTTAGCCCTTGTTCGAGCCAAATCCAGCCGGCATTCTGTGAACTACTCATTAGCAAACCGGCAGCTTCCGGTTTTGCGAAGCGAGGACACTCGCGGGGAGATCTTCCTATGTTCAAAATTGCTCAATACATCCTCGGCGCCGGGCTCATGATCGGCGCTTCCGCCGCCTCGGCGGGGGACCTCATGCCCGATTCTGCAGACGGCATTATGAACTCATGCCGGTCCGATTATCACCGGATGTGCTCCTATGTCGTGCCGGGGGACGGCCGGGCGGCGCGCTGCCTGCTCGACCATGAAATGGACCTGACGCCAGCGTGCCTTAGCGCGATCAAGATCGCCACGTCCGTCGAGGCCTGCATGCCCGACTACCGGCGCTTTTGTCCGGGCGTACCGGCGGGCCCCCGGGCATTTCGATGCCTTGCCGATCGGACGGACATGCTGGCTCCGCAATGCCGGCGCGTCGTGGACGCAAATGCGCCCTATATGCTGCCGCAGGACGGGCAGTATAGCTACAATGGGGGACCCGCTCCCTACGAAACGCCAAATCCCCGCGGCTATGCCGATCGCAACGGTTACCCGGACGAAGACCGCTATGCCGGCGAGGGTGCCCCTCAACCATGGTCCGGCAGCGGCTATGCCTACCGCAATCGTCAACAGGATGAGGATCCCGGCGCCAATGAAGGCGCGCCGCGCTTCAGGTCTTACGACGATCGCTACGCTGGGCGCGGCTACTCGGAGCGGGACGGCGATTACGGCGCTCCCCGCGACCGGTATGAGCCCGATGAGGAACGCGAGCCGGCCCGGTAGCCTCGCTGGCGGTTAGACCGATGGGCTCGCGGGAGCGTCGCCCCAAAGATTGTTCATTCTCTCGACCTTGAAGCCGTGGAGCCGGAGCCGCTCCACGGTAGCATCTGCGTGGGCTCTATCCTTCGTCTCGATCACGATTTCGACTGCCGCGCCTTTCGCCGGCACGTCGAGGTAAAGGCGCCGGTGATAGACTTCGAGAATGTTGGCGCCGCAACGGCCGAGCTCGCTTGCGATCTCGCCGAGCATTCCAGGCCTATCGGCGATGGAAATACGCAAGGAGACGACCTTACTCTCCCGCTCCAGCCCCCGCATCAGGATGGAGGCGAGCACGCGCGGATCGATGTTCGCCCCGCATTGAAGGAGCCCAACGCGTCTGCCGGCAAATCTGGGCTTGTCCGAAAGCACCGCGGCCAGTCCCGCCGCACTTGCTCCTTCGGCGATGGTCTTTTGCAGGCTGGCCAGGCAAAAAATGCCCTCCTCAATGGCCGCCTCGCTCACGAGAACGACGTCCTGAACGAGTTCGCGGATCATGGGCAGCGTGTGCACGCCGCAAGAGGGGACTGCGATGCCTTCGGCCAAGGTCGGCCCGCCGCAGCGTGCAGGCACCCCGCGCAAAGCCGCGTAGACGCTAGGATAGGATTCCACCTCGACGCCGATAATTTCCACCGCCGGTTCGAGCGCCTTCACCGCCGCGGCAACGCCGGAGATGAAACCGCCGCCGCCGATGGGGACAACCATACAATCGAGGGAAGGGCAATCTTGAATGAACTCAAGCCCAGCGGTGCCTTGCCCCGCGATCACAACGGGATCGTCATAGGGGTGAATGAGGGTGAAGCCATGCTCTGCGATCATCGCATCGGCGAGCTTTTGCGATCCAGCTATGTCCTCGCCGGACAAGATCACCTTGGCGCCATAGCTCTCGGTATTGGCAACCTTGTTGAAGGGGGTGCCCACGGGCATGACGACGGTGGCTGGGATGCCGAGCCGGGCGGCATGATAGGCCACGGCCTGAGCGTGGTTACCGGCCGAAATCGCAATCGCACCCCGCTTGCGCGCCGCGTCATCCAGCGAAAGCAGCTTGAGCAGCGCGCCGCGTTCCTTGAAGCTGCCGGTCGCCTGCATGGACTCGTATTTCAGGAAAATCTGAGCGCCAGATAGCGCAGAGAGCTTCGGCGCCTCCACCACTGGCGTGCGAATGATGGCGCCCTTAAGCTGCCCGGCGGCCGCTTCGATCGCTTCCAGGCGGGTCGCAGGATCGTCCAGCGATGCTGGAAACGACAGCCTATGCCCCTGCGAAGAACCTTGTGCTGTCATGGCCGGGCTTAACCCTCGTTGACCCTAATTCTTTGGCTACGGATCGCCTACGATCGGCACCCAAAGCCTTTAGCGCGGCATTATAGAAAAAGGCGCCTTAGCGAAGCTTTTGTGTTTAACGGACTTTTCCGGCGCAAGGTTTTGGCAAGATAATCAAAGCCGGCGCCGTTTACCACGCCAAAATCGGCCGCGCCCCGCGCCCGGGCGTTATGAGAGCGTTTCGCGCGCGCCGCTGAGGCGATTTCAATGCGAATCGACGAGGTAAAAGCGGCGGTGGAACCTTGAGGCATCGTGCGTTTAACTGGCACAACGTCGATCGCACGCGATGATGCCTTGGATTCAGATCGTGGCGGCGCTGGGCTTGAATGTCACCACACCGCGCCCCTCGCTTTCTGCTTTCGCTCGCGGTTTGGCGACGATCTCCACATCGAGATTGAAAGCCGTCAAAAAGCCGATCAGCCGCTCACCGGTTCCAGCTGCTAAGAATCCGGCTCGCTTCTATTCATGCCGCCTAATTGAGACCCGTAGCGTCCGCCAGCCCACCCATGATAGAATTCATTCTATGACACGCGATAAAGCCATCCGCCGATTGAAAGAGCACGAAGCCGAGCTGCGCGAGCTTGGCGTCGAGCGACTCTATTTGTTCGGCTCCACGGCGAGCGATACTGCCGGCCCCGATTCGGACGTCGATCTCTTCTTCGATTATACAAAGGGGAAGCTCGGCCTCTTCGGTCTGATGGAGGTGAAAGAGCGCGCCGCCGCCATACTGGGTAGGCACGTCGACATTATGACCCGTGACAGCATTCACCGCGTGCTGCGCCCGCGCATCGAACAATCGGCCGTGCTCGTGTTTTGATGTCCGGCCGCTCCGCAATCGCTCGTCTGACGGACATCGTCGAAGCCAGCGAGAAAATCCGCGACCTTCTCCGCGATCTTTCACTGGAAAGCTTCGAAGCCGATTGGCAGATGCAATGGCTGGTCGAGCGCGGGATCGAGATCATCTCCGAAGCAAGCCGGCGCCTGCCCGAAGATATTAAAAAGCGGCACTCCAACATTCCCTGGCCGAAGGTCGCCGGCATTGGCAACGTCTTGCGCCATAATTACGAGCATGTCTCTGCCGCGATCCTTTGGACCCTTGTGCGCACCGAGTTGCCCATGCTCGAGCATATCTGCCGGGACGAGCTGACCGCGGAGTTGGCGAAAGAACAACCCGAGTCTTAGAGCATCGCTGTCACGCCGCCTTCAAAAGCCGCGCGGCCTCCACGGCGAAATAGGTGAGGATCCCGGCTGCCCCCGCGCGGCGGAATGCGAGCAGGCTTTCGAGCACACAGCGCTCGCGCGATAGCCAGCCATTCTCAAACGCCGCCGTCAGCATCGCGTATTCGCCCGACACTTGATACACGAAGGTCGGGACATGGAATGTGTCGTGAACCCGCCGCACGATGTCGAGATAGGGCATGCCGGGCTTCACCATCACATAATCGGCGCCCTCGGCCAGATCGAGCGCCACCTCGCGCAGCGCCTCATCGGAATTCGCGGGGTCCATTTGATAGGTGCGCTTGTCGCCCTTGAGCGTGCCCGATGAGCCGACGGCGTCGCGGAACGGGCCGTAGAACGCGGACGCATATTTGGCGGCGTAGGACATGATAAGCGTGTTCTTGAGCCCACGCCCCTCCAGCGCCTGCCGGATCGCACCCACCCGCCCGTCCATCATGTCGGAGGGAGCGAGCACATCGCAGCCGGCTTCCGCTTGCACGAGAGCTTGGCGCACGAGCGCTTCGAGCGTTTCGTCATTGGCGATCTCGCCGCCGATCATGAGCCCGTCATGCCCGTGGCTGGTGTAGGGATCGAGCGCCACGTCGCAGATCACGCCCATTTCCGGCACGCGCGCCTTGATGGCGCGAACGGCGCGGCAGACGAGGTTTTCGGGGTTGAAGGCCTCAGTTGCAGCCTCATCGCGAAGCTTCGGCTGTGTGTAGGGGAAGAGCGCAATCGCGGGGATGCCAAGCCCAGCCGCCTCTTCGGCAGCGCTTACGGCAAGGTCGATGGAAAGCCGCTCGACGCCCGGCATGGACGCAATCGCTTGCCTCGCCTTTTTTCCGTCCGCGACAAAAATGGGCCAAATCAAATTCGCTGGGCTCAGCGAGGTTTCGGCCACGAGCGCGCGCGACCACGCCGCTTGCCTCGGCCGGCGCAGACGCGTGGCGGGATAGCCGTGCGAAAGGCTTTTGGGAAGCGGGGCCTGGCTTGCGAGGAATGCGGAGGGATTTGCCGGTACTGTCACGTTGTTCTCCCGAAAGTGCCTGTCTTTACGACGGAAAGGCGCTTGACACAAGGGGCCGCGCACGCTAGAACAAACACAGAACATCGGCGAGGGCGCCGCAATTCCCTCAAGCCGGTGCCAGCAAGCAAGCGAGCCAATACCCCGGTTTTTGTTTCGAGTCTCCGGTGATCGCGTTCCCCAAGCCCCCGCAAGGGAACGCGGAAGCCCCCATGGCCGCTTGCTTGCTTTTTTTGTGCGCCTGCCTCAGATGATGGGCATGGCAAAAATAGACGTCGTAGGCGCCGGGATCGTTGGCCTGTGGCAGGCCTTTCTTCTTCAACGCCGCGGCCATGACGTGAGTTTGTGGGACAGCGCAGGAATTCCTGGCGGCAGACCGGCGAGCCGTTTGGCGGGCGCAATGCTTGGGCCCTATTGCGAAGGCGAGCCGGGCCACCAGATGGCGCGGGCGCTCGGCATCGAATCGCTACCCATTTGGCTGGAGCATTATCCCGGTACCGCTGTGACCGGTACGCTCGTTGTGGCCTCCGCCCGCGATCGCGCGGAATTGCAGCGATTCGCCGCGCAGACGCTAGCCTACCGGCGGCTCGGAGCGCAAGATATCGCCGAACTTGAGCCCGCTCTTGAGGGCCGCTTCCGCGACGGGCTTTTCTTCGCCGGCGGGGCCCATGTCGAGCCCGGCCCGGCTATGGATTTCCTGGCCGGTGAGGCGCTGCGGCTTGGCGTCAAAAGCCATGTCCGGCCCTACGATGGCGGGGGAGACGGCTGGACGATCGATTGCCGGGGGATTGCGGCGCGCGCGGCATTCAAAACGCTGAGGGGCGTGCGCGGCGAGCGCATCGTGCTCGAATCTCCAGAGATCCAGCTCAACCGGCCGGTGCGGCTCCTGCACCCGCGCATTCCGTTTTACATCGTGCCCTGGACGCAAAACCGTTTCATGATCGGTGCAACGGTGGTCGAAAGCGGCGATGACGGGCCCGCCAGCTTGCGCTCGGTTGCCGAGCTTCTGTCTTGTGCCTACTCACTCGCTCCGGAGCTTGGCGAGGCGCGGATCGTTGACATCGCTGCGGGCGTGCGCCCAAGCTTTCCCGATAACGCACCGAAAATCATCGTCCGGGGCCGCCGCATCTTCGTCAACGGCCTCTACCGCTATGGATTTCTCGTCTCACCCATACTAGCGCAGCTAACCGCGGATTATATAGAGAAGGCTGCATTGCGCGAGGGAGTTGTCTTTGAAGATCACGGTGAATGGTGAGGCCCGCACTACAGACGCGCGCACGCTCGCCGAGTTGTGCGGCGAGCTTGGACTTTTGGACGCGAAGGTCGCAACCGCGCGGAACGGGGAATTCGTGCCCGCCAAGCTTAGGGCCGGGGTGAGCCTTGCTGAGGGCGATGCCATCGAGGTTCTGTCCCCGCGTCAGGGAGGTTAAGCCATGAGCGAGCGGCCTTCGACAAGCGGCGGCGGCGCTGAGGACCGTCTGTCGCTTTATGGCGAGGTTCTGCCGTCCCGGCTTCTGCTCGGCACGGCGCTTTATCCCTCGCCCGATATCCTACGCCGCGCCGTCGAGGCGGCGGGGCCCGCAATCCTGACCGTTTCCTTGCGGCGCGAAAGCGGCAGGGACGCCAGCGCCGGCCAGCGCTTTTTCGAACTGGTGAAAAGCCTTGGCGCGCGCATCCTCCCCAACACCGCAGGCTGCCACACGGCCCGCGAGGCGATGACCACGGCGCAAATGGCGCGCGAGCTCTTCGAGACGGACTGGATCAAGCTCGAAGTGATCGCCAATGACGATACGCTACAACCCGATGTGTTCGGCCTTGCCGAGGCTGCGGGCGCGCTTGCCCGCGACGGGTTTAAAGTCTTGCCCTATTGCACCGAGGATTTGAGCGTCGCCGAGCGGCTTTTAAGCGCGGGCTGCCAGGTTCTCATGCCGTGGGCCGCGCCGATCGGCACAGCGCGGGGCCTCATAAACCCTTACGCGCTGCGCAGCCTGCGGGCCTATTTTCCGGATACCCCTCTGATCGTCGACGCCGGCATCGGCGCGCCCTCGCATGCGGCGCAAGCGATGGAGCTGGGCTTCGATGGCGTGCTTCTCAACACCGCGGTCGCGAAGGCCAGCGATCCCGTCTCGATGGCGGCAGCGTTCGCGCAGGCCATCGAGGCCGGCCGCCTGGCCTATAGGGCGGGGCTCATGCCGTGCCGGGATATGGCAAGCCCGTCGACCCCGGTTGCGGGCCTCGCCTTCCGGGATTGAGCAGGCCGTCGAAGCTTTGCCTACAACCGGCCGGCCGCTTCACACCGGCAGCAGCCGCAGCTGCGGATTCTTCCAGCCCTGTGCGCCGTTTACTATTGCCGTATAAATGCATCGGTATTGCGTCCCGCAAATAAGCTTTCCTTGAGCGCCGATTTTCGGGAAAAGCGCCTTGCGAAAGCGTTAATGCCGCTAACATATTGATGTCGCAATGGAATATCGGAGACCGCCAACGCCTTGGGCTCAGCTTTCGAACCGGCGTACGGTTAATTCAAAACTGGAAATATATTTAACGGACTTTTTGGAGTCGCGATTCGCAGGCGAAAACGCGAAAAATCGCGCACTTTGAGCCAAAACGCGATTTAATGCCGCCCGCGTTTACCATTTTCAGGTTAACCATGCCCTGGCGCTGCGAAAAGAAGCATCGCGCCGCTACGGACCGGGACGGAAGCGCGGCTCACCAGAACGGTTAGAACAGGCCGGTAACAGACAATCCCTCAAGATCCACGGATTTCTGCTTCGTGAGTGATCGCGTGCGTTGACGCTACGCACCTCCGCGAACAAGTGACGCTTCGCGGCCAAAGCCCCAGGGCGTGCAATGAGAGCCCTAAACCGAATCTAGCCTAAAGTTGCAAGGAAAGGATGTTGCATTGTTAAACCAAATTAAAAGGTATTAAATATATTTAAACATTTAATGAATTGATTCTTTTAAAGCGAAATTATGAAGTGGGATGAATTTTGACAAATATCGAAAATTCCATATAACAACTTGTTAGTCTTTTTGCGTGAGGTGGGGTATGCGTATTTTGAGCGGCCTTCGTGCTGTGGTTTTCTGCGTGCTCCTTTTCGGCTGCTCCTGGCCGCCCACCCTTGAACAAACGACCGGATCGAGCGAACCTCCCAAAGTCTTCATCAAAGATGTCCTCCAGCGGGTGAAATGCGAGATCTTTGATGCCGCGCAGTCGCTTCAAAGGCGTAAGAATCTGGAGTGGATGAAGGACTGGAGCGCGAAGAACAATCTGTCGCTGAGCCTCGTCACGAGCGCTGGCCTTACGCCCAATGTCTCGGCCGTTAATCCTCTTCAGAACGCCTATTATGTCGCCGTGAGCCCCCGCGAGGCTGCCTATCTGGCTGGAAAGCCAGTGTCAGCCCTCACACCGTCCTCGACCATGACGGCAGTGGCGCAGAAATTCACGCTTGGAGCAAGCCTCACTTTGTCGGAGAACGCGACGCGCACGGAGACGATCGTGTTCACCGAAGCATTTGGCGACGTCGTCTTAAATCCGTCAAGCAAAGCGCCAGCGGATTGTGACAAGCTTGGAAGCGAGCTTCGGGGCAATCTTGGGCTAAGAGAATGGATTGAGTCCGCGGTTGAGCAGGTCTCAGCAGGGCAACTTCTATCGTTTAGAAGAACAGCGGATAATCCGCTCTGGTCATCCAGTTTCGAGGACTTGAGGGGGGTGGTGTGCGCCCTGTCGGATAATTACGATCAGACCGATCAGACGAAGCCGCGGAACAGGGATTTTGACGCCTATTGCAACGGCAATTATCCCGCTCTCGACAAAGTAGCGAATGTGTATTGGGACAGCGCCAAGGATTTCAACGATATCTGCGTCGATGAAGCAGCATTACATCTGATTGACCTTATTACACCAAAAAGCAAAGATTATTTGCCGCGAAACCAGAGCGGCGACGTCGAGAGCGTGAAGAGTGAGATTAGTGAGATTAAGGACCATCAGAATAGGCGTACTACAGCCATATCGACTGATGAATGCCGGTTAGCGCCCACCGACCTTGCCAGCAAAATCGATCCTTCCAGTCAAAACACCTCCATCAGTGGTGCTAGCGGCGGCGCCAAGTCCACCAGTGGCTCCGCCGGCGGTGGCGCCAAGAAAGCTAGCCCTTCAAGCAAGCTCGACGCCGAGTTAAGCCTCCAGGCCTATAAAACATCAATTATTAAAAGTATTGACGAGGCTCTAAAGCAATACAAAGAGAACATAAAGAGCTACGTCGACGTACTTCAAAATAAGAACGACAAACAAAATATAAACGAAACGATTAAAGAACTAACTAAATTGAGGAAGTTATTAACGAGCGACGGATGGGATGTGCAACAGTATACAGATCTTGCGAAGCTCAACGCGCTGACTAAGGACTTGACGAAACTTCAAGCCGAAAAGAATAAGAACCCAAATAACAACGGCACTGACTCGAACAAACCAAAAACGAAAAACCGTGCAAATACACCGTCTGGCGAGAGCGCAGGCCAGCAAGTCCCTGTGGTGCCTGAAACAAATGAACTGCGTATGCCTCCTGCTCCTAGCGCAGGCGACGAGATCGCAGACACGAGTAAATTTCAAATGCCGTGGAGGTTTCCGGTGCCGGTCGAGGCTCAGGCAACGACGGCTGAGTGTAAAAGTCTAAGTGAAATGAAGGACCACAAAAAATGTAATGATGGGCCGTATATTGGGGCCATCACTTTGCATGCTTACCTGAAGCTTTACGACCGGATGCAAACCTATGTCGATCAACTGAACACATTCATAAAATCTGGAGTTAAGCCGGCCAAGCCCATAGATTCCTTGACGCATACCGTAACATTCGTGGTCACCTATGGTGGATCGATCTCGCCGAATTGGACTTTGATCAACGTCGTGACTGCAAATAGTCCGCTTGCCACTGCCCAGGGGCTGCGGACTCACACTCTGCTCATGACAATCGGCCCGGATTCAGAAAACGTGGCAAATCTTGCTACTCAGCAGGTCGTAAATATTCTCACACCTCATTGATAGCATTTTGGCGGTCTGGGGGCATGGTCAATCACTGGTCTATTCTGGGTCCCCGGCCATCGCGGAGCTGTTGTTAAGGCCGCAAAGGCCTTAACCGCCGGTGAAGGCGCCTAAGGTTTTGAGCTTTGGCTGTCGACCCAACCCAGCCCTCCCAGCTAAAAAACCGGAGAGGATTTGGGATCAATAGCGCCGATCAGGCGCAGGCTTCGCGCTCGAAGATTTTTGTCCGCTTCTGGAGTAAGCGGAATTCGGTTGAAGCGATGGGGATTTCGGTTTCGCCCCGACCTTCCTTTTTGGGTGGCGAGAGTTTAAAGGGGGTATCGGGGTCGAAACTTTCGCTAGCCATTGCTCGCACTTCCGCCGAAAAAGAGAACTCCGGGCGCCGGGGCAGCCGGAAACCATGAGTTGGGAGCCATGATTGCCAGATTTTACCCAATCGTTCCGGATGCGGCCTGGGTGGAGCGGCTTGCGCGCGTTGGCGTAAAGCTTATTCAGCTGCGCCTGAAGGACGTGCCGGCTGCGTCGATCCCCGAAGAGATCGGCCGCGCGCTCCGGGTCTGCCGGGAGTCTGGCTGCGAGCTTGTGGTCAACGATTATTGGCGGGAAGCCATCGATTGCGGCGCCAGTTTCGTCCATCTCGGCCAAGGCGATCTCGAAACGGCCGATACCGCTGCGATCCGGCGTGCGGGAGTGAAGCTCGGCATTTCGACGCATAGCCGCGAGGAGCTGGACCGCGCTCTTAGCGAGGACCCCGATTACGTCGCGCTCGGCCCGATTTATGAAACGGCGCTCAAGGTCATGCCGTGGGCGCCGCAAGGTCTCGCGCGGATTGGCGAGTGGAAGGCGCTCGCCAAGCGTCCGCTCGTGGCCATCGGCGGCATCACGCTGGAGCGCGCGGCCGGTGTCTTTGCAGCCGGCGCGGACAGCATCGCCGTTGTGAGCGACGTTGTTGCGCATGCCGATCCGGAGAGCCGCGCCCGCGATTGGCTGCGGCTTTTTCCCGACGGACAGGGCTAGGTCCGTTATTTCTGCCCGGCCAGTCCGAAGCAAGCACCATCCAACTTGACGAAGCGAGCCGCTACCGTAATCATTGAATTGCGTAAGCGCGGCCCCTTCAACTGAGAGCAGCCGTTGTGTGGAGAACAAATCCTAATCGCGGGACGCGTCGCCTTCGCCGGCTCCTGTGGGCAATCGCGGCGCTGGCGCTGGCGCCGGCCGCGTTTATCGGCGCCGCTGCAACTGAGGAGAGACCCATGACGCTTAAGCTCGTGTCTGCAGCCTTTTCGGAAGGCGGGGGCATTCCGCAGAAGTACACCTGCGAAGGTAAGGATATATCGCCGCCCTTGGCTTGGCCGGGAGTACCGCCGGGTGCAAAAAGCCTCGTTCTCATCGTCGACGATCCCGACGCGCCCGATCCGAAGGCACCCAAGATGACCTGGGTTCATTGGGTTCTCTACAATATCCCTGCGGACTCCACCGGGCTTGCCGAAGGTGCCGAGGCGGACGGTCTCCCGCCGGGAACGCAGACCGGCCTCAATAGCTGGAAGCGGGCGAACTATGGCGGCCCATGCCCGCCGATAGGCCGGCATCGCTACTTCCACAAGCTCTACGCCCTCGATACCGTTCTCACCGGCCTCACTCACCCCAGTAAGGCTGCGGTCGAGGCGGCTATGAGCGGCCATGTTCTCGCCCAGGCGACGCTGATCGGCACCTACGAAAAAACGCGCTAGAACCTTATAGGACAGCCGCTAAATATCGAGGTTCGCCACCGAGAGCGCGTTCTGCTGAATGAACTCGCGGCGGGGCTCGACCACGTCGCCCATCAGCTTGGAGAAAATCTCGTCGGCATCGTTCAACTCGCCGAGCTTCACTTGCATCAACGTGCGGACGTTCGGATCGAGCGTTGTGTCGCGAAGCTGCTCCGGGTTCATCTCGCCAAGGCCCTTGTAGCGCTGCATGGTCAGCCCCGCCCGGCCCGCCGCGAAGACGGCATCGAGGAGACTGCGCGGCCCAAACAACGGCGTCTGATTTCCCTTTCGCTCGAATGTGGCCATGCCGGCAAAAAGGGCGGCAAATTCAGCGTGATACTGGTGAAGCTTGCGCGCGTCCGCCGACTGGATGAGCGGCCAGTCGATGTTATGCGCCTCCTTCACGCCGCGAACCTCACGCTCGAAGACGAAGCCGCCGTCGGAACTGCGGACCCAACCCCAGCCGCGCTCGGTCTCCTCGGACAGTGCGGCGAGGCGCACAACAACCTCCGAAGCGAGCCGCTCGGCTTCTTCCTCGTTGTCCGCAAGCTTTGAATTGAGAAGCCCTGCAATCGCTGCCTGTTCCACAACCCTGCGGTTATAGCGCTGATGCAGCTGATCCACCACGTGGCTGAACGATCGCGAGCGCTCCACCGCAGAGCGCAGATCCAGCCCCGACCGGCGCTCGCCATCGCCAAGGAGGAGAACCGCACCGTCGAGACCGCCATCGATGAGGAAGTCGTCGAAGGCTCGCTGGTCCTTAAGATAGCTTTCGGAGCTTCCGCGCTTGACCTTGTAAAGCGGCGGCTGAGCGATGTAGATGTGCCCGGCTTCGAGCAGCGCCGGCATCTGCCGGTAGAAGAAGGTCAAGAGCAGCGTACGGATATGCGCGCCGTCGACGTCCGCGTCCGTCATGATGATGATGCGGTGATAGCGGAGCTTCGAGATATCGAAGTCGTCGCGGCCGATGCCGGTGCCGAGCGCTGTGATGAGCGTGCCGATCTCCTGGCTCGACAGCATCTTGTCGAAACGCGCGCGCTCCACGTTCAAGATCTTACCGCGCAACGGCAGCACGGCTTGGTTCGAGCGGTCGCGGCCTTGCTTGGCCGAGCCGCCAGCGCTATCGCCCTCGACGAGGAACACCTCCGATTTGGCGGGGTCGCGCTCTTGGCAGTCGGCGAGCTTGCCCGGCAGGTTCGCGACGTCGAGCACGCCTTTGCGCCGGGTCAGCTCGCGCGCCTTGCGGGCGGCTTCGCGGGCGGCGGCGGCTTCGGCGACTTTCTGAATTATGAGCTTGGCGTCGGACGGGTGCTCCTCGAACCACGTGCCCAAAGTGTCCGCCATAATGCTCTCGACGGCGGGGCGCACCTCGGAGGATACGAGCTTGTCCTTCGTTTGGCTTGAGAATTTCGGATCGGCGACTTTCACCGACAGCACGCAGGTCAGTCCCTCGCGGGCATCGTCGCCCGTAAGCTGAACCTTCTCCTTCTTCGCGACCCCGGTTGACGCCGCGTAAGTGTTGATGGTGCGTGTCAGCGCCGCGCGGAATCCGGCAAGGTGCGTTCCGCCATCGCGCTGCGGAATGTTGTTCGTGAAGCAGAACACGCCTTCGTGGTAGCCGTCGTTCCACCAGAGCGCCGCCTCGACAGCGACGCCTTCGCGCTCCGTCTTGATGAAAATCGGCTCCGCGAGCAAGGGAGTGCGCGCGCGGTCCAGATATTCGACGAACGCCTTTAGGCCGCCCTCATATTTGAACTCGCTCTTGACCGGCTCGACGCCGCGCAAGTCCGTAAGCAGGATATTGACGCCGGAATTCAAGAACGCGAGCTCGCGCAGCCGGTGCTCAAGCGTCGCATAGTCGAAATCGACCATGGTGAAGGTTGCCGGGCTCGGCGTGAAGGTCACACGCGTCCCCTTCTTGCCCGGCGCAGCACCCACCATTTTGAGCGGCGCTTCCGGGACACCGTCGGCGAAGGCCATGAAATACTCTTGCCCGCCGCGCCAAATAGTCAGCTCAAGCCTCATCGAGAGCGCATTCACCACGGACACGCCCACGCCGTGCAGGCCGCCTGAGACCTTGTAGGAATTCTGGTCGAACTTTCCGCCGGCATGGAGCTGGGTCATGATGACCTCGGCGGCAGATACGCCCTCTTCGGTGTGGATTTCGGTTGGGATACCGCGGCCGTTGTCCTCGACGGTCACCGAGCCGTCGGCGTTCAGAGCAACCGAAACAAGGTCCGCATAGCCCGCGAGCGCCTCATCTATGGCGTTGTCGACCACCTCATAGACCATATGGTGGAGGCCCGAGCCGTCGTCCGTATCGCCGATATACATGCCGGGCCGCTTGCGGACCGCGTCGAGGCCTTTCAAGACCTTGATGCTGTCCGCACCATAGGCTTCAACCGCCGCGTCTATGTGCCGTGCTGCTTCCATAAATGACACCTGATCGGCCGCAGGATTTGCGGCATTGGGACATGCTCTTATTTAGTGTTTCAAACCCGATTCTGCACCGTTCAAGGGGCTAAAAGCGCCGTTTGACACGAGAAAAAATTGCGCAGCCGAAACATCGCGCAGCGGTGCGAAGGTAGAGCTGTCCGTGCCGGTCATCCAAACCTGCGCGTTTAGCCTTGCGATAGACGAAAAGAGCGCCACCCGCCGCTCCGCGTCCAGATGCGCCGCGATCTCGTCCAGCAATATCAGCGGCGACACGCCGCCCGAGACTTCTTTTACAAGGCGGGCCTGGGCGAGCGCAAGGCCCACAAGCAGCGCCTTCTGCTCGCCGGTCGAACACATCTTCGCCGGCGTGTCTTTGGGGCCGTGGGTTACCTCGAGATCGCTCCGGTGCGGCCCGATGAGCGTGCGCGCTGCCGCGCGGTCGCGGTCGCGCGATTGCGCGAGAAGGCGCGCATAGGACTCGCGTATCTCGCTTGCGGGCACTCGGCCGGCTTGTTCTTCGAGGTGGCCCTCAAGCGAGAGCCTCGCCCACGGGAACGCCGAGTCCGGCGCGCTATCCCTCTCGCGCGCGATTTCCGACGCGAGGCTTTGAATGGCGCGTTGACGCATTGCGGCAATTTCCGACGCCGCTCCTGCCATTTGCGCCTCAATGCTATCGAGCAGCTGCGGCGGACTGAAGGCTTCGAGCGCCTTGTTCCGCTGGCGCATCGCCCGGTCGTACGCCGCCGCAGCGCCCGCATAGGCGGGCTCGAGGCTCAGCACCAAACGGTCGATAAAGCGCCTGCGCTCGCTGGCCGCGCCAACGAACAGGCTGTCCATGGCAGGCGTCAGCCATACCATGCGAATTCGCGCCAAGGCGCCCGATCCCTTGGCCGCGGCACCGTCGATTTTGACGATCCGCGGCGCGCGAGCTCCCAATGTGCCGCCGGGAGGTATCTGCACGCCCGTTCCGATCTGGATCTCCTCAGCGCCGGCAAAGACCTTTGCGGCAACCGCCCAGCCGCCCGTGCCGCCGCTGCGCGCAAGTTCCGAAAAGGGCAAAGACCGCAATCCCCGCCCCGCGGTGAGAAGCGAAATGGCTTCGAGGCAGTTGGTTTTTCCAGCGCCATTGGCGCCGAGGAGAACGGCCGGGTCTGGCCGGGGCGTCAGCGTGGCGCTCCGGTAGTTGCGAAAGTCTGTCAGCGTGAGCTTGCCTATCCAGATGCGGCTTTTATCGCCTTCGCCGCCGGTGCCCTCGAGCGAGTCATGCATCCAGGACCGCGTAACGAACGGGGGCAACACCCCTCATCCTGTCCTTCTCGGCAAGCTCGTCTTGGCGAGCTTGCGTCTTTGAGTGACCGCATCCGCAAGCGGATGCGGTGTGGGAGAAGGGACGCCTGATCGTCGCGCTTAAGGTGAAACGCCGTTCCCTCTCCCAATTGGAGGGGGACAGGGTGAGGGCTTGTGCGCTAGCGATTTTGCGGCTTTTCATAAGAACAGAGGCTATAAAGCTAAACGCGCATCGGCATCAGCACGTAAAGCGCCGAATCGTCGCTTTCATCCGATATCAGCGAGGGCGAGGAGCCGTCCGCTAGCTTGAACAGAGCCTTGGGACCGTCGATCTGCGCCGCGATATCGAGCAGATAGCGCGCATTGAAGCCGATCTCGATCGGCTCGTTCTTGTAATCGGCGGCGATTTCCTCCGTCGCCGAGCCCGATTCCGGATTGCTGGCCGAAACGACGACGCAGCCGTCGCTAGCGTTCAGCTTCACCGCGCGCCCCTTTTCCGAGGATAGCGTCGAGACGCGGTCGACGGCCTTCACGAGGTCCGCGTTTTGGAGAAGCAGCAGCTTCTTGTTCGATGTTGGGATAACCCTGGCATAGTCCGGGAAGGAGCCATCGATGAGCTTCGAGGTGAGTACCACATCTCCAACTGCAAACCGGATCTTGGCTTGAGAGAGCGAGACCTCAACCGGAGCCTGGGCATCGTCGATCAGCTTAATGAGCTCAGCCACGGCTTTCCTGGGCACGATGACCCCGGGCATGCCCTCGGTGCCTTTGGGGCATTCGGTTTCGACCTGCGCGAGCCGGTGGCCGTCGGTTGCGACGGCTCTGAGCTTTGGTGCGCTTCCGCCTTCGACGCGGTGCAGGTAGATGCCGTTCAGGTAATAGCGCGTTTCCTCGGTCGATATGGCAAACCGGGCCTTCTCGAAGAGCCGTTTCAGCTCGCCGCCTGCGACCGTAAAGCGGTGCGGCAGCTCGGCTTGGCCCATATCGGGAAACTCATCGGCCGGCAGCACGGCAAGCTCGAAGCTTGCGCGCCCGGCGGCGACTTTAAGGCGGCCGTCCGGTCCCTTTCGCTCGACGAGAATCTCGGCGCCGTCGGGAAGCTTGCGGACGATATCGTGCAGCGTATGCGCGGGGATGGTCACCGCGCCCGGCATCTCCACCTTCGCGGGAAGAGTTTCGATCGCCTCCATGTCGAGGTCGGTCGCCTTGAGGGTCAAAACGCCGGACGCTTCGGCGCCGGTCAGGATATTACTGAGAATCGGAATGGTGTTGCGCCGCTCCACGATACCCGTGATATGCCCGAGGGCACGCAGTAGCGAATTCCGGTCGGCAACGAAGCGCATTGTTACGGTTACCCCGCTCGGGCGGTGTTTTCTTTGGAAAGAGCAGAATGACCGCTGAACCGGTTCTGTCAAGTCCAGCAGGTCCAGGAGGCTTGCAGACGCCGCTTAGATGGTTCCGTCCTTCAACATCCGGGATAGCGAATCGAGCTCTTCTTTCAGCGTGCCGTCTTGCTGTTTGAGGTTCTCGATCTTCCGGATCGCATGAAGGACCGTCGTGTGGTCCCTTCCGCCGAACCGCCGGCCGATCTCCGGCAGCGAGCGCGACGTCAGCGTTTTGGCAAGATACATGCCGATTTGGCGCGGCCGCACAATCGATTGGTTGCGCCGGCTTGAAAGAAGATCGCCGCGCTGCACCCCGTAATGCTTGGCGACGATGCGCAAAATGTCGTCGATCTTAACGCGCTTCGGTTCCTTCGAGCGGATAAGATCGCCGATTGTGTTCTCGGCCGCATCGCAGGTCACCTTCTCGCCGGTGAGCTGATAGGCAGCATGCAGGCGGGTGATGGCCCCTTCCAGCTCTCTGCCGTTTTCGGTCAATTGCGTGGCGAGATAGTCGAGGACATCGCCTGGAACCTCGAAGCCGGGCGAAGACGCAATTTTTTCTACGGCGCGCTTTTCCAGAATCTTCAGCCGCAGGTCGTAATCGAGCGGGGCGAGTTCCGCGACCAAGCCGCCGGAAAGCCTGGAACGCATTCTGGCATCGAAGCTTTCGAGCAGCAGCGGGGCGCAATCCGCAGCCACCACAACTTGCTTGCCGCCATCGATCAGCGAATTCAGCGTGTGGCAGAACTCCTGCTGGAAAGTGCGGCCCTGCAAGAATTCCATATCGTCGATCAGCAAAAGATCGATTGTGCGAAGCTTCTCCTTGAATGCGGGAGCATCGCGGGTCTGCAGCGCCTCTGCGAAACTATACATGAAGCGTTCCGCCGTGAGGTACAGAACCTTCCCTGTGGGATTGCGGTTCTTCACCTCCCAGGCGATGGCATGCAGAAGGTGCGTCTTGCCCATGCCCACGCGCGCGTGGATATAAAGCGGATTGTAGCGCAAGGGCTGGTCGGGCGTGCTTTCGGCGACTTGCAGGGCTGCTGCGTGGGCAAGGCGGTTAGGCGCGCCAACGACGAAAGACAGGAATGTGTAGCGCGGATCGAGCGGCGAGCCTTCAAATCCGTCAAGCCCGGTTCTTCCGTCCCTCATTTGCTGGGGGACGACGCGAAGCGGTGCGGAAGCGGCGGCCGCCGGCCTCGGAGAGGCAGCGTCCTTCGCAACGGGCACGGCCTTCACTTTCTCGATCGCGGCCAGATGCGGCTGACGCACCCGGAACTCAAGCCTGTTCGCACCTGACAGCTCAGTGCCGCAGCATGCGAGAAGCCTGTCCGAGTAGTGGGATTGGAGCCAGTTGCGCAGGAATTTGGTCGGAACCGAAACCTGCACGACGCGGCCGTCATAGCCCTCTAACTCCACTCGCCCAAACCAGCTCGTGAACACGTCGTCACCGAGCTCGGCACGCAGACGGCTTTGAATCCGCCGCCATTTATGTTCGATTGAAGATGTCGAGAGCTCCAAGGCTTCCATAATAATATACCTCGCCGCTTCTTAGAAAAAGCGTTTAATTGGAAGGGGCTATACGCCGGAGTGCTAGGCCGCGATGGGAAGATCGGGCCGCAGTTCGCCTGGCTTGAGTTCATGCGAAGCGGTACCGGCAGCGTCTGGCAAGACTGCAGCCAGCAAGCCGCGCGGATGCTCTCCAGCGGCTCCCGGCATCGCCTGAGCGCCTGCCATTAAGCAGGCGGGGCGGGAGATAGCTTGAAGACCGGCCGGCAAAGTTTCCGCGAACAGAGCCTCGGCAAGATCCGATGCCATGTGCTGGAACTCTCTCGACGCGAGGTAGGCTTTCCAAGGGATTGAAGGGTGTATAGCCTGCGAGGCTTTTCGCTCGCATTTTTCCTGGGCGCGTGAAACGAGCAGTTGAGCGCGCTCAAAAATGGCGGGCCGGGCTGGCGGCACCTTCCACGCATAAGAATATATAAATTGCGGCGACGCCGCCGTGCATTCACTTCGCATCCATCTTCCTCCTGCCCAATGCATTGCGGACAAAAGGTGCAACGGACAGCAAACAGCTGGGCGCGCGCACCGTCTATCCGTCGCCTGATATGGACAACGGGACTCATCCCACGTGGAGGCCACCCCACAAAGCGAGCCCGGTACGCATTACAGAAACATTATCAGGAGGGGAAAATCCCCCGTTCGGAAACCTCAGCATACAAAGGAGGGCCGCGGCGCGCAAGTGCCGCGGAGCGCGGCGTCCATGGGAGGAGCTTTGGGGCAATTACCGCCCCCGCCCTTGAGGGATGGCATCAAGCCATTGAAGAAATTAACGAATTGTTAATACTTTTAGGAAGAATGTAAGAAGAATGCCGCGCTCGCGGAGGTTGCGGTTTTCGATTGACTCGCGCGAGGCTCCCGGGCTCAGGCCCCGGGAAGCTTATCCGCGTTGAACCGGCAACAGATTGATATTACGGCACTTTTTGCTAGAGACACCAAGCCGCTGGCCGCCGCGGCAACAGCGAGTGATGTAAATCGGCATCAGTGCCGATGAATCTATGCAGCCTCGCTAAGCGCCTTGATGCGAGCGGATAGGCGCGAGATTTTCCGGGATGCTGTGTTCTTATGCATGATGCCTTTCGAGGCCGAGCGCATGATTTCCGGCTGTGCCTCGCGCAGCGCAAGATTCGCGGCGTCCTTGTCGCCTGAGGCGATCGCCTCTTCGACCTTACGCACGCATGTCCTCATCCGGCTGCGGCGGGATTTGTTGACGAGCGTGCGCCGTTCCGCCTGGCGGGCGGCCTTTTTTGCCGATTTCGTATTTGCCATGTCACGTATTCCTTCCGCGGGCGGGCTACCCGCGCTATGAGATCCGATGTTGGGTGAAAAGATGCCCAGCCTGCCACAGGCAGCCAATCTTCGATTGCATATACATTCGATGCGTTTGACCGTCAATCTTGGGCAACGGCAGATCGTGCAAAGCCGGCGGGATAAACCGCCAAACGCCGCAATTTCCTCAATGCCCGCTATCGAATGGCAGCAAGGCTTGGAAAAGGGCGGCCTGAGGCGGGCGGGCTTGAGAAGCCGAATCGCCGGCGCTATGCAGATTTTCGAGAGTTACGAAAGCGATCCCCAAGCAGATCAGCGCAATATAAAAAAGCCCAATGGTGCCGATCAGCTCCGTAACGCTACCGCAAGCGTCACGCTCGTCCTTATCGTCTCCGCGCCATTTCAATCTACGAGCCACGCAAAACTCCTTCCCCGATAATGCGGCAAAACGCGCACATCTATCAACCAAAGTCTAAGCCCAATGGGAATCGGCTGCAAGGCGTCGCAGCGGGGCGATGCGCTATTCGGTGGTATTGCGGGGATCGGGCGGCGGCGATGTAAAAGGTCCGGCGCCGCGCCAGATCCGGCTGTACGCCGCCCATTTCTTCTCATCGGTGGTAAAGGAGGCATAGATCGCCACGCCGCGAAAATTCGCAAGCGTTCGAACGCCGCTTAGGCCTGCAACGATCCCGTTGAGGCTGTGCTCGACGGTTTCCACGTCCGGCCGGTGATAATCCTTGTCGTCGTCATAAGCCGGAACGCCCATGAGCCACTCGCAGCCGCCGGCTTCAGGCGAAGGCAGCGCCGCGGCGAGCTGCCGCGTCCACGCCGACACCTGCTTTTCGTAGCCGGGCGCAGACGTCAGGCCTGTGTCGTAGGCCATGACCGTTAGCTCGTTCGCGATCCCGCAGACCTTGCGCATAAAGGGCAGATCCCAATGCGTATCCTTGTCCGAATCCGGGCCGGCCGGCGGAGGATAAGCCGCAACCGAAAGGGTGTGCCCGCCGATGGCGGCTTTCACGTCCCGCAGAAGATCGAGATAAGCGGCGGTCCCGCTCGGAAGCGGCTCCACATTGAGGTGCACGCCATCTGCGCCGAGCGCCACAAGCTGCAGCGCATGCCCGGTGAACGCCTTGCGCTGCGCCTCATCGTTCGGATGCACGTCGCTGCCGAGATTCCCGCCGGTCCACGGGATCACCCGGATCCCGGGCGCGATCTCGTGGATTGCGGCGAGGAACGCGCCGGCCCGCGCGGGCACATAGCGGATGTGGCCCGACTTCGACCGCCAGCCTGGCCAGCCTTCGGCGTCCATCGGCCCCAGAAACGGGTAGATGCGCTTGATGCCGCGCTCCCGCAGGCTCTCCACAAGCGCCGCGATTTCTTCCTTGCTGGGCCCTTCGTGCAGCCAATGCCGGCGCATCCAAAGCGCATTATCGCCCCTGTCGAACGCGCCGGGCTTCGGCTGTCCGGCAGAGTAGGCCGGCAGGTCCGCGATGGCGAACGCCGCCGCAGCAGCCGAGGCAAGCATCCAGATCCTAAAGGAAGTCTTTGGACAAACCATATCGCCCCCACGAAAAGCAGCTTAGACCTAAGGCTTGTCCTTAGCTGTCTCTTGCCTCGCTAAGTCCAGAAGCGTCTCGCGATCTGCAGTGAAACCGCCGGCAGCCCAGCGCTCCTCGAGAGTCTTCAAAAGCGCCCCCATGGCCGGGCCGGGCTTGAGGCCCAGCGCGATCAAATCTGCGCCGCCGAGCGGGAAATTGGGCCGCTGCCACGAGGCCGCGAGAGAGGCAGCGTATCCCCAAGCCGCGTCGTCTGGCGGGGCATCGGATGAAGCCCAGGCGAGTAGAAGGCGCCCGAGATAAAGCCGGACGCCGAGCTTATAGAGCAGGACCTCCAAAGCCGCTTTGCCGAAGCTGGCCGAAATAACGGGTGAATGCGTGGACAGGCCCTCCAGATCCTTCGCCTCCTGCGACGAGAGCCGGAGCTTCTCTGTCAGGCGCCCGGCATCCTCCTCCACGAACAGACCGAGCGCGGCGAGCCTGAGAATAGCGTCCGGAGCTCGTTCCAGCGCAGCCTCGATCTGGCAAAGCCGCTCGAAGCGCGCGCGCCGCACACCGCCGCCGAGGAGCAAGAGCAGAAGCCCGGCCTCGTCCATGATTTCGATGGCCTCTGGAGCGCGGCGGGTCACGAGGATGCGCAGCATCTCCATGCGCACCCGCTCGCGCGAAAGCCGTGAGAGCCCAGCGCGCTCGCGGATGGCGGCAGAAACGCCCGCAGCGTCGAAATCGCCGTGGCTATAGTCCGCGCTAAACCGGAAAAAGCGCAAAGTGCGCAGGTAATCCTCGCGGATGCGCTCCGCGGCATCTCCCACAAAACGGACGCGGCCTGCGCGAAGATCGCTTAACCCGCCAAGTGGATCGTGCACCTTGCCCGCAGCATCGGCGTAAAGCGCGTTCATGGTGAAATCGCGCCGGCGCGCATCCCCGGCCCAATCGCCGCCGAAGGCGACGGTTGCGTGCCGCCCATCGGTCTCGACATCGCGGCGGAGCGCCGTCACCTCGAAGGGGACGCCGCCGGCGATAACCGTCACCGTGCCGTGAGCGATACCGGTGGGCACCGTTTTGAGGCCGGCTTCGTCCGCGAGGCGCACAATATCCTCCGGCTTGGCATTGGCTGCGAAATCCACCTCCGTCACTGCCCGCCCGAGCAGCGAATTGCGCACGGCGCCGCCAACGGCGCGCGCCTCGAAACCGTCGCGGTTGAGGCATGCGAACACGGCCTGCGTTTGCGGCCGCAAGAACCAGTCTGCGCTTGCGACGCTCGGTGAGTCCGTGGCGGGCGGCATCGCTTTAGCGGTCACAGCGACTCCGCGTCCGGAGCGTAGAGACGCTCGTAAAGATTGCGCAATATGGCTGCGGTCGCTCCCCAGATGAAACGCTTCTCATACTCAATGGCGTAGAACTGCACAGTCCTGCCTTTCCACTCGCGGAAGTGTCTCATATGGTTCTCTTCCCTCATGAGGTAGGAGAGAGGCACTTCGAAGACCTCCGCCACCTCGCCCGGATGCGGGACCGGCTCGAAGCCCGGATCGACGAGCGAAAGCACGGGGATGATGCGGAAACCGGTGCCCGTATTGTGCAGGTCGAGCAGGCTCAAGGGGGTGACGAGCGCGGGCGGGATGCCGGCCTCCTCCTCTGCCTCGCGGATCGCGGCCGCGACGGGCGTCGCATCGTCCGCTTCGATTTTGCCGCCTGGGAAGGCGATCTGGCCGCCATGGGCTTTGAGATGAGAGGTCCTAAGCGTCAGCAGCACCGTTACTTCGGGCTCGCGGACGAGCACGGGCACAAGCACCGCCGCCATCCTCCAGTCGCCGGCCGCGACGAGATGCTCAAGCCTTAAATTTTCGTTAGGGTTTCCGCTCTCGTCCAGTCTGCGTCCGGCGTCGATCCCATAGGAATAGGGCTGCTCCGCCATCCACGAAGCTTTTTCGAGCGCCAAGCCGCGCAGCCGGGCTCTTTCGGCAAAACCCTTTGCTGAAAAAGGGCTTATCGCCGCGTCTTCTGTCAGTTCACGAAGCCAAGCCATGAGTGGCCCTCCATAATGCTGACAAATTAGTGCTGCGGATCGAGTGCGAAGCCTGCTCTTGCGGATTTGCCGCCATCCGGCTTTGGGAGGCGGCAAATGCCCGGCTTCGTGGCGTTGTATCCGCGCCATGCATCAGCATATACTCTGGATTAGAGACGGCGCAGCCAAACCGCAACGGTCACCAAGCAGGTTTTTCATCGTATGCACCATCCTTCCGAGCCCGACATTTTAGCCCGCGCCGATGACATCCGCTCGAAGGTGGCTCGCGCCAAGGACTCGATTTCGCGCGTCATCTTCGGGCAGGATAACGTTATCGAGCTTGTTCTCGTTAACATTCTTTCCGGCGGCCATGCACTGCTGATCGGGGTGCCAGGCCTCGCCAAGACCTCGCTTGTCGAAGCGCTCGGCGCGGCTCTCGGCCTCAATTCGAAGCGGATTCAATTCACGCCCGACCTTATGCCGTCCGATATCGTCGGCACAGAGGTGCTTGAGGAAAAGGCTGGATCGCGCTCCTTCCGCTTCGTCGAAGGCCCCGTTTTCACGCAGCTTCTGATGGCCGACGAGATCAATCGCGCCAGCCCGAAGACACAATCGGCCCTTTTGCAAGCGATGCAGGAGCGCCAAGTTACTTATGCCGGCCAAACCTACGCGCTGCCCTTTCCATTTTTCGTGCTCGCGACCCAGAACCCGCTTGAGCAGGAGGGTACTTATCCCTTGCCGGAGGCGCAACTCGACCGGTTCCTTATGCAAATCGATGTGACCTATCCCGATGCCGTGGCCGAGCGTCGTATGCTGTTCTCGACGACGGGGCTCGAAGAACGCCGCGTGCAGCAAGTGCTCACGGCGGAGGAGGTTATGGCCGCCCAGCGTTCCGTCCGCCAGATTCCCACCGGCGATAGCGTTGCCGACGCCATATTGAAACTGGTCCGGTCCGCCCGTCCGCAAACGGACGAAGCGGCTTGGCGCGTAAACGAGCTCGTGGCCTGGGGGCCCGGGCCGCGCGCGAGCCAAGCTTTGACCATGACCGTGAGGGCCCGAGCGCTGCTCGACGGCCGCTTCGCCCCAGACGTCGACGATGTGATCGCGCTCGCAAAGCCCGTGCTCCGCCATCGCATGGCACTCACTTTCACGGCGCGAACTGAAAACATCACGGTCGATCAAGTTATCGACGAACTTATCGCACGCCTCCGTTGAGACAACCGCCCTCGATGTCACTGCCCCCCAAAGCCCGGACGCCCAGCCTCGCCCACGAGGAAGCTTCTCAGGAGCTTGCGTCGAAGCTTCCGGCGCTGCTCGTGGAAGCACGGCGGGTGGCGGCGACGGTGGCGCAAGGCACGCATGGCAGGCGGCGCGCCGGACCCGGCGACACGTTCTGGCAATACCGTAGCTTCGCGGCAGGCGATTCCGCCTCGATCATCGATTGGCGCCGATCCGCCGGATCGAGCCATCTTTTCGTGCGCGAGCGCGAATGGGAGGCCGCGCACACGGTCTGGATTTGGATCGATCTGTCGCTATCGATGAACTTTAGGGATTTGGCTCAGGCGCAAAAGGACGAGCGCGCGATCGTGCTCGGCTTGGCCCTCGCATCGCTGCTTTCGGATGCGGGCGAGCGCGTCGGCATACCCAACCTCATGGAGCCGAAAGCGGGGCACAGCGCCACCTCTCTCATGATCGAGGCGCTCGCCCGCTCGCTTCCGGGACTTAAGAGCTTGCCCGATCCCAGGAGCCGCTTCGGCCGCCATTCGGAACTTGTCATTTTCAGCGATTTTCTTGAGCCCGCACCTGCGCTTGCCGCAGCCTTCGGTGCCATCGCGCGTCAGGGCGTCCGCGGTCATATCGTCCACATTCTGGATCCCGCTGAGGAAAGCTTGCCCTATAGCGGCCGGATCGAGTTTTTCGACGGAGAGAGCGGCACGCGCTATCTCGCCGAGCGAGCGGAAAATGAGCAGCCGGAATACGTGCGAAGATTTGCGGCGCACAAGGCGGCTGTTGCCTCGCAGGCGATGGCTTTGGGATGGACGCCGTTTCTACACCATACCGACCGCCCGGCCGTGGAGGCGCTGCTGCCGCTGTTCATGCATCTCTCAGGCCTCGAAAAGGCGTACCGCGCCAAGGGGATGCTGAAGGGGCAGGCTAGCCCCGGGGGCACGCAGGCATGACCGGCCTCGTCGACAGTTTGAGCTTTACCGCCCCCTGGATGCTTGCGGGCCTGGCAGCCCTGCCCTTGATCTGGCTGCTTTTGCGCTTGACGCCGCCGCGCCCCAAGACCGTACCTTTCCCGCCGGTCTCGATTCTGCTCGGCGTGCGGCCCACAGGCAAGACGCCGATCCAGAGCCCCTGGTGGCTCACCCTATTGCGGATGCTCATCGCCGCAGCTGTCATCGCCGCCCTTGCGGGCCCTGCCGTAAAGCCGCGAACGGGCGCAACGCCCGCGGTTTCGCAGCCCCTGCTTGTTGTCGCCGACAATGGCTGGGCGGCTGCGAGCCGCTGGCCGCGCAGGCAAGCATTGGCCGGGCAGCTTGCCTCCTCCGCCGAGGAAAGCGGCCAAACCCTTTTTCTCATCCCAACGGCCGGTCCTGCGGCGCCTCTTTCCCCGCTCACGCCGCCTGAGTTCCGGCAGCGCTTTGCATCGCTGGCCCCGCAGGCGTTTCCGGGCGATCGCGCCGCCGCGGCACCGCAAATCGAAAAAGAGCTCGGCCAAAAGCGCGGCAGCGTCCGCGTGGCGTGGCTCTCGGACGGCGTCGAGGATGCCGGCGCGCAAGCCCTCTCCAAAGCCTTGAGCGCGCTCGCTGCCGGCGGGGCGATCGATATTTACAGCGACGCCGCGGGCTCGGGCGCTCTCGCCCTGACGAAACCGGCCGCGGACGCAAGCATCATTCATGCGCGTGTGCTCAAGTCCGGGCCTGTCGCGCGGAGCGGACAGGTTTCGGCCGTCACCGCCCGGGGCGAAATATTGGCGGTGGCACCGTTCGACATCGGCGGCTCGAGCTCCTCCGCCGAAGTGACCATCGACCTTCCTCTCGACCTGCGCAACCAGGTTGCCCGGCTCGAAATCGCTGGAGAGGAGTCTGCGGGTTCGGTCTATCTTCTCGATAGCCAGTCGCAGCGCCGCCGCGTTGGCCTCGTCGCCGGCGAAGGCAGCGAGGAAGCGCAGCCCCTCCTTTCGCCCGTATATTACCTGGAGCGCGCGCTTACCCCGTTCGCCGAGGTGACGCGGGCGCAGACTGCAAATCTCGATCGCGCCACGGCAGATCTTGTTGCCGGCTCGCCGTCCATTATCATCCTTAGCGATGTAGGCCGCCTAGCTGGGCCCACGCGCGCGAGGCTTGGCGCCTTCGTGGAGAAAGGCGGGATGCTAATACGCTTTGCCGGGCCACGGCTCGAGCGCGGCGGCGATACGCTCCTGCCCGCCCCTTTGCGCGAAGGCGGGCGTACCCTTGGCGGAACGATGACGTGGGCGTCGCCGCAAAAGCCGGCGCCCTTTGAGCAAGACTCGCCTTTCGACGGGCTTACCGTTCCAACAGACGTGACAGTTTCGCGCCAAGTCCTATCCGATCCGGCCGCCATGCCGCGCGAGACGCAGGTTTGGGCGCGGCTTACCGACGGCACCCCGCTTGTGACAGCAGCAAGGCGCGGGACTGGGATGCTCGTCTTTTTCCATATTACTGCCAATCCGGACTGGTCCAGTCTTCCCATATCGGGTCTATTCGTGGAGATGATGCAAAAAATTCTCGAGTTATCTCCTTTGCAATTGGCGCTGGCGGACGATGGCGCCGCGAAGGCAGCGGAAAATCCCGTTCCTGCCGTTCAAGACGCTGTGCTGAAGCCCTGGCGCGTCCTGGACGGTTTCGGCAAGCTTGCCGAGCCTACCGAGCGCGCCCAGGCGATTGGCGTTGCGGAAATCGGCGGCGCGCGCAGCAGCGCGGCAAACCCGGCCGGGCTCTACGGGCCGCAAAATGCGCTCCGGGCGATCAATGTCATCACGGATGGGGATACGCTTCAGGCGTTGCGAGTACCGTCCAACGCGCATGTCCTTGTCTTCGCGGAAGATAAGACCGTCGCGCTCGCTCCGTGGCTCTATCTGGCAGCGTTGCTGCTTTTCCTCGCGGACGGCGCCATTTGCGCATTTTTCTTGGGCGCAGGCGCGCTTCGCGGGCGCCGGGCTGCCGCGGCTGCAGCCCTATTTGCGGTTTTCGCAAGCGTCGCGGTGCCCGATGCGCGCGCAGAGGCAGCCAAAGATAAAATTGACGAAGCGGCGGCCGCGTTTGCCCTGCAAGCCTCTCTCGATACACGGCTGGCCTATGTCGTGACCGGAAACGAAGAAGCGGACCGGGTGAGCAAGGCCGGCCTTTCGGGCCTATCAAAGGTGCTGAGCGCACGCACAGCCGTTGAACCGGGCGAGCCTATGGGCGTGGACCCCGCCCGGGACGAGCTTGTGTTTTTCCCCATGATCTATTGGCCCGTGCTGCCGGATGCACATCCTTTGCCGGACCGGGTGCTCGCGAAGGTCGACGCCTACATGAAACAGGGCGGCCTCATCGTCTTCGATACCAAGAACGACGGCAGCTTCGCCGGAAATCTGACACAAGCGGGCAACGCACCCCCCCTCGCGCAGCTTTTGGGCAAGCTCGACCTTCCGCCCTTGCAGCGGGTGCAGGAAGGCCATGTGCTCACCAAGGCATTCTATTTGCTGCAGTCCTTTCCCGGCCGCTGGGACAACGGCGACCCATGGGTGGAAGCCCAGGCGGAAGCTGGGGAATTTTCGAGGCGCGGCGTAAAATCCGATGGCGTCAGCTCGATTATCGTGACCTCGAACGACCTTGCGGCCGCGTGGGCGCTCGACGACGCCGAGCGGCCCCTGTTCGCGGCCGTGCCTGGCGGTGAGGAGCAGCGGGAAATGTCCTACCGCGTTGGCGTCAACATTGTGATGTATGCTCTGACCGGAAACTACAAAGCCGACCAGGTGCATGTGCCGGCAATCCTCGAACGGCTGGGGCATTGACCGCTATGACCCAGCCTCGTTACCTGTCATGAACTGGTCTGTAGAGTTCTTCCCCTTCTTCTCCCGCGAGCTGCTTGCGGCCGTCACGCTCCTTTGCTTCGTGTCGGTCCTCTTGTTCGCGTGGCGAAGCCGGCGGGGCATCGTGCTTCGCGCTCTGAGCCTCGCATGCTTTCTCGCCGCGCTTGCAAATCCCAACCTGAAAAACGAGGACCGGCAGCCCCTCTCCAACATCGCGGTCGCCCTCATCGATGAAAGCTCGAGCATGCAGCTCGCGGACCGGGCCCAGCGCGCGCGCCAGATCGAGGCGGATCTTAAGGAGCAACTCGCAAAGATCCCGAATTTGGAGGTCCGCTGGGTGCACGTGCCGGGCTCGGAGCAGCCTGGCGGCGAGACAACCGATCTTTTCGCGGCACTCGGCAAAGCGATGACGGACATTCCGGCAAGCCGTATGGCGGGGGTGCTTCTTGTCACCGACGGGCAGATTCACGATGCGCCTCAGGATAAGAGCCGGCTTGGTTTCGACGCTCCGCTTCACGCGCTCATACCGGGATTGCCGGGCGAGAAGGACACGCGCATCGAAGTGGTGTCGGCGCCCCGGTTCGGGCTCGCCGGGACGGAGGCGTTCGCGACGATCAAAGCCGAGCGAAACGGCCCGGGCAACGGGGGGCTCGCTACTTTCGAAATCCGCAGGGCTACGGGTCCGGTTGAGACGATTCAGGCACCCTACGGCAAGACAGTGCAGGTCCGTCTGCGTTTCGAGCATGCCGGGCCGAATATTATCGAGGTGGAGCTTAAGCCGGAGCCGGGCGAGCTGACGGCGATCAATAATAAGACCGTAATTCAGGTGCAGGGCGTCAGAGAGAATTTGCGCGTCCTGCTCGTTTCGGGTGAGCCGCACGCGGGCGAGCGGACATGGCGCAATTTGCTCCGCTCCGATGCCGCCGTCGACCTCGTGCATTTCACGATTTTGCGCCCCCCCGAGAAGCACGACGGAACGCCCATCGATCAGCTCTCGCTGATCGCCTTTCCGACGCGCGAGCTGTTCTCGGAGAAGCTCAGTCAGTTCGATTTGATCATTTTCGACCGCTACCAGCGAAGAGCGGTCTTGCCCATGATCTATCTCGATAATGTCGCCCGCTATGTCGAGCAAGGCGGCGCGGTGCTTGTCGCTGCAGGAGCCGATTTCGCATCCCAGTCCAGTCTTGCGCGCACGCCGCTAGGCACGGTGCTTCCGGCACATCCAACCGGCCGGGTTGTCGAGGAACCGTTCCGGCCCGCCATCACAAAGGAGGGCGAGAAGCACCCGGTTACGGCGGGGCTGCCCGGAGCGCCGCGCCAGGAGGGGCAACGTCCAAGCTGGGGGCATTGGTTCCGTGTGGTCGATGCGCAGGCCGACCGGGGCGAGGTCGTGATGAGCGGGCCCGGGGACAAGCCGCTGCTCGTGCTCGACCGGCGGGGAAAGGGCCGCGTCGCGCTGCTTCTTTCCGATCACGCTTGGCTTTGGGCGCGCGGCTATGAGGGCGGCGGTCCGCATGTCGATCTTTTGCGCCGGCTCGCTCACTGGCTCATGAAAGAGCCCGACCTCGAAGAGGAGGCGCTTTCCGCTAAGGCAGGCAAGCGCGATATCACCATCGAGCGCCGAACGGTTCAGGATCGGGTTAGCGAGGCGTCGGTAACAATGCCTTCGGGCAAGGAGATCAAGGTCGCGCTCGACCGCAAAGCTCCCGGCCGGTTTGCCAAAACCATCGCCACCGATGAGCCGGGCGTTCATCGCATCTCCATGGACGGTTTGACCGCGCTTACGGTCGCAGGAGAGATGAACGCGCCCGAGTTCCAGCGCGTCGTGGCGACCGATGAGCCGCTGCGGCCCATCCTGGAAAAAACGGGCGGCGGCGCGTTCTTTCTTGGCGGCACGGCCGGCGCGGCTCCGGCCTCCGCACCCGCGATCTCCATGGTGCGCTCGGGGCATCGCTTTTACGGGAGCACCTGGCTCGGGCTCAAAGCCCGCGATGCTTACGAGGTCAAGGCGATATCGTACACGCCGCTTATCTCCGGATTCGCGGCGCTCGGCATCGCTCTCGGGCTCTTGTCGCTGACCTGGTACCGGGAAGGCCGGTAAAGCAGGGGCGGCGCGCGACGGGGTGGCCGAAACGCGTGACGCGCAATGCGTTGCCTGACTACGCCCGTGCGGGCGAACTCAGGTGCAGGCGCAAACTGGCGGTTCGGGCCATGTTCAGTCCCACAGTTGAGCAGGCCTTAAGGGCGCAACGCAAGCGGCACGTAGTCGCGAGCCTTCTCGCCGACGTAGAGCTGACGCGGGCGGCCGATCCTTTGCTCCGGATCGGCGATCATCTCTTTCCACTGCGCAATCCACCCAGGGGTGCGCCCCAAGGCGAACAGCACCGTGAACATGGAGGTAGGAAAGCCAAGCGCCTTCAACGTGATGCCGGAATAGAAGTCGATATTCGGATAGAGCTTCTTCTCGATAAAATAGTCGTCTTGAAGCGCTATCCGTTCGAGCTCCAGCGCGACCTCGAAGAGCGGATCGTTCTTGGCGCCGGTGACCTCGAGTACCTCCTTGCAGATCTTTTGCATCACACGGGCGCGGGGATCGTAGTTCTTGTACACACGATGCCCAAAGCCGAGCAGGCGGAAATTGTCGTTCTTATCCTTTGCGCGTTCGATATAATGCGGGATGCGATCGGGGGTGCCGATCTCCATCAGCATCCTCAGCGCGGCTTCGTTTGCGCCGCCGTGAGCGGGTCCCCATAAGCAGGCGATGCCAGCCGCAACGCAGGCGAAGGGATTTGCGCCCGAGGACCCAGCGAGCCGCACCGTCGAGGTCGAGGCGCCTTGCTCGTTATCGGCGTGCAGGATGAGGATGCGGTCCATCGCACGGGCGAGCACAGGATTGACCTTGTAATCCTCGCTCGGCACCGCAAACATCATGTAAAGGAAGTTGGCACCGTAATCGAGCTCGTTCCGGGGATAAATGAAGGGCTGGCCGATCGAGTATTTGTAAGCCATCGCCGCGATGGTTGGCATCTTGGCGATCATCCGGATCGAGGCGATGTCGCGCTGGACCGGATCGTTGATGTCGAGGGAGTCGTGATAGAAGGCGGCAAGCGCGCCGACCGTTCCAGCCATCACGGCCATTGGATGCGCGTCGCGGCGATAACCGGAAAAGAACCGGTTCATCTGCTCGTTCGTCATCGCGTGGCCGGCAACGCGGTTCCTGAATTCGAGATACTGCTGCTTGTCCGGTAAGTCCCCATAAAGCAGGAGGTGGCACGTTTCGAGGAAGTTGCCCTGCCCGGCAAGCTGCTCGACCGGATAGCCGCGATAGAGGAGCACTCCCCGCTCGCCGTCGACATATGTGATCTCAGATTTGCAGACTGCGGTCGAGGTAAAGCCGGGATCGTAGGTGAAGTGGCCCGACAGGCTGTAAAGACGGGAGATGTCGACAACATCCGGTCCGTCCGTGCCCGATACGACGGGAAGCTCATATTGCTCGTTAACGACGGTGAGCGTCGCGGAGCCGGTCCGCTTTGCTGCTTTCTTATGGGAGGTGTCTGAATCGATCGAGCTCATGCTCTCCTCCTGGTGAACGCATGGGCGCGGCGAGACGGCGCCATTGCTGAAAGGTGACATGGCTCCCTAAAATTTGCTAGGGTCTGGCGATATTAGGGGTCGAAAAGCTGAGAAACAGCGGGAAGACCGCATCTGGCTGGCTGGCAGGGCTCTTCCGATTTTCGAGTTCCCAAAGTCTCACGGCTTCCCGCAAATCGATGTTCTGCTTGAGGCCGTCGATGAGTTCCCAGCGGAGGCGCTCCTGGCGCGCATCGGGGCATTCGTCCACAATGTACTTGCGCCACCACCTGCCAAAAACATGCTTCATACGCTCAGACTGACATCCCATGCCACATTCTCCCCGGCAAACTAACTAAAATCGCGCGCGAGGAAGCCGGCAACGCCAAATTGTTCCACCGCGAGCGCCGCAAAAACTCCCGGCACCACATAAAATCTATCACGGCACGCATTACACGCGCTTAAGTGAAAGCTTAAAATTCTATCCCTTGCGCCCTGCTCATCCGGTTGGCCGGATGTGGGCTGGATATTGGCCCCGCGGGACTTGATGAACTGTGCGGCATGGCTTTCGCTCTTGAACCCCGCCGGGACCGGATTTCCATTGCGTTCGATCATTTCGCAGCGCCAGAGCGTAGTTAACGCCGGGATGGTAAATGGGCGCGGATTTGAATGTCTTCCCGCTGGCTTAAAGCTTCGGCAAGGCGCTTTTCCCTATGATCGCGCGTTATCGAAATGCCCTTCCGGCGGGCGGAGCAACCATGGTTTTGTACGCAAATCGTAAACGCCTAGCGCCATCAGCCGGGCGCAATAGGCGAAGGGGCGCCCGAAGGTCAAATGCTTTCGCCGCCGCGATCGGGCTCTTGAACGTCGACGAGCGCGCGAAGTGCGGACCGCGCCCGGGACAGCCGCGATTTCACCGTCCCCACCGAAATATTGAGCACGCTTGCCGCCTCCTCATATCGGAGGCCCTCCACCGCGATCAGCATCAACACCTCGCGGTGATCCTCGGTGAGCCGCAGAAACGCGTCCTGGACCTCCGACAAGACGAGGTGGTGATGCTGTTCGGCCCGGGCAAAAAGCGGGGCATCCTTTTCGAGCCGGTTGCGATAGGCGATATCGTGCTGGGCGCGCCGTTTGTCGTTTCTAAACACATTTTTTAGAATGACGAATAGCCACGCCCTAAGATTCGTGCCCGGCTGCCAGGAGGCGATATTAGCGATGGCGCGCGTCAAACATTCCTGGACGAGGTCGTCCGCATAATCTGCATCGCGCGCCATATAGCGCGCAAAGCGCCGCAAACGGGGAATCTCCGCTCGCATAGCGGAAATCGTTTCACGATGGTCTGCCGGCATACTCACTACGCTTTCAAGCCTTAACTGCAATGTAAGGGCGGACTACTCAGAAAGGAAGGCCAGCGGATTGTGGTACTGTGGATAACAAACGAATAATAGCACGTATACTGATGATACTGATGAAACTATTCCGTTTGTGTTTGCAAGCAAAACGCCGGGGAGATTGCATTTAGGCGCCTCTCCTGCTAAGATGAATATCTAGCGATGGGGAATTTGGATTCGCCCTAGCTCACGTCCGTCTCGCAGATCGATCGTGAGGATGACGTCGTTTCCCTCGCCTTTCCAATGCAGAACAAGAAGATCGCCGCTCGCGGCGACAGTTTCGAGTTTGCCTTGGGCCAAATCCAAGGATTTCACATAAGGCGATTGCCCCGCCGCCACTGCCGTCGGCTTTGCCGCCATTCCGAGCTTCGAGGCTTGCCGCACGACTCCGAAAACGAGCGCTACGATACCAAGCAGCAACAGCGTGGTCATAATTGCGATGCTTATTTTTAGGATTCGCACATGCCGGGGTGTGAAGATGCCTCCTTGAAGCGGAGTTGTAACTTTTGTCATGGAAACCGCGTATTCGTGGGCATGCTGGATTGTATCATGGGAAGCGACATTTCACCTTCTGCCGGCCCTTACGCCGTTCAAGAGACCGAAGCCGGCATGAGGCTCGACCGCTTTCTCGCAAACAGGATTCAGACACTAAGCCGGGCGAGGTTGCAAGACCTCATTCGGAGAGGCCACGTTACGAGTGCTGGGCGCCTAGTGACCGATCCTGCCGCCAAAGTTCGCAAGGGCGAGAGCTTCGAGGCCGGCGTTCCCGCCGTGGAGCCTTACGCGGCCGCGGGCGAACCGATCGCTCTTAATGTGGTTTATGAGGATGACAGCCTGATCGTGATCGACAAGCCTGCCGGTCTTGTGGTTCATCCTGGGGCGGGGAACCCGGACGGGACACTGGTGAACGCGCTTATTGCCCATTGCGGGACAAGTTTGTCCGGCATTGGCGGTGTGGCCCGGCCTGGCATCGTCCACAGGCTCGATAAGGACACGAGCGGCTTAATGGTCGCCGCAAAAACCGATGCCGCTCATCGGGGCTTGGCCGCACAATTTGCGGATCATGGGCGGACAGGCGATCTTCGCCGGCAATATTTGGCGCTTGTTTGGGGGGAGCCCCGGCCTCGCGCGGGCAGGATCGAGACGCTGATCGCGCGTCATCCTGCCTCCCGCACGAAAATGGCGGTGACCGCCACCGGCGGACGGACCGCGGTTACGAATTATGAAACCATACATACCTATCGCTTGGCGCCTCAGGGCGATGCGGCGAAGGGCAAAGGGAACAACTCGCTGACACTAAGTGTCGTTCGATGTAGCCTCGAAACCGGGCGGACGCATCAGGTGCGCGTTCATATGGCCCATATTGGCACCCCAATTGCCGGGGATAAACTTTACGGGGCGGGGTTTGGAACGAAGGCACGGGCGCTTGCCGGGGAAGCGGCCGAGGCTCTAAACGCCATGGGAAGGCAGGCTCTTCATGCCGCAAGCTTGCGGTTCCGGCATCCTGTGACGGGCAAAATCCACGCTTTCGAGAGCGAACTGCCTGCGGATATCGCGAATTTGTGTAACGTTTTGGACAGGCTGAATACGAAACTGTGCAAAAATTAAGATGCAGAGTCTGGGTTGGAGGCGTATGGTAGGGTCAATCGTTCCAAAAATACGAACGAGTTCTCCAAGAACAGCGGCCTTTCCGCTGGGGAGGGTATAAGCATGAGTTCATTGCCTTCAGTGGCTGCGAGTGGCGGTCTGGCGCGGTATCTCGAAGAGATCCGGCGCTTTCCCATGCTTGAGCCCCAGCAAGAATATATGCTTGCCAAACGCTGGCAGGAGCATGAGGATGCCGCTGCCGCGCAAAAACTCGTAACCTCGCATCTTCGCCTGGTAGCTCGCATTGCCATGGGATACCGTGGCTATGGCCTTCCGATTGGCGAGGTCATCTCCGAAGGCAATGTCGGCCTCATGCAGGCCGTGAAGCGCTTCGACCCCGATAAAGGGTTCCGTCTCGCCACCTACGCAATGTGGTGGATACGCGCCGCCATTCAAGAATATATCTTGCGGTCTTGGAGCCTTGTGAAGATGGGCACCACTGCAAGCCAAAAGAAGCTGTTCTTCAATCTGCGTAAGGCGAAAAGCCAATTGCAGGCCTTGGAGGAGGGCGATCTGCGCCCCGATCAAGTCAAGCAAATCGCGACAAATCTGGGCGTGCCGGAGGAAGACGTTATCTCCATGAACCGGCGGCTTGGCGGCGATGCGTCGTTGAACGCGCCGCTAAGGGCCGATTCAGAAAGCGGCGAGTGGCAGGATTGGCTCGTCGACGATACTCCCGATCAAGAGACCCGGCTCGTCGAAAGCGAGGAGCTGGACCGGCGCCGCGAGTATCTCGAAACGGCGATGGAAAGCCTCAACGATCGCGAGCGCCGCATCTTCACGGCACGGCGCCTCGCCGATGAGCCGCTGACGCTGGAGGAGCTTTCGTCTGAGTTCAACGTCAGCCGGGAGCGTATCCGGCAGATCGAGGTGCGAGCCTTCGAGAAGGTTCAAAAAGCGGTTCAAAGAGCTGCGATTAAGGCCGAGACGCCCCGCGCCTCGGCGGGGCCTAGCTCGCCGGCATTTTCGGCCGCTCGCTGAGCGGGCCGGAAACGTCATCCCGGAACGGCCACCGGCCGGATCCGGGATCTTCAAGAACACAAGCGTTTAGGCTTGTGCGATCCCGTGTCTGCGCAATGTCATTGCCTGCCGCAGCGCGCAGGGGATGCCCCAAGGCGGCGCCCCCTTGCCGCTTACGCAACCCGCCAATTACGCAACCCGCCAATCGCCGTCGCCGGCGCCAGCCACTTCTCCCCCCACGACCGGCTCGGAAACCCCAGTCGTGCCCGGGTAGCTGCAGGGAAGCTGGCGGAGACGGCGTACGGCGAGATAGGCAAAGGCTTGCGCTTCCATGAAGCTGGCGCTAAAGCCCGCAGCATCCGCTGTCACGATATTGGCCCCAAGCACGCGGCGAAGCCCCTCGAACATATGAGGATTCCGGGCGCCTCCGCCCGTCACGATCCAGACTTCAGGCCGCGCCGGAAGCAGCCGGGCTGCGGCCGCCACAGCTGCGACGGTGAACGCTGTGAGCGTCGCAGCCCCGTCCGCAGGGGACAAGCCCTCAAGCTGAGCCAGGTTGAACGAGCCGCGATCCAGCGATTTAGGCGGAGGCGCCACAAAATACGGATGTGCGAGAAGCCCTGCGAGGACCTGCCTATTGACCGTGCCGGATAAGGCGAGGCGCGCGTCGCGGTCGAGCGGCTCACCGGTGTGGCGGAGCGCCCAATCGTCGAGCAAGCAGTTGCCGGGACCCGCATCGAAGGCGATAAGCCCCTCCGCCAGCCCGTCGGGAACAAAGGTTACGTTTGAAATGCCGCCAATATTAACGAAGGCGGCGGGCAGCGGCAGCCGCGCGTGCATAGCCAATGCGCGGTGAAAAACCGGTACGAGCGGCGCGCCCTGGCCGCCGGCCTCCACATCCGCGGCCCGGAAATCGTAGACGACGGCAAGTCCCAGCGCTGCGGCGAGGCCGGGTCCGTCGCCAAGCTGCACCGTCAGACCCGCCTCAGGATGGTGAAACACGGTCTGCCCGTGAAATCCCGCCACATCGATGCTAGAAAGCTCGATCCCATGAGCAGCCACGAAGGTCCTGACGCTTTCCTCGTGTTTCTGCGTGATCATGCTTTCTGCGAGGGCGAGCACGCCGCTGCGGTCGTCCCGGCGTTTCAATCCGCGCGCCGATATCATCGCCTCGCGCAGCAACTGGCGCTCGGCATGAGTGTAAGGGTATTCCGAAGCTGGCCCGAATGAATGGATCGTTTCGCCATCCGTTTCCATTAGCGCAACATCGATGCTGTCCATCGAAGTGCCGCTCATAAGCCCGATCGCCTTCATCAACCCTCGCTTGACGCAAAACGCGAATGCCGTACATGGTGCCGTTTCTGGTACACGCTCCTCGTGTGTCTGTCGAGGTGCAGGGGACGACGGAGGATTTCATGCGCGCCGCGGCGAAAAAGCAATCGGATTTTATCCAAATTTTAAAAGAACGCGGCTATTTGCACCAAATTTCCGACGAGGATGGCCTAAAGGCCGCGGCGGCGAAGGGCATAATCACGGCCTACGCCGGCTACGATTGTACCGCCGCAAGCCTGCATGTGGGCAATCTCATCAGCATCATGATGCTGCGGGTCTTGCAGCAGGCCGGCCATAAGCCGATCGTGCTGCTCGGCGGGGGCACGACCAAGGTGGGCGATCCGTCCGGAAAGGACGAGACGCGCAAGCTCCTCACCCAAAAGGAGATCGACGCAAACAAGGCGAGCATCAAGACGGCGTTCACAAAGCTCCTAAGCTTTGGAGATGGCGAGATAGACGCGATCCTTGTGGACAATGACGAGTGGCTGAAAAACCTACGCTACATCAAGTTCCTGCGCGAGTACGGGCGGCATTTCACGATCAACCGGATGCTTACGTTCGACTCGGTGAAGCTTAGGCTCGAGCGCGAGCAGCCGCTGACCTTCCTCGAATTCAACTACATGCTTTTGCAGGCGTACGACTTCCTCGAGCTTGCACGCCGCTACAATTGCGTGCTGCAGATGGGCGGCTCGGACCAATGGGGCAATATCGTGAACGGCATCGAACTCGGCCGGCGTGCCGAGGGCCGCGAACTCTTCGGCCTCACCACGCCGCTTCTCACCACTTCGTCCGGCGCGAAAATGGGTAAATCGGTCAAAGGCGCGGTCTGGCTGAACGCCGATATGCTGAGCCCCTACGATTACTGGCAGTTCTGGCGCAACACCGAGGACGCCGACGTGACGCGGTTCTTGCGCCTTTTCACAGATCTGCCGCTAAGCGAGATCGCGCGCCTCGAGGCGCTCGCTGGCTCGGAGATTAACGAGGCGAAGAAAGTTCTCGCAACCGAGGCGACTGCGCTCATGCACGGGCGCGCAGCAGCGGAAGCCGCGGCCGAAACCGCCCGCAAGGCCTTCGAGGAAGGCGAGTCCGCGGAGGGACTTCCGACCATAGAGATCCCAAAAGCCGACTTGAGCCAGGGCATAGGCCTTCTGAACGCAAGCACGCTCGCGGGGCTTGTTGCCTCCACAAGCGAGGCGAGGCGTCAGATCAAAGGCGGCGCGTTGCGTTTGAACGGCGTCGCCGCCACGGACGAGCGCGCAACCATCACACTCAAGGACCTTAATCCCGACGGCGTCATCAAACTCTCGCTCGGCAAGAAGCGCCACGTGCTCCTGCGGCCGGCGCCGTAAGTAAGCAGGCTCTCAGCCAGCGATTCGGGCACGGTTGCCCCGGGTCAAATCATCCTTATTCGTCATTTCGCAATCCTCCTTGCGCAGGGGATCCGTTCCTGCCTTCAAATTTCTTTGAAAAAAAACAAAAAAACGAAAGCCAATATGGGATAAGGTTAATAAGACTACCACGATGTTTCAACCCACGGACGCTGCAAGAAAAAAAGGGAGACGGAACATGAAATCTCTGATTGTCGCACTTCTCGCAGGCCTCGCATTGACCGGCTCATCAGAGGCCCAGCCTTCCGACAGAGACGGCGGTTCGGGCTGGCGGCGTCACGAAAGGGAAGAGCGATACGCCCGGCGGCGTCACGAAAGGGAAGAGCAATACGCCCGGCGCCGCCGCGAAACAGAAGAAGGTTACCGTGTGCGGCGGCGCGAAAGAGAAGAGGGTTACCGCTTGCGGTTCCGCGAAAGCGAAGAGGGCTACGGCTGGCGTCCCCGCGAAAGACGGGACCGGCAATTCGACGAGGCCCCCCGCTGGCGTTGGCGCCTCGTGAGAGAAGACGGCGGCGGCTGGCAGCACCGCTGGCGGCACCAACGGCGGCACCACGTAAGACATTACGGCGAGGGCGAGCGGGACCGCGAAAGGGATGAGGACCATCGCGGGCGGCGCTACGAAGGCGATCAGGGCCGCTGGTGGCACCCCGAAAGAGACGAGGGCCACGTCTGGCGGGAAGCCGAAAGATACGGCGGCCGGGGCCGCCACTGCCGCGAACCGATGCACGCCGCTGGCGACGCTGACGCGCGCCAGGAGAACGCCCGCAACATGGCTATTAAGGCCTGGCAAGAGCAGGTGATAAACGAGCACGGCGAACGGTACATCAATTTCGCCGCAGCGGTCGTCCTCGACGAGCATTGCGACCCGGCCCGCGTCGGTGAGAACAATCTTCTCGATCTGAAGCGCTGTGTCATCACGGCGGCCCCGTGTCTCACACCACGCGAAGAGGAAGGCCGGCGCGAAGGGGAACGCCCGCGCGAAGAAGAGCGCCGCTAATTAAGAGCCCGGCTAACTGCCGGGCTTTTTATTCGTATAGATACCCGACTCCTTCCGCACGCGGCGAATCGCGCGCGAGGAGATCTTCGAGCAGAAGCACTTGGAGCGGTCCTCGAAAACCTAGGCCGCGGTGGCCGGGCGGCAAGCGCATATAGTTCGAGAACGTTGAACTGTTGAACTCAGCGTGGACGACGCCATCTCTGCTGCATGGATGAAGAGATGCTCGCGGAGACGGCGCCCTTGAGGCTTGAGACGGTGCTTTACGCGCTGAGCGATCCTGTGCGTCTGCACATCGTGCAAAATCTCGCTGAGCGGGGCGAGCTTGCCTGCTATGCTGCGGTGGCCGGCCTCGACATTGCAAAATCCACGCAATCGCATCACTACCGGATTTTGCGCGAGGCGGGTTTGATCGCACAGCGCAAGGAAGGTGTGTGCTTCATCTCAAGATTGCGAAGACCGGACATCGACGCGTGTTTTCCGGGGCTGCTCGATGCGGTGCTGAGCAATTTCAAGGTCTGAGAGTTCCCGCGGGCATTACTCACGAATAGGCTGAAGACGTTCGCGCAGGAGGGCCGCGTAAAAGGCGCCCGCGTTTTGTTCCCCATATATGAGATTACTACGCCGGCAGGCGCACCCCCTGCCTTGCTTCTATATCCTCTTCAAACGAGCTTAGGCACACCAACTGCTGGACGTAAGCCGGAGCCGTGCCGGCTTTTCCAGACGCTCGTTTCCCAACCGGTCGAGGGAAAGGATGGTGTGAGAAGGAGGCCGCTATGCAAATACAAATCACGTTAGAGCCGAAGCATGAAGAAGCCTACGAACTGGCCGAGGTGTTGCGGGCGTTTGCTGCCGGCTACGAAAACTGGATGATCAGGAGTATCAAATCCGGAAGGCATACTCTCCACGATGAGGGCGGCGAGTTGATAGCGTCGCTTGAGATCGTTAAGGGAGCTGTGCGTGAGCGCGACCCATCGCATGCGGCGAGGTTGATGGATATCCAGTTTCGATAAAGGCGGCCGGCGCCATGGTTCTCTGCGCGGCGCTGATCGCGGCAGGTGAGCGCGCTTGTGGCCTCCAGATAATATGCGCGTAATATGCGCGCGATTAAGCAGGCTTGCGAGCGGCCTTCCGGCACGCCGTTCCACAAAAAGGCCATGCGAGCCGCTTTATCCTGTTGCACCGTATCCGCTTGGCCACGGCAGGCCGGCAGAACAGTGTCAGAGGAGCTTATGCGCCGCCTATTGGTCTTCACAATCGTCTTCGCGCTTCTGCAGCCCACGGCTGCTGCGCCGGTAGCGCCAGCGCCTTCGGGAACGCCAGATGCGGTCTTGAAATGGATTAAGAACTATCGCGCCAAGCCCAACCCCATGGCGGTTCCTGCCGTGATCCGGGCGCTCAGTGCGCATGGCACGATCAAAGACCCGGACGCGTCCGGCGTTTATGTCGGCTTCTACGCCGGTGTTCTGGGTGCCAACCCGGCGCAGGCGTGGCCCCTGATTGAGAATAGCTTGCCGCTGCCATTCGAGGATCAGTGGATCGTCATCCGCGCTCTTGCCTATTCAGGCCTGCCGCAATGGAAAGACCTGATGCGCGCGCTCGCTCTTCGCGTGCCGGACCGCCAGGTCATGGCGCAGCGATACTTGGACGGCGAACTGCCCGCGCTCAATCAAGTCTCGCTTGAGCCGGCGCAACGCAGCTCGATGGACAAGGTGAAAGGCTTTTTCAGCGGCGATATGTTCTCGAACGAAAAAAAGCCGGCGAAACGCCAGATCACGTTTCAATCGTCGCCTGAGCTGATCGACGCGCTCTGGGGTATTTACTACGCCACGGGCAGCGAAGCGGCGATCGCGCAGATCGTGGTGCTGCTCCCCTGGTCGAAGGACCGGGATAATACCGAAAAGCTTACCATAGGCAGCATGGCGAAGTTTACGCTTGCCTCCAATGCCGCGCGGGACGCCGAGCTACTCGGCGTGCTCAAACACTTGCAAGAGAACCAATCCAACGCGGTGAAGCCGATTCTGGCCGAGGTGATCGAAGCCGCCGAGCTCGTCGATACGGCGCGCATCGGCAAGGAAGCGGTCGCAGCGCTCGAGGAGCTTAAGAAAAAGGGTCCCGGCTCGACGCGTGAGCTGATGACGTGGGGCTCGGTGAGCGAAGCGGCGATCTCGTTCGGCTGCCTCGGCCTCGCAGCGGCTGGGCAGGTCGAGGCGGGTATTCCTTGCGTCGTCGGCGGTGCGCTGACCACCGGCGCGCTGCGCTACTTGGGGCGGACGGATTGATCCTGAAGGCCGGCCCCGTCATTCCGCCGCGTTGCGTGTTGCCGGCGTGCGCTCGTAGTTCAGGATCGGCGCCAGCCAGCGCTCGGCCTCCGTCAGCGGCCAACCTTTGCGCCGGGCGTAATCTTCAACTTGGTCGCGCTCGATCTTGCCCACGCCGAAATAGTGGCTTTGCGGGTGCGAGAAATAGAGGCCCGAGACGGAAGCGGCAGGCATCATGGCAAAGCTTTCGGTGAGCTTTATGCCCGTGGCCTCTTCGGCGCCGAGGAGCTTGAACAGCGTGGCCTTCTCGGTGTGGTCGGGCTGAGCTGGGTAGCCGGGTGCGGGCCGGATACCCCGATAGGCCTCGGCGATGAGTTCAGCCGGCGTCAGCGCTTCGTCTTTCGCATAGCCCCAGAACTCGCGCCGGACGCGCGCGTGTAAATGCTCGGCGAAGGCTTCGGCCAGCCGGTCGGCGAGCGCTTTGACCATGATTTTCGAATAATCGTCGTGAGCCTCGGCGAAGCGCCTGGCGGCGGTTTCCTCGCCAATACCTGCCGTTACTGCGAAACCTCCGATATAATCGGCCAAGCCGCTTTGCTTTGGCGCAACGAAATCGGCGAGTGCCGTGCTCGCACGGCCCGTGTCCCGCGCGATCTGCTGGCGCAGCGTGTGAAACGTCGCGATTGGAACTTGGCGCTCCTCGCTGGCAAAAATCGCAATATCGTCATCGCCAGCAGAGTTTGCCGGCCAAAAGCCTATGACGCCATTTGCGCTGAGCCATTTCTCATCGGCGATCCGGCGCAGCATGGCTTGCGCGTCGCCGTAAAGCGCCGAAGCCGCCTTTCCATACCGGCTATCGGTGAGGATGCCAGGGAAAGTGCCTTTCATCTCCCAGGCCGAGAAGAAAGGCGTCCAATCGATGTAGGGAATAAGGGCCGCGAGATCGTAATTCTGAAAGGCGCGTGGCCCAAGGAAGCTGGGCTTTGGCGGCCGGTAGCCTTTCCAGTCGAGTTTCAGCTTGTTCGTGCGCGCTGCGGCAAGGCTCATGCGCGCCTTTGCGGCACGCCCGCGCTCGTGAGCCGCTGCCACCTCCCGGTAGGTCTCCTGAATTTGCGTCACATAGGCGTCGCGGCCCTCGCCAAGAAGGTTCGAGACCACGCCGACGGCGCGGCTTGCGTCGGTGACATAGATCGTTTGATTGCGCCGGTACTCAGGGCTGATCTTGACCGCGGTGTGGACCTGGCTCGTGGTTGCGCCGCCGATGAGAAGCGGCACATCGAAGCCTTGGCGCTGCATTTCCGATGCCACGAACACCATCTCGTCGAGGCTCGGCGTGATCAATCCCGAAAGGCCGATAATATCGGCTTTCACCTCTTTTGCCTTATCGAGAATGACTTGAGCGGGCACCATCACGCCGGCGTCGATCACCTCGTAATTATTACATTGAAGCACGACGCCAACGATGTTCTTGCCGATGTCGTGCACGTCGCCCTTCACCGTCGCCATGAGGATGCGCCCTGCGGCGGGGGCGTTTTCAAGCCCCGATGCGCGCTTCTCCTCCTCCATGAACGGCATCAGATAGGCGACGGACTTTTTCATCACGCGTGCGGACTTCACGACCTGGGGCAGGAACATCTTGCCCGCGCCGAACAGGTCGCCCACCACGTTCATCGCGTCCATGAGCGGGCCTTCGATCACATGCAGCGGCCGCGCGGCGGAAGCCCGCGCTTCTTCCGTGTCGGCCTCGACATAATCGGCGATGCCGTGGATGAGCGCGTGTTTGAGCCGCTCGGCGACAGGGCGCTCGCGCCAGGCAAGATCGGGCGCCTGCTTCTTGGCGCCGCCGCCCTTGAACCGGTCCGCAGCTTCGAGAAGCCGGTCGGTAGCGTCCGGGCGCCGGTTCAGCACCACATCCTCGGTGAGTTCGCGCAGCTCGGGGTCGAGGTCGTCATAAACGCCAAGCTGGCCGGCATTCACGATGCCCATGTCCATGCCTGCAGCAATGGCGTGATAGAGAAAGACCGTGTGCATGGCCTGCCGGACGGGCTCGTTGCCGCGGAAGGCGAAGGAGAGGTTCGAGACGCCGCCCGACACATGCGCGTGGGGCAGTTCTGCCCGGATGCGGCGCGTGGCCTCGATGAAATCGACGGCGTAATTGTTGTGCTCCTCGATCCCGGTTGCTACCGCGAAGACATTCGGGTCGAAGATGATATCCTCGGGCGCGAAGCCCGCGTTCCCGGTAAGCAGCCTGTAGGCGCGCTCGCAGATCGCGAATTTCCGCGCGGCGGTATCGGCTTGACCGGTTTCGTCGAACGCCATGACAACGGTTGCCGCGCCATAGCGCTGGATGCGCCGCGCTTGCGCGAGGAAGGCCGCCTCCCCTTCCTTCAGGCTGATCGAATTGACGATGGATTTGCCCTGGACGCATTTGAGTCCAGCCTCGATCACGGGCCATTTCGACGAGTCGATCATCACCGGCACGCGCGAAATATCCGGTTCCGCGGCGATGAGATTGAGGAACGTGGTCATAGCCTTGACGGAATCGAGGAGACCCTCGTCCATGTTAACATCGAGGACGTTGGCGCCGCTTTCGACCTGCTCGCGCGCGACGGCAAGCGCCGAATCATAGTCGCCCGCCTCGATCAGCTTGCGGAACTTGGCCGAGCCGGTGACGTTCGTCCGCTCGCCCACGATAATGAATTGCTGACCTGTGCCCGTCATGCCTTAAACGTTCCCATGCGCCTAAACAGCCTATGGCGCACCTTGGTGGCCAAGACCCCAAGTTTCAAGGAAAATCCCTTGGGCAGGAAAGAGCTCGTCAAGCATCTGGCGGAGAATCGCGGCGCGAACCGCTGCAACAGCCGCCCGCCTGTTCTTGAACCGGCGGACAGGGCACATCGCCGTAAGAGCAGAAAACGCAGCAATCGCCCTTTTTGGGCTTCATTTCCAATCCGCAGCTCTTGCACTGGTAGAAATAGATGCACGCATCGCCAGGCATCGTTTCGGTAGCTCGGCAACCGCAGGCCGGGCACGTGATGGTCGATTGCAACTGTACCACGAGTCAACGCCTCTTTTTTTGAGCCGCCAGATGCACTTATTCACGAGCAAAGCGTGAAAGCATCACGATTTCATTTTTGTTAGGCTTCGCGCTCTCCAAGGCGCGAAGAACCTGGAACTCGCAAAATCTTCCACGCACAGGAAGGGTTCGAATTTGTTTGCTAACTCTCCAATCCGATCAGCGGACTCAAGCTTATCTTGCCCATGCTGTGCTGCTTTTGAATTTCGTTCGTCGACCGAGGTCCAGGCCGAGGCTTCACGCAAAAGCGGGCCTGTGGCGTTGATTCGAAACGCTTCTTTGTGCCGTTCTTCCAGGTAATCTTTGATCTGCGAACCGAGCAAAAACGAGCTATGAGCTCTTGCAGCGTTCGTTTTTCCTTCGAGAGTATAAGCTGCCACCGCGCTATCAGAGCGCCGAAAAAAGAAACCGCTACGCTAAGAAAAGCAATCGCCGCAGTAGGTACCCAACTAGGCATTTACAATCTCAGAATTTCAATCTAATTTGTAAGCAGGCTTACGACAAATTACTTTTGCAGTAGTTGGTCTTGCGCTGGTTCCTGCAAGCCTTGCGCTTGTTTCATGCCAAACTGAACATGTTTAAGCGCACGGAGCTTGGCTATGGTGACGAAATCGCGGTCGTTGTGAAGGAGGGTTGTGCCGTATCGCAAGGCGATTTCTGCGATGCAGCAGTCGATGACGCTTCGGACAGTTAGCCCGCGGCGGCGCAGATCGAAATAAAGCCGGGCTGCCGCAGCCCAGCTTTCACCGTCCATCTCAAGATAATCTTGATCGGCGAGATAGTCCGAGAGCCTCAGCCATTCCTTCTCGTCGCGTGCACCTTGTAGAAGCTCCATCTGGGTAAAGCGCGTGAGGTGATAATCGCGGCCGTCGAGCAGTTCCCGCAGCGCCTGCGTCACCACGCCTGTGCGATCCCTGAACAGCAGGACAAGAACGCTCGTATCAATCAGCATCGTAGCGCGTATGTCTCAGCGCTTTGTGATCGTAGCGGTCTTCGAGGGCGATCTTGCCGGCAAGATCGAACAAATCTTTCTTCTTCTTGACCTTGAGAAATTCCTGCAAGGCCAGATGTACGGCTTCTTTTTTCGTTTTCACGTTCGCCACCCTCATGACCTCGCCGATCAGCGCATCGTCGATATCGATATTTGTGCGCATGGTGCGATACCCTCGCTCAGATGCCTTGTGTATGATACACATGGTGGCGCACAAAGGAAGCTCTTTTTGAGGCCAGCGGCGTTAAGCGGCGCCGAAGGTTTCGACGAGGTGGCCGCATTGCGGGCAGGCGATTGTCGATTGCAGCTGAACCATAATCCGGTACTCGCTTGCCTAGCTTAAGGACGGCTGCACTCAAGACCGGCTTTGGGAGCCAACACCGGTCCAGCGCGAAGCAAGACTGATGTCTATCCCGAAAAGATCGAGCACGCGTCCAACGGTGTGGCCGATCATCTCATCGAGGCTATTGGGGCGCGCGTAGAACGAGGGAACGGGCGGGTAGACGATCGCACCGGCTTCCGTGGCTGCGAGCATGCTCCGGATATGCCCAAGATGAAGCGGTGTCTCCCGCAGCAGCAAAACGAGCCGGCGCCTCTCTTTCAAAGTAACATCTGCGGCGCGGGACAAAAGGTTATTCCCTGGACAAACAGCGATCTCCGAAAGCGTCTTCACCGAGCAAGGGGCAACGATCATTCCACGGGTCAGAAACGATCCGCTGGAGCACGCTGCGCCGATTTCCTGATTATCGTAGACCGTGCTCGCAAGCTTCTCGACGTCCGCGACTTTCATATCGGTCTCCGCAGCGAGCGTGATGTGTGCCGAACGCGTCATGATGAGATGCGTTTCGATGCCCAGCTCCTTGAGAACCGCAAGCATGCGCACGCCGTAAATCGCGCCGGACGCGCCGCTTATGCCAACGATCAGCGGGTTCGATCGCTTCTCTGCCGGCATGGGGGAATGCCCGTTCACGTTCCGGCCCCGTGAGCTGGGCGGCAATCGCTTCCGGTAATCGCCGCCTCTTGGCCCGCCCTGTCTTCGCCAGGAACGCAAATGCTGCGCCGCCCTTCGGATGCATCGAGAGGTTCGGCCGCATCGACGCCCATCTTCGCTCCTACACTGCCGGGCATCGCCGGATCGACCGCGATCCGGCCGGATTTGCCGGTGAGTATGCCAAAGCCCAAACTCATCGGAGTAACAGTCTAAGGTTGGAAGTCCACGGCCGCAAGCCCAAGGAATACTCCAGCTAAAGGACCATATATCATGACATGGCGCTGCGGCTCCGCCCGAGGTTCGGCTTTCGTCATCGCGGCCCGCTTGCGGCCGGACGGGCTTGTGCTTGCCAGTGCGCCTGGCGCGTGGGTACGCGAGGTCTCAGGAGCCGGAGGTTTCTTCGGCGCTCTTCAGCGCGTTGCGAATACATCCCGAAGAGTGCCGATAGCTGGGCTTTCACGTTAGCAACAACCGCTATCGTCAGCAAGATTGCGCTCCAGCCCGCTGCTAAGCACTCTGCCCCCGGACGATTTTAATGGAATTTTAATCATCAGTTAACGGATTAATTGCGCGATACCGGCTGCGGGGGGTACGGAGAGGCAGGGCTTGACTTGGGCAAGTAAATTTGGGGGGGCAAGCGGCCCTCACTCAGCCCAGCCCGTCCTAAAGCGCTATCGCGCCGGAGTGTCCGATGAAGGGTCAATCGCCAATAATTCTGTTCATTCCGATGTTTCTTGCGTTATCTCAAACGCTTTGCACTCCAGCAGAGGCTGCGGACCTAGCGGCGGCCGCACTAGCCGGCCGCGTATGCATCAAGCCGGCCCTTATCTTGGCGGATTTCGACTCCATCTGCGGCTGGGAGTATTGTCCGTCCCGCGCGCCCTTTATGAGCCGCCCGCCCGGTAACTACGAGGCGCGCCGCTACGACGAACGCGAGCTGGAGCGGCCTAACGCTTACGGCGGCTATAGCCGCGAGGCTGCCGGCGTGGGCGTCAGATATCCCTTCGCAGAGTTTGTGAGCGAAGCGTCCCGGCGCTTCCGCATACCGGTCTCGTGGATTCGCGCGGTCATTCGCGTGGAAAGCCGGGGCGATGTCTTTACCATCTCCCATAAGGGGGCGATGGGCCTGATGCAAATCATGCCGTCGACCTGGACGATGCTTCGTGCCCGATACGGACTGGGCGCCAATCCCTACGACCCTCACGACAATATTGTGGCCGGCACAGCCTACCTGCGCGAGCTGCACGACCTCTATGGTTCGCCAGGATTTCTCGCGGCCTACAATGCCGGCCCGGCCCGCTACGAAGAATTTCTTATTTCCGGCCAGCCGCTGCCAGCCGAGACGCAAAACTATGTCGCCGCCCTATTGCCGCTCATCGAGGTACCTGCGGCTAGCATTCGCGAGCCGCGAGGTTGGTGATCGCGCATTGCCCAATTACGGCCCGATCGCGCGCCAGCTTTTTGCAGCGCAGGGAGCGCCAAAGAGCGCACCGCCATGGCGGTGCGCGTGGAAAGGCCGCCGGGGTTACGGCTCCAGCTCGGTATCCCAATAAAGATAGTCGAGCCAACTTTCGTGCAGGTAGTTCGGCGGAAAGTATCGCCCGTTGCGATGCAGCTCGTGCACCGTCGGGCGGTAGGGCTTCAGCGCAGGAAACATTCTTGCCTTTGCGGGCATCTTTCCACCCTTGCGCAAATTACAGGGAGCGCAAGCGGTGGTGACGTTATCCCAGCGCGTCTGCCCTCCGCGCGACCGCGGAATGACGTGATCAAAGGTCAGATCGTGCGGGCAGCCGCAATACTGACATTGAAACCGGTCCCGCAGAAAGACATTGAAACGCGTGAAGGCCGGATAAAGCGCTGGTTTCACGAAGGTCTTCAACGAGACGACGCTCGGAAGTTTCATCTCGAAGTTTGGACTGTGAACGACGCGATCGTAAAATGACACGATATTCACGCGGTCAAGGAACACCGCCTTGATCGTTTCTTGCCAGTTCCAAAGGGAAAGAGGGTAGTAGCTCAGCGGCTGATAATCCGCGTTGAGCACGAGAGCCGGAAAGCTATCCGGCGGAGACCCAGCAGTCGCTGCCAATGCCGTCACGTTTACCTTTCCTCAACGGTTGCCGTTAAGTCGGGGGCTACGCTCGCACGACGTCGCTCTAACATGGTTTGGATACTACAGTCGCGTGTCACTTCTGTGAAGGCCATCTTTGCCACAGATAATGCTCCATGATAGCCTTGGCCCTCCGCTCAACCGTTAATGAGGCCGTTTGGGTGCCCAAACGCAGCGAAATTGAAGAAGCTCTGCGTCTCTTAGCGCCGCGTATTCCTGACTACGAGGCCAGCGCGATAGCGGACCACGCTGTGGATAGCCGCGGCCTGAACTGCGCCTCGCCTCAGACAGCGGCCTGGCTTTCAATGGTTGCTTTTGTCCGTCACGCGCTGACCGAATACGATGCGCTTCTCGAGGAAGGCTACGACCAGGAGAGCGCACGCCATTTCGTCGCCGCCGAAATTCAGGCTGTGCTGGAGGAATGGGGCGTGTCGCGGCGCTTGAGTCCCCTTGATTAGGCAAGCGCCCCCCGCGCGTCACCCCTGAAACCGGCTATTCGTGCGGAGGGAGGCGCTGCTTACTGGCTACACGCTTCGGCTGCAGAACACTGGCGTCACAGCTTAATGCGCTGGGCGAATCAGCCACAGCTTAAAGCGCCGCCAGCCGCCGCCAAGGCAAGCGCCTTCTTTCGCGCAGCTACCACGGCCCTGCTTGGCTTAGGCCGTATCCTGCGCAGTGCTTCCGGGGCTCAAAGCTCCGACGATACTCGCAAGCACCACCGCAAAAATGCCCGTTACGAAAATTCCGTCGAAGGTTCCCGCTCCGCCGATCGAGGCAACCGGAGTGCCAAGCCCCCGGATGGTGGCGAGATTCATAAGATCGGCACCGATCAGTGTGCCTATGCTGCCACTCACATAAGCGACGGCCGGAGCTTGGCTCCAGGCCAGGACACAGGAAATGGCACAGGCGGCGATGGGCGGAATAAAAACCGGAATGGTGATCCCTGCCCCCTGCACTGGCTTGGACAGCATAAAGCATACTGCGCTAACCACGGCGGTAGCGGCGATGGCCGGCAGCCAGATGCGATTTTTGACGAGCAAATAGAGAGAAAGCAGTATGGGGATCACCGCTCCGCCCAGATTGATCGCAATGATTGTGCCCGGCCAGTCGACCTCGGTCGGCAGGATGTATTCCATTCCGAAGAAATCGACGCGCTGACCTACAACGACCGTTTCGTCCGGAAAATGTGCGATCGGGATATTAACGTAGCTGCCGAGCAAGCTTGCCAGGAGCAAGAACATGGCCGTTCCAGGTGAAATGCCGAGGCGCGAATAAACGTATCGAATGAGCCCGATCTGGATGAGAACCGTGAGGATTCCGAGGGCAATGAAGAGCAAGGCATAGATCGGCCAGGAAATTGGCAGATACTGGAGATGGCCTGGGTACATGATCGCTTTCTCCTAAGCGGGCATAAAGGCACGCGGACGCGGTGCTTCCTATGAGATTGGGGAGCAAGGCCGGAATTTGCAGGCTCCCGTTCGAATTAGGCAAACAAAAATACAATGGAAAGCGGTGGTGGAGCGTCCCGGGCCGGCCGGTAATCGCCTCCGCGCCGCTTCCCAGCAGGCGTCCCGCAAGCGGAAATGCCGCTCCGGCTCCGGGCCAAACCGGACATTTCGAGTGTTACGGCATATGGACATATCGAGTATCACCAACAACGATCAAGCCAAAGCTTGTGTTACCGGTTGCGCCGTGCAACGATCTATCTTGTCAGGGCCACCCAGGTCAGAGCTAAGCGATGTTCACGATTGAAAAGACTGGGCTGCTGAAGCAACGCCGGCTCGTGTCGGATGCGGTACTTAAGCCCGATGACTTCGATGCCATCGCAGACGCACTTGGCAAGACGCCAGTTCGAGCGCGCAAGATCGCCTGCATCGCTGCGTGCCGGGCGCAGGAACCCACCGTCGTCGATACTCGCTGGCAGGGCGAGGTGACGACAAACGAGGCCAGACCGGGCGACTGGATCGTCACAAACCTCGACACGCGGAACTCGCCGCTTCGCGATGCGGCAGGCCGCGTCAACCATTATGTCATCCGTGCGGAGAAGTTCGAGCGGCTTTACGAGCGTACCGTTGGGGAAACGGAATGGGGGCCCGTGTTCAAGGCAAAAGGCACGGTCGAAGCGTTGGGGCTGCCTGGAGGGCTCGATATCCAGGCTTCGTGGGGCGAGCGGCAGACGATCGAAAAGGGCTACTTATTGCGCAACGGAACGAGCGTTTACGGCAACGATGCCAAATCCTTCTGCGCTACTTACGAAATCCTGCCCTAGGCGCCACTAGCCAAGCGAGGTCCCTGCGCCGCGCCACGGCGGAAGTAGTTCGGGTCGTCGCGGCCCTGGTCGAGGTCGGCCAGGCGCACCCAGTCGTTGATCTCCATCGCCATGACCGAATGCACACGCTCGGCATAATCGCGCACAACGGCCTCATTGCCGAGCGCAGCGGCTTGCCGTGCGAAGGTCAGCCGGTCCGCTGGTCCCTCCTTCAGGAGCTCCTCGAAATTGTCCAGCATGTTCCTATAGCGCGGTGCGTTCCGTTTCGCGGAATTGAGTGCGCCGAGAGCGAAGTAGAACGCCATGGCCGAGACCGCCAAAAGACCGAGCAACAACAGCGGGTACTCTGGGCCCCAAGCCTCAGCGGCGAGGAGCCGGGGCGCCGCATAAAGGAGCGGGCCGCGGAGCAAAGCGCTGGGCATGCCCTGCTCGTCTAAGCCGGCGATCGCGCTGGAGGCCAGAACAAGGCCCAACAAAACGAAAACGCCCACAGACAGGTGGCTCAGACCCCGCCTCCTTCGGATCAACCGCTCGTTCTGCTCACAGCCCTGCCGGAAATACTCGCGCTGCAGCTCGGCCTGCCAGCGCCGGAAATACTCAAGCTTCAGCGGTAATTCCAAGCCGCCGCCTTCCCCGCGATGGTCGAATACGCGCTTGAAGATCTCGCGGCGCAGCGCCTCGGCTGTCGCACGATGCTGCTGCCAGCGGCGGTAATGCCCGGCTGGCCGTGAGACGAGGCTTAAAATGGCTGTGCCAATGACGCCTGCATAGACCGCCCAAGGCGCCCAGTTCTGCCATGCCTGGGCGATTTCATCGGCGGAACTGCCGGCGCCGAGCGCCAAGCCGAACGCGCCAACGGCTCCGTGGGGGATCAATACCATCGCCAGGGCTATGCAAACCCCCAGCCACAACGGCACACCCATAACGCCCATGCGGCGTTGGTAGCTCTTTTTCTCTCCTATCGCGCCTTTGCGGGCCTCGACGTAACGCTCGACAGCGTCTTGGATCGGGCTCGACTCCAAAATGCTGACGAGCGGTCCCGACTCGGGCAAAAAACAGCGCAAGGGAGCAATGTGGCTGCTCGCGAATTTCTCAGCCTGGAAACTGATATTGCCCGGCACGTTCCAGCCGGCGATATCGATGGCTTTTTTAATGGGGGCGGTCTCGCTACCGCCTGCGCCTGCTGACATGCGATTCCCCCGCCTCATTGTAACCTATGCGCCAATTTTTAATCTTATTCTCGCGGACGGCAAATCAAAAGTCTTTTCCCATGCGCGTTTTTCAACTAGGACTGATTAAATAACCACAAGGGGGAAGAGCCGATGCGATATCTGCTGCTTGCGCTGGCGCTTTGCTTTTTTTGGAGCGGCGGCGATCTCTCGGCGAAGCCCCGGCTCGCCGCGCTTGTCGTCGGCGTCGATACTTACAACGATGTGGTTAACCCAGATAAGTTCGGCTTCGAGCAGAAGCTCAATCTCGACAAGCCGGACAAAGACGCGCGGGCGATAGCGGAGACGCTCGAAAAAGATTACGGCTATTCGGTCAGCCTCCTTGCCGATCCTGGCGGCGACACCAGCAGGCCGGCTATCCTGGCGAAGTGGACAGAACTCCTGGAAAGCTCTCAGGATGGCGACGTTGTCTTGTTCTATTTCGCCGGCCACGGCGCCGAGTTGAAAGGCAATAACTATATGCTGCCGCGGGATGCGAAGTATCATTGGAAATGGGAAGATCAGGAAAGGCTCAATAAGCTCACGAGCAGCACGATAGAACTTCAATCCTTAATCGAAAATCTTTCCACCGCCAAGGAGAACTCCAACAAGGATTTGATCGGCATTTTCATCATTGATGCCTGCCGCGAGAACCCATTCAACTTCACCTCGGATAAAACTGGCCAGCTCGTCGTCGCATTGGGGCCCAATGTGTCTCCGTCTCGCCAGCTCTTTATTATGTTCTCTGCTGGAGCGGGGCAGACGGCAAAGGAAGCCAAGAATGCTCAGCATTCGGTTTACGCGGAGGAGTTCCTGCGGCTGCTTAAAGAAAAAGACATGGCGCTCAGCGAGATGGCTCAGCGTCTGCGCTTCAACGTCAACCAGGCTGCGCTGCGGCTCCGCTGCGGCCAGCTCCCCTGCGGCCCGCAGACACCGGCCTACTACGACCAACTCATGACAAGACTGACTATTTCGGGGATGGATGCACGAGCGGAGCCCGCGCATAACGATGCAATCAGGGCGGGAACCCCAGAGGCCGTTGCTGCGGAGCGCTCGCTGGGACATCGCGATGCGCAGATCGATTGTCCCTACTGTCCAGAGCTCGTCGTGCTGAACGCCGGCTCGTTCCAGATGGGGTCGGACGGGAAGGAGAAAGGGCATCGGACAAATGAGGAGCCCCGCCACAGCGTTGTCATCGGCAAGAAGTTCGCCATAGGCAAGTACCAAGTCACAAATCGCGAATGGGACGCCTGCGTGCGGGAGGGCGGCTGCCAGGGCGCCAGGCGTGACGACCTCAAGCCCGTGGCCGAAGTGTCTTGGAGCGACGCGAACTCTTATCTCCAGTGGCTCAAGCATAAGACAGGCGCTACCTACCGGCTTGCGACCGAGGCTGAATGGGAATACGCGGCGCGCGCCGGAACCGGAACGCGCTACTTCTTTAAAGGCGACGAGGCGCAGCTGTGCGAATACGCGAACGGCGCCGACAAAAGGTTGGGCGTGCTGCCTTACGCAAACCAAACCTGCGACGACGGCGTCGGCCGTCAGACGTCGATCGTTGGCCGGTACCGGCCCAATCCTTGGGGGTTGTACGACATGGCCGGCAACGTCTGGGAATGGGTGCAGGACTGCTGGCATGAAAACTATGAGGGAGCCCCTGCGGACGGTTCCAGCTGGCAGGAGGCTACCTGCGCGCGCCGTGTCGCCCGTGGCGGCTCGTGGCGGAGCGGGCCGGACGCATTGCGCAGCGCAGCGCGCAATGCTTTCCCGCCCAGCCACAGCCGTTCAACGCTCGGTTTTCGCGTCGTACGCGAGATCGCCGAATAGCTACCGCCGGCGCTTCGTTTGCGCGGAAGAGCCCCGCCTGCGAGCATTGAGAGCCGTGCGCTTTTGGCTCGCATTGCCGCTTGATGCCTTTCATGATCGTAGAAACTGCTCTAATATGATCCTCCGGGGGCAAAAGCCCTACCGACACCTATTGACCAAGAGTGCCCATCAACTTATGGTCGCGACGGTTTTTCCGTGCAGACCGCCGTCGATGTCTTAAGAGCCCATAGCTCAGCCGGTAGAGCATCTGACTTTTAATCAGAGGGTCGATGGTTCGAATCCATCTGGGCTCACCAATTAAAACAATGACTTAAGGACGGAACAAAGAAGAACGGCAGCCGTGTTTTACAATCTCCGCCGCCATGTTTTACAAATTCCGTTCCTTGCCTGTTCCGTCCGGTGACGCTTCCCATTTGAGGACGGCCGCAGCGGCGAGCCTTTTCTGATTCACCTGACGCGCATAATGCTCCACCATTGCGCGCGACTGCCCGGTGATCGCCGACACTTCGGCATCCGTGCATCCGGCCTCCAGCAAAAACACCACGGCCGACTTTCTCAAGCCGTGAAAGACAAGCCCCGCTTCGCGGAGCGGCGACATGACACCGCGGTCCAGCTCCTTACCCCATGAAGTGCGGAACCCATCTCTTGTCCATGGACGGCCCCTGCTGTTTGTCAGAATGGTCGTCGCGCGGCGCGGAATCTCAGCCAATACGCTACGCAAGTCCCGATGCGTTGCGATGCGCAGTTTCTTTCCCGTCTTCTCCTGCACGACCGACATCAGTCCGTCGGCCCAATCGCTCCAGAGCATCGCGATATCGTCGGATTGCCGCTGCCCCGAATAAAGCGCCAAAGCCGCCGCCCACCACAGCTCCGGTTTAGAAACATGCTCCCGGAAATGCAGAATGTGCTCCCAGCTCCACGGCGCGTATCCTTCGCCACCCTTCAGCTTCCGCACATGCTTGCACGGATTGTCCGAGCGATAGCCGCGTGGAATGCTCCATGACAGCATCGCCGACAGAGCCCGCACCAGGTAATTAGCTGCGGCCGGAGTATCGGCTTTCGCGTCGCGCAGCGCCAGAACGTGGCGCGCCTCAACCCCGGCAACGACAAGATCGCCCCAGACGCGCTCCACCTCTTTCAGGTAGTAGCTATAATCCACCTTCGTTCTGGAACTCAGTTCCCTCCATTCTGGACTATCCTTATAAGCCTCGATAAGCGCCTTGAACGTGCCCGCAGCAGGCTTCTTGACAGGTTCGCCCGCGCAAGCCCGGTAAGCCTCCCACCATTCGGCATTCGGCGTGCCGTCGCCATTCGCGGGATAGCCGGGCAACTTTACGCGACCGGCTTCGCGGTCTGTGCCACGATAGGGTTGAAAATAGTAATAATTCTTGCCGCGCGCCTTGACGGCATGCACATGCGGCGGGAGCTTAACGCTCGCTTTTCTTGGCCGCGCCACCTTTGAGCCCTTTCAGATACGCGTCTTCTTCAACTGATGCCGAGCCTTGCAACTCACTTGTCGCAACATTTTGCGCCTTGATGAAGGCTTTGACCTGCCCGAAATCCCAACGCTGCAAATTGCCAATGCTTTGAGGCTTGGGCAGTAAGCCGAGCCGCACATAGGCATCGATCGTGGAGCGCGAGCAATCTAGGCGATAGGCCAGTGTCTCCGCCGACACATAGTCGGGCGGATAACACCACCGTTCCTCGCGCGCGCCATCACCCACGGCAGCCACCTCCGCCAGCTCCTATCGATCCTAAATCCTCAATGCCAAGCCTTGCCGCTGCGCCGACTCAAGGCGCTCGGCAACCATGTCCTCGAACAGCGCCGCCTTGCTGATGCCTTGTGCCTCGGCCAACGCCGCGAACGCAGCCGAGCAATCCTCGCTGACCTTGATGTTTTGCTGCCGGTTGCGCCTGACCGGCTGTTCGGTAGCCCGCTCCTCGATCACGGCCGGCAGTTTCGGCTTGCGCCTCAGAAGGGACAGCATGTCTATTCCTCCCCGTATTTTTCGATATAGGCGGCTTTCATATCGTCGAGCAGCGCCGCCATGCTTTTGCCCTTCGCAGCCGCATGCACCTTGAGCCACCGCTTGAATTCTTCCGAGACCACGGTTGCAAATTGCACCGTGCGTCCGGTCCGCCGTGCCGAGCGCCCGTCCATCGCCCGGACCGCGCCATAGCCCGGCCCCACGACTTCGTCGGCGCGCGGCGGACGCGCCAGCATCGGCGCTTTCGCCAGCTTCTCGAAATTGCTCTTCGTCATCGCCCGCGCCCTCCTCTGTCGCGCTCGGACTGTTTCGACTTTTCGATTTCGCGGATAAGCCGCTTGCCCGCTTCGAGCACCGCGCCCGCGATGCCGTTCACGAGCACGAAGGCTTCGTCGTTGAGCCCCTTCTCAGCCGTTTCGGTAATGGCTTTGCCTTCCAGCAGCGCGATCTCGTAACCCTTCAGATCGCGCACGAACCCCGGCAGCGCCTTGAAGCCGACCTCGGCCAGATAGGCGCGTGCATCGGCGTCGTCCTGCTGCGCCGTCGCGGCCCGCAGCGCATTGAGCGCCACGCCAAAGCGCCAATCCTCTATCCCCTGCCCTTTCAGCGCATGAAGCAGACGCACGGTCTCCGACAGATCGTCCATCCGGTTGGCGCGCGACGGGATCACGCAGAAGGTGGACCAGGTCGCCATCTTGAGGCTCTCCCGATCCGTCCAGCCCGGCGCGTCGATGACGAGAATGTCGGAGCGATCCGCCATGTCGTAGGCAAGCCGGGGTGTTGCGACTTCGACGCGGATATCGGGCGTAAGGCCGTTCGCCTTGCGATGATCCGCCCAATGTTTCGAGGTGCGCTGCACGTCGTCGAGATCGGCGATGAGGACCGAGGCCCCAGCCCGTGCCGCTTCGACCGCATAAGCGCGCGCGAGCACCGATTTGCCGGTTCCGCCTTTGCCATTCATGAAGGGCACGACATAGCCCATGGTCTTTTCTTCCTTATTCCTAGCTTTGTCTCAGACGCGGCACGCGCCGCGGCGTTGCCGCCGCAATCTGCTTCAATGGAATGCGGACGCTTTTCACGGCTCCGGCTTCAATGAGGGTAGCCCCCCTGCCCGGCCGCACATTGCCATGCGATCCGCCGCGCATGTGCCCGGTTGCGAAGTACAATCCTAGCGCCGCGCCGATCTCCACCAAGACAGCGAGGAACAGCGTCAGCCCGCGCTCGACTTCGCTCGTCTGCAATCCGAATACGCGCGCAAGCACCGCCGCCTGATTATCGGCTTCGCGGCCCGCGCCCTGCCCTTCGAGACGGCGGATTTCGGCTTTAAGATTGGCGATGCGTTCTTCGAGGCCCGCCGCTTCGCTTGCGCGCGCGGCTTCCGCCTTCAGTTCAAAATAATCTTTGCAGAACGAGCGCGAGGCTTCGGCCGTCGCTTCCGTGCAGGATTTCGACGATTGCCAGCGGCGGTCCTGTTCGAGCCCGCGCACCAATTCCTGCAGCACCGCGAAGGAGCGCTGATTCCCGATCCTTCTTTGTGCCGCTTCGGCTTCCTCGACCTCGCGCTTTACGTCCGCGAGCCGTGCCGTTGCCAGCGCCCTGTCTTCGCCGATGCTGCCCCGATTTTTCGCCGCAAAACCGACTGCCGACGACAGTGAGAACGCAGCGAAGGCCAAAAAGACCGGCACACCAAGAATGATGTAAAGGGAGCGCCGCTCGCGCCAGGCCCAGACCAGAAGCGTGGGAAGAAGAGCGATGAACGCGGAAACCGCGATGCTTACCGCCCCTATGATTTGCTGTTCGAGTTCGCTCTTGCCGAGCGAGGTCATAAAGACCCAGTTCATCAGCCCCGACGCCGCGATAAGCGTCAAAGCCGCACCGGCACTTACCACCGTCACCAGATACCGCATCCGCCAATCCTGACCTTGGCCCTTTACCTGGTCACTAACGTAACACGGTTAAACGCTACTCGCCGTAACAATCTATACTCTAGACAATAGTTTTTTTAGTGCTGTCATTTGGATGGCTCAAGGCGGAGGCTTTCCCTTCGTGAAACTTTTCACCCAGCCCAGAAAGCGCGCATCCTCATTGCGCGCGGGCTCCTTATTCTTTGCCCAATTCTTATAAGTATCTTCGAGATAGTACTTGTCCCAGCGCGGAGCCAATTCGGGAACACGTTCGATTGCTTCTGCCGACAGCACGATCCCGCGCTCCGGCCTGCACACCGGTAAAAAAGTTTCGGGAGTGCTAACGGTCTCCTCCGGCTCCGTTGCGGCAGGAATCGCCGGCGCCGCCGCCCGGCTTGCACCAAACGCCTCCCCTGCCCGGCGCACAAACATGACCATATCCTCATCGAGCATCAGCGCGTAATCGGGAAGATGATCGGCCTCGATCGTTTCCCGTAAGTGCCGCACGAAGGATTTGCGCTCCTGCTTCGAGCCGCATTTCTTTTGCAACTTATCGATGCTGATGCGCCATTTGTCTTTCGCCCCGCAATGCTTGCGCGCAAGTTCGTACAGACGCCGATCGAGCGGACGGCGCAGCCGGAAATAATCGCGGCTGATCGGCAGCACTTCGGCCGAGTCGATCGCGCGGAATAGCCACTCGCAAAGCGTCACTTCGAGATACCGCAGGCGCTCCGCATGCATCGAGCCTTTGCGATTATATTTGAAGCTAGCGATCAGCGAGAAGCCTTCGACCGTTGCCTCGTCGCCCGTTTCGAGCGTCGTCTTGATGACCGTTCCGGCCATGCGCTCCAGCGCGTATTCGACCCGCTCATAGCCGAGATTGTTCGTCGGACGGTTCGTCGCCACCAAGAGATCATGCGTTGTCAGCCGCACCTTCGGCCCGATTGTCTGGCCCGAGTTTTTCATATGCATCAGTTTCGAGATGCAATAGATCAAGATATCTTTATCGAAAACGGTCGGCAGACCGCGCACGCTCGGGATGATTTCCAGCCGGTTTCCGTCATGCTCGTAGACCAGTTCGCGTGTCTCGGGCTTCGTCGAGAGCGAGAAGACCGGATGCTCCATCGACGCCATATCCGAACGCGGCACCACGTCAAGAATATCCAGCACAAAGAAATCCCGCACAGGATGGCGGTCGCGGAGAAGCAGCTGACTCATACCCAAGGCTTAGCATCTCTAACTAAGCAATCAACTGATTCGCACTATCGGGCACCGATTCGCACTATTAACCACCTCTTCGCATCTTCATTCACCCATTCGCACCTTTGGTCACTCTTTCGCACTTTCGCTCACCGCTTCGCACCTTTGATCACCAATTCGCACTTTTGGTCACGGATTCGCACTTTCACTCACCGGAATTCGCACCTTCGATCCCGCAGATTCGCACCTTTGATCCCAATACTTCGCACCTTTGCCAACCTGCCGCTCAACTAAGTTACTGACATGTCGTTATAAAATAGACTTATCCACACCCCGTAACATATCTAACTTCATTCTTAACTTGTTTAACATCGCGCAAGATGGATTTTTTGAAGAATTGAAAAGAGGATTAGCGCTAAAGACTGCGCCAACTCTCAAAAATTGAAAACAAGTCTTCACGAATCACCATCACAATGGTAAGTTGTATTACCAATTTCATGGTGTTCCAGTCTCACGTACTCCTGTATTTATGGATTCCCGTATGATCATTACTTGTGCGTCCTCTAAGGGCGGCGTCGGCAAGTCGACGACCATCGCTTGCCTCGCCGGAGCCTACGCCAAATCGGGCCAGAGCGTTCACGTCGTCGATCTCGATAACAACCGCACCGTTTCACGCTGGTTTCGCGATGCCGGTATCCGTGAGCGCGGGATTTCCGTCTCGACCCCCGACCCGCAGGAATTGACTACCCATTTGCAAATGATCGGTGTGACAACGGCCCCCGATCTCATTTTGATCGACGTGGCCGGCAGCTATGAGAGAGCTTTGACCGTTGCGGCAGCCCGCGCCCATCTCACGATCATCCCCGCCGCTCTTGCCGAAGCCGATATTTACGAGGCCGCTAAGACCGCAACCCATATCCATCAAATCTTTGCCTCTTTCGGCCAGGAACCGCTGCTCAGGCTTCTCCTCACCCAGGTGCAGCCGCTCAGCAGCCACGCGCAAAAACACGCGGCCAGAGAGATCAAGCGCTTCCGCCTGCCGATGTTCGACAATGTCCTCGGATTACGCGCTGCCTATGAGGAAATCGGCCTCTCGGGCCTGCCGCCGCATTTCGCCGATGCCGGCCGGCCGACCGTCGCCAAAGCATTGGCCGAATTGAACGCGCTTCACGACGAAATCAACGCGCTGACCGGCGCGCAACCAGCCATCCCGGCCCCCACTCAAGCGATCGGAGCCGCCTGATGAGTAAAAATCCCCCGGTTTTCCGGCCTATTTCCGCTCCCCTCGGAGTACCCGATGAGGCATTGAACGACCTTGGCGACCGCCTCGGCGTTCCCAAAATGATCAAGCCGGAACCTGCCTCATCGCCTAAAATCGACGCCGTGCCCGAAAATCCGGCTATCCATAGCGCTCCCCAGTCTTTCCGCAGCACCCCTAGCCTTGAACAAAAAAACGTGCCCTTGGGCCAAAAAAGAGCCCCTGCGCTCGCGCCCATAGAACCGCAAACCGAAAAGATTACCGTCGAGCTTCCTACCTACCTGACGGCCGCGTTGCGCCGGGAAGGCGCAGAGCGCCGGATCACGACGCGCACCCTTGTTATGATGGGATTGCAAGCTCTTGGCTTCGAAGTTAACGAGCGTGACCTCGTTCCCGACGGCCGCAGAACACGCTCGCGCGGCTGATCATAGTACCGCAGACCAGGCTTACAGACTGATGGATTTATGGGAAACCAGCACTAAGAAAGTCTGTGCTTCCATAAATCCGTAAATACAGGACTACAGCAATAAGGCTACAGCCAACGATCATCCGCCGAATCGGACTACTCAGCCAAAAAAGGCCACTTCCTTGAAAAAATCCGGTCAAAAAAAGCAAAAGCGCATAGCACGGCTCTAGCCGGAGCTTCCCGCACCGGATAAAGACTTTTGCAAACGAATCCACTTTAGCCGGGTAGGGTCTTCGCCCAACGCCCGAGCCCATCCACGATCCGCCGGACAGGGGGGTAAACTATGCCCGATCAACAGCATCCATCACTTGCCGCGCTCTACGGCAAGCGGATCGTGCAATTAACCGCCGTCATGGGCGCGCTCTTCGTCATCTACACAGAAGGCGCTAACGCCTATCTCAACACGCAGGAAGCGCTTCGCGTTAAAGCCGTCACCGACAATGCGGCCGTGCGCCAATTAGGCGAGGCGGAGATCGCCGAGCAGCAGGCCCGCACCCAGCTTGAGACCGCCCGCAATGCCGCCGAGCGCCAGAAGGCGGAAGCCGATAAAGCCGAAGCCGATGCCCAAAAGGCCGAGGCCGAAGCGATTACAGCAGGGCAGGGGGCGCGCAATGCCCAACTGAAAGCCCGCTCCGAGGCCGCCTCGCTCGCATACGAAGCAGAGATACGCCGCAGCAAGGCGATCTCCGAGCTTGAGGCCGCCCGCGTGGCGGCGCGCCGGTTTCGCCCTCAAGAGCTTCGGCCTCCGCTTTGGCCTTCACTTCCGAATTCTTCGCCGTCTCGCGGGCGATGATTTGCTCGGCCTCGGCTTTCCGGGCATCTGCCGTCGCCTTGCGGGCGTCGGCGCGCTGCTTGCGCTCGGCATATTTGGCAATCTGGGTTTCGGTGATTGACTTCCATTCGGCAAGCTCGGCTTCGGCTTTCTGGCGCAGCTCGGCGTTTTCGGCTATCGCTCGGGTTTCGATGCCTTTCTGGGTGCTGACAAAAGCCGGAATAGCCCCGTGATTGTAGACTTCAAGCAGTGCGAAAATAGCGAAGAATAGCTGCGCCCAGCGGTTCCTAAGGAGTGCCGCCGGTAAATCGCGCAAGGTCTGGGATGATGATTCCGCGGTCATCAGCAGCGCCCTTCTTGCTTGGCGTGGACCTTGTCGAAATCGTTTGCGCCGGGACAACGGGACAGGCCCCACTCACGCACGTTATCGGCTAGAACGCTGGCTTTCAGCTGGTTCTTCTGCTCCAGGGCGTCCGCCTCGGCCTTAAGCCGCGATCAAGGAGCAGCAGGTCATCGTCGAGCGCGAACGCGCCAACCAGGCCCAGCGCCTCAATCAAGCCCAGGCGACCGAAGCCGAGTACAAGGCCATTTTCGCCGCCATGGGTAATTGGATAGCCAACAGCGACGCTCAGCCCAACGTAACTTGCTCTCTCTTCGGCAACTGTTAGCGGCAGCCTTCCCGGTTGGTTCAATCAGTTAAGATAGCTGCGCAACCACGCGGCGATCAGGACTCTACCCGCCGCAACCCGGAAGGCGAGCAGTCGGCCAGCGACTTAGCTCGCGCCGATGCCTATCTTGGCTCCCGGAGCAGCAACCACCGGCTGAGGGGCTTGTAGAATGGAATCCCGCGCCAGCAGGATAGCCGGATGCAGGACCGCAAGACCAGCAGCGCCAACTGCAGCCCAGTCGAGAAAATCGCGCCGGGTGTGCGGGGTGCAGCAGCCCCCATCATGCTTTCCTG
>JBKQQS010000004.1:0-70548 GCA_052144215.1 Rhodomicrobium sp.
ATCGAATTTCTTATCGGCAAGCAGCTTCCTTATATTGCGCTCGCCTTTTGGAATTTTCTGCTGATGGCGTTCATGGCCTGGATCGTCTTCCAGGTCCCCTTGAAGGGGAGCTTTCTCATGCTTGCAATGGGCTCGTTCGTGTTTGTCACCGCCACCACTGGCTATGGGATGTTCATTTCATCCTTTACCAATACGCAAATTGCAGCTCTCTTCGGCACCGCTATTCTTACCGTTCTGCCAGCCACGCAATTTTCAGGCATGATGGTACCCGTTTCGTCGCTTTCCGGCTTCCCGGCTTTCATGGGACGCATGTTCCCCATGACCTATTACGTTCCGATTTGCGTTGGCACTTACACGAAAGGGCTGGGATTTTCGGACCTCATCGGCCGGTTGGGGTGGCTTTCCCTCTTCGTCCCGGGCCTTCTGCTTCTGAGTCTACTCTTCCTGCGCAAGCAGGAACGGTGAGGGGAAGCGGATGCCGATGCTCTCGAACATTTATTGGTTGGGCGTTAAGGAGCTACGGAGCTTCTTGCACGATTACGTGCTCTTAGGGCTTGTCATCTACGCGTTCTCCCTTGCTGTCACCGCCCAATCGCAGAGCAACAGCCAGGAGGTTCGAAATGCGTCGGTTGCGGTCGTGGACGAGGACCACTCCGCGCTTTCAAGGCAAATTATTAGCGGGTTTCTGCCGCCCTACTTCAAGAAGCCCGTATTGATCGAGGAGCGTGACATCGACCGGCTCATGAATGTGGGCCGCTTTACCTTCGTGATCGACATCCCGCCCTATTTCGAGCGGGATGTGCGCGCGGGCCGGAGCCCAACGCTTCAGCTTCTCGTGGATGCGACCGCGATGGTTCAGGCCGGGCTCGGATCAGGCTATGCGTCGCAAATCATCAACGACGAGGTAAACCGGTTCATTTCGCGATCTGAGCCCGTCGCGCAGCCCCCTGTCAATCTTGCCATCCGGGTCGCGTTCAACCCAAACGTCACGACGGGCTGGTTCACGAGTGTGATGGGCATCATCAACAACGTTACCATGCTGGCGATCATCCTCGCGGGTGCGGCCGTGGTGCGCGAGCGCGAGCACGGCACCATGGACCACCTTCTCGTTATGCCGCTCACACCCATGGAGATCGCGCTGGCGAAAGTGTGGGCGAATGGGCTCATCATCGCCGTGGCCGCAGGCTTATCGCTCGAATTCGTGGTCCAGGGGCTCCTGCACATTCCGATCAATGGCTCGGTGCCGCTCTTCATGGCGGGCGTCTGCCTTTATTTGTTCTTCTCCACCTCGATCGGCATCTTTCTCGCCACCGTCGCGCGGACCATGCCGCAACTCGGCCTTCTCTACATGCTGGTCGCGATGCCCATGAACATTCTGTCGGGCTCGAATACACCGCTCGACAGCCAGCCCGCATGGCTGCGCACCGTGATGCAAGCCTCGCCGTCCACGCATTTTGTCTCATTTGCGCAAGCGATTCTTTACAGGGGAGCGGGATTCTATGAAGTATGGCCGCGCTTTCTTGCCGTCGCGCTGATCGCCAGCTTGTTCTTAGGCCTTGCCGTGCTGCGGTTCAGGAAGGTTGCGGAGCAATCGGCTTAACGGGCCCACAACGTTCGGATTGAGGGGGTGCACATGCGATATTTATGGCTCCGGGTGGCGCTGGCCGCTGGACCGCTTCTCCTGTGGAATGAGGCGGCTGCGCAAAATCCTTGCGGATACGCATTTTCAATCACCGGGCAGAAGCTCTTCGAAGATCACTGCGCCGCGTGCCACGGGCGCGACGGCACGGGTGGCGGGCCGCTCGCGGCGGCACAGAAGAGGCCCCCGGCCAATCTCACAGAGATCAGGAAAAGGAACAACGGGGAGTTCCCCGCCGCCCGGGTCGTGGAAATCATCCGGCTTGGAGGCGGTATCCCGGGTCACGAAGAGGACCATATCATGCCGGTGTGGGGCAAGGTCTTCAACGGCGAATGCGGCCCGGCCTATTCCCGCAGAGCGATTGTCGAGTTGAAGCGTTATCTGGAAACCATGCAAAAATAACCGGCGGCATGCTTGAACCCGTGCTGGCATCTGACTATGGTCTTGCACCTTCCCGGCGGCTGTGGCACGGTCTTCCCGCGCCCGCAGGCGTTTTCGCTGCAGTAGCTCAGTGGTAGAGCACTCCCTTGGTAAGGGAGAGGTCGAGAGTTCAATCCTCTCTTGCAGCACCACCTTTCCGCCCGCAAAATCAATCATATAGCGATCAGTTCACAAGAACATTAATGCCGGTTCTTGGCAGAACTCGTCGAAAACGGCGCGAGAACGCTTCCTCGATGTTGGGGGATATGCGGGGGACGGCGTTCAGCAATCCATGAGCCTGTGGGGAAAGACCATGACCATGTCAAATAGATATGTAGCTATGTGAAAGTGTGCCGGCAAACGATTCAGCCCGGCGACGGCCGTCCGGTCCGCCTCGGGTTTTAGCAAGCCGGCGATTGGCGCGATATGAAAGAGCCCGCCGGGCTCAAGCGCGGTGATAGGGATGGCCTTGCATAATGGTGACGGCGCGGTAGAGCTGCTCGGTCAGCACAATGCGGACGAGCCCATGCGGCAGCGTCATGCGGCCGAGCGAAAGCTGAAAATGCGCGGCCTGTTTGAGCGCATCGCCATGCCCGTCCGGGCCGCCGATGGCGAAGGCTACGTCGAGCGCTTCGTCGCGCAACCGGGAGAACATGGCGGTGAATTCGTAAGACGTGAGCATCTGCCCTTGCTCGTCGAGCGCAACAAGACGCGAACTCCCCAGCTTCGCCAGAAGCGCCTCAGCTTCCTCGTCTTTGCGCTCCTCAACCGAGCCGCTCCGGCTCTCTGCGATCTCGACGACCGATATCGGCGATATCTTTAGATTGCGTGCGGCCGCGTTGAACAGATCGAAATAGCGGTTGAACTGGGTTTGCTCAGCGCCGCTCTTGAGCCGCCCGACGGCCAGAATAGAAATTTTCATTCCGGCCGCCCGCCCTCAAAAAGCGCTACTCTGCCGCTTCCAGCTTGGGTTTGTCGGTGCCCCACATCTTCTCGATGTTGTAAAAGGCCCGCGCCTCTGGGCGGAAGACGTGCACAATGACATCTCCCGCATCGATCAAAACCCAGTCGCAGAGTGGCATACCTTCGACCCTTGTATCGCGGAGGCCGTGCTCCTTCAACTTCTCAAGAAGGCGCTCGGCGATGGCACCCACATGGCGCTGGGAACGCCCCGAGGCGACAATCATGGTATCGCCAAGCGACGTCTTGCCCGTCAGGTCGATGCTGACGATATCGTCGGCTTTCGCGTCCTCAAGGGTATCGATGATGAGATGAGTGAGAGAGATGGATGCCGCAGCGGCGCTTTGTGCGCGGCGCGGGGTGAGCCCGGCGGGCTCGTGTTTGAGCGCGTTAAGCCTCAGCGTGAAGACCCTTCTCCTGAATAGTGCTCCGGCGATGCTCCGGTTCTACACTTAGACATAAAAAATGTGCATCAGATTTGCTTCATTTTCAAGACGGCGTTCCGAATTTGTGCAGCGGGGCGGAAAAAAAGTATGCCTCTCTTCGATTGACCGGTGCAAGGTAATAACATTACATAGCTGGCATGAACGAAAGAACACCCTCATTTCCCGCACGCGACCACGATCACGGCGTCTGCATGGCAGGCGCCCTTTGGCGGGCGAAAACGCGCTGCCTCGAAAAGGGCATCAAATGGACGGCGCTTCGCGAGCGGGTTTTCCGGCAAGTCGCAACCAGCCATAAGCCCGTGAGCGCCTACGATTTGATCGAGAGCCTGGCCAAGGATGGCAAGCGCCTCGCGCCAATTTCGATCTATCGCATCTTGGATGTGCTGCAAGGAGCCGGGCTCGTTCACCGGCTCGAAAGCCGGAACGCGTTTTTTGCCTGCATGACCGATCACGAAAGCGCGCCGCAAATCGTCACCCTTATTTGCGAAGATTGCCAGCGCGTGACCGAGCTTGACACGCCGGCCGCGTTCCAGGCCGTTGGCGAGGCCGCCGGTATGGCTCTCTTTCATCCGCGAAGCATCATCATTGAGGTGAGCGGTGTCTGTGCAGAGTGCCGCGAAGCTGCGGGCAGCGCGATATGCTGAGCAGGACAAGCGCTGCGCCAGGCCCTGAAAAAACGGCCGAACCGTCGAAGGCGGGCGCGGCCGGTCTCGGAGCCCTCGTTGCGGCGTCCAATGTTTCGCTCGCGTTTGGCGGCAAACAAGTCCTCGACCAGGTGAGCATCGCCGTCCATCCTGCTGAGATCCTCACGCTCATCGGACCCAACGGAGCGGGCAAGACCACGCTCGCGCGCGTTCTGCTTGGGCTTGCGGCCCCCGCCGGCGGCAGCGTGAGCCGGGCAGCCGGATTGCGCGTCGGCTATGTGCCGCAGCGCTTTCCCATCGAGAGCCTTATTCCGCTTCCGGTGCTGCGCTTTATGTCCTTAAGCCAGTCCGTATCCAAGCTGCGCGCTCTCGAATGCCTTGGAGAGACCGGCGCAGCTCATTTGAGCGATGCCCAGATGGCGCAGCTTTCGGGCGGCGAATTCCAGCGCGTGCTTCTCGCGCGCGCACTTGCGCGGGACCCGCATTTGCTCGTGCTCGACGAGCCGGCCCAGGCCATCGACTTCGCCGGCGCCGCTCAGCTTTACGAGCTCATTGCGGCGATCCGCGAGCGGCGCGGCTGCGGCATTCTGCTCATCTCCCACGATTTGCATGTGGTCCTTGGCGCAAGCGACCGCGTGATCTGCCTTAACAGGCACATCTGTTGCGAAGGCGTGCCGCGCGCGGTGGCGGGCCATCCCGAATATGTGCGCCTTTTCGGCCCCGATGCTGCGGCAAGCTTCGGGCTTTACAGCCACCGGCACGACCACACACACACGCTTTCGGGCGACGTCGCGTGCGGCGGCCATGCTTGACGATTTCCTCATCCGCGCTGCGCTCGCCGGCGTCGGCACCGCAATTCTTGCGGCTCCGCTCGGCTGTTTCGTCGTCTGGCGGCGCATGGCCTATTTCGGCGAGACGGTCGCCTATTCGGGACTTCTCGGCGTCGCGCTCGGTTTTTTGCTCGGCATCGACCTGACGCTGGGTGTGATTGCAACCTCCATAGCGATGGCGTTGCTTCTCACCGGTTTCCAGAATCAGCGTGCGATCCCTTACGACACGCTGCTCGGCATCCTGGCGCACACGAGCCTTGCGGCTGGGCTGATCGCGGCAAGCTTCGTGGGCGGCGCCCGGCTCGACCTGATGGGCTACCTCTTCGGCGATATTCTAGCGGTCTCGAAGGCCGGTATCGCCTGGATTTGGGGCGGCGCTGCGGCGGTTTTGGCGGCACTGTTTTGGCTGTGGCGTCCGCTCCTCGCCATGACCGTGAACGAGGATCTCGCAGCCGCCGAGGGCGTTCCGGTGCGCCGCACGGGAACGGCTTTCATTCTCCTCATCGCGGTGACGGTTGCGCTCGCTATGAAAGCGATTGGCATCCTGCTCATCACCTCGCTGATGATCTTCCCGGCGGCGGTGGCCCGGCCCTTTGCAAAAACGCCCGAGCAGATGGCGGTACTAGCCGGGGTATCGGCGGCGGCGGCGGTGCTCGGCGGCCTGTTCCTGTCGCTGAAGCTCGACACGGCAGCAGGGCCGTCCATCGTGCTTGCACTCGCGGTGCAGTTTTTCTTTGTGGCCGCGCCCGCACTCGCCATTCGCGCGCGGTGAAGGAATTTTCATGCCGGAAATTGCCGCTGCGGCCAGCGTGCGCGTATATCGCGTCATACCGGGTCCGGTTGAATACTCCGTACTCCTTTTGTTCAGATAGCGGCGGCGGGGAAAGTTGGCGCGAAATAGCCCTTTTCCTCCCGGAGAACTAATTCGTTTTTCCGAGGCCGGGGCGTATCCTCCCAGCAGCCCAAGGCAAAGGCCGTCAAAGCGCATCGGAAGGCCTAGCAGTCCGCCCAAGCAGACTGGGGCGATCCACGCTGAGCAGATTCGCGACGTTTAGCCCGGCGCATATGCGGAAGCTTCGCTAGACTCCCTAGCAAATAGCGCTAAAAACAGGCCACGGCCGGTTTGGTTTCCCATCGGCCGCCATGGCACATACTCAACTATCGCTACCGGAGCTTTGCGTGCGCCCTGCAGTTATAGCCGCGACCGGCCTCTATACGCCGCCGGAAAGCATCTCGAACGCCGAGCTGGTCGAGGCCTTCAACGCCTACGCGAGGCGGTTCAACGCCGAAAACGCCGACGCCATCGCAGAGGGGCGCATGGAGGCGATTCTGCCCTCGTCCGTCGAGTTTATCGAGAAGGCCTCGGGCATCAAGTCGCGCTTCGTGGTGCAGAAATCCGGCATCCTCGACCCCGCCCTGATGCGGCCGGTCATTCCGGAGCGGCCGAACGAGGAGATTTCGATCCTCGCCGAGATCGCGGTAAAGGCCGCCGATGAGGCGCTGGAGCGCTGGGGCAAGCCGCGCGAGCGGATCGGGGCGGTGCTCTGCGCGGCGTCCAACATGCAGCGCGCGTATCCAGCCATGGCGATCGAGATCCAGGCGGCGCTCGGGCTCAGCGGCTTTGCGTTCGACATGAATGTGGCGTGCTCGTCGGCGACCTTCGGGATCAAAACGGCGGCGGATTACATCGCGGCGGGCTCGCTGGACGCGGTGCTGATGGTCAACCCCGAGATCTGCTCGGGCCACCTGAACTTCAAGGATCGCGACAGCCACTTCATCTTTGGCGACGTGGCCACCGCGGTGATCGTCGAGCGAGCCGATGAGGCGGCAAGCGGCTGGGATATTTTGGGCGCGCGGCTGAGAACCCAGTTCTCGAACAACATCCGCAACAATGCGGGCTTCTTGAACCGCGCCTGGCCCGAGGGCCGCGACCTGCCGGACAAGCTGTTCGTCCAGCAGGGCCGCAAGGTGTTCAAGGAGGTGGTGCCGCTGGTTTCCGGGATGATTTTCGAGCATGCCGCCGATTTGGGTCTCGACACGCACACGCTGAAGCGGCTTTGGCTGCACCAGGCCAACATCAACATGAACGAGATGATCGGCCGCCGCGTGCTGGGCCGCGATCCGTCGCGAGAAGAGAACGTCATTATCTTGGACGAGTACGCCAATACCTCCTCGGCCGGGTCGATCATCGCCTTCCACAAGCACTCCGGCGATATGGCGGCGGGCGATTTGGGGCTGATCTGCAGCTTCGGGGCGGGCTACTCGGCCGGCACGGTGTTCGTGCGCAAGCGTTAAGCATGGCGTCGGCCGCACCGGCAGCGATGACGCCGATCTACCGCAAGATCGGGAGTCTCAGGGCGGTCCAGCTTCTTCCCGGCCATTTCAAAGTGGAAAGCACCATGCGCTACTCCGGCATCGAGGGGTCTCAGGAGCTGTTGCGGCATCATGCGTAGGCGGAACGATACTCATCTACGGCGAAGACTATAACTTACTTATTTTTTGAGCCCGTGATTGTATGGATAATATATGGGATTTCGTGGATATTGTTGTGCAGCGCCGTTACAATCGGAGGTGCCGCCAGCTTGGCGGCTGTAACCAATGGAGAGCCGGATGATTGCGGCCAACGGCGCGAAGCTCCATTCGCCGCCATATCGCTCCCGAGCTCATCGAGCCCGGACTCTTTGGACATGAGAATGGAGGATTTGCGGGCGCATCTAGGCGTTCCTGCGGACGGTGCGAGCTTGCGCGTGGCCGTAAAGAAGGTCTGCGAGCAAAAAATATACCGCGCGGCCTGAGAGTCCATTAAAGATCTTCGCGCTATAGAGCGCGAATTTCGCCAATTCTTAGAGGTATGTCATGGCGATGTGCTTGCTAATGCTGCTTTTATTCATTGCACTCTTTGGGGTGTTCGGTGGGCTTGTCATTTTTTCAGAGCGCGTGATTAATAAGAAGTAAAGGAAAGAGAGCCATTGCGGCTCTTATTATTGAACAAGAGGGAGTTTCGCATGATTGCAATCTACCTGCTTATACTACTAGTAGCTTTTTTACTTATATATTTATTCTATGCCGTCATAAATCCTGATAAATTCTAGTCCATATAGACCGATGCTCGTAAGGGACGTTCGCGCTACGGCTAAGGAGGTCGCATGACAGCGCAGATTTGGGTACAAATCGTCCTTACATTCCTCATCGGCTTCCTGATCAGCATTCCTACAGGCCGTTATCTCGCCTTTGTTGTCACCGGCCGGAAAACCTGGGCCGATCCGCTGTTCGACCGGGTCGACAATTTCCTCTATTTGCTAATTGGCGGCCGCACCTGCAGCCTGGCAATGACCTGGAAGACCTATACCATCCATATGCTGATGACGAACCTAATCATGGGGGTCATCATCTATCTCGTCTTGGTATTTCAGAACTATCTGCCGCTGAACCAGCTCCACCTCCCGGGCATGGAGCCGATGCTGGCGTTCAATACAGCGGCGAGTTTTATTACGAATACGGATTGGCAAGGCTATGGCGGCGAGACCTCTCTGTCGAATTTCAGCCAGATGGCGGCGATCACTTTCCCGATGTTCACCTCCGCAACGACGGGCTTCGTCGTTGCGATGGCCTTCATCCGGGCCTTTACAGTCCAGGATGAAAGCGATCTCGGCAATTTCTACCGCGACTTGATCCGTTTTACGACGCGGGTGCTAATGCCCGCGGTTTTCGTGCTGGCGTTGCTTATGATCTGGCAAGGTTCGCCGCAAACCCTCAGCGCCAGCGTCACGGCGCACACTGTCCCCGGCGGGGAGCAGGCGATCTCTCTTGGCCCGGTTGCAGCGCTCGAAACTATCAAACATATGGGTACGAATGGCGGCGGCTTCTTCAACGCCAACGCAGCGCACCCGTTCGAGAACCCGACCCCGATCACCAATCTCGTTCTGCTTCTGTTGATGATCGTCCTGCCGAGTTCGATCGTTCTTTGCTTTGGCGAGATGATCGGTAACCGCCGTCAAGGCTGGGTGCTCTACGGCGTGATGGGCGTGATGGCGATCGCGTTCATGACGGTGACAGTTGCAGTGGAGCAAGCGGGGACGCCAGTTTTGAAAGAGGCCGGGATTGAAACCGCGGCCGGGGACGGCCAGCCCGGCGGCAATATGGAGGGCAAGGAAACTCGCTTCGGAATTGCCCAAAGTAGCCTTTTCGCAGCCGTAACCACTGCCTTCACCACCGGAAGCGTGAACTCCATGCATGAGAGCTACACGCCGCTTGGCGGCGGGGTGGAGCTAATGCAGATGATGCTTCAATGCGTCTATGGCGGTAAAGGCGTGGGCTTCCTTAACGCGCTGGTCTACGGCTTAATCGCGGTGTTTGTGTCCGGCCTCATGGCTGGGCGGACGCCCGAGTTCCTCGGCAAAAAGATCGAGAAGGCCGAAATCATTCTGGTTTCGCTGACGCTGCTGATCCACCCCTTGGTTATCCTCGTGCCAACCGGGATTTCGTTGATCGCGCCGCAAGGGCTGGCCTCGATAACCGGCCCTGGCAGCATTCACGGCTATTCCGAGGTGCTTTACGCCTTCACCTCGTCGGCCGCTAACAACGGTTCAGCCTTCGCCGGGCTCAACGCCAACACGCCCTGGTATAATTTGGGGACTGGACTGGTCATCCTGATTGGCCGCTATCCGCCCATCATTTTTTTGATGGCGGTGGCAGGTTCGGTTGCGCGCAAGCCAAGTACCCCTATCACCATCGGCACACTGCGCACCGACACATTCCAGTTCGGGGTGTTTTGGCTTGCGACAATCCTCGTCGTAGGCGCGCTGACTTTCTTCCCGGCGCTCGTACTTGGACCGATCGCCGAATACTTTGCCATGCAGAGCGGGCTTACCTTCTAAAATGACCCGCGACTGAGTCATCGTTGTTGGACACTTAACCATGTTATCGAAAGCCTCAGCCCCCTATGGCTCTACCCCGCCCGGAAAGCCGTTTCAACACGTCTATTCCGCGGCCCTGGTGACACAAGCATTCCGCGACTCCTTGCTGAAATTCGATCCCCGCGTGCAGATCCGCAACCCTGTGATGTTCTTGGTCTGGGTGGGCGCGTTAGTAACGCTCACGCTGACCGTGGACCCGGGGTTATTCGGCCCTTCTAGGGCCACGTCCGTCTACAATGGTGTGGTGACGATCATTTTGGCCGTCACCGTATGGTTTGCGAACTTCGCCGAGGCGCTAGCCGAGGGCCGCGGCAAAGCGAAGGCCGCCTCGCTCCGGCAAACCACGGTGCAGCTCACCGGCCGCCGCATATTGCCAGACGGAGGGGCGGAGACCGTTCCGGCTGCGGCGTTGCGCAAGCAGGACATGATCCGCGTCGATAAAGGCGAAGTCGTTCCCATCGACGGCGAGGTTATCGAGGGCGTCGCCTATGTGGACGAAGCCGTCATCACCGGTGAATCGGCGCCCGTCCGCAAGGAACCCGGAACGGATATGTTTTCTAGTGTCACGGGCGGCACCACCGTCATTTCCGATTCACTCGTCATCCGGGTAACCGCCAATCCGGGGGAGACGTTTCTTGACCGTATGATCCATTTGGTTGAAGGCGCAAAGAGACAGAAGACGCCGAACGAAATCGCACTGACGGTGCTTCTTTCTGTCCTTTCGTTGATCTTTCTGATCGTGGTTGCCGCGATGGCCCCCGTCGCAGCTTACCTGAACGCGCAAATCAACGTCGCCGATCTGGTCGCGCTGCTGGTGGCGCTGATCCCAACGACGATCGGGGCGCTTCTGTCGGCCATCGGGATCGCGGGCATCGATCGCACCATGCAGGCCAATATGCTGGCGATGTCCGGCAAGGCGGTGGAAGCGGCAGGCGACGTGCAAACGCTGATCCTGGACAAAACAGGCACCATCACCAAAGGCAACCGCGAGGCGACCATGTTCCTGCCGGTGTCTGGCCATAGCGAGGAGGAACTCATCCAGGCGGCGTTCATGGCCTCCTATTTCGACACTACGCCAGAGGGTCGCTCGATTGTGGCTGTTGCGAAGTCCCGCGGCGCAAAGCCCGAACTTGACCTGCCCCATGCGAAGGGACTGGACTTTTCAGCCGAAACACGCATGAGCGGGACCGATTTGCCCGATGGCAGGAAGTTCCGCAAAGGAGCCATTCCAGCGCTCACCGCCTATGTCGTGGCGGTTCCCGGTACGGTTGTGCCGGCCGAACTGCAAAGCGTCGCCGATTCGGTAGCGAGCCAGGGCGCCACACCTCTTGCCGTTGCGGCCGGTAATGAAATCTTGGGAGTCATCGCCCTCTCGGACGTCCTGAAGCCCGGCATCCGTGGCCGCCTTGACCGGCTGCGTTCGATGGGCATCAAGAGCGTTATGGTAACCGGCGACAATCCTATCACCGCGCGAACGATAGCGGCACTGGCGGGGATCGATAGCTTCGTTGCCGAAGCGAGGCCTGAAGCAAAGCTGGATTTGATCCGCCGCGAGCAGGCACTGGGCCGTCTTGTCGCCATGACTGGCGACGGCACAAACGACGCGCCCGCACTTGCGCAAGCCGATGTTGGGCTGGCAATGCATTCTGGCACGGCAGCCGCCAAGGAAGCAGCCAACGTGATCGACCTTGAGTCAGACCCGACAAAGCTCATCGATCTCGTCGGCATCGGAAAGCAAATGCTCATCACCCGCGGTTCGCTGACCACCTTTTCCATCGCCAATGACGTCGCCAAATATTTCGCAATATTGCCGGGGCTCTTCATCTTTGCTCTCCCAGGCCTCTCGGCGCTGGACGTGATGGGGCTGGGGACGCCGCAAGCCGCGATCCTGTCGGCGCTGATCTTCAATGCATTAATCATTCCAGCGCTGATACCGCTCGCGTTACGCGGCGTGACATTCAGGCCAGGAAGCGCCGGCGAAATGCTGCATCGGAATTTAATCATTTATGGACTAGGCGGGCTGGCTGTGCCGTTCATAGGCATCAAGCTCATCAACTTTGCGATCGCGCCGCTGCTATAAAGGAGGCATCCCATGAAAGAGGTTTTCCTCGGCGCCCTGCGCGCCTCACTCGTCACATGGGTGCTGTGCGGCCTCTTTTATCCGCTAGCGCTGACGGGTCTCGGTCAGCTGTTCTTCCCGTTCGAGGCCAATGGTAGCCTTAAGACAGCACCCGACGGTACCGTTATTGGGTCGGCGCTTATCGGGCAGCACTGGACCGGACCGGCATGGTTTCACGGACGCCCGTCGGCGACAACCGCGCCGGACCCCAGCGACCCCGCTAATAACATCCCGGCACCTTACAACGCCGCCAACTCCGCCGGCTTCAATCTCGGACCTATAAGCAAGGCCCTGCAGAACCGGCTGACCGAAGATCGCAAGTCGCTGGAGGCCGGGCAGCCGGAGCTGGCCGGACGGCTGCTCCCAGCCGACATGCTCACCAGCTCAGCCTCCGGCCTCGACCCGGATATCACCCCGGCGAATGCCGCCCTGCAGGTCCCCCGTGTGGCCCGGGCACGGGGCGTAACCCCGGAGAATGTCGCGGAACTGGTGAGGCGCCACGTTAGGGGCCGTAGTCTTGGCATTTTCGGCGAGAAGCGCGTGAATGTGCTGGAACTGAACCTCGATCTGAACAAGACCTTCCCCTCGAAATCGGGGCCTGGGGCGAGCGATTGACTTGCCGCTGCGCCGGACTTCAAAAGAGAAGCCCCGCCTGCATGGCCAAATGTTCTGCCACAGGGCCGAGAGTCAACGCCGGCAGGAAGGCGAGCCCGCCAACGATGACGATGACGCAGGTGAGCAAAGCGACGAAGAGGCCGCCGGTAGTCGGTAGAGTTCCGGCGGAACATGGCACGAGAGGTTTGGCCGCGAGCGAGCCGGCAATGGCGAGAACGGGAACGATAACCAGGAAGCGGCCGAGGAACATCGCGAGAGCAAGCGTTAGATTATAGAAAGCGGAGTTGGCGTTCAGGCCAGCAAAGGCGCTGCCATTGGTTGCGGCAGCAGATGCATAGGCATAAAGGATTTCAGAATAGCCGTGAGGCCCGTGATTGGCGATGCCGCCGAGACCTGGCGCGATCACGCAAGCGACCGGCGTCAGAACGAGGACCGTTCCCGGGACGCAAAGCAGCGCCAGCATCGTCATCTTCACTTCGTTCGCCTGGATCTTCTTGCCCACATATTCGGGCGTACGCCCCACCATGAGGCCGCCGAGAAAAACGGTGACGATGCAAAACAAAAGCATCCCGAAAAGCCCCGAGCCAACGCCGCCGACGATCACTTCGTCGAGCATCATGTTCGCCATAAGCAGCCCGCCCGCCAGGGGCATAAAGCTGTCATGCATGGCATTGACCGCACCGCTGGAGGAATCCGTCGTCACCGTGGCGAAAAGCGAAGACCCAGCGATGCCGAAACGGACTTCCTTGCCTTCCATATTACCGCCCGGCTGCAACGCGCTAGCCGATTGGTCGATTCCAGAAGGGGCAAAACCGGGGTTGCCTTGGGCTTCGAGCGCATAGACCGAAAGGGCTCCAGCCAGGAAGAGGATGCCCATTGCGGCAAGCAGCGCCCAGCCCTGACGCTGGTTTCCGACCACGCGGCCAAATGTATTGGTCAGGGCCGCACCGATGAGAAAGATCTGCACCATCTCGACACGATTTGTAAGCGCCGTTGGGTTTTCGAAGGGATGCGCGGAATTGGCGTTGAAGAAGCCGCCGCCATCCGAGCTCAGCATCTTGATTGCGATCTGCGAGGCGGCCGGGCCACGGGCGGCCAGTTGCTTTCCGCCTTCGAGCGTAGTTGCGTGAACGGAGCCGTCAAGCGTTTGCGGCACGCCTTGCCAGACGAGGAACACGGTAATGGCCACGCAGATCGGCAATAGGACATAGAGCACCGCCCTGACCATATCCACCCAAAAATTGCCAATGGTTTGGGCGTTCTGGCGCGCGAACCCCCGCACAAGCGCAATGGCCACCGCAATGCCGCTGGCGGCCGAGAGGAACGATTGGACGGTGATCCCCGTCATTTGCGTAAAGTAACTCAGTGTAGTTTCGCCGGCGTAAGACTGCCAGCTTGTGTTGGTGGCGAAACTGACCGCGGTGTTTAATGCGAGATCCGGAGGAACGGGCGTCATGCGCTCCGGATTCAGGGGCAATAGAAGCTGCAGCCGTTGCACGCCGTAGAGCGCCAGGATTCCAACGAGATTGAAGGCGAGAAGCGACAGGGCATAGTCCAGCCATCTCTGCTCTTGGGCGGGATCGACGCCGGAAACACGGTAAAGCCAGCGTTCGACCGGTCCGAAAAGGTGCCGGAGCACCGTCCGTTCGCCGGCGAAAACCCGGGCCAAGTAAAAGCCGGTTGGCTTCGTGAGCGCGGCGATGAGAGCTGTAAAAACGGCAATTTGCAACAAGCCAGGAAGGGTCATCGGTGCCGCGCCACCGAATTATCCCCGGGCCAGATCAAGACGCGGCATAGACGGGGATAAAGACTAACGGCGATGAATCCCACGGCGATAAGCGCCACCATGGCTATATCGATCATTTGTTCTCCCGGCTGCGCGATCGGACGCGCCCGTTTGCTGGCGAGCCAAGGCAATGATTCTATCGCATGCTTTGGGTCAACAAAAGAAGGAGATTTAGAGGTCATAGAGCCGCCAATTGGCCCTGACTTGGGAGAAGGCTCCTAAGCCGCGGTATCGTTCGCGGCTACTTTCCGGGAACCACTCAGATCGAGTTCAAGAAATCCAGGCACCATGATAATCGCTTGCGCGCAATGGCCATTTTTTCGCATGGCGAAGCGGAATGCTTCGGCATGGCTTACGAACAGGCCGCCAACCAGCCCCGCCTGATCGCGCAGGACCCAGCATCCTCGCTGGCTCCTTCCGATGAAAAGGAGCGGGGATTGCAAGGGAGGTTCAACATTTTCAGAGTCGTCAGGTTTAACAGGGGCTATTGGCGGCATGGTGCTCATCCTTCAAACTTGGAGGAGTCTACGCATGACCGCGTAGGGATTCGAGACAAGAAACGCGCCGCCGGCATATATAAAAAATAATGGAGCGAACAAGCTTGTCAGTCCAGATGAGCGTGGTCGTTATAAGTCCAAAGGCGCCAGCCCGGTTCTTGTTCGAAGGTCCGCTGGTAGCGCACGACCGTAATGCCGGTGTTCTCCATTGACACCATCCGCTGGAAGCGCCTTAAAGCCTCGCCGGAAAGTATATCGCCAAGCAAGGCGCGAGCGACGATGGTTCCCAAGAAATACCCGTGCGTTACCACGACCAGGGAGTGCTCGACACGGTCTTTTAGAAACGCCAGCGCGTTATCCGCGCGCAAAATAAGGTCTCCGAAGTTTTCGCCATCCGCTACCCGCATGCCCGGCGTGTAGAGGCTTTTCTCCCACTCCCTCCAGATCGCATCGACGTCTTCGTCCTTATAAGGCCTGCCATTGAGGCATGCCGGTTTGCGGCGTTCGGCGAAAAGCTCCGAGTACTCTGGCTCCATGCCCGTTACGCGCGCGATGGCCTCGGCCGTCTCCTTCGCGCGTTGAAAAGGACTAGCGATAAGGGCCTCAAATGAAAGCTTGGAAACTCGCCCGGCAACTCGCCATGCCTGGCTTCGCCCAAGTTCGCTGAGCGGCGAATCCGGAGATTGGAACACGGGCGCGGCATTGTCTTCGCTCTGCCCATGCCGCACAAAATAGACAGTTTTCTCTATCATCTGTGAGCCCCAGAATTAGGTTTCCTCAATAGCCGGATTTATCTACACGAAGCTGCACTGTACCGGGAGGTGCAATCAAAGGCGGCTTTCAGGCCGGAAGGCTTGAATGCCCGTGATCGCCCGGCCGGGGACCGGCTCAAAATCTCCCGGCCAGCGTTTCGCGATCTTTCCGCATTCTTGTTTCCGGCATCACGTCTCATAGGGCTTAGGGCAAGAGTCCTGCGTCGCCTCAAGCCTGCGGCAAGTTTCGTTAAGTCATTCGATTGCCCTGCCTCCTTTCCAGCCAGCACTTTCAAGACGGTCCCGGTTAAGCTAGTATGCGCGGCCAGTTGAGCTGAAGAGCCGTCTATGGCCGGGAGCATAGGTTATGGAGCTGTCACGGCGCCGCATGATATTGGGCGGCCTTGCCCTGGGGCTCTCCCGCCTTACAGCAGCTAAAGCTGCAGTAATATCCGATATTCGCATACCGGGCGGCGCGGGTCAGTTGCACCTGATCCGGCGATCCGGGCCAGGCCGGCCCGTCTTAATGATTCATCCCTTCAGTCCGGGCTGTGCTGCGGCTTTCGACGTTCCTGGCCTGTCATGGATGGAAGATTTGGCCCGGCGCGGCCGCGACGTCTGGGCGCTGGACTTGCGCGGATTTGGCGGTTCCGACCGGCCAGCCGAGATGGAAAGGCCGGCGGCGGAAGGACGCCCCGTGGTGCGGGCCAAGGACGGCGAGGCCGACGTGGCAACCGCGGTGGCTCATATCTTGGCGGCCACCGGCTCCTCGCGGATCGATCTTGCCGGCTGGTCGTTTGGGTCTGTACTGGCGGCTATGTTCTCGGGCTCCCGTCCCGATCTGGTGGAACGCCTCGTCCTGTTAGGGAGCATGCACGCTTTCGACCTTCCCTTCATGGCCGAATTGTTCGAGCTACCGGGCCATCCAGGCGTGCTCAATCCAAATATGCCGGCTTATCGCGTGGTGACGCCGGAATTCGCGCTTGGACACTGGGCGTTCATGCGCAAGAACCTTCCCGCAGATACCGTGGATGCGGCGACGGTCAAATTGGTGGAAGCGGCCGCTCAGGCATCCGATCCAGCGAGTGCGCCGAAGATTCGCCAGCCGGTGGGGCCGCTGGTCGATTTACACGAGATCTGGCGCGGCCGGCCGGTCTGGGACGCGGCCAGCATCCGGGCGCGCGTGCTGGTGGTGCGCGGCGACCATGATCTTTTCGCCGACCCGCAACTTGCAGGCAAACTGACATCGGCCGCGGCCGTAAGAGAGGTGGTAATCCCCGATGCCACGCATTGGGTCCTCTACGAAAAGCGGCGGGACCGGCTGCTTGCCGAGGCTGGCACTTTCCTCGCATAGAAAGGAAAATACGCCGGCTCGCTATGCCCGCGATGAGCTTGCCCTTTTTTGTTGCCGGGCCGGCACATTTAATTCACGGAAACGCCACTTGACACTGCTTAATAATTGAATCGCTTGAGCCCTTCGCTGAAAAGTCAGGGGGCATGCTGAAGGGGCCCGGCCAGCGCGAGACAGCGCCGGGATCCTCAGCAGTGTGGGGATAATCTGCCGTAATTTCCACGATGTCCGGCCGCATGCGAGCGCTGATGCGGAGCCTGCTCGTGCTTCGTCAGCCGTTCCAATTACGGGGAAACAGCGCCCAGGCCCACGCGGCAAGATTCGCCCCCGCCAGGATGGCGTAGAGGATTGCGATTATCCCCCTAACGCCGCCCGGACTATCGCTAAGAATTTGGAAGCTAGCGGCTCCCCTCCCTTTGCCGTGGTTCAAAGCGGTCCGCTCCTCGATTCGATAAACCGGATATGCCTGGATGCGTTGAAAACGCACGCAGGGCATCGATTTATAGGGGACATGGTTGCGCCGGCGACCCAAGCAGTGGTCAGGCAGACACGATCGACGAGAGTGGAGGATTCACTTCCCCCACCCCACAATCCGCGTTGACATCGATCATGGGCAATCCGATCGCGCTATGTCCTGCTCAAACAACGCAAGCTGCGCAGGAGGCGCCAATGGACAATCAGAGTCCCGTCCCGGTCACTGAACCGCGAAGCATCTGGATGCGCGGCCTCTTCATGCTCCTCTTCGCCATCGCCTTCGGCATCGGCCACATGGTTTTGAACGCAGTCACCCTCGTGCAATTTCTCTGGCTGCTGTTCACTCGCGAACCAAATGCATACCTGGCTCATTTTGGCGCGTCTCTTTCAACATGGCTTGGCGATGTCGCCCGCTTCCAAACCTGCACCACCGGCGACAAGCCCTTCCCCTGGCGCGATTGGCCATAAATGGAATAGATCGGCGCGTACAACCCGCTGCTCACCCGCTGCGATCAATGGCTCCGCCTTATTTCCGCTGCACGATCACCCCGGCATCCCCTTCAAATCCTCCCGCTGCCCCGGCTAGACATCACGACCTATTTCCTTCCACCCCGCGGCGTGGTAGACATCGGGATGGATTTTCATATCGGCCAGCATGTCATCTGCATTTGCGACCGGTGGTCGGACGAACTGACGTGGCGCGCGGCCATTCACACCTACCCGAAACTCGGCGGCATCTACACCATCCGCGACATCTGCGATCGCGAAGGCCTGATCGGCCTGATGTTCGAAGAGATCTGGCACGCGCCAGCCTGGTTTTGCGTCGGCCTTGTCGAGCCCGCCTTTAACGCGAAGCGCTTCCGGCCGGTGCGCAAGAGCAACATCGACATCTTCAAAAAGATGCTGGAGCCCACGCCCCGCGGCCTCGTCGACGCCTAAAACATTGCCGGCGACCTGCAACGGATTTCGCTGCGGAGAAACCCAAAAAATAATTTTACGATTTTTTATCGAGCCAAAATCTCCCTCGATACAAGCTCGATAAAAATGATCTTTGCCCGCCGCACTAACCGGCCAAGCTTCGCCTATAACCCATTGATTTTCTTGAGGTTTAATGGTGGGCGCACAAGGATTCGAACCTTGGACCCGCTGATTAAGAGTCAGCTGCTCTACCAACTGAGCTATGCGCCCGCTTTCGCGAGAGCGTAGGTATAATGCGATTGCGCCTGCCTGTCTACCGCGTTTGCCTAAGCGGGGCCGGCGCTCGCAAGGGGAGGCTCGGTCAAGGCGGGAGAGCCCTTCCCGGGCGGCGATTGGGTTGCCGCGGGGGCGGCAATGGCGCCGGGCATCACCTCAGGGGTAAGCGCTCCGAGCGATACGTAGATCTTCAAAAGATCGTCGACCTTCATCTCGGGCACAACGGTGACGGCTGCCTCGGGCACAAAAACGAGCCCTCCAGACATAGGGATGGGCGCGGCCGGAAGATAAACGAGCCTGCGGCGCTGGCCGGCGATATTGTAGACATGCTGGCCCGCAAGAAGGGCGAGCACATCGACGCCGTTCACCGCGCCGCCGAACCGGCAGGACACAACGCTCATGCTGGAAAGATCGCCGGGCGCGCCCGTTCCGCGGTCTGTGGCAAGCCGCACCACCCGCGAAACCGGGCTATAGATCGACCGGATGAGCGGCACGCGGGTGAGCAGACGGTCGAGGTAATCCTGGAGGATGTGCTTGGCGCGCGTTTTGATGATAAGGCCCAAAAACCATATGCCGATCAGCGCGATACCGATCCCGAGCCAGAAAGCGAGCGTGTCTTGATTGGGTAGGCCGAGAAGATAGTTCCCGCCCCGCGTGAGCAGATCGCCCAAGACCGTGCCGGGCCCGATTGCGCCGCGCACCAAATTGACGATCCACGCCACGATCACGACCGTGAGTACGATCGGCATAAGAAAAAGAAGGCCTGCGAGGAATGAGCCGATAACGCTCGTGCGCCAGAAGCGGGAAATCCAATTCAACATGCGCGAACTCCTCTGTGGCAAAACCTGGCGGATAGTAGACAGGCGATGTCTCATTATAGCGCGAAACGCGTGACTTTCGGATGATAGAAGTGGCGCCCGCGAAAACCGCGCTAGGAAAATTGCAAGCCCGGCATCCGCATACCGGCAGCAGGCATAGCCGCGCCGGCCTTCGCGTCGCGCGTGTGAGGGGCCCAAGGCGAAGGGACAGAAAAAATGCCCGCGATGGCAGGCCAGCCAAAGTTGCTTGCTCAAAAGGAGGAGACCTGCAAAAAAAGGCGTAAGCTTGGAGCACTGGGAAAGGGCTCCCGCCTTAAGCAGCTTACGCGGCTCATAAAGATAAATATCAAGCAAAAACGGCCATTTCGCACAGGAGCCTTCCAACGCTTGAGCTCAGAGGTAGATCGCATGCAATCTGAATGTTTGATCGTCACCCAATGCTTCTACCCCGATGTGGGCGGCATCGAAGGCCTCATGACGGCGCTCGCCGATCAATGCATTTCAGCCGGGCGGACCGTCACCGTCATCGCCGATCGCATCCGGAGCAAGCAGTCTGCCCCCCCTCCTGGCAAGCCTTACACGATCGTCCGCTTCGGCGGGCTGCGGCCTTGGCGGCGCTGGCGGAAGAAGGCTTGCATCGCAGGCATGTTGCGCGAGCGAGGCCCTAGGATCGCCGGTATTTTCGCCGATTCCTGGAAGAGCATCGAAGCCCTTCCGTCTGGCCTCAAGACGCCGGTTAGTGTGCTGGCGCATGGCATGGAATTTCCAACTGACGCCTCGTCCGCCAAGCAGCGGCGCGTCTCGGACGCGCTTGCGCGATGTGACGCGGTCATCGCAAACTCGCACTACACAGCCGGTCTCGTCCTTCCCTATCTGGCCGGACAGGCGAATAAGCTGCAAACCGTGCTCCCACCCTGCCCGCCTGTGACGGAGCCTGAGCCTGGCGCTTTAGCCGCAATCCAGGACCGGATTGCCGGCCGTCACCCGGTCATCGCCACTGTCGCCCGGCTCGAGCCGCGCAAGGGCGTCGATGCCGTGATCCGCGCTATGCCGGACGTGTTACGGCGTCATCCCGGCTGCCTCTATGCCATCGCCGGCGCTGGCGCGGACCGGCCGCGGCTCGAGGAGCTGGCAAAGGCGCTTAATCTGCAACAGGCCGTTCTGTTTCTCGGCCGGGTGAGCGACGCTGAGAAAATGGCGCTGTTGGCCCAAGCGGACGTCTTCGCCATGCCGGTTCGCCGCGAGGGGCGCTCGGTCGAGGGCTTCGGGCTGAGCTATTTGGAAGCGGGCTGGTTCGGCGTCCCTTCGCTCGCCGGACGCGACGGAGGTGCGGCCGATGCCGTTCTCGATGGCGAAACCGGTCTGGTCTGCGACGGCACAAGCCCGGACGAGGTCACGCGCAGCTTGCTCGCCCTTCTCGATGACGAAGCCTTCAGGAAGCGCCTCGGCACCGCCGCTCAGCAAAGGGCCAAGCACGATTTATCTTGGCCCGTGGCGATTGAACGCTATCTGGCAAGTTTCAATCCTGCCGGCTAACCGCTCCGCGCATGCGTGCCGTGGCGGGCCGTCTATTCCGCAGCCTTCGCACCATGCACCGTGTGCCGGGCAAGCATGGCACGCTTGTGCGCATCGTCGATGAATCCTTTGGCAAGGCCGTGATAAAGCGGCTCATGCGCAATAAGCTTCGAAGTGGCGAATCCCAAAACGGCAGAGATCATAACGGCAATGACGTTGCCATGGTTGCCCGTCATTTCTAAAATGATCACCGAAGCCGTGAGCGGAGCCTGCACAACGCCCGCGAAGTAGCCCGCCATGCCGAAGACTGCGGCCAATCCCGGCGATGCCCCCAGCAGCCCGAGCGATCCGCCGAGGCCCGCGCCCACTGCGAGCGACGGCGCGAATATCCCGCCCGGAATGCCCGATAGTGCCGTAACGAGAGTCGCGGCAAGCTTGGCCGGCCAAAAGGTCCACGCGATCGGATGGCCTTCGACCGCTCCGCGCGCCTGATCGTAGCCGGTGCCGAAAGTCGCGCCATCGGTGAGGATGCCAAGGATGGCGACGGCCATTCCGCAGGAAAATGCGAGCAGAAGGCTTCGCCAGCTTGGCTGAGTGCGGACCCAGCGTTTGATAAGCCGGGCGCCATCGAGCAAGAGGCGGCTGAAAAGGCCGCCAGCCAGTCCGCCCGCCACGCCGCAGGCAGCCGCGGTGAGCCAATCGCCGGTCCCGGAAACCACCGCCGAGGTGGTGCCAAAATAGGTGTAGTTTCCAGCCAGCCCAAGCGAGGCAAGCCCCGATATGATGACCGCATAGAGAACAAGCCCGTTCGTGCGCTGCTCGAAAGAGCGGCTCATCTCCTCGATGGCGAAGACGATGCCTGCGAGCGGCGTATTGAAAGCGGCGGCGATACCGGCGGCAGAGCCGGCAAGGATCAATCCGCGCTCATGGCGCAAGCCGCCCAGATTCGCCACCTGCACCATCACTGCAGCTCCAACCTGCACTGTCGGGCCTTCGCGGCCAACCGATGCCCCGGTAAGAAGGCCCAGAAGCGTGAGCCCGATCTTTCCTACGATCAGCCTCGCCGACACCAGGCGGCGCCTCTCGATAGTATGGCGAAGGTGGCGGGCGGCGATGGCCTGGGGAATGCCGCTGCCCTGCGAGCCGGGGAAGTATTTTTGCGAGAGAAATGCGGAAGCGAGAAAACCGGACGGCGTTATGACCAGGGGAAGCCACCATGCCCCCCACAATGCCGTGCTAAATGTGCGCTGGCTCCAATCGGAAGCCTCTGCGAAGAAAACGCTGAGTAAGCCAGCGCCCAACGCGCCGAGCCAGAACACCGCCCGGCGCCGCCAAATTCGTTTCGAAAGCCATTGTCCCGTTTGCCGCCGCCGGCGCGGGGTACCCCTCTGCACTGCCTTATTCGACCCCGCCGGAATGCGACGGCGCGGATTCGCGATCGAGCCCGGCAATCTTGGTCCTGGACGGGAAGGTTCGCAGCCGCGCCTTCAGGCGTTGCACACGCCGGTATGCATCCTCAACACGTGCCAATTGCAACCGGCCGGACTTCAGCCCGGCCTGGACCGCCTCCAGAGTCAAGCCGGAAATATCGGCTCGCACGCTCGAAGGCTCGCGCAACAGGACCATATCGGCGCCGGCCTGAAAGGCGCGCAGGATAACTTCGCTGTAGCGCAGCGGAGCGCCGCCGGGGCCCATGTCCATTTCGAAAATGAGCGCACCGTCAAATCCGAAACCGCGGTTATCGCGAGACTTAACCTTCCGGTTGGGCAACCCGAAAGAAACGTCCGTTAGCGGTAGCGGCTCCATTGCCTTCACGCGAACGACAAGCGCATCGCTCGTCTCGCCTTTGACGAGCCGGTGCACAATCGCCGTGCTCGCGCGCTCGCTAATCCAAGAGGTTCGCAATCCCCCCTGGAACGGGGCATGGCGAAGGGCGCTGAGAACGCCGCGATCGTGGTGCCCAAAGTTAAACGCCCGCGCGAATGCGGCAATGCGCGATGGCGAGGTTCCAAAGCAGAAGGCCGAAAGATTAACCCCGTCCTCGCGGCAAATGTCCTCGCTCGGACCGATGTTGAGCGTTACGCCGAGAGCCGCCAGCTCGCCGGCCATGGCGCGGTACAAAAGCTGCGCCTCGTATGGGCTGCTCGCGCTGCTGACAACGTTGGCCGCATTGTAGAAGGCGAAGCCTTTATCCTCGGAGAGAACCGTATCGGGGCCGCCGGGCTGGTCGATAGCGATCAGGGCAGGGTTTTCGGCGCCAGCGGTGGCAATGACGGAAAGCAGCCGGCGAAGCTGCTGAGCGTTTGCAACGTTCGAATCCCTGAGAATCACGCCCGAGACTTTGCCGTCGCGCACCTCGCGGGAGATGCGCTCCACATCGGCGTCTTCCGGCTGCCTGCCCGAGAAACCCGTAAGCACGAGCTGCCCCACCATGCGCCGGAGGCGCTCCTCAGGGGTTTTGCCTGGCACAGCCTTGACAGGCGCGAGGGCTCCGGCCGTCGCAAGCGGCTTGGCGGCCTGAACATTACGCTCGTGCTCGCTTAAGGCGCGTGCTGCGGCTTTTTTGTTAACCTGTCTGATGCGTGCGGCTTGGGCGCGCGCTGCATTCTCCTTTGCGAGAGCGGCTGCGCGCTTCTCCTGCTCGCGCGCGGCGGCCGCTCGCCAATAAGCCGCGCACTCGGCCGGGCTATTTTGCGGAGTGTAACGTTGGCAATCGGGCTTGCCAAACTCACTCGACCTAAACCCCTCCGAAGAGTCCCAATAGGGAGACGCAGGTTCCTCCACGCGGACGATAAATGTGGGCCCTTCCGCGATGCCAGGCTTCGGAAATGCAAAGGCGATGCTCGAAATGAGGATCGAAGATAACAGGATAATGAGTAACCGGAGCATAATCCCTTCACGCACACACTTGGCCACAGAGCAAACGCGGCAAATATTGCACAGCTTCTGCGGCATTTCGCTCGATATTTTTGCCACAGGCCTAATTCTTTTGTTTTATGGTGCATTTCTGCGCCGCTTGCGCCTGAGCGGGCTCAACTCGAAAGAATAAGCCCAGCGCTAAGGGCGCCGGGCTTCATATAAGCTCAAACTGCCAGGTATAATACCAAGGACGGCAAGTCTTGACTGGTCCGAAGCATCGTCCCCGCGGAGGCGGGGGACCCAGTAAGCACTTCTCTCTGCCGTCGATTTCCCAGTTCTTTAACGTCCCGATTACTGGATTCCCGCTTTCGCGGGAATGACACTACATGGATCACCATTAATGTCTGCTGGCATAAAACGCTAACCGCGCGGTTGCGGTACTATCCGCACATAAGGCTTAACCGCTTTCCATCCGCCGGGAAACCTCTGCTTTGCCTCCTCGTCGGATAGGCTCGCGGCGATGATCACGTCGTTACCTTGCTTCCAATCGGCAGGGGTCGCCACCTTATGCCGGTCGGTCAATTGTAATGAGTCGATCACACGCAAAATCTCCGTGAAATTGCGCCCCGTCGCCATCGGATAGGTAAGAATAAGCCGGATCTTTTTGGCGGGATCGACAACGAACACGCTGCGCACGGTTTGGTTGTTAGCGGCGGTGCGTCCATCCGAAGAGTGGCCAGCGTCGGCGGGAAGCATGCCGTAGAGCTTGGCCACCTTAAGATCGCTGTCGCCAACAAGGGGGTAGTTCAGCGTATAACGCGGATCAGCGTCCGGTGCCTCTGTGTAGGAAGGAAGCGCATGCAGTTTCTGTATAAGTGCCGGCACCGCCGGATTTTCGTTTGTATTATCAGCACCTTAGCCAAAGTTAAAGCTTCAGCAAGGCGCTTTCGCCCATGATGGCGGCTTGAAGGGAAGCGGCATCGCCGGGCAAAGCGGGCGAAAAGGGCCGGAGAGCTGAGGTTAACGGCGATTTAATTTCCGGGCGCGGGAATAGTAAGTAGTTTGCAAAAGGCAGGACCGGCACCGGTCAGCTTGAAAGCTCGCGCGACCGGCGCGCGGCGGCGGCGACGGTTTCCCGGATGAGGTCCTTGAGCGAAGGCTCGCCCATGAGGACCGAGAGCCCTGCGGCGGTGGTGCCGCCCGGCGATGTGACGTTCTCGCGCAGTTGCGCAGGCGGGAGCGGCGAGCGATGCAGCAATTCTCCCGCCCCGGCTACGGTCGCGCGCGCGAGCTGCGCGGCAAGCTCCGGCGGCAGCCCCGCAGCGACGCCTGCTTCGCCCAAGCATTCGGCGAGGTAAAAGACATAGGCCGGCCCCGATCCCGAAACGGCGGTCACGGCATCGATCAGGCCCTCGTCCGCGATCCAGGCCACTTCGCCCGCCGCCCGCAAAAGCGCGTCGCACAAGGCGCGGCGCTCAGGCGTAACGTGCGCATTGGCATAGGCCGCCGCGATGCCCCGGCCGATCTCGGCGGGAAGGTTGGGCATGGCGCGCACGATGGCGGTGCCGGGCGCGAAATGGGCGGCAATGCTCGTCACCGTGCGTCCGGCGGCAATGGAGAGAACGGCCGTATCTGGGCCGGCCAGCGGCGCGATACCGGCGAGCACCCCGTTCATGATCTGCGGCTTTACCGCCAGCACCAACACATCCGGCGGGGTTTGCGGCCTATCGGGGATCGCCTTGTCCTTCAGAAGCGCAGCGATCTCTTGGGAAGGATGCGGCTCGGCTACGGCGAGAGAACCGGCCGGAAAGCCGGCGGCGAGCCAGCCGCGCAAAAGCGCACCGCCCATGCGGCCCGCGCCAACCAGGAAGATCGAAGCATATCGGCCTTCTTCGCTCACGCTTGCCCCTCGGTTTCGAAAATGGTGCTCGCAAGCGCGTCCTCGGCGCGTTTGCCGGCCCACACCACAAACTGGAACGCCTGATAATAGCGCTCGCACGTGTCGAGGGCCGCCTGGAGCAGCGCCTCGCACTGCTTCGCCGTCGGCTCGGCCCCGTTCAGCATCAGCCCCTGCCGGTAAAGCAAAAGCCCATCCGAAGACCAGATGTCGAAATGGCCGAGCCAGAGCTGCTCATTGATAAGCACAAGCAGACGGTAGATTTCGGCGATCCTGTTCCGCGGAACTTTGAAGTCGAAAGCGCAGGCCATGTGCAGGCTTTCCAAATCGTCGCGCCAGTTGAACGAGATATGATAATCGCACCAAGCCCCCGCAACAGAAACAGTTAGCTCATCCTCACTCGAACGCTCGAAAACCCAATCCTGTAAGCAAGCAATATGCTCCATAAGATCGACTGGGTGTGAAAGACGGTTATAATCCTGTACCGCAGCGGTCATCCGTAAGTTCCCTTCTGATGCCGCAGCAAAATCCTTCGAACAAATCCCTTTGCAGCCATCGCCGCATTCGTTCGAGTTTCGCCGCATGCATCATTCAGTGCGGTGATCCGCGGGTTTTAGGCAATCTATCTGCGACTTTGTCCACGGGGAAAACAGCACCGGCTTGGCAATAAGCTTAGAAAGTGTTGCCGAACAGTACTGCGTGGCCGTATAGCGCAACCTAAGATTGCTGCGAAGACGTGCCTTGTATCCGGGCCAAAGCTGCCTCAAGCGCGGCGATGCGCTGGGCGAGCCGCTCGTTCTCCTCGCGCGCCTTCTGCGCCATGGCTTTGACCGCCTCGAACTCCTCGCGCTGCGGAATGTCCATGCCCCTCAGAAAGCGCTCGGCTTGGGTTTTCGCGGCGGTCTCGAACTCGGCGCGCATGCCTTGGGCTGCGCCCGCGGCATCGGTCATGAGCTTGGCGATATCGTCGAAAATCCGGCCGGTGGTCTGGGTCATGGGTGCCTCCTCGCAAGCAGCGCCTCTATTCTGCAGAAACTAGGCGGGTTGCCCAGCCGGTTCAAGAAAATGTGCCAGAAAGTATAGGCTCGCTTCCGGCAGGGAAAGGGAGGATTGATTTTGCTGCTCGGCTTGATAGGGTGACGGCCTATCCGCCGTTGAGAGGCTCTCGAAGTGAAGCCGTTGCCGATCTTGAATGCTATGGTCGCGGCGGTCCTGGCGCTTTTGCCTGGAACGGCACCAGCCGCAGCCTGTCAGATAGAGAAGAAGGCCGAAATCGCTCTGGGCTATGCGAACGGTTTGGCAACCGTTGAAGCGAAGATCGACGGCAGTGCGGTCATTATGGGTCTCGATACGGGCTCGCAAACGCTCGTAACTCCGCAGATAGCCGATAAGCTCAGATTGATGCCCGGCCTGAACCGGACGCTGGCGAGAGGCTCGACGGCGGTGACGGTTGCCGGCCAGGTGATCCTTCGCGATTTCGAGTTCGCAGGCGCGCACTACGATTGGAAAAGCGTGATCAAAATCAAGCTTCCAACGCCTAAAGTGCCCAATTTTAAAGTCAAGCCGGCTGCCGGTTTAATCGGGATGGACGTCCTCGCAAACTACGATCTCGACTTCGACTTTCCGCACCGCAAGCTCACGCTATACAGTGTTCGGGGCTGTCAGGCCGTCCCGCCTTCGGATTATACGGACGTCAAAACCATCCCGTTCAAAATCAACGGTGAAAGGAATATATTTTTTCCGGTTGAACTCGATGGCCACAAGATAACGGCCCTCCTCGACACTGGCGCGGTGCTTCACATGATCACGCATGCCGGTGTCAAGAAGGCCGGCGGCACTGAGGCGATGCTGAAGGCCGACCCAACGATTGAGACGGGGGGCATTGGCAATATCAGCCTGAAGCACCCGCTCCACACGTTCAGCAAGCTGACCGTTGGGGGCGTTGAGCATTCCAACGTACCGTTTGGCGTACTTGCCAGGTCTCTGAGCCAAGCCGATGCGCTCATAGGCCAGGTCTATTTGTTTACGCGGCGCTTCCGGATCTCGAATGCAACGCGAACGCTCTATGTCGAGAACAAGCCACAGACGCCGGCTTACGGTATACAGGCGTTCGGCTCTCCTTCGCTCGTCCCGCCGGCGGGCACACCCGCACTCGCCGATATGTGCAGCCATAGTACGGTTCTTAGGCTTCGCGACTTTTGCGATAAAGGGGCAGGCGTGCCGGCAGCGGCATTGGGCGGCCCATTGCCGGTTCCGGTTGCGCCGCCGCAATCGCCGGTACCCGCTCCTGATGCTGCGCCGGTCCAATCCCCCGCGCAAGGCTCGGACTTAGGGGCCACGGCCGCGCCCGATCCGCCCAAGCCAACGCGGCAAGCATCGATTACCCCACCGCCCGCCCCGCTTGAGCCGCACTGGAGCGAGCCGCAAATGTTCGCCTACGGCTTTATTGGCACAGGCATCGTCGGAATTTCACAAAAATGCGGCCAAGCGATGGGGCTGCCCGCGGGAACTGGCCTTCTTGTGCGGGGCTTCAGCACGGAGAGCACGGGCGAGAAGGCCGGCCTGCGCCGCGGCGATATTATCACGGCTTTGGAGGGGCAGCCCGTGACCGTCGCGTCTGCCTTCTTGGAGGCCATTCGCAAAGTCCAGCCAGGCCAGAAGCTTAGGCTGACGGTGTGGCGGGACAAAGAGGAGAAAATTCTCGAAGCTGAGGTCTCCGACTCCCGCACCCAGCCTCCGGACAAGCTCAGCCCGGATGCCAGGGCGGCATACCGGGTTGAGGCGGGGGAAGCCGTGCTGGCGATGTTACCGGAAGGGGCATGCGTGCAGGAGCGGGCCATATCCCTGGTCTTCCTCGGCGGCGCCTATAGCCGGCGTACTGCGGCAGAGGGTGCGGCCGATTACCACGAGCAGGCCATCAAATATCTGGAGCAAGGCTTGGCGCTGCTCAACCCGATAAAATACCAGGGGATTTGGGCCAGCGGTTACACCCGGCTCGGCACCGCCTACAGGCTGCGAAGCGCTGGCGTGAGAAGCGATAATATCGAGCGGTCCATCAAAGCGTATGAGGAGGCGATTTTGGTCAGGCAGGCCTTCGTGGCTCGCAACGACAGGGGGGACGCCTTAACGGGCCTTGGGCTCGCGCTGCTTGCCCGCAGTTCTGGCACGCGCTCCGAAAACGTCGAGCGCGCGATCGGGTGCTTCGAACTCGCCAAGCAAGCCTTCGATTCGAAGGCCGATGTGAAGGACTGGGCGGATTTGCACCGTGCGCTTGCAAGTGCCTATCTCGAACGCAGCGAGGGACAGCGCCGGCAAAACCTCGACGCAGCGATCGCAGCGCTTGAAACCGCGTCAGGCGCCTTGAGTCCCGGCGAGGGAGGGGCCGCCGAAAGAAGTGCGATGCTGGCGCAGCTTATACAGCTCAAGGCCCAGCGCCTCGCCGCGCCTGCACAGAATTAATACGTTGCCGCGCGCGGTGTAAGGTTGGAAACCTGGGCTCAAGCCAGATGACAAAAATCTTACCGCCTACCTATTTCTTCACGGCCATAGCGCTTGCGCTTGCCGCGCATTTTCTCTTCCCGATTGCTGTCATAATTCCCTCCGGCTGGCGCTTTGCCGGGCTTCTTCCTATCGCCGCGGGCATCGCCCTCAATATCGTTGCGGACCGGCAATTCAAGCATTGGGGGACGGAGGTGAAGCCGTTCAAGCGGTCGAGCGCCCTCGTCACGGATGGCGCCTTCCGATGGAGCCGCAATCCGATGTATCTGGGCATGGTGCTGATAGTTTCGGGGATTGCCGTCTTCGAAGGAACTTTAAGCCCGTGGATCGCGCCCGTGGCCTTGGCGGTTCTGTTGGACCGGGTCTTCATCGTCCGCGAGGAGAGGATGCTCGATGATACGTTCGGCGCCGCTTTTCAGCGGTACAGGCAGCGTGTGCGGCGGTGGGTGTGAGCCGGGAGTTGTTTGTGCGCTTGCAACGCCGCGCTAATCTTTTGCTTTGGCGCCGCTCCTGCCTCTGCTAAACCGGGCGGCAATGGCGGCGGCATTCGAGGCGTTCCATGGAGCTGATGGCGATTGCATTTCCCTTCAACAATCCGGTGGCGATCCATCTCGGGCCGCTCAGCGTGCGCTGGTACGGCCTTGCTTATATGGCGGGGCTGCTGCTCGGCTGGCTCTATATGCGGCGCCTCTGCCAGGAGGAGCGGCTCTGGGGCGGACCGGCGCCGATGCAGCCCCTCCAGGCGGACGACTTCTTGTTCTGGGCGACGCTTGGAACCGTGCTCGGCGGCAGGCTCGGCTTCTTCCTGTTCTACGAGCCGGGCATGCTCTTGCGCGATCCGCTCCAGTTCTTCCGTATTTGGGAAGGCGGCATGGCGTTTCATGGCGGGCTCTTGGGCGTCGGACTTGCCGTATGGCTGTTCGCGAGAGCGCAGCGCATTCCGGTCCGCTCGCTGATGGATTTGTCGGCGGCGGCCGTGCCGTTCGGCCTGTTTTTCGGGCGTATTGCCAATTTCATCAATGGCGAGATTTACGGCCGGCTGACCGATGTGCCATGGGCCGTGGACTTTCCCGCGCGGCTGCTGCTGAAGGGCGATCTGCCGGGGCCGCGCCATCCAACGCAGCTTTACGAGGCGCTGCTCGAAGGCCTTGTCATGTTCGGTCTGCTTCGCTTTTTCACGCACAGCCGCCGCGCCTTCCTCTCGCCGGGGCTGACCGCGGGCATTTTTCTGATGGCCTATGGCTTCTTCCGCATCTTCGCCGAGTATTTCAAAGAGTGGGACACGGCGCAGTTTTTCACAACGCCGTATTTCTCCGAGGGCGTGGTGTATTCCTTGCCCATGATCGCGCTCGGGGCCTATTTGGCGGCATCGGCCAGAAAGGCACCGGCAAAGGCGGCGCCGGCGCCTGGCACCGCGCCGGTGGAGGCTTAGCCCGGCCATGGCTATCGCCTCGATAGGCGAGTTTCTCGCCGCGGTCTCGGACCCGAAAAACAAGCTGGGGCTCCATTCCACGCCCGCCACGCCTTGGTATCTCGGCCAGCCCGACCTTAAGGGCGACCTCGTCCCGCAGTTCTATAAGTCTGGGATCAAGCCGGAGCTTGAGCGCGAGATTTTGCGCGACTACCGGCAGATGAGCGCCGAGTTCGCGCCAACGAGCGGGCTTGCGGATTGGCAGCTTTTTGTCAGCGCCCATTTGGCGGGGGTGCCGTCACGCATCCTCGAATGGTCCGGAAATCCGCTCGCCGCGCTTTTTCTCGCCGTCGAAACCCTGAGCCCCGACGCAGGCCGCGTCTGGATTCTCAATCCGTGGGTCATGAACGAGAACACGGGGAGCCTTTCCTACGTCCCGCCGGTCGAAAGCGACTACTTCAAGAAATATGCGGTTAAGCTCGACGTACCGGACGCGCCCGCGGCACCGGAAGCGGCCCAGCCCATGGCGTTCAGGCCGACGCGCAACATCCGTAACTACAACACCCAGAACATCTACTGGACGGTGCACGGTAAGGAGGCGACGCCGCTGGACAAGCTCAGCTTCTTCATGAAACGCGCCAGCGTCTTTTTGACCTCGGTTCAAATCGAGGGCAGCGGCAAGAAAACCATCATGAAGGAGTTGCACGATATCGGCGTCACGCGCGCCAACCTATACCCCGGCGCCGCGTCGCTCGGGCGGACCTTGGCATACCGCTATTCGAAAAACTATCTTGGCGGATGATGCCGCCCGTGACTGAGAAAGAAGCTGAATCGACGCCCTTGGCCCGGAAGCTGGCCGCGAGAATAGCGGCCGGGGGGCCGATTCCGTTCTACGATTACATGGAAGCCTGCCTCTACGATCCCGAGCATGGCTATTATAAGAAGAGAGATCCGCTCGGGCGCGGCGGCGACTTCATCACCGCGCCGAAAATATCGCAGGTCTTCGGCGAGCTCATCGGCTTATGGGCGGGCGAGACTTGGCGCCTCATGGGGCAGCCGGCCGCGATTGCCCTGATCGAGCTTGGTCCAGGCCGCGGAACGCTTATGGCGGACGCGCTTCGCGCCCTTCGCGTGCTCCCAAGCTTCCTAAAAAGTGTAACAGTTCATCTCATCGAAACGTCCGGGCCGCTGCGAGGCGCTCAGGAAGCCATGCTCGCCGGCGCCGGCTGCCCCATTTTGTGCCACGCCCGGCTCGGCGATGTCCCCCCGGGCCCCGCCATTGTGATTGCGAACGAGTTCATCGATTGCCTGCCCGTGCGGCAGTATGTCTTCGACGGACCGGCGCAGGTTTGGCGCGAGCGCATGGTCGCGTTCGAGGATGGGGGCTTTAGGTTCGGGCTGGGAGCCGTAAGGGAAGTTCCCCCTCACCCCAGCCCTCTCCCCGAGGAGAGAAGGGGAAGCGGCGGCCCTCTGTTCGAAGGTAGTGCAAGCGTCCTCTCTCCCCTCGGGGAGAGAGACAGAGTGAGGGGGGACTTCGACGCCGCTGAAGATGGCGCGATTCTGGAAGTCCGGCCGGGCACGGCCGATACGCTTCGCGAGATGGCGGCGCGCGCCGCCACTGCCCCTTTCGCCGCACTCATAATCGATTACGGCTACACGAAGCCCTCGTTCGGCGACACCGTGCAAGCCGTCAAACAGCATCGCTTTGCCGGTATTTTCGAAGCTCCAGGCGAGGCCGATCTCACGGCGCATGTCGATTTTGCCGATCTTACGCAAACGGCCGAAGCGCTGAACCTTAACGTTTATGGGCCCATGCCGATGGGGGAATGGCTTTTGCGGCTCGGGCTTGAGGCGAGATGCCTCCAGCTTCTCAGCCGCGCTACTTCCGAGCAAGCTGCGGAGATAAGGAGCCGGGTTTCGAGGCTCATAGACCCGGCGCAAATGGGGGCGCTCTTTAAGGCCGCCGTTCTGACCGGTGGCGGTCTTGGACCGCTGCCGCCATTTTAATAAGCAGCTTTTGCCGAAGGGGAGCGAGCCATGGCGCAACAATTTCAGCCGGGGACTATCGGGGACACCGCAGGAGACCTGCCGGCTTTGACCGGCGGCAATCTTGAAGCGGCCGGTGTCTCTCATGGCTTTTTTCTGCGCACCGGCGGCGTATCGGAAGGCCTTTACGCCTCGCTGAACTGCGGCCGGGGATCGAACGACGAAAAAGACCGCGTCGAGGAGAATAGAGCTCGGGTCGCGGTAAGGCTCGGGGCTGGCTCCAAAAATCTGATCGGGCCGCGGCAAGTGCATTCGGCCAGGACCGTGATAGCAACCTCCGGGTGGAAACCGGGCGATGCCCCCGAAGCCGACGCGGTGGCAACCAGCGTCCGCGGCTTGGCGATCGGCGTGCTGACCGCCGATTGTGCGCCAATCCTTCTGGCCGACACGCAGGCAGGGGTCATAGCGGCCGTTCACGCAGGCTGGAAAGGGGCACAGGCGGGCGTTATCGAAAGCGCAATCGAAGCCATGGAGAGCCTTGGCGCCGCCGCTGCGCGGATCGCGGCCTCCATCGGGCCGGCGATCTCGCAGGCCGCCTACGAGGTTAGCCCGGAGTTCGAAGCGGCCTTTCTATCCGCCGGCGGCGCCAACGCACAGTATTTTACGCACCCTCTGGGCGGCCGGCCGCATTTCAACTTGCCGGCCTATGTCAAAGACCGGCTATTGCGCCGCGGTGTTGCCAACATTCAAGATATCGGCGCCTGTACCTATGAAAACGAATCGATTCTGTTCAGTTACCGGCGCTCAGTTCATCGAGCTGAGCCCGATTACGGGCGCCAAATTTCCGCCATTCTCCTCAGTTGATGTGGATAACTGGACAGGACAGGCCTGATTTTAACGGTATTTTTGCTGAAGTGCCCTGTGGAAAGCTGTGATCGCTAGACGCGATTGAACCCCGCCGCTAGATTTTAATCGTTAACGAGATTCGGCGGGGGAATGAGTGCCGGTATAGTCAAGTACCGCCGTGCTAGAGCAAAAAAAGCAAGGAGTGGAAAAGTGACGCGCGAGAACAAACCGGCCGCGCAGAGCGCAGCTCGCCGTGCCGCGTCGCTCTTGACTGGAGCGCTTCTGATAGCCGGCCTCGCCGGCTGTGGGAGCAGTCTCTTTCAAAACAGCGATACCGCCGACGCAAGCCTAAAGGCCAAACCTGCAGTCGCCCTTTCGCCATCTGAGGGCGTTCCGCAGAAATTTGCAAGCAAAGTTGATGGTGAGCTTGCAAAACTGATGGTGGAGAAAGGCGTTCGCATCGTCGACGCCAAGGATGCTCAGTACATCGTCAAGCCTTCCTACGCAGCGCTTTCCGAGCCCAAACAGGGAACGAAGGTTGCCTACACCATCAATATTACCGACAAGGCCGGTAACAAGGTTCGCAGCATCACAGGCGAGGAAATCGTTTCTGCCAAGCGCGGCGGCGAAGCTTGGTCTCACGTCACCGAGGACAGCGTTCAAAAGGTCGCGGCTAAATCGGCGGTCGACATCGCCGCTTGGGTCGATAACCCGAACGCGCCTCCACCGTCCGCTGCCGTGGCAAGCGCCGCCCCGGCTCCTGTGAAAACGGCGGCGAATACAGCGCCTAAGTCCGCTCCTGCGAAACCTGTTGCGCCCCAAACGGCTTCTCTTGCGGCATCGTTCGATGCATCCGCAGCCGCTCCGGCGAAGCAGGAGGTTGCAGTTGCCTCGGGACCCGTGGTCGCCATCGTTCCCGAAGTGACCGGTGCCCCCGGCGACGGAAAGAAGACGCTCTCCGAAGCCATGAAGCGTGCTCTCAACAAGCAAGGCATCAAGACCGTGGCTAACGCACGGGGTGGAGCCTATAAAATTGTAGGGCAGGTTGAGGTTGAAGCCGCGGCGAACGGGCAGCAGCCGATCACGATCCGCTGGGTTGTCGTCGATCCAACTGGCAAGCAGCTGGAAAAGACGGTTGTCCAGAAGAACAAGGTTGCAGCCGGGAGCCTGGACGGCCCCTGGGGCGATATTGCCGATCAAGCTGCAGGCGCGGCCGCATCGGAGGTCACAAAACTGCTCCAGAAGCCTGCGCAGGGCCAAGCCCAGCAAGGCGCGAACGGTTCTGCTGGTTGATACGTTCCGCCGGCACGGGGGCGAAGTGCCGCGATCGCACAATCGGCGGTTTACAGAATACGAGCGCGCTGTTAGAAGCGCGCTCGTATTTGTTTTGTCAGAGCCGTAGCGAAATGGACTGCCCCCGTCATGAAGCTGGTCGCCGGCAATAGCAATCGGCCATTGGCCCACGCAATCGCCGCTTATCTCAAAACGCCTCTAACGCAATGTCTCGTCAGGCGCTTTGCGGATATGGAAATCTTTGTCGAAGTGCAGGAGAACGTCCGGGGCGAGGATATCTTCGTCATCCAGTCGACGTCTTATCCGGCCAACGACAATCTGATGGAGCTCTTGATCCTGATCGATGCGCTGAAGCGCGCGTCGGCGCGGCGCATCACGGCGGTCATCCCCTATTTCGGCTATGCGCGCCAGGACCGCAAAACGCTGGCCCGCACGCCCATTTCGGCGAAGCTCGTCGCCAATATGATCACCCAATCCGGCGCCGACCGGGTGCTCACCGTCGATCTCCATGCCGGGCAGATCCAAGGCTTCTTCGACATTCCGACCGACAATCTTTACGCGGCTCCCGTCATGGTGCGCGATATCCGCAAGCGCTTCCAGAACGGGAATATAACGGTGGTATCGCCAGACGTCGGCGGCGTGGTCCGTGCCCGCGGCCTCGCAAGCCGCATCGACGCGCCGCTCGCCATCATCGACAAGCGCAGAGAGCAGCCGGGCGAATCCGAGGTTATGAACGTGATCGGCAATGTGGCTGGCCGCGCATGCATCATGATCGACGACATCATCGATTCAGGCGGCACGCTTTGCAACGCTGCCGAAGCGCTTGCCGAGAGGGGCGCATCGTCGGTCGTGGCCTATATCACGCACGGCGTTTTGTCGGGCGGCGCAGTCGCCCGGATCATGGCGTCGAAAATCGAGAAGCTCTTCATCACCGATACCATCGTGCCGACGGAGGCCGTTCGCGTGGCTGCCAATATCGAGGTGCTCTCGCTCGCGGGTTTGATCGGCGAGGCGATCCTGCGCACGTCGTCCGAGAAATCGGTTTCGACGCTGTTCGATTAAAATCCCGCACGCCGGTTCAGGCGTCCGCCGTCTCTCCGCGTTACGGCAATTCGATGCGCGAGAGGATGGCCTCCATGAGCGAGGCCTCCCGATCCCCTGAAAATTGAATTGTGATGGGTAGCGCGCGCGCGGTGCGGTAAAGCTCCGCCAACGGGCCGGCCTTGCCCTTCAATCTCACAAGGTCCTTCTCAGTCGTAAGAAGCCCCGCTCCAAGCGCCTTGGCTTCCGCGATGAGAGATTGTGCGTCCTCTGGCGTAAAAGTATGATGATCGGGAAAGCTGCGGGTCTTCACTGCCTCGATGCCGGCCCGCTCGAGCGTATCGAAGAATTTGGCGGGCCTACCGATCCCGCAGAAGGCAAAAAAGGGCCGGCCGCGCATATCTTCAGCGACTTCCGGCACGATATCCGCTTCGAAGATATCCAAGCCGCGTACCGCGGCGCTTAGCAGTTCTTGCTTGAGCGGCGCACTGCTGCCTTGCCGCCCCAAAATCAGAACGGCGCTGGCCATGGCGGCTTGAAAGGCGAGGGGAGCGCGGAGCGGGCCGAGCGGAAAAACTTGGCCCGAGCCGATCCCGGCTCCGCCGTCGATGACGATGAGACTGAAGTCCTTACGGATCGTTGGATTTTGGAAGCCGTCATCCATGACAATCACGTCTGCGGCCAGAGATTCGAGGAGACGGGCTCCGGCAGGCCGGTCCCTGCTTACGGCTACCGGCGCCGTTGCCGCGAGAAGGAGGGGCTCATCGCCGGCGCGGCCGGCATCGTCCAATGAGGGGTCCACAATATGCGGGCCGCGCTCCCAGCCTCCATAGCCGCGCGTGAGAAAGGCAGGTTTGCGGCCGCGCTCGCGAAGCAGCGAAGCAAGCTTCAGCGCGACGGGAGTTTTGCCTGCGCCGCCCAGGGTGAAATTGCCGATGCAGACGACGGGAAGCTTGCTGCGGTAAGGGGTAGCTGTCCGGAACCGCCTCTGCACGGCCGCGCCGTAGATTGCCGAAATGGGCCAAAGCCCCCAGGCAGCATGCGGAATCCGGCCTTGGTACCACCAGGATGGCGGTTCAAGCCGCATGCCCGGCCGTGCGCTCCGCCGGGGCGGCGGCCAAATGAGGGGCGCCCGGCAGATAGGGCTTGAGCGCCTCCAACGTCTTCTCGAGCGCGCCGCCTAAGGTACCGATCGCGGCCGCCGCCCGGTGTTTCATCTCCTCGGCCTCTGCCGGGTTTTCGAACAGCCTCTTAAGTTCTGCCGCTAACTCTTCCGGACCTGCGACGAGCTTGAAACCCTCGAAGCGTTGCAAGACCGAGTAGGTCTCCGCGAAATTGAATGTATGCGGTCCGCTCAAGATCCCGGAGCCGAGCTTTATCGCTTCGATCGGGTTTTGGCCGCCATGAACGACAAGCGATCCGCCGATAAAGGAAAGCGGCGCCAGCTTGTAAAACAGCCCCAGCTCGCCAATCGTGTCGGCGAGATAGATCTGCGTTTTGCCAGTAACCTCCTCGCCCGCCGAACGCCGGGCAACGGTCAATTGCCGCTCTCTAAGAAGCGAAGCGATAGCCTCGCCGCGATCCGGATGGCGCGGAACGATGACCGTCAGCAGTGAGGGGATGGTGCTTTGCAGAATTTCGGCAACGCGCGCTACGGCCTCGTCCTCGCCAGGATGCGTGCTCGCGGCGAGGAAAACGGGCCGGCCATCGAAACTGCGCCGCAGCACCTCGGCCGCTGCCGGATCGACGGGCGGCGGGGGCGCATCGTATTTGAGGTTGCCTGTGATGACGGCCTTGCGTGCGCCAAGCCCGGTCAGCCGTTTGGCGAAACGGAAGTTCTGCGTCAAGACGAGATCGAAACGCGAAAACACCGGCTTGGATAGGCTCGGCATCAGCGACCAGCGCTTGCTGGATTTGTGCGACATTCTCGCGTTCACGAGCACCAAGGGGACTTTGCGGTCGCTTGCCTCGACGATCAGGTTTGGCCAAATCTCGGACTCTGTAAACAGCCCAAGATCGGGGTGCCAATGATTGATGAAGCGCCGGCAGAAGCTCGGGCTGTCGAGCGGCATAAATTGATGAATCGCGCCCTCCGGAAGGCGCTCGGCAGCGATCTTCGCCGAAGTTACGGTGACGGTCGTCAGCAGGATATTGAGCGCTGGGTAGAGTTGCTTGAGCTCGTGTATGAGCGGAAGGACGGCGTTGGTCTCGCCAACGCTCGCCGCATGAAACCAAAAAAGCGGGCCTTCCGGGCGCGGCATCGCCGCGATTCCAAGGCGCTCGGGAATGCGCTCCGGCACTTCCTTGCCCCGGGCGGCGCGCCTGCGCAAAATCGTCATGGCCGCCGGGCGCGCCGTAGATGTCGCGCCGCGGTAAAGAGAGAGCAAAACCCCCGAGCGGCGAGGCGCCCGCGGCGGCTTCGGGGCGGTCTTGCGGGAGTCGCTGCCAGCAAGCCGATAGGCGCGATCGGTTGTCGCGTTCATCCCCGCTTCCACCTGCTGGCGGAAGGCCTCCATCTCCTCTTCGCTGGCGTCGCGCGGCACATAGATCGGATCGCCCACCACCATCGCGAGCTTCGTGAAGGGCAGGTTGATCGTAAGCCGGCTCCAAGTTGGCAGCGTGAAAAACCGCCCGGTCGCGACAGCGGCTGGGACGATCGGCCGGCCCGACATCCGCGCGAGCGTGACAATCCCCATGCCCGCGACGCGCGCGGGTCCGGGCGGAATATCGGTTGTCAGGGCCACCGTGGTATTCGCACGCAAGGCCTTGAGCGCTGCCCTGAGGGCCCGCGCCCCGCCGCGGTCCTTTCCCTTCTCGCCCGCGCCGGCGCCCCGGATGAGCCCCATATCGAAACGCACGAGTGTGCGGGCAATCATTTCGCCATCGGTGTGCTTGGCCACCATATTGCTAACGGGCATAGTCTTCGGCTTGATGAGCGGAAGCAGAAGAAACTGGCCATGCCACATGGCCACGATAGAGGGATGATATTTCTGCAACTTGGCATCGGTGTCCTCCGGATCGCGGATCACTTCGGACGTGGCGTGCACAGTGCGAATGTGGCGCGCGGCCAATCCGCTGGCCCCGTTCAAGAAAAACTCCGATTGCTGCAGCCTCCGGAGAACGCCGTTGGCGCGCGTTTTCGTAACAGGTTTGGTCATTGTGCGCCGGGAACCCTCGAAGCAGCCGCATCCGGCGCTACATCGGTTGAGGGATCGAGCAGGCGATGCATGTGCACGATGAAATAGCGCATGAGCGCATTGTCGACGGTGCGCTGCGCGGCGGCCTTCCAGGCATCGTAAGCGGACTTGTAGTTTGGATAGATGCCGACCATGTGCAGCGCCGATGGGTCGCGGAATTCGGTGCTGCTCACAGACGTCAGCTCGCCGCCAAATACAAAATGCAAAAGCTGCCGGTTGTCGATCTCACTCATCCTAGTCCTCATGCCTTCCAGGCGGGCTTGCGGTAGATCGCCCGCTCAGCGCCAGCGTTCGATCAACATCTGATGCAAATCGGGCGCCGCTGCAACAAATCCCTGAACTTTCGCTTCTGCCGAGTTGAATGCCAGCGGCGCTCCCGAGACGCTCGTGACCGTGCCGCCGGCCTCGGAAACGAGGAGCGCCCCCGCAGCGATATCCCACTCCCATTTCGGGCTCAATGCGAAAGAAACGTCCGCCCGCGCAGAGGCGACGAGAGCCATCCGGTAGATCGTCGAGTTGGCACCCACCGCAATGGCCCCAGGCCAAGGCGCCCGCCACGGCTTTTTCGTCAAAGCGGCGGCAGAGACTGCAACTCTCGCGCCGGCCAGCGCGTTTTGCCGGCTCGTCGTAATCCGTTGGGCGTTGAGATACGCGCCCGCTCCGGCCTGCGCTTCGAAGACTTCGCCGCGCACCGGATTAATGACGGCTGCGAGCACCGGCGTGCCGTCCTCGACAAGGCTCAGGGCAACGGTCCAGTCGCTTCCGCCCTGAAGGAAATCGCGTGTTCCGTCGATGGGATCGAGGACCCAAACGCGGCGGGCGGCAAGGCGGGAGGTGTGCTCTGGGCTTTCCTCGGAGAGCCAGCCATAGTCCGGCCTCGCTGAAGCCAACCGCGCGGCAAGAAGCCTATCGACCGCTTTGTCGGCTTCCGACACCGAGCTGCCATCGGGTTTGCGCTCCTGACTAACCGGCCGCCCCCAAAAGCTCAGCGCGAGACTGGCCGCCTCCTGCGCGGTTTTTCGTAAAAGATCGAAATCCTGGGCGAGATCCCCCATCCCTTTACTGGCAGCGCTCCGGACTACTGCAATGCGAAAAGTATTGCGTCGAGCGCGATGGCGAGGAACACGATGGCGCCGAAACCGTGGTTGCTGCGGAAACGCTCAAGACAGTTTTGCGGATTGTCGATATCGAGTGTCGCCACCTGCCAAATTAGGTGCGCGGACGCTGCGATCAATCCACAATAGAATATGATGCCCGCGCCAACGATCCATCCCGAGAATGCAAGGCCTCCGATCGTAATACCGTAAAACAGGCTGAGCCAAGGGGCGGTGTTGCCGCCGAACCTCAGCGCTGTCGACTTCAAGCCCATAAGGGCGTCGTCGTCCTTATCTTGGTGAGCGTAAATTGTATCGTAACCGATCGTCCAAGCGATAGCCGAGGCGTAAAGGACGATGGGTGCGAGGCCTAGCTCTCCAAAATAAGCCGCCCAGCCCATGAGCGCGCCCCAGGAAAAAGCAAGCCCGAGCACCGCTTGAGGCCAGAATGTAACCCGCTTCATCAAAGGATAGATCAGAACGATGCCAACCGAGCCGAACCCCAACACAACGGCAAAGGAGTTGAACTGCAGTAGAACGGCGAGGCCTACGAGGCAAAGCGCAATCGCAACGGCAATCGCGGCCGGGAGAGAGATTTGCCCGCTCGCGAGCGGGCGCCCTTTCGTTCTTGCGACCTTTGCATCGATATCGCGGTCGATGATATCGTTATAGATGCACCCGGCACTGCGCATGGCAAAGGCACCGATGGCAAAAAGAATCAGCAGCCTGATATCGAACCAGATATCGGGTAAATCGTCCGCGCGGGCTGAAAGCGCGACGGACCACCAGCATGGCCACAGAAGAAGCCATGCCCCGATGGGCCGGTCGGCGCGAACGAGCCGGAGCCAGGGCTTGAGGCCGGCAGGGGCGAAGCGGTCGGTCCAGTTCGCTGGGAGCGCGTCCGCAATGGGCCCCAAGGCGGTTCCTTCAGGGGCAGATTTGGTGTTTGCTTGCGCAGTAATTGCTCGCATGGGTCGCTCGTTCAGAAGGTGTTATCCCTCAAATTACCAATCAATACAAATAGTGTGCCAAATTTTGGTTCGCCTTATGTCAACAGCACAAAAACATTTGGGGCGCAATGACCGTACATAGATTATTTGTCGCAAACGATCTCGAACCCGGTGCAGAGATCGTGTTGAGCGCGCCTCAGGCCCATTATATCTTGCACGTTCTGAGGCTTCCGGAGGGCGCGCAGATTTTGGTCTTCGACGGCAAGAATGGAGAATGGCGCGCAGAGATTGTGAAAGCCAAGAAGGCGATTTGCCGCATTAAGCTGACCGGTAAGGTCCGGGATCAGACCGTAGCTCAGGATCTTCATTACGCCTTCGCCCCCCTGAAACAAGCACGGCTCGATTACATGATACAAAAGGCCGCCGAAATGGGCGTGTCCTTGCTGCAGCCGGTGATAACGGCCCGCACCGTTGTCTCGCGGCTCAACCTGGACCGGATGCGCGCAAACGCCATCGAGGCCGCGGAACAATGCGAGCTATTAACGGTTCCCAGTATCGATCCACCGTTTAAGCTTGAGACCTTGCTCAAGACTTGCGCAGCCAGCCGGGTTATAGTGTTTTGCGACGAGCGCGCGGCGAACGCACCGGCGCTGGACGCGATCGCAAAGCTCGAGGGGCGCAAAATAACCGCGCTCGTCGGTCCGGAAGGCGGATTTTCGGAGGGCGAGCGTGAGTTGCTGCTTTCCAAGAGCTTCGTCTGCCCGGTATCGCTCGGACCACGCATCATGCGGGCAGACACCGCAGCGGTCGCGATCCTGTCTCTTATCAATGCGGTTTTAGGAGACTGGCGGTGAGGGAAAGTCTATAAGCAAGGTGCTGCGATAGGGTGCGCGTGCGCAGATGTCAAAGCACACAGCCTGCAAAAGAGCGGAAACATGATGCTAGCCTCCGGAGAAACTCAGGCGCCCGTTATTGAAAGCCGCGACGAGCTCGTGGCTTATATTGGAGAGGGCGCTAAACCTAAAGCGGAGTGGCGTATCGGCTCCGAGCACGAGAAGTTTCCTTTCTATCGCGACGGGCTTAGGCCCGTGCCTTACGAAGGTCCGGCCGGCATTCAGGCACTCCTCGAAGGCATGGCGGCCCGGTTCGGATGGCGCCCTGTCTACGATAACGAATATATCATCGCGCTCGAGGAGCCATCGAGTGAGCTAGGGGGCTCGATCACGCTCGAGCCCGGCGGGCAGTTCGAGCTTTCGGGGGCGCCCGTTCAAACGATTTTCCAAACCTGCGCCGAGGTGGATAAGCATCTCGAACACGTGCATGAAATTGCTGGGCCGCTCGGTATCGCCTTCCTTGGCCTCGGCTTCTCCCCGCTTTGGACGCTTGGCGAGACGCCGCGCATGCCCAAGAGCCGCTACGGCATCATGACGGCCTACATGCCGAAGGTTGGCAGGCTCGGGCTCGACATGATGTATCGCTCGGCGACGGTGCAGGTTAACCTCGACTTCTCAGATGAAGCGGACATGGTGAAGAAGCTGCGCGTTTCGCTGGCTTTGCAGCCTATCGCGGCCGCGCTGTTCGCCAATTCGCCCTTCACCGAAGGAAAGCCCAATGGCTACTTAAGCTTCCGGAGCGCTATATGGCTCGACACCGATCCTGCGCGGACGGGAATGCTGCCTTTCGCCTTCGAGGACGGCATGAGTTACGAGCGCTATGTGGACTACGCGCTCGACGTCCCCATGTACTTTGTGCGCCGGAACAAGAAATACATAAATGCTGCGGGCGGTTCTTTCCGCGATTTTCTGGATGGACGGCTTGCGCAGCTGCCAGGCGAGAAGCCTACGCTCTCCGATTGGGCAGACCATTTAACCACGCTTTTCCCGGAAGTGCGGCTCAAGCGATATTTGGAGATGCGCGGCGCCGATAGCGGTTCGTGGCGCAGCCTGTGCGCATTGCCTGCCTTTTGGACTGGATTGCTTTACCATCAGCCGAGCCTCGACGCCGCTTACGATCTCATCAAGGATTGGACGGCGGAGGAACGCCAGCAGCTCCGTAACGATGTTCCCCGCCTAGCCCTCAAGACGCCCTTCCGGCGGGGCACCGTTCTCGATGTGGCACGTCGAGCGGTAGATTTGGCTTCCGGCGGGCTCAAGGCGCGCGGGCACACAGATCTGGTGAGCGGCGACGAAAGCATTTTTATCGCGCCTCTCGCAGAAATCGTAGAGCGCGGACAAACCGAAGCGGAGCGCTTGCTTGAGCGCTATCGCGGAGAGTGGGGCGGCGATGTCCGGCCGGTCTTCACCGAAAGCGCTTATTAAGCGCCGGGCAAGCCAAGCCAGGTTGTTTGTGCCTCGCCGGCGGATCGATCGACGGTTGCTATGTCCGGTTCAGGGCCGCTGCTGCCCCGCGCGTTGCAGCCGCCGGCGAAATTGCCCCTTAACGGACTGTCGCGCCGTTGCCGGCTGGCATAGCGTATCGGAAGGTCCGCGACAGATTCTCTAAATCTTCGGAAAAATTTTACGCCGTACTTAGCAAGCGCGGCGATGTTCTTTGCTGTGTTGACAATCATCAATCTCCCATGAGCGCGCGGATCTCAGGATAGAGCCTGACCGTTGGGCTTTGGCCGGCCAGGCCAGAGCGTGGCACTTTGTACCTGGCAGGCGGTGAGCGTGATGAAACTCAGCATCCTATCTTGTGGCACCTTGCTTCTCGGCGCCTTGTACGCCGGCGGCGCCAACGCAGAACAAATCACCGGCACACCAGGATCGCCCGGCGCCACCACCACGATCGACGGGCGCTATCTTCCGCCCCCGCCACAGCCTTTCAAGGGCCAGATTGAGCTGAATGCCCCGCAGTCCAAGCCTTACTGGCCGATGCAGGTGGTGCCGCCAAAAGGGGCGCCGAACATCCTCCTGATCATGACCGACGATGTGGGCTTTGGCGCACCATCCACGTTTGGCGGCGTTATCCCGACACCCGCGCTGGACCGCATTGCCGCGAATGGGCTGCGCTACACCAATTTTCATTCGACCGCGCTGTGCTCGCCGACCCGGGCCGCTCTGATCACCGGCCGGAACCACCACTCTGCGGGCTTTGGCGTGGTCTCCGAGGCGGCCACAGGTTTCCCGGGCTATGACAGCGTGATCGGCAAGGAGAACGCTACGATCGGGCGGATCCTTTTGGAAAATGGCTACCGCACGTCCTGGTTCGGCAAGGACCATAACACGCCGACCTGGGAGGCAAGCCAAGCCGGGCCTTTCGGCCAGTGGCCAACCGGCATGGGCTTCGAATATTTCTACGGCTTTGTCGGTGGCGATACGAGCCAATGGCAGCCGAACCTCTTCCGCAACACCACCGCGATCTATCCCTATGTTGGGAACCCCAAGTGGAATCTGACCACCGCCATGGCCGGCGACGCCATCCACTGGCTGAACCAGTTGAACGACATCAACCCGTCGATGCCGTTCTTCCTTTATTACGTGCCCGGGGGCACGCACGCACCCCATCATGCCACGCCGGAATGGATCGAGAAAATCAGCGCCATGCACCTTTTCGACAGGGGGTGGAATGCGCTGCGCGAGCAGATCTTCGCGAACCAGAAAAAGCTTGGGGTTATCCCCGCCGATGCCAAGCTAACGCCGTGGCCGGACAAACTCTTGAAGAGCTGGGATACGCTCTCTGACGATGAAAAGAAGCTCTATATCCGCCAGGCGGAGGTCTATGCCGCCTTTCTCGCCTATACAGACCATGAGATTGGCCGTGTGATTCAAGCGGTCGAGGACATGGGCAAGCTCGACGATACGCTCATCATCTATATCAGCGGCGACAACGGCGCCTCGGCCGAGGGATCTCCAAACGGCACGCCCAGCGAGGTGCTGCAGTTCAATGGCATCGAGCTGCCGGTGGCCGATCAGATGAAATGGTACGATGCCTGGGGCTCGGACCAGACATACAATCATATGGCCGTGCCGTGGGCCTGGGCCTTCGACACGCCTTACAAGTGGACGAAGCAAATTCCGTCCTTCTTCGGCGGCACCCGCCAGGGAATGGCTATCTCTTGGCCGGGCCATATTGCAGACAAAGGCGGCATTCGCCCGCAATTCCATCATGTGATCGACATTGTGCCGACGATCTTGGAAGTGACGGGCATTCCAGCCCCCGTCATGGTGGACGGCGTCGCGCAAAAGCCAATCGAGGGTGTGAGCCTCGCCTATAGCTTCGACAAAACCAACGCCGATGCACAATCGCCGCATCGCATCCAGTATTTCGAGATGCTGGGCGTGCAGGGGCTCTACAACGAAGGCTGGATGCTGAGCGCGGTTCCGGTCCGCGCGCCGTGGGAACTGCTCGGCAGGGCGGTCGAGGACCCGGCCAGCGCGTACAAATTCGAGCTTTACGATGTCCGGCACGACTGGACGCAGTACACCGACTTAGCGGCCGCCAATCCGGCCAAGGTACGGGAAATGACGGATCTGATGTTTGCCGAATTCGCTAAATATCAGGTGCTGCCGCTCGATGCCTCTGTGGCAACCCGGATGGTTACGCCGCGTCCCTCGATGTCGGGCGGCCGCACAGAGTTCGTCTACTCCGGTCAACCGGTAACCGGAATCCCGCGCGGCACCTCGCCTTCCTTGCTGAACACCTCCTACACCATTGCAGCCGAAATCGAGATCCCCAGCGGCGGCGAGGAAGTCCGTCTCGGACTTGGCGCTGCCCAAGTAAAGCCGGAGGGCATGATCGTGACAGATGGCGGGCGCTTTGGCGGCTACGGCATGTATCTCCTCAAAGGCAAGCCTGTCTTCGTCTGGAATCTGCTCGATTTGAAGCGCGTGCGCTGGGAAGGGGCGGAGGAGCTTTCGCCCGGCAAGCATACGCTCGAGTTTGACTTCAAATATGATGGGCTCGGTTTTGCGACCCTCGCATTCAACAATGTCAGCGGGCTTGGCCGTTCCGGCACCGGAACCTTTAAGGTGGATGGCAAGGTGGTTGCGGTGCAGACGGTGGAGCGCACGGTGCCGCTAACGCTGCCTTGGGATGAGACCTTCGACATCGGATCCGACACCGGCACGCCCGTGGATGACCGCGACTACCAAGTACCGTTCAAGTTCGCCGGCAAAATCGCCAAACTCACGATCAAGGTCGAGCCGCCGGTGCTAACGGACGAGGACAAGCGGAAGCTGGCGGAAGCTAACCGCGCGGCCCAGGACGGGAAGTAGGCTGCCTGCTTAATCTCAAACGGGGTGCCTATGCGGCTAGGCGTACATATCTTAGAGAGGGCTTTTCAACGGGAGAAGCTGCCGGGAAAATGGAAAGTCCCGGCGCTTGTCCCGATCGCGCTTGCGGCCTTTCTCTTTGCCGCAGCAGCCGCGCCCGCCGCGGCTCAAGACAATGTCTTCAGCAGGCCTGCCGGCTTTGTGGGCTCTGCAGTCTGCGCCGGATGTCACCAAGCGGAAGCCAAGTCATGGACGGGGTCGCAGCATGCCCAAGCCATGCAAGAGGCAACTGAGAAAGCGGTGCTTGGCGATTTCAACGATGCGCAAGCTGAGCATTTCAGCTCCAAAGCGCGCTTTTACCGCAAGGCTGGCCGGTTCTTTGCCGAAACCGAGGGAAAGGACGGAAAGCTGGCCGGATTTACGGTCAAATATACGTTCGGAATCGATCCCCTCCAGCAATACCTGGTGGAATTTCCGGATGGGCGGCTGCAGGCTCTTCCCTATGCGTGGGATACGCGGCCCAAGAGCGAGGGCGGACAGCGCTGGTTCCATCTGTACCCAAACGAAGACATCCCGCCATCGGACCCGTTGCACTGGACTGGGCCGCAACAGAACTGGAACTACATGTGCGCGGAATGCCACTCGACAGGCGTGCGCAAGAATTACGATGCGGCGAAGGACAGCTTCCATACCACCTTTTCGGAGGTGAGCGTTGGGTGCGAGGCGTGTCACGGTCCTGGCACGGACCACGTTTATTGGGTTCAACGTGACCGGCCGGCAAACGTAGCGCATTCCGGTTTTCCATCGATCCCGGCTAGAGGCGGCCAGATGGAAGCGTGCGACAGGTGCCATTCGAGGCGCGGCGAATTCTCGGAAAACTGGCATCCCGGGCAGCCTTTGGCGGACACCCATCTTCCGGTTTTTCTGACGCCCGACCTATTCGAAGACGATGGGCAAATGAAGGACGAGGTATTCAACACGTCCTCCTTCCAGCAAAGCAAAATGTTTGCGAAAGGCGTGGTCTGCACGGATTGCCACGATCCGCATAGCGGCAAGCTGAAAGCCGCCAGGAGCGAAGTCTGCTCCCAGTGCCACGCGCCTGAGAAGTTTGCAGCCGTAACCCACACCGGCCACAGTGCCGGCCAGAATTCGCCGGACTGCATCGCCTGTCACATGCCCGCGCGGACCTACATGGTTATCGACCGGCGCCACGACCATTCCTTCCGCATTCCGCGGCCCGATCTCACCGTGAAATCCGGTGTGCCGAATACATGCTCGAGCTGCCATGCCGGCCGCGATGCGGGTTGGGCGGCCACCGCGGTCGAACGCTGGCATGGCCCCTTGCGCAAAGGCTTCCAGACCTATACGGAGGCCTTTTATGCGGCGAGGCTCGATCGGCCAGAGGCGCATGATTTGCTGCTCAAGGTTGCGCAAGATGCTTCAGCGCCGGCGATCGCGCGAGCGACAGCTCTGCTTCAATTACGCGAAAGACCATCGGCCGCGGTAGACGCTCAAATTCAACAGGGTCTGCGGGATCCCGAACCGCTGGTTCGAATCGGAGCCTTGAGAGCACTCGAGCCGTTGCAGCTTGAAATCCGCTGGGCGCGCGCCAAGGCCAGCTTGCCAGATCCTGTCCGCGCCGTGCGCATCGAGGCTGCATCGCTGCTTGCAGACCTGCCGGAGGGCACGGCCGGATCGGAGAAGGTTGCTCTCGAACAAGGTTGGGCTGAATATATCGCCGCGAAGCAATTCAATGCGGACAGGGCTGAAGAGCGAACCGATCTTGCAGGCTTCTACTTGCGGCAAGGCAAAGCGGGGCTCGCGGAGCAAGAATATTTTGCCGCAATCAAACTCGCTCCCAAGCAGGTTCCTCCCCGGGTTAATTTGGCGGATCTCTACCGGTCCATGGGCCGGGAATCCGAGGCGGAAAATTTGCTCCGGGAGACAATCGCTCTTCAGCCCAAGGCCGCAGCGGCGCACCATGCGCTTGGCCTCGCGCTCGTCAGGCAGAAACGCTATGAAGAAGCTGCCGGCAGCTTGAAGCGCGCAAATGAATTGGAGCCGGCCCAGCCGCGTTACGCCTATGTCTACGCGGTCGCCTTGCAATCGGCCCAAGAAACCGGAGAGGCCCGGCGCGTCCTTACGCAGGCCTTGGCGGCAAACCCATCCAATGTGGATATTTTAGCGCTTCTCCTTAAAGACGCACTTGCCGCCCGGGACCTTCGAAGCGCCATCTCTTACGCGGAACGGCTTCAAAAGCTAAGACCGGACGACATCGATTTCGGAAAGTTCGCCGGTCAATTGAAAGCAGCCGTGCGTTAACGGCTGAACATATTTGCTGGCAAAGCCGCGCATTCCATTTGCCCGGCGCCTAAAGAATTCTCTAACGCGCAGGGCGGGCTGCGAGTGCCGCGCCCACAAGTTTCTCGCTCTCCGCCCAAAGCAGCGCCGCGATCTCTGGGTCGTCTGCGATAGGGTTCGGATGCGCCGGCCGCTCACGCACGAAATAGGCGCCGCTGACGTCCTCGATGCCGGGCGATGTGGCGACGTAAAGCGAGTTCACGGCGCCCTGTTCGGGGCTAGTCATGAAAGGCTTGATCGCCGACCACACCAGCCCTTCTATGCCGCCTTTGTTTCCGATCCTCGTCGCAATGACGCCGGGATGCAGGCAATTCGCGGTCACCGGCCGGGGCGGCAGCCGGCGGGCGAGCTCCTTCGTGAACAGTATATTGGCGAGCTTCGATTTGCTGTAGGCGCCGAACATGCTGTAGCGGCGCGCGGACATGAGGTCGCCAAGGTCTATGGAGGTCCGGTTTGCGGCCGCGGACGCCACAGTTACGATTCTTGCGTGCCGCCCCTTCTCGCCGCTGCGGGCCAGAACGGGCAGCAGCGTGTCCGTCAGCAGAAACGGCGCGAGATGGTTGACCGCGAAGGTCATTTCGTAGCCGTCTTCGGTCAACTCGCGCTTGCGGGCAAACAGGCCGGCGTTGTTCACAAGAATGTGGATTTGCGGATAGCGCTCCAGGATTTGCGCGCCGGCGTTGCGGACCGCTTTGAGGTCCGCGAAATCGGCGAGAACGAGATCGGGTACGCGGCCGCTTGTCCGGGCCACGAAGGCTTTCGCGGCTTCGCCCCTCTGCGCGTTCCGGCATATCATGATAATTTGGGCGCCAGCCTTTGCGAGACCGGCGGCCGTCCAAAGCCCGATGCCGCTGCTCGCGCCCGTGACGATGGCGGTGCGTCCCTCTTGAGGCGGTACGATGTAGGGCTTTGTCATGTCAGGCTTTCCGGATTTATACCAGCCGTTAGAATTCATGATACTCCTGCCCAGCCCTGCTGGGCAATCGAGGCTTCCCCGGCCGCCTGGGCGGGCACGGACGGATCAGCCGGACCGTCTATCGAGCGCTCGCCCGGCGAAATCGCTCAACCGGAAATTTGCCCGGAACGCATGCGAGAGTGTGCCGGCGTTCAAGGGATCGAGCGGCGGTAAGCCTCCGAGGCGGCGCGCCTTGCCGAGCGAGAGAATGGTGCTTTCGACCTCTTCGTCGCGTTCGCCGATAAAGACGACGCCGTGCAGCTTAATGGAGCGCCGCGTTATCGCTTCGAGCGACAGCAAAGTGTGATTGATGGTGCCAAGCGAGGTCAGCGCGCACAAAATCACCGGCACGCCCCAGAATGCGAAAAGATCGATCTCGAGCAGATCCGCAGAAAGCGGAACCAGCAAGCCGCCCGCGCCCTCGATGACGAGCGGGCCGGCCCGGCGCGGGATCGCCAAACGGCTTGCCTCGATGCATATCCCTTCGCGCGCCGCGGCGATGTGGGGCGAGGCCGGCAGTTCGAGCCTGTAAGCTTCCGGCACGATGCGGTCTTGGGCAAGCCCCGAGAGCCGGCGCACGGTTTCGCTATCGGTCTCGCCCTCAAGCCCCGCTTGAACCGGCTTCCAATAGCTCGCGGCGAGCGCACCGGCGAGCGCCGCGCAGAAGATGGTCTTGCCAACGCCGGTGCCGGTTCCCGTAACCACGAAGCGCACGTCAGCGCCCCATGCGTTCGAGTTCAAGGCGAAGAGCCTCGATCATTTCGCAGACGATTCCGGCGCTCGTGTTCAACGTCAGCGCAATGCGGAGTCGCGCGGTGCCTTCGGGAACCGTCGGCGGCCGGATCGCGCGGATGTCGTAGCCGCGGGCGCGCATCGCCGCCGCTAGCCCAGTGGCGCGCGTATCGGCGCCAACGATGACGGGCAGGATTTGCGAGCCGCTCGGCCGGACGCCGCAGCGGCTTTCGAGCGCTGAATTTGCGCTCTCGATCAGCGCGGAAAGCCGCATGCGCCGGTCCGGCCGGTCTTTGCAGAGGCGCAGCGCTGCACGGACGGAGGCGGCGGTGAGCGGAGACGGCGCGGTCGAATAAATGAAAGGCCGGGAATAGTTGATTAGAAAATCGGCAAACACCCGCGGTCCGCAGAGAAGTGCGCCCGCCGAGCCAAGCGCCTTTCCGCACGTGTGCAGCGAGATCACGTCCGGCCGGCCTTCTAGCCACGCCCCCAAGCCGCGCCCGTCAGGCCCAAAAACGCCGGTCGCGTGGGCCTCGTCGATTGCGAGCATGCCCTCATGCCGTGCGGCAATGGCGGCCAAATCCGCGAGCGGCGCCCGGTCGCCGTCCATGCTGTAAAGGCTTTCGACGGCGATCCACGGGCGCCCCTTGCCGCCCGCGGCCCTCCAGGCGCGGATTTTGTCCTCGAAAGCATTGGCGTCGTTATGCGCTGCCTCGGCGAGTTCGGCCCGGCCCGCGCGCATGCCATCGTGCGCGCTCGCATGGATGAGGGCGTCGTAGACGACGAGGTCGCCCCGCTGGGGCAAGCCCGCGAAAAGGGCATAGTTCGCGAAAAATCCGCTGCTGAAATAAAGCGCGGATTCGACCCCGAAGAAAGCGGCCGCCTCCTCCTCCAGCTCTACATGCTCCGGATGGTTTCCCCGAAGCAGGCGCGAGCCGCCAGCACCGGCAGGAACGCCGCAGTCCAGCGCGGACCGGATTGCATCCTTCAGCTCGGGCGACTCCGCCAACCCCAGATAGTCGTTCGACGTGAAATCGTGCCCCGCGGCAGGAGCGAGCTGCCGCAGCCGCCCGCGCTTGTCCAAATCCGCTAACAGCTCTTCATAGGGCCTGAGCATGGGCCGAAGCTTCCTCCGCCGGCATCGGTGACAGGCCTAGCTTTAAGAACAAAGCCTTGTCCTTATCCTCGGCGGGATTGCCGGCGGTCAAAAGCGTGTCGCCAAGGAAGATCGAGTTCGCCCCGGCGAAGAAGCACAGCGCTTGCAGCTCGTCGGTCATCTCCGCGCGCCCAGCCGACAGCCGCACCATCGAGCGCGGCATCATGATGCGCGCGAGCGCAATCGTGCGAACGAACGCAATCGGATCGAGCGGCTCCGCGTTGGCAAGCGGCGTGCCCGCAATGGGGATCAACAGGTTGATCGGAACGCTTTCGGGGTGCTGGGGCAGGTTCGCCAGCGTCACCAGCATATCGACGCGGTCTTGCGCCTCCTCGCCCATGCCGACGATGCCGCCGCAGCAAACCTTGATGCCGGCCGAGCGCACATTGTCCAGCGTATCGAGCCGCTCGCCGAAGCTGCGCGTCGAGACGATCTCGCTATAGAAGCGCTCCGAAGTATCGATGTTGTGATTGTAGTAATCGAGGCCGGCGCCCTTGAGCCGCTCCGCGTCGCGGGCGGTGAGCATGCCGAGCGTCATGCAAGTCTCTAGCCCAAGCGCCTTCACCCCTTCCACCATCGCGCAAATCGCATCGAAGTCGCGCGCCTTGGGGTTGCGCCAGGCCGCGCCCATGCAATAGCGCGTGGCGCCTGCCGCCTTCGCCTTCTTCGCCTCCTCGATGACGCGCCCGACCTCCATCAGCTTGGAGGCGGAAAGGCCGGTCTTGTGATGCGCCGACTGGCCGCAATAGGCGCAATCTTCCGGGCAGCCGCCCGTCTTCACGCTGAGCAGCCGGCTCATCTGCACGTGGTTCGGATCGAAGCTGCGCCGGTGGACCGAATGGGCCAGAAACAAAAGGTCGTTGAACGGAGCCCCGTACAAAGCCTCCGCCTCGGCGCGGCTCCAATCGTGGCGTTCGGCGCGATCGTTAGACAAGGTCGGTTCGTCCTCTCGCATTTATAGGATGCCGGTGCTTGTAGACCGCCTGGCCGGCTCGCGCAACCGCGCGCACAGAGTCTCGCCTGAAACATCGGGATCGCCGGGACCAAGTCCCCCTCATCCTCTCCTTCTCTCGCAAGGGGAGAGGGTGAGGGGTGAGTCACGTGCGGAAACATCGGGGGCAATCAAGTTCCGCGATGACACCCTGGGCCCAGGTCAAGCCTAGCCATGACCCTGGCGGTTCCCGGCTATGCCGGCAACGCAGTGCTTTTGCTTTATAAAAGCTTCAGGCGGTCTTTGCTTTTCGTTTATAACGCGTCTAACCTATCCTGCGCACAAAGCTATTTTCCGCCGCCGCGTTTCGGATTACTGTAAAGTTTCGCCTGCTTGGGTGACGAACCGGAACAGATGCGGCGGCAAGCCCGCACTCAATCCAAGCGCAAACTGGGAGGATCGATGACCTATCGCGCGCCCGTCGCAGATATCGCCTTCACGCTAGACCACATCGCCGGACTATCGAAGATCGTCGAGCGCGGGTTGTTCGAGGATTTGGACTGGGACACGGTCTACGCCATTCTAGAGGAGGCGGCGCGCTTCGCCAACGAAGAGCTGGCGCCGACGAACCGGGCATCCGATACCGAAGGCGCGCGGCTCGTCAACGGCGAGGTCGTGATGCCGCAAGGCGTCACGGAGGCCTACCGCAAATGGGTCGCCGGCGGCTGGGGTAGCGTAGCCTTCCCGAAGGAGCACGGCGGCCAGGGCTTGCCGCTCGCGCTCTCCATGGCGCTCACCGAGATGTGGAACGGCGCCAATATGGCGTTCGGCCTCAATCCGCTGCTGACGCAGGCGGGCGTGCACGCGATCATCGCGCATGGCTCGGAGGCGCTGCAGAGGAAATATCTGCCGAAGCTCGTCACCGGCGAGTGGACGGGCTCGATGCAGCTCACCGAGCCGCATGCGGGCTCCGACTTACGCTTCCTTAAGAGCCGCGCGGTTCCGGCTGGCGATGGCACGTACAAGATCACCGGCACCAAGATTTTCATCACCTACGGCGAGCATCCGATGACGGACAACATCATCCACATGGTGCTAGCCCGGCTGCCCGATGCCCCTGCCGGCACCAAAGGCATCTCTCTGTTCCTGATCCCGAAATTCTTCGTAAATGACGACGGTTCGCTTGGCGCGCGCAACGACGCCTATGCGGCCAAGCTCGAGCACAAGCTCGGAATTAACGGCAGCCCGACCGCCGTGATGAACTACGGCGACAAGGATGGCGCCATCGGCTGGATGGTCGGCGAGCCCAATAAGGGCCTCTACGCCATGCTCACAATGATGATCGAGGCGCGTATCGGCGTCGGCGTCCAAGGCGTGGGCATTGCCGAGTGCGCATTCCAGCAGGCGCTTGCCTATGCGCATGAGCGCAAGCAGGGCGCGAGCGATACGGGGGCGCCGGATGGATCGGTCGCTATTTTCGAGCATCCGGATGTGAAGCGGATGCTGCTCGACATGAAGGTCAAGACCTCGGCGGCGCGCGCGATCTGCTATGCGACCTCGGTGGCGATGGATATCGCGCATCATTCGCCGGATGCGGACGAGCGCAAGCGCGCTCACGCCGAAGCTGCGCTGCTGACGCCCGTTGCCAAAGCCTTCTCGACCGACATTGGCGTCGAGGTGGCCTCCAGCGGCATCCAGGTGCATGGCGGCATGGGCTTCATCGAGGAGACGGGCGCGGCGCAACATTACCGCGATGCGCGCATCGCCCCGATTTACGAGGGCACGAACGGCATTCAAGCCATCGACCTCGTCACGCGCAAGCTGCCCTCGAATGGCGGCGAGACCGCTCAGGCGTTCATCGCCGGGCTGAAGGAAACCGTCAGCGCGGTGGAGGCCTCGAACGAGCCTGCCTTCGGCCATATGGGCGAGTGTCTCGAGGAAAGCGTTGCCGCCCTCGAAGAGACAAGCCATTGGCTTCAGCGCCAGCTTGCCCAGAACAAGGCCGCAGCGCTTGCGGGCGCCACGCCGTTCGGACGGCTTTTCGGACTTGCGGCCGGGGGAACATACCTTGCGAAAGGCGCGCTGGCGGCAGCCCGCGGCGGCGATGGCATGAATGCAGGTGCACGCGCGGTCGAAGCGCGGCACTTCGCGGAAAGCCTCATGGTCGAGACCGCCGGATTGAAACATGCGGTTACCCACGGATACGAAACCGTAACGGAGGCAGATGCGGTGCTGTGGACGCGATAAAAATGAGCGCGCACGTTGAAATCGCCAAAGAGGGTGCCGTCCAGACGGTCAGGCTGAACCGGGCGGAGAAGAAAAACGCGCTGACGGGTGAGATGTACCGGGCGCTGACGGAAGCGCTGAGGGACGCGGACGCTGCCGGTGGCATCGCTGTCACAGTGATGCTCGGCCAGCCCGGCATTTTCTGCGCCGGCAATGATTTGGCGGACTTCCTGGCCGCGGGCCAAGGCGGTGCCGCGCTGCACGGCTTCGGCTTTCTTCAGGCGCTGGCGGAACACGAAAAGCCGCTGATAGCCGCCGTAGACGGCCCGGCTATCGGTATCGGTACAACGTTGATGTTCCATTGCGATCTCGTATTCGCGAGCCCGCGCGCGCTGTTTCAAACGCCCTTCGTCGATCTTGGGCTCGTTCCGGAAGCGGCTTCGAGCCTGCTCGGACCGAGGCTGATGGGCCATGCGCGCGCCTTCGAGCTTCTTGCCATGGGCGAGCCGTTTACGGCGGACCGGGCAAGAGAAGCGGGCTTCGTCAACCATATCGTGCCGCCGGAGGCGGTGGAAGGCGCGGCCCTCAAGGCAGCGGAGGCGCTTGCCGCCAAGCCGCGCGAAGCGATCCGCATTTCAAGGCGGCTTCTTAAGGGAGACCCGGCGCCCATCAAGAACCGGATGGAGGAGGAAGGCGCTTTATTTTTAGAGCGCATCAAATCGCAGGAGGCTATGGCCGCTTTTTCGGCGTTTCTACAAAAAGCGCCAAAGGCGGCACAAGAAAAGTAAAAGCCCCTCACCCCAGCCCTCTCCCGCGGAGGGGAGAGGGAGCCCGGGCGTGCCCGTTGCAGCGCCGCGCCTTTTCCGTGCCGGGAGAAGAAGCGGTGTTTTCCCCTCTCCCCTCGCGGGAGAGGGGTAGGGGTGAGGGGGAACTTGAAAAGGAAAATCGGGAATGGGATCGCTCAACAAGAAGACACTGTTCATAACCGGCGGAAGCCGTGGCATCGGCTTGGCAATCGCTCTGCGTGCAGCAAAAGACGGCGCGAACATTGCGATTGCAGCGAAAACCGGCGATCCGAACCCCAAATTGCCCGGAACGATTCACACCGCCGCCGCCGAGATCGAGCAGGCCGGCGGGAAGGCGCTCCCCATACTCTGCGATATCCGTTTCGAGGAGCAGGTGCAGGCGGCCGTCGCGCAAACGGTGAAGCATTTCGGCGGCATCGATATCTGCATCAACAATGCGAGCGCGATCAGCCTGACACCCACCTCGCAGACCGATATGAAGCGCTACGATTTGATGCACCAAATCAACGGCCGCGGCACGTTCCTGACCTCGAAGCTGTGCCTCCCGCATCTTATGAAGGCGGACAATCCGCACATCCTCATGCTTTCGCCGCCGCTCGATCTCAATCCCCGGTGGTTTGCGCCTCACGTCGCCTATACGATAGCCAAATACAATATGAGCCTCTGCGTGCTGGGCATGGCGGCGGAGTTTAAGCCGCACGGTATTGCCGTGAACGCGCTTTGGCCGCGCACCACGATCGCCACCGCGGCCGTCGCAAACCTGCTCGGCGGCGACCGGCTGATGCGCGCCAGCCGGAAGGCGGACATCTTGGCCGATGCCGCGCATCTCATTCTCACGAAGCCTTCACGGGAGTTCACAGGGAACTTTTGCATCGACGACACTCTGCTCTGGGAGAACGGAAAGCGTGACTTCGACCATTATCGCATAGACCCGAGCGAGGATCTGGCCCCGGACTTTTTCGTTCCCGAGGACAGCAAGCCGCCGGTCTCCTTGAAAGCTCTGGTGAGCAAGCAAAGCGGTTGAGGCCGGTCCATGACTACGCTGTATATAACTCACGATGCCTTCCTCGATCACGACACGGGCGATTGGCACCCTGAGCGGGCAGACCGGTTGAGGGCTATCGAAAAAGCCCTGGCCCATGAGCGATTTCAGAACCTCCATCACGTCCAAGCGCCACGAGCGACGCGCGAGCAAATTGTGCGCGCACACCCCGGGCGCTATTTCGACTTTATCGAGAAAAGCCAGCCGCGGCAGGATCTCATTTCGCTCGACGGCGGCGATACGATCATGTCGCCGGGCAGCTGGGAAGCCGCGCTGCATGCAGCCGGCGCCGGCATCCAAGCCGTGGACGAGGTGATGCAGGGCCTGGCCTCGAACGCGCTTTGCGGGGTGCGCCCGCCGGGACATCATGCCGAGATCGAAAAGGCAAATGGCTTCTGCCTATTCAATAACGCCGCCATCGCAGCGTTTCACGCCAAAGCGGCTTACGGAGCCGAACGGGTCGCCGTCGTGGATTTCGATGTCCATCACGGCAATGGCACGCAATCGATTTTTTGGTCCCATCCGTCCCTTCTTTATGCGTCGACCCATCAGATGCCGCTGTTCCCAGGAACTGGGAGCCTAACGGAGCGCGGCGAGACCGGTAACATCGTCAATGCACCGCTCCGGGCAGGCGACGGCAGCGGGGAATTTCGCGAGGCGTACGAATCGGTCATTCTACCGGCGCTGCACCGGCACGCTCCGGACTTGATCATCGTTTCGGCTGGGTTCGACGGCCACAGATCCGATCCGCTAGCCAACATCAACCTCGTCGAAGACGATTACGCCTGGGTGACACGAAAGTTGATAGAAGTGGCGCGGGAACGCTGCGGGGGCCGGCTGGTTTCCATGCTGGAGGGCGGCTATGATCTCACGGCGCTGAGCCGCTCGGTTGCAGTTCATGTGCAGGCGTTACTAGAGGCTTTTTAGGGAACGGTCATGCAAAGCAGTGCAATCAAAGAGCCACCCGCGCCCCGGCAGGCGCGCAACCCCTTCGCAGACATCAAGGGCATGAGTTTCGAGGCCGCGTTAAAAGAACTTGAGCAGATCGTAACGCGCCTAGAAAGAGGAGACGTGGACCTCGAGCAATCCATCGAAATCTACGAGCGCGGAGAGGCGTTGCGCGCTCATTGCGATCAGCTGTTGAAGCGCGCGGAGGCCAAAGTCGAGCGCATCGCGCTCAATGCGCAAGGGATTCCGGCAGGAACCGCTGCGCTCGATCCTGGAACAAATGGAACGCCTCCGGCTTAATGACTGCCAGAAAACTTCGGGCGCGGGTTCGATTCTTTCGTTAGGGAAAGAAAAGCTTAGCCTTTGTGTGCGCATATTTTTCTTGCAGTGTTGCCTTCCGGTGCCGGATAAGACTTTTCCGCATTTGCGACAAAAAATTCGGTGTTCTAAAAGGCTGAGCCGCATAGGCTAGCGTTGTGAATTCTGAAGGAAAGTGTTGAAGTGACCATCAGCAATCGTACCCCGCTTCTCGATACCATACGGTTTCCTGCAGACCTTCGAAAGCTCGATCAAGATCAACTTCGGCAGGTGGCGGACGAACTGCGATTTGAATTGATCGAAGCGGTCTCGGTAACCGGCGGTCACCTGGGGGCGGGGTTGGGCGTCGTCGAGCTGACGGTCGCGATCCATTATCTGTTCGACACGCCTCACGACCGGCTTATATGGGATGTCGGTCACCAAGCCTATCCTCACAAGATATTGACCGGACGGCGCGATCGCATCCGGACGCTGCGCCAGCCTGGGGGGCTGTCCGGCTTCACGAAGCGCTCGGAAAGCGAGTACGATATTTTCGGAGCCGGCCATTCCTCGACGTCGATCTCGGCAGGCCTCGGCATGGCGGTCGCCCGCGATCTCAAGGGCGAAGACCAAAGCCGCCATATCATCGCAGTGATCGGCGACGGCGCCATGAGCGCCGGCATGGCCTATGAGGCGATGAATAATGCGGGCGCGATGGACGCGCGCCTTATCATCATTTTGAACGACAACGATATGTCGATCGCGCCTCCCGTCGGAGCGCTATCGGCGTATCTTGCGCGCATGACCTCATCGGAGACCTACCTCAAGGTTCGCGATTTCGGCAAACAGCTCGCCCATAAGCTGCCGAAGGTTTGGGAGCGGCGCGCGGCCCGGGCCGAGGAGTTTACGCGCCACCTTTTGACAGGCGGCTCGCTGTTCGAGGAACTTGGCATCTACTATGTCGGCCCCATCGACGGGCATAATCTCGATCATCTTCTGCCCGTACTTCGCAACGTCCGCGACGCGGATGTGGGGCCGGTTCTGATCCACTGTGTGACGCAGAAGGGGAAGGGCTACGCGCCCGCCGAGAACTCCGCCGACAAATATCACGGCGTAAACAAGTTCAACGTTGTGACCGGCGCGCAGGACAAGGGCAAGCCCGGGGCCCCGAGCTACACGAAAATCTTCGCTGAAAGCCTGATCGAGGAAGCCCGCAAAGACGATAAGATCGTAGCCATCACTGCGGCCATGCCCTCGGGTACGGGGCTCGATCTCTTCGAAAAGGCGTTCCCGGAGCGTTGCTTCGACGTTGGCATTGCAGAGCAGCATGCCGTCACCTTCGCTGCCGGCCTCGCCGTCGAGGGGTTCAAGCCGTTTGCCGCCATCTACTCGACATTCCTGCAACGCGGCTACGACCAGCTCGTGCACGACGTCGCCGTGCAGCATCTACCCGTCCGCTTCGCGCTTGACCGGGCGGGCCTTGTCGGCGCCGACGGGGCGACGCATGCCGGGGCCTTCGATCTCGCCTATCTCTGCTGCCTGCCCGATTTCGTCGTCATGGCGCCATCGGACGAGGTGGAGCTTAAGCGCATGGTCGCGACCGCTGCTGCGATCGGCGATAGGCCGAGCGCGATCCGCTATCCGCGCGGCGAAGGCTTGGGCCTTGAGATGCCGGCAGAAGGCGTGCCGCTCGATATCGGTAAAGCCCGGATCGTGCGCGAAGGCTCTGCCGTTGCCATTCTATCGCTCGGGACCCGTCTCAGCGAAAGCTTGAAGGCCGCCGAAAAGCTCGCCGCGATGGGCCTTCCGGCGACCGTGGCCGATGCGCGGTTTGCTAAGCCTTTGGACCGTGACCTTATACGCCAGCTCGCCCGCCATCACGAGGTTCTCGTGACCGTCGAGGAGGGCGCAGGCGGCGGATTTGGCAGCCATGTTTTGGAGTTTCTGGCCCGCGACGGGCTGCTCGACCACGGGCTGAAGGTCCGGCCGCTCGTGCTTCCGGACATTTTCATGGACCATGGCAAGCCCGAAGCGTTGTACGAGGCTGCCGGTCTCAATGCCAGCGGCATCGTCAACGCGGTTACCGCCGCACTCGGTATCTCCGCGGTAGCCAGCAGGGACAGCCGCGCCTAGAAGCGTCTGTCCCGCTATATAAAGGGATGAACGGGCTCGGCGTGATGCTTGGTTGCCGGTTCGCCTTCGCCGGCGGTCTCGATAAGATAGACCTCATAGCCCCATAGATTGGCGAGGTGCTGGAGCACACGCTCCGCATCGTCCTCGTCGAGCGTGACGCCGTCCACGACATGGTGGCGTAGCTCTAGGCGCCTGTCGCCCTCCAGATCCACATCTACGATCTGAATGTCCGGATCGTGCCGGGCAACATCGTAGTGGCGGGCGAGAGCGCGGCGGACCCTCGAATAGCCGCGTTCATTATGGATCGCGTCCACCGAAAGGTCTTTCTCCTTGTAATCGTCGACGACAAGGAAGAGGCCGAGCTTGCGAATAACATGCGGACTGAGGAACTGCGATACGAAGCTCTCGTCGCGATAATTCGCCCAGATGTCTTTCAGCGTACCCATCGGATCTCCGTTGCCGGCAATATCCGGAAACCATTGGCGGTCTTCGGCCTGCGGGTTCACGCAAATGCGCTCGACATCTTTCATCATCGCAAATCCGAGCGCGTAGGGGTTGAGCCCATAATAGCGCCTGTCGTCGAAGTTTGGCTGGGTCACGACGTTGGTATGCGAATGCAGGAACTCGAAATAGGCGCCCTCGGTAATTTGGCCCCGGTCGACGAGGCGTTGCATGATCTCGTAGTGGGTGTAGGTCGCGCAGCCCTCGTTCATCATCTTGGTTTGGCGCTGCGGATAAAAATATTGCGCAATGTGCCGGACGATGCGGATTACTTCACGCTGCCACGGCTTGAGCCGGGGTGAGGTCTTCTCAAGAAAATAAAGGATGTTCTCCTCCGGCAAGCCAAGCAGCGCGCGGCGCCGGTCCCGTTCGGAGCGCTTTTTCGTCTTCTTGCCTTGCTCCGGGACGGTGCGCCAGAGGTCGTTGAACAGGCGCTCCCCATGCTCGCGGCGCTCGCGCTCGCGCTTCTCCTCGGAACGCAAATCGATGGTGCGCTTGCCAGGATAGCGATGGATGCCTTGATTTTGCAGCGCGTGCGCTGCGTCCAGCACGCGCTCCACCTCGGATACGCCATAGCGGTCTTCGCACTCGGCAATGTAGTTCTTCGCGAAGGCGAGGTAATCGAGAATGCCGTCGGCATCGGTCCACTGCTTGAAGACATAGTTGTTCTTGAAGAAGTGGTTATGGCCGAAGGCCGCGTGAGCGAGAACGAGCGCCTGCATGGTGGCGGTGTTCTCTTCGAGGAGATACACAACGCAAGGGTTCGAATTGATGACGATTTCGTAGGCGAGGCCTTGCCATCCCTTCCTGTAAAGCGTCTCGTTGCGCACGAACTGTTTGCCGAACGACCAATGCCGGTAAAAGAGCGGCATACCTGTCGAGGCGTAAGCGTCGAGCATTTGCTCGGTCGTTATGACCTCGATGCGCGGCCGGTAAATGTCGAGCCCCAGCTCGCGGAGCCCGATTTCGGCAACACCATCGTAGATTCTGGCAAGGGTGTCGAAATCCCAATCGGCACCCTCGAACAGAAGCTTGTTCCTAGCCGGCTTGATCTTCATCGCGCCCCCGTTGACGCTGAATTGATTTTCCGCTCGAAGAGTTCGCGGAACACAGGATAAATATCGCGGCGGTCGCGAACCTTGCGCATCGCCATCGGAATTTGTGGAGACTGGATAAGGTCATAAGCGCGCCAGAGCGTGCTTGGCGGCTCTCCTCCGCGGCGGCGCTCCTCCGGCTCGCGCCCGACCTCGATGTAAGCGTAATATTGGCACAAAGGCAGAATAACAGTTTTCAACAGGGCAACCGTCTTCTCGTTGTCGATTGGCAGGTTGTCCCCGTCTGACGCTTGAGCGGCATAGATGTTCCATGCGTTCGCAGGAAAACGGTCCGCTTGAACGCGAATCATCTCCTCAAGCGCGGTAGAGACGACAGTACCGCCGGTCTCGCGGCTGTGGAAGAACGTTTCCTCGTCGACCTCCTTCGCCTCATGCGTGTGGCGGATGAAGACCACCTCCACATAGCGGTAGCGGCGGCTCAAGAACAGATAGAGCAGGCTGAAGAACCGCTTTGCGAGGTCTTTCAGATGCTCGTCCATAGAGCCCGAGACATCCATCAGGCAGAACATCACCGCCTGCGCCACGGGCTTCGGCACGGACTCGTAGCGCCGGTAGCGTACATCGACGGGATCGATGAACGGAATGGCGCGAGCGCGCAAGCCCTGCCTCTCGAGCTCGGCGCGAAGGCTAAGGATCTCGTCCTCATCCGCCCCTGCATCCTCCAGCTCCTTGAGGCGGTCCTCAAGCGCCGCAATCTCGTCCGGCTTCGGCCGTCTGAGCGCGATGCGGCGCGAAAGGCTGTTGCGCATCGTGCGCGGGACCGAAAGCTGCGAGGGCGGCCCTGAGGAGCGGTAGCCTGCGCGCCTCGGCTGGCTCTTCTCTTCGCCCATGACCTGGCGTTTGGCGAGATCGGGTAGCTCCAGATCCTCGAGGAAGAGGTCGATGAACTCGTCGTCTGAAAGGACGAAGCGGAACTCATCCTCGCCCTCGCCGTCCGCGCTGGCGCCGCCCGCGCCGCCGCCCGAAGGCGGCCGCTCGATCGTATCGCCTTCTGTATAGTTTTTGTTGCCGGGGAGGAGGTATTCCCGGATGCCTCCCTTGGCAGCGCGCCGCAAGCTCGGCTCACGCACACCGTCGGCCGGGACGGTCACCTCTCCGCCGCGGCCGGTATCCGTAATTTTGCGGTCCTTCGATGCCTCGCGGACCGCATGCCTGACCAATGCTCGCGCCCGGCGGATGAACCGCTGCCGATTGCCGAGACTTTTGCCGCTCGCGTCGCGGCGCCGATCGATAATGTGCACGGTTCGTTAGCCAGCCTGCCTTACGCGCATGTACCACTCCACGAGCCTACGGACCTGACGCTCCGTATAGCCGCGTGCCACCATGCGCTCGACGAACTCACTATGCTTTTTCTCGGTCTCGCTGTCCTTCTTGGAGCCGAAGCTTATCACAGGCAGCAGATCCTCCACTTGGCTGAACATGCGGCGTTCGATGACCTCGCGGATTTTCTCGTAGCTTGTCCAGGAGGGGTTCTTGCCGCCGCGCTGTGCCCTCGCTCTCAGTGTAAACTTTACGACCTCGTTACGGAAGTCTTTCGGATTGGCGATCCCTGCCGGCTTTTCGATTTTCGAAAGCTCTTGGTTCAAAAGCTCCCGGTTCATGAGCTGGCCGGTGTCGGGATCCTTGAAGTCCTGATCCTCGATCCAGGCGTCCGCGTAAGCGACATAGCGGTCGAAAAGATTCTGGCCGTAGTCGTGATAGGACTCGAGGTAAGCCTTTTGGATCTCGTGACCGATAAATTCCGAGTAGCGCGGACCGAGCTCGGTCTTGATGAACTCGATGTAGGTGCTCTCGGTATCGTCGGAGAACTGCTCGCGGCGGATGGCCTGCTCGAGCACATACATGAGGTGAACCGGATCGGCGGCAACCTCCTGCGTATCGTGATTGTAAGTAGCCGACAGCGTCTTGAATGCGAAGCGTGTAGAAATGCCGTCCATGCCTTCATCCATGCCGGCGTGGTCGCGGTATTCCTGCATGGTGCGGGCCTTAGGATCGACCTCTTTGAGGCTTTCCCCATTGTAAACCCGCATCTTGGCGTAAATGCTCGAATTCTCGTGAGGTTTCAGCCGCGAAAGAACCGAGAAGCGTGCGAGCATCTCGAGGGTTCCTGGCGCGCAAGGTGCCGACGCCAGCTCGGAGCCGCTGATGAGCTTCTGATAAATCTGCTCTTCCTCGCGAACGCGCAGGCAATACGGAACCTTGATGACAAAGATGCGGTCGATGAAGGCTTCGTTGGTCTTGTTGTTCTTGAAGCTCCGCCACTCGGCCTCGTTCGAGTGGGCCATAACGATGCCGTTGAACGGGATCGAGCCGATATTCTCGGAGCCGACATAGTTCGACTCCTGCGTGGCGGTCAGAAGCGGATGCAGCATCTTGATCGGCGCTTTGAACATCTCGACGAATTCGAGCACGCCCTGGTTCGCCCGATTGAGGCCGCCCGAATAGGAATATGCGTCCGGGTCGTTCTGCGCGAGCAGCTCGAGGCGCCGGATATCGACCTTGCCGACCAGCGAGGAGACGTCCTGGTTGTTCTCGTCGCCGGGCTCGGTTTTCGCGATCGCGATTTGACGCAAGCGCGAGGGCATCAGCTTGGCGACCCGGAACTTGGTGATGTCGCCGCCAAACTCATCGAGCCGCTTCAGGCACCACGGGCTCATAAGCCCAGTCAGGCGCCGGCGCGGAACGCCATATTCGCTCTCGATCCGCTCGCCCATGACTTCCGGATCGAAGAGGCAGAGCGGGCTTTCGAAGATCGGGCTCAGCTCGTCGCCGGCTTTCAGCACATAGATAGGCTTTTGCTCCATCAGCGCCTTGATGCGCTCGGCAAGGGAGGATTTGCCGCCGCCAACCGGGCCGAGCAGATAGAGGATTTGCTTGCGCTCCTCGAGGCCCTGCGCGCCCTGACGGAAGAAGGCGACGATCCGCTCTATCGTCTCCTCCATGCCGTAGAACTCGGCGAAGGCCGGGTAAAGCCGGATCGTCCGGTTCATGAAGATGCGGCCGAGGCGGGCATCCTTGGAGCTATCCACCATTTGAGGCTCGCCGATCGCGGCGAGCAGCCGCTCATGAGGTGAAGCATACATAAGTGGATCGGCCTTGCACCCCTTGAGGAACTCGGCCAACGTCATCACCGTTTCGCGTCTCGCTTCGAAGCTTCGCGCATAGGTGTCAAACAAGTCAGTCGACATGGCGACCCCGCTGATCGTCGTTGAAACCAAATCCTGGCGCGCGGGTGAGCAGCCTCTGCTTTCTTCTCTGCCCGCGTGGGGCCAGGAAACGTAAGACCGGTCTATCAATCTTACTCGCCGTTCTCTCATTCATCGATACGCCGAAAGAGAGTGTTCTAATTTTATGTCGTTCGTAGGATGACCAATGGAAGGGGGTCCATGCGCCCAACGCTAAATTAAACGTCTGAGTTCGAGGCTGACCCAATGCTGAAACCGTTTCCAAATCTGAAACTGAGCGTTCCTATGCAAACCGGATGCCGAACGCGCGTCGCGCGCCTTTCCCCGGCGCTTAAATAATAAGCACGCAGCCTCCTCTTGAAAAGCTCAACCTTATGGAGAGAGGCGGTTAGATTCACTGGGCCGATGCAAAATTGCCGCATTAAAATTGAGCGCGGCGCCATTTCATGGGCTAAAGGCCCGTGCGGAAAGAGATAAAAAGAACAAATGCTTAGGAATAAAGAGCGCGGTTGCCCGCGCTCCTTCAGTTCAAATTAGGCGAGTTGCAGATTGCCCGCCGACGTCTTGCCGGTGCGCCGGTCGGTCTGGATCTCGAAGGAGACCTTCTGACCTTCGACAAGGCCGCGCAAACCGGAGCGCTCCAGGGCGCTGACATGGACGAAAACATCCTTACCGCCGTCGTCCGGCTGGATGAAGCCATAGCCCTTTTGACTATTATACCATTTTACGACGCCCATATTCATGGGGGAAGTCCTTTCGCTAGCGATGCACTAAGCCACGTCACAAAGCATGGCGCGGCGGTCTTCGAACTTTGGAGAGAGGTAGGAACACGTGCGCCAGATCGCGAAAGGCGAGGCGGATACGGCCCAATCGTCCGGCCCAAATCGATGCTCGTAGCATAATCCGCGGCCGTGCCGGCCGCAACCTCATTCCGATGCGAAATGACACAAGTCCTCAGCTCTTTCGTTCAGAAGGCTTAAGCGATTATTCCCATGCGCCTGCGGGAAGAAACATCCTGCTTTCAAAGGCTAGGCGGACGTTTCCGGCTAAGCAGAGTTCGCAAAAGTGGCCTTCCCGGTTTTGCGATCGTCACTTCGCCAGATAGTTGCGGTGCACCCACTCGCCGCTGGGACGCGCGGCCTCGACGAAGAGGGCGCTGCCGGCATCGCGCGTTTCCTGTTGAGCAAGCGTGCCTATTTTTTGAGCATAAGATTTGCCGTTTTCGGCGCCTGCGAGAAAGTCGCGCACCGCTTCCACCGGCGGCGCGCCGGCGCCCGGCGCATCGCTCCTCTCGCCAACAGCTTCGGTCACACTGGCGGTTAGAAGCTTCGCCCACATTTTGCGGAACAAGCCGTTCGATGGGTAGATGTCGGCGCTGTTGATGCGCCCATTCACCGCAAATACCAAACCGACAATGTCCCCGGCGGCAGCCTTATCCTCGAGCGCCTTCGTGTATTCGGCGCGAAGCCCGGTCAGCTTTTCGTTCTCGAGCGAAAGCTGCAAGCTTGTGGCAGAGGCCGGCGAGGCGACCGGCGCGTTCACGCCCGCCGACAATTTGTACTGCGTTTTGGCCACTTCGTCCCAAACGGCGCGCTGGCGCTGGCTCGTCTCGGCTGCCGCGTAATAGGCCTGACCGGCTGTGCCGGATCGCTGCGGTTCGATGCCGGCGGGCGCCGGCGCCTTCATGGCGAGCTTCGCCTCGCGGGAAGGCAGCGATTCGGCGGAGCTTGCGAACAGCGCCGCATTCTCACCGCCGCGCGCGCTCCAGCGGCCGTGCTCGACGCAATATGAGGCGACCGGAACTTCCCCCGATTTTTGCGGCAGCACGAAGCTCACGGTCAGCACGCGGTCCTGCCGGCCGCCCTTCACGATGTCGCCCGATTGGATGTAGACATCCTCATCGCCGGAATTCTCAATTCGCAGCTCGTTGACCGAGCCGGTCTCGATAACCCGAACCGTCCCCTTGGCCATCGCCTCTTGCAGTGTGAGGGGAACCGGCCCAGGCGCGTTTCCGCCATGCACGAAGTAGATGGCAAGATTACCGTGCGTGAAAGGGCCGGAAATGTCCGGCCCGGCGGCACGCGCCTTTCCGGGCATAAAAGCGGCAAAAGCCGCGGCCGTTGCGGCCAAGGTTGCAACCATAAGTATGCGCATGAGTGCACTCCTTTCGAAGTCAGAAAGAAGTGTTAGCCGGAATTTATGGCGGCAGGCCGCTCTTACGGCGGCGCTCATAAGGTTGCGGCGTGGCGGCCCCATGCCCCGATCGTGGCGGCGCTAAGGCGGCAACGGCAAAGTTTCCATAGAGTGACGCCCCGCAACCTGGGGAACCTGGAGCGCCACCTTACGCATATTGCCCCCATCCACGCATTGAAGACAAGCGTTGGCATGCAAAATACCGAAATTTTGGGCTTAGTATTTTGGGTAGGGCGCGGTAGCATAGAGGCATAGGGGCGAGGATAAAGGAGCGTCTATGCAATTCGTTGTTGGACTAAAGCTCAAGGGCAGAAGCGAACATATCGCCATCGAGGCCGAAGACGCGCTTATCGCAGCTCTGAAGGCGAAGGCGCAGCATCCCGAATCCGTCATCATGTATGTCCGGCGCCAAAATAAGCGCGGCGATTCGCGCCATCCCTCAGCGGCTATGGCTACAGCGGTGCAGTAGCTGCGGCTTATCTGCGGTTGCGCGTGAGCGTGACGCCGCCAAGCTCGTCCACGATGACGAGCGGCGCGGCGCAATCGTCGCGAAGCTTCTGCCGCAGATAATGACCCCAGCCCGCAGGCGCGCCGCAGCAGCATTTGCCAAAAACCGCGTGCCCGGGCAGGCGCGGCCCAGGATAGCCATGGGCGAGCGCGCAGCGGCCCGTCGCGCAGGGCCGGTGCGCCGAAGCTGGGATGGATACTGCGGACATTAGGATGGCGCAGGCAAAAGCAAATAAAGCTCGCATTTCGAATTCTCCGGCGGGGGCTTTCGCTGAATTTAACGGCGGAATGCTAACGGCCTGATAATATCTGCCCATACTCCCCCATCGCGCCGCCGCAGCCAAGCTTTCCTTCGCGCGCCTTTTGGCGTAAAGCTCCGGCGAATTTCATGGCGCGAGCGCGGAACGATGGACGAAGAGAACTCAGGCAAGGCGCAGCCCGGGCCGGTCGGCCGCAGCCCCCGCGGCGGGGCGCAGAGCCGCATCGCGAAAACCGTGCCGAAAATACTCCTGCTTGTGGCCGCGTGCCTCATCTGCGCTCTCACCGCGCTTGCGCTGATAAGATATGTAATCTTGCCGGCGAAGACGTGGATCGGCGGTTGACCGGTCCGCACGCTTGCGGCGCCGTCCGGAGCGGCGAAGAGCTCTGCGCTTGTTCAGCTTGCGCGCCAACATCGCAGTCCGCCCTCCGAAGAAGTGTCTCAGTTTGAATCTCCGCTGCTGACCCTGTTGCAGAAGTGAACGGTGCATCGCAGCATTCGTCTGAATGCACACAAGCACCTTGCCCGCAGGCAGAGCAGCAGCGGCCGCTTTTCAGTTCAAGCACGCGGCCAAAGGCGAGCTTGAGGAAAAGGGTCAAGCCGCGTACCCTCATCACCTGGGAGTGCCGGGCCAAGTGCAAAGAAGGGCGGGATATTCCCCGAATCGGAAAGCGCATCTGACGACGGTCAGGAGAAGGTCATGCGCCACAAACAATCCAAGTCGACGTTGAGTCGCGGCGCGCTCGCCGCTCGTTATCTTTGGCCGGGCCTGCTCGCACTCGCTGGCCTGCTGCTGCTTTGCCTGCCCGCCTCCGCGCAGTCGGGCGGCAAATATCTCGACGCCAATGACTGCAGCGACACACTTCTGACTAATCCTCAATCGGATTTCGACAACGGCTCCTGCCAATTGTGGAAGCTCGTTCCCGACGCCGAGGGCTGGTCGCGGCTGCAGATCAAGCGCAACGGCAAGTTCCTTGAGGCCAGTAATTGCTCGGACACCGTCAAGCTGAACGTAAAATCGGCCTATGACAACGGCTCCTGCCAATTGTGGAAATTTGTTGCCGCCGCCGACGGCTGGTCGCGGCTGCAGATCAAGCGCAACGGCAAGTTCCTTGGCGTTGGCGTCGATAGTAGGATGGACAGGCTGCGCCTGAACGGCGAAACGGCCTGTGACAATGGTACCCGCCAGTTGTGGCGGCTGATTCCCGCCGGAGACGGCTGGTCGCGCCTGCAAATCAAATACACCGGCGGGGCTGCGTTCGCGGCAACTAGTCCTACGATTTTGATCCACACCGGATCGCACTACATTTGGTATACCAAAAAATGCATCTGGGATGCGCACCAGGGAGACATTTCAGCGCTCTTCGACTACATGGATCGAGCGTTCTCGCAGATTGTTTCGGATTTGGGCATCAAGCCGCCGCGAGAACAGTATTATCTGTGGGTCGATCCGATAACAGGCGGCGCTTGCGCCTGCTATAGTGAAGATATCCGCAAGGTGACGGGGAAAGAGGCGCCGGGCATCGCCATCGCGTATGACGCTTTCTTCAACGGAACAAAGGAAACAAAAGCGTTCTGGGCTTACGCTCTCGGGCCGCACGAGACGACAAACCTGGTGACCGGACAGTTGAGCTTTGGCTGGCCTTGGGATTGGTGGGCCGACGACAAAAGTCCGTTTCCTGCGATGACCGCAGTGCGCGTCGAGGCGGAATTGGGAAGGAACGACGTCTCAGCGTGGCACGATGCGCAAATCGTGCGGGTGTCGGATGCAATCGGCGCGAAGCTTTATGCAATGTTCAAGGCCATCCAGGCTCGTTATGGCTGGTCGATATTCCAAAAAATGTTTGCGCTGGTGAAAGCCGATGGAGTCCAGTGGCCCAACATTGATTCCGGGCACAATCCCTCTCTCATCCTGACCGCCTACGTCACCGCCTACATGGTCTTGGGGTCGGGTGACACGTTGCGAGATATGGACGCGAACTTCTTCAGCAACACGATACCAAGCTATGAGCAAAAACTCACTCAAAGTGTTCTCGATGCGCGGAAAAATTGGAAAGAACATGGCGGCGACGCGAAGGCTTTCCGGTCTGGCCTTTGCCTGGTGGCCCACGGCGCCACGGTTTCCCACTTGCCCTGTAATAAATGACCACCGTTGAAATATTCTGGTCCTTTCAAATTTTGGCCAGAGCGACGGCTTTGCTCCGGTCAGTTTGCCTTTGTTCCAGGTCGCGCGTTTGGGCCATGTCGATCTTACTCAATGGCTTATTATAGGTAGGTAGGAATGTTGTTAGGCTCGCCCTTGCCACGCTGACGACCGAAACGTGAGGCTGTTTGCTGCGCTGCATGAGTCCGGAAGTGGCCCGGCGCGGAAACTCAAACAGTGACACTACCAGCGGCTTGCAGCCTTTGCACGTCTCCCTTGTGCCGCTATGCTCGCCCTCGCAGGGCCGCCATAGGCTGGAACATGGTTAACATCGGGATGGTAAACGAGGGTAGGTTTTTATAACTAGACGCCGCAAAAATCGTGATTTTTCGCGTTTTCACCCCCAAAAGTGCGATTCAAAAAGTCCGGTATTATGGCGCAAACGCCAGAAGAAACATGGCTGATTTGCCCTTATCTATCAAGGCATGTCAGACACTCATGTTGTTAGCGGATTGAAGGCGAAGCAGCACGAAATCCGCCGGCGGATTTCAGACCTCGAAGGCGAGATCAAATCTTGCCGCCTGGACCTCGTATCGATCTCTGAGACCTTGCGTATCTTCGGAGACCCGGAAGCCTACACGAAGCCAGAAGCCTTGTTCGGCCGGGGAGATCTAGAGCATTTCATGTTTTGACTGAAGCGTAGCCATCGTTTTCGAAGTAGTTTCTGCACTCGCCAGGGTCGATGGTTGCGACGAGGCCGCCGATATAGGTGCAGGCATCCTCGATGGTGCGCTTTT
>JBKQQS010000005.1:0-15572 GCA_052144215.1 Rhodomicrobium sp.
GATCGCATCAGGGCAGCGGTCATGCGCACCGCAAACGCCGTACACATGACTGCACCCGCCAAGAGACGTCACCCCAAAAAAACCCTTGCAACAGGGGAGCCATCCACACATGACGGATGTGAACGGCTGCGCTAGCTTATGCGTTTGCTCACCAAGTAGGACAGCGGCATTGCAATGATAAATCCAACAATCGCCGCTAATGGGATCATTTTCGAACCCTGGTTAAGAAGGCTCGGATCGCTCACGACGACGAGGACAGCGATACCCGCAAGCATTGTTCCCAACATCACCCAAATTACGAGCGCAAGCTTAAACATTGGCTTTCTCCCTGGAGGTTCTGTCTATGCCAGGATAAAACCACTAAGCCTACGTGAAGTTGCGGTATTGATTTTTGGCAAATTGAGGCCCGAATTGGCGGGGCTGCGCCGTTTTGGCGCGGCGGTTTTCCAGCGCCGGAGTGGCCCGCACGTTCCCGTGACGCAAAACGGCGCACTTTCGCGCGCCGTTTGTCTGTCTAGCGTTGGGGGTAGGTGGGATGGGGATGGGGCAGGTTATTTCAGAGGCTCGTAGCCAAAGGGGTTGAACTTATAGGTGAGCACGAGGCGGCCCGTTTGGATGTCTGGCTGGTCCGTGACCTTGTAATGGCCGGTTTCGCCGAAACTGCCCGCATACAGCGTCTGCTGATCGAGGCTTGTGTAGCGGTATTCACCCTTCAAGAACCAGGCCCCGCCAAGGTTAGTCTCGATACCGGCGCCAGCCGTCCAGCCGGAGAAGGTGCTATTCTGCGCGCCAGCAGGCAGATCGAAGTGCGCTTCGGTGTAACCTGCCAATCCGTAGAACAACGTATTGGGATGGATGAGATAACCGACGCGGCCGCCCACGGTCCAGGAATCGGTCAAGTTGAACGGCGCGTTGACCCCGATGAGAGGAGTACCGAGAACGCTGATGCCAGCGCTCAGTTTGCTATCGATGCTGGCGAAATCGTAGTCGAAGAAAGCGCCAACGACAAAGCGGCTGTCGAGCTGCCGGTCGTACCCAACCTGCACCGTTCCAAAGCCGCCCATCCCGCCGATGCCATTGGCTTCAGCGAACCCGGAGGCGAGGTCAGTACTAGCGGCCGCTTTTAGGTCACTGCTTGTGGCGCCGCCGCCACCGCCAACGCCGAGATAAAAGCCGGTCCAGCTAATGCCGGGAGCGTAAACCGGGACGTCTTTCAAGCCGCCGCCAGTGTAGATATCGGCAGCGTAAGCAGCGCCGCCCATACCGAGAACCGCCGCAAGCGTTGCGGCAACGAGTGTTTTTTGCATTGTGTGTATTCCCCTAAATTGCCCTGAAGAACGCAACGCAACGCTTACGGCGAGATAAGAGAGACGCGATCTCTTCGTCTGGCTTCGGGGAAGTTACGTCGATTCTTGGTTGAGGACATCCATAAACCGCAACCTAAGATATAAAACGGTGGAATTGTTGCGGCGAGGCAACACGCCCTGGTTGTGGCGTGTGGGCGGCCCGCAAAAAAACGGCGCACTTTCGCGCGCCGTTTCGCTGACCACAGATGGGGGAGTGGGGCAGGCTATTTGAGCGGCTCGAAAGTGGGCCCGAGCTTGTAGCTCAGCACGACGCGGCCCTCGTGGATATCGGCATCGTCGGTGATGTTCAGGCTCTTCTTATTGAAGAGCGTTTGAGTGTCGAGCGCCGTGAAGCGATATTCGGCCTTAACGAACCAGTTCCCGCCCAAGCGCGTCTCAAGACCGCCGCCGACGGAGAAGCCCGAGTAGGTCTGATCGCCGATGTATGGGTTCGAGGGGGAAATAGCGAAATGTGCCTGAGAATAGGCGCCCAGCACATAAGCGAGAGTGCTCGGATTTACCAGATAGCCGAAGCGGCCGCCGACGGACCAGAGGCCATCGAGATCGTAGCTCGCGCTCAGTCCCTTACTCCCAGACGAAATGCTTCCGGAGGTGTTGATGTCGGTGAAATCGTAGTTGAAGAAGACGCCGGCGACAAAATGTCCGAATTGCCGGTCGTAGCCAACCTCAACCGTGCCGAAGCCGCCGTCGCCGCCAAGGCCATTCAGCTCACCGGACAGTTTGCCAAAAGTCGCCTTAAGGTCATGATTGACTGCTCCGCCGCCGCCGCCGACGCCGAGGTAGAAGCCGGTCCAGCTCGTCTCGGGAACATAGACCGGGGCATCCTTCGAGCTGCCGCCGGCGTAAATATCAGCAGCGTAAGCAGCGCCGCTCATACCAAGAACCGCCGCAAGCGATGCGGCGACGAGTGTTTTCTGCATTGTGTGTATTCCTCTAATTTGCCCAGAAGAACGCTACGCAACGCTTACATTGAGAGGGGAAAGTATTGAGGGGTGAACTCTTGGCCCCTGCTGAGCTAGGGCTAACGTGATTCGAGGTTGTTACTGCTCAAAATTTCAATCGGGAAATCCGATTTGCACGAAATGTTGCCAAATAACACGCAACTACAGGTAGTATATATAGTAACGGCAACTATTGCGATTACTTTTGAGCTAAGAATGCCACGCGCCAGATCGTGCCGCCCGCATCATCGGACACGTATAGGGCACCGTCTCTGCCCTCCGCCACGCCCACCGGCCGGCCCCAAACGCGATCGTTATCGATCACGAAACCCGTGAGGAAATCTTCATACTCGCCGATAGGCGCGCCATCGCGCATGAGAATGCGCACCACCTTGTAGCCGGTCCGCAAGGCGCGGTTCCAGGAGCCGTGAAAGGCCACGAAGGCCGAGCCCTTATACTCCGCCGGAAACGCAGCGCCAATGTAGAAGGTCATGGCCAGCGGCGCGGAATGCGGCTGCAGCGGTACGTCCGGGGTGGCAATCTTTCCCGCCAAGTCCGGCCGTGCGCCCTTCCAGCGCGGGTCCTCGCGATCGCCCATATACCGCCACGGCCAACCATAAAACTGGCCTTCGCCGATACGGGTTACATAGTCGGGCGGCAGATTGTCGCCGAGGCCGTCGCGCTCGTTCGTGGAGCAATAGATGTCGCCGCTGTCAGGATGCACAGCGAGACCAACGCAGTTGCGAATGCCGGTTGCAAAGATGCGTTCGCCCTTTCCCTCGGGTGTGAAGGTGAGAACATCGGCCCGCTTCTCTTCGAACCCCCAGGCGGCGCCCAGCCCATACTCCGCCTGCCAAGTCGCGATCTGTTGCGGGGTCTTTGCCGGCATGCCTTGCGCATCGTTCGTTGCCGAGCCTACGGACACGAACATGCGCGCACCGTCGTTGGAGAAGGCCACATCGCGGGTGACATGCCCGCCATGCGTGGGAGAGAGTTGCGGCACGACGGCGCGGGCGGCAGACCGCGGCTTCAGATCGCCGTTCTCATAGGCGAACCGGATGACGCGATTGTTCTCCCCGATGTAAACCCATCTAGGCTCGGGCCCCGGCGGATAGAAAGCGATGCCGAACGGCCCCGAGAGATCGCTGGCGTAAACGGTGTTTATCGCGAGCTTGCCGTTCCCGTCCGGCCTCAAGATGCGGATGCGGCCGGCGGCGGACTCGGCCACGAAGAGATCGCCATTCGGAGCGGTGCGGATGAGGCGCGGCTCCTCCAGACCTTCGGCGAAAAGCGTGACTTCGAAACCCTCCGGCGCTTGCGGCTTTGCGCCGGGTGGACGGTCTGTGACGCGGGGCGGGTTGCTCGCGGAGCGCGTCTCGTAAGGCGGAGGCAGCCCGGCGATGGCGATCCGGTGGCGCAGCCCGGGCCGGTCCCGGCGCCAGTCCCCGAAGATGGGCCCGTCCGCAGCCGCCGCAGCCTCTTTCGCCGGCGCGAAAGCCGTGCCGTCCATGGTTTTGAGGTAGGCGATAATGTTCGCACGATCTTTGCGGTCCGGCACGGAAAGGGGCATCGCTGTGCCGGGCACCGCAGCCGCTGGATTTTTCAAATAACGGTCGAGATGGCTATCGTCCCAGCTCCAGTCCTTGGATCTCAGCGCAGGCGAATAGCTGAAGCCCGTGGAGGCGGCCTTACGCCCCGAAACGCCGCGCAAATCCGGGCCTCGCCCTCCCGCTCCGTCATTCGGGTGGCAAAGGGCGCATTGCTCCTTGAAAAGTGCGATTCCTCGCGCAGCATCGCCTTCCGGCGCGTCCGCATGCAGCATGCCACCTACGCCCGCGCCAAGAACCGCGGCAAAGAATATCAAAAACTTAGTTTTATCCATCGCACCCGTCTGCGCAAGACTCTGGCCCGGTGCTGAACAAGACGGCCATCTTCCGGGTTCCAAGCTGGCTCAGCGGCCGCGATAGCGCGCGATCAACGATTGAATGAATGTCCGGTATGCCGCGGCCAGGGCGCCATCGCGGATGACGAGCACATTCTCGGCATTGCCGCGCGCACTGTTCGAAAAATTGAAGCTCCCGGTTACAACGGTGCCGTCTGCCACAAGCGTCTTGATATGCAGGAAGTTATGCGGAACGTCCGGCGCGTATTTGACGCTCCGCTTGGCTGAAAGCCGTCCGCGCACCTTCTCCCAGGTATTGATCTTGTCATCGCCAATCCCGCTCTGCCGCCATTGTTCTACCACGCCCTCCATTTGCGTGCCGTCGCACACGCCCTCGACCACGACGCCGCGGTCGATGGCTTCCGAAAGCGCGGCGAGGATCGGGCCGGAGGAGAACAGCATGGATGCCACCGTGATCCGCTCGTTGGCCGCGTCGATGGCCTGAACGATCTCGCGGGTGATGCTTTGGCCCTCGCCCGGCGCGAAGGAGACGGTTACCGGCACGCCGCCGATCGAAACCGTGCCGGTGTCGCGCAAGCCCGATGAAGGCACAATTTCATCCGCGTTCCAAAGATCGTCGAAATCCGTCGTGTAGTAGGAGGCGAGATCGTGCGAGCGCAGCACAAGGATGTTGTTCTCCTGCAGACCGAACGCATCGTTGGTGAAGTTCGATGAGCCGGTCAGCACCGCGGCGGCAGGCGAAAGCGCATCGCGCACGATATATTTGTTATGCATGAGCGCATGTTTGTCTGGATGGCGCGGCTGCACGCCCGTGATGCCCTTCAGCTGCCCGATGTCTTGGATATGGTCGAGAAATTCCGCAGTGCCGCCGGGCGCCAGGTCGTTGCCCGGCTCGCCGCCTTGCCCCGCTGCCGCTGCGGAATCGAAAAGGACGCGGATCGCGACGCCAGCAGCCGCCCGCTCTTTCAGCGCCGCCTGCACCTTTTCCGCCGCGCTGCCTTCGAGCCGGAAGTCGTAGATGGCGATATCGAGCGTGACCGAGGCTCCGCGGATGAAGGCCGCAACATAATCGGCGACCGCATCGATTTGCGCGTCGCGTTCGGCGCCGGGCTTATCCGGCGCGGCTCCGGCTTCTTGGAAAAGGATGGCTTCGATCGCGCCGCCCGCTGTCACAACCGTTTCCATGCATTTGCTCCTATCGCCGGCGGAAGGCCAACCGTGCTTCTTTCTTTTTCTAAGCCGCACACAGAAGGTTTGACAGCTTTTTATTTCCTTCCGGTATTGCCATGCATTTTATCCTAATTCGTCTTGCGCGGGGCGGAACATGGTTTGACATATTCGTGAGTTTCAGCCGCGCGGCGGCCGCGCCAGCTCGAAGGAAAGGCCTCGCGCACTGCAGGTGCCAACCAGTAACGCTGCATCGGCTCAGGCCCAGGCAACGCTTAGAGCAACTACGACCGCAAAACACGATAGCTTGATGTGGCCGTTCGAAGAATTGTTTCTTCCTGGCGTGTATACTAGCATACTATAACCCAGCCATGCGCCCCATACGCCGGATATTTTTCTCACAGCGGGAGGTAATCCATGAGCGCTAAGATGAAGCTATTGGCCGTTGCCGCCGGATTTGCATTACTTGCTACCTCGGTGTCCTCAGTAGCAGCCGAGTCTAAGCAGCATCGGCACTTCGCAAATAAGCCGGTGTATCATCCAACACGTTACGCAGCTGCCGGCGATTGGAGGCATAGGAATGCGCGCGGCTGGGATCATTCCTGCCTGAACGTCCCTTGGCTCTCCAATATGTTCGCGTGCAGCGCGAAATAAAGTACTTAATTGCGGCCAGTGCGGCTAAAATTGCTGGGGAGAGTTTAGGCGGCCGCCGTTTCGCGCGGCAAGAATGCTTTCGTGAGAGCAGCAGTTACGAATTCGTGGCGCCACCGGGCGGCGTTAGCAGCGACTGCAGCTCCTTTTGCTCTTCAGGCGTAAGCGGCGGCGCGGCGCGCGTTTCCGGCTGGCGGCGGACGACGCGTGCGGCAAGGACAACGCCGCCCGCGATGAGGAGCAGCGGCGTCAGCCACAGAATAAGCGTGTTTAGATGCAGGCGCGGGTTCAGAAGGACGAATTCGCCATAGCGTGCCACGACATAATCGATGACTTGGCTGTTGCTGGAGCCCTTTTCGAGCTGCTGGCGCACGATGAGCCGCAAATCTTTGGCGAGTGGCGCATCGGAGTCGTCGATCGATTGGTTTTGGCAGACGAGACAGCGCAGCCCTGCGGATATTTCGCGGGCGCGCGCCTCAAGCTTGGCGTCCTTCAGCTGCTCTTGCGGATCGACGGCGAAAGAAGGGCCGAACGAAAGGGCGAGAAAGAGAGCAACCAGCAAAGCGGTGAAGCGGTTTCGCATGGTTCACTCCGCTGGCGCTGGTGCAGGCGCCAAAGGCGTTTTGGCGGCGCGCTGGGGTAAGCCGATGCGAAGGCGCCGGTCGAGAAGCGAGACGAGCCCCGCAATGAACATGATCAGCGCACCGCCCCAAATCCAGCGCACGAATGGGTGGTAGTACATCCGAACCGCAAACGCTCCGCCGTCCAGCTCGTTGCCGAGCACGACATAGACATCGCCGAAAGGCCGGGGCGCAATGCCTGCCTGGGTCGTCGCCTGGGGCGGTGCATCGTATCTGCGTTTCGAAGCGATGATCGTTTCGATAAGCTTATCCCCGCGGCGCAACTCGAAAGTGCCGGCAAGCTCGGCGTAGTTCGGCCCGTCGCGCTCGAAGACGTTCTTGAACGTGACCGTGTAACCGGCAAGCTCCACGCTGTCTTTCTGCTTCATGACGGTCAGGCGTTCTGTGTTCCAGGCGCTGGCGCCCGCGATGCCGATCACGGCCACGCCGAGCCCGATATGGCCCAAGGTGGCCGCGAGCTGGCTGCGCCGCATGTTCCAAATCCGGCGCACGGTCTCGGATAGGGGCGCCGACAAAAACTTCGCGCGCCACAGCACCTCCCACACCGAGCCTGCAAGCACCCATGTGCCAAGGGTCATGGCAAGAACCGTTTTCCACCCGGCCCCGCCTTCGAGGCTTGCGGCCAAGCCTGCGATCGGGGCGGCCGCGGCGGCCGGCCAGAGCCGGTGCGCGGCTTCGCGCAGGTCGCCTCGCTTCCAGGCGAGAAACATGCCGAAGCAAACGGCCAGCAAGAGCGGCATGAAAATCCAAACCACCGTCGAGTTGAAGAACGGCGCGCCGACCGAGATCTTATCGCCCGTCAAGGCTTCGAGCGCGAGCGGGTAGAGCGTGCCGATGAGCACGATGCCGCAGGATGCCGTCAAAAGCAGATTGTTTAGAACGATGCTGCTTTCCCGCGAGACGAGCGAAAATGGGCTGCCGGCCGAAAGCGCCGATGCGCGCCAGGCAAAAAGCGCAAGGCCGCCTGCTGTGAACGTGCTCACGATGGCGAGGATAAAAACGCCGCGCGCGGGATCGGAGGCGAACGAGTGCACCGAGGTCAAAACGCCGGAGCGAACGAGGAAAGTCCCCAGCAGGCTGAAGCTGAAAGTGAGGATGGCGAGCAGAACGGTCCATGCCTTCAGGCTATCGCGCTTCTCCATCGCGATGGCCGAATGCAGAAGCGCGGTTCCCGTCAGCCAAGGCATCAGCGATGCGTTCTCGACCGGGTCCCAGAACCACCAGCCGCCCCAGCCGAGCGTGTAATAAGCCCACCAGGAACCAACCCCGATGCCGAGCGTAAGGAAGATCCAGGCGGCGAGCGTCCAAGGGCGCACCCAGCGCGCCCATGCCGAATCCACGCGTCCGAGGATCAGTGCCGCAACCGCGAATGAAAACGCCATGGAGAAACCGACGTAGCCCGTATAGAGCAACGGCGGATGGATGGCGAGCGCCGGGTCTTGGAGGATTGGGTTCAGTCCGTTGCCTTCGGCGGGCGCATCCGCGATGCGCAAAAATGGGTTCGACGTCGCGACGATGAAAATCACGAAGGTGGCAGAAATGGCGCCTTGAACTGCAAGCACCATCGCGCGCAAATCGAGCGGCAGGTTCCGGCCGAAAAGCCAAACGGCAGCGCCGAAAAGCGACAGGATCAGCACCCACAACAGCATCGAGCCTTCGTGGTTTCCCCAGACGCCGGAAATTTTATAGAGGAGCGGCTTTGCCGAATGCGAGTTCTCGAAGACGTTTGCGACCGAGAAATCGGAGACCACATGGGCATAGATGAGCGCAGCGAATGAGTACGCAATGAGCGCGAACAGAACTGGCGCGGAGGCATCGGCGATTTTGAGGAGCCGGTTGTCGCGCAGCGCAAGGCCGAGAAGCGGGCTTACGCATTGCACGAGCGCAACGCAGAAGGCAAGGATGAGGGCAAAATGGCCCAGTTCAACGATCACGGTTCCGGCTTCCCTCGCTTAAGTCCCTGGCGCTGCTTTCGGTTTTGCGCCTTGCTCTTGCCAATGCCCGCTTTTCTTGAGGGCAGCGGCGACTTCGGGCGGCATGTATTTTTCATCGTGCTTGGCGAGCACGGTATCGGCAGCGAAGACGCCGTCCGCCTCGAGCCGTCCTTCGGCGACCGCCCCCTGCCCTTCCTTGAACAGATCGGGAAGAATGCCGCTGTAAGCGACGGGCAGCGACTGCGAGCCGTCGGTCAGTTTGAAGGTGGATGTTGTGCCGGTGCCTTTATGAAACGTGCCGGCCTCGACAAGACCGCCAAGACGGAAGCGCGTTCCAGGCTCCGGCTGGTTCTTCAAGACGTCGGAAGGGCTCATGAAGAACGTCACTTGCGTTCTCAGCGCGCTCAGTACGAGCGCAGAGGCGATCCCCATCATAACAAGGCCGCCTGCGATCAAAAAGGCGCGGCGTTTCTTTCTAGTCATGATTTGGGCTGCCCCCCTTGGCGTCCGCCGGCGTCAGGCCGAGCCCGCGCGTCAAAGTTTCTATTTGCTCAAGCGCTTGCGGTTGCGAGGCAAATTGTGCCCTAGCTGTGGCGGCCGCGTCCTGCGCTTTGCCGGTCTCCTTCAAGACGGCATAAGAGCGGATAAGCTTCAACCAGCCGTCCAAATCTGCCCCGTTTTCTTTCAGGCGTGCGGCAAGCCGCTCGACCATGCCGCGGATCATGGCGCCCTGAGACGCCTCGCCCGAAGCCTGCGCACTGTCCGGTTTTGGACCCTCCGGCTCCGCGCTCAACGCGGCGAGCTGCTTATAAATCATGCTCTTCCAGGCGCCCGGAATGTTCTCGCCCAGCATCTCGCGGTAAATCTGCTCCGCGTCCTCCTTCCTGCCGTCTTGTGCGGCGAGGATCGCGAGCCAGAACCGGCCGCGCAAGGACTGTGGATTGCGGGCAAGCGCCGCATCGAGGGGCGGCTTGGCCGCGGCGGGCACCACACCGTCGTTGGCAAAAGTCAGTGCTTCGAAAAGGCCGAGCAGCCTGTCCTCGTCCTCGCCGGTGAGCTGCATCGACCGGCGATACGCCTCGGCAGCTTTGTCGAATTGGCCGGTCCTGAAATAAACTGGAGCGATGACGGTCCAGCCAGCCGGGTCCTTCGGATTGGCCCGCAGGCGGCGCTCCACATTGGCGATTTGGATGGCGATCGACTGCTGAGAAGGGGGCGCGTTGAGCCGCGCCTCAAGCGGCTGATCGCTCATGCTGGGCGATCCAAACATCGCATAAAGTCCCACGGCTCCGGCCGCGATCACCGCCGCCAATGCAAAGAACGCTATGTTCGCGCTGAAATAGGCCGGTTTGCCGGAGGAGACAGCCGCGCCGCTTTGCCGGCTCGCTTTAAGCAGGCGCCGCGAGATTTCCGTTCGCGTTTGCTCCGCTTCATCTTTCCCAAGGGTCCCGCGCTCCTCGTCGCGGCTGAGTTCGGCCAACTGCAGCTTGTAGGCCTCGATTTCGGGCACAGCACCAGCCGCAGGCGCAGCGGCACGCCCAAGCGGACGCGCAACGGCCAGGATCACGCAAGCGGTCGCAACTGCAAAGACAATCCAGATCATCGCCCGCGACAGTACTATGCCACACAATGGAGTCAACGGCCTGTATGGTGGGCTGCCGCCAACATGATTAAAAGGCCTAAGGAGCCTGGAGGGCAAACTGACGCAGCCTTGTGAGGCTCCGCCGGGCGATCGCCCGCCCGTCCGTGCCCACGGCCTCGCCTTTCGGTTTCTCACCGATCAAGCGGTACAGAAGGCCGCCGGCAATGCCGCCGAGTACGGGTGGTGCCCAGAAAAGCCACGGCCGCCAAACTTCTTAGACTTACAACTACCTCAGCGCTGAAGCTGCGTTGTTTGCATGTGTATGTTTATTTGCACACTAATTTATGAAATATTTGGTTGTACATTTAACGGGACGATAGGCTTGGTGCATGTTTTATATCATATATTGCTTGCAATGCAGGAGCTTTAATAATTTTGTAGTCGAACAACGGCACCAACTTCAACCAGGATATACTGTTTAGCCGAAGATGCATTCACAGTCAAACGAGGATTTCCGCCGAAAATCTGGCCGGTTGCTGAAGCGCCGCATTGCAGCCTTCGCCGCTGCCATCGTGGCCGCGATTTGTGCGCTTGTCGCGGAAGCTGTCTTGAAGGAACGCGACGCCGCGCTGGAGCAAGCGCAAAGTGAGGCTGCGAACTTATCCGCCGGCTTAGCAGAGCAGGCGCGCAGCGCGCTAAATGGCGTTGCCGGTGCGATGGAATTTCTAAAGGACCGCATCGAAACCGACGGGCCGGCTTTCGATCTCAACGCTTGGAAGACAAAGGTGCCGGAGCTTTTAAGTCCGGCAATCCAGATCATTATTATAGACGCCGGGGGGGAAGTGCGCGCATCGACTCTCAAGCACGATTCAACGCCGGTTTCGGTTTCCGGGCGCGAGTACTTTGTGGCGCATCGCAGCGATCCCCATCTGGGATTTTATATCGGGAAGCCCCTTACCGGAAGAATGCCCGCGCGCCTCAACATCCCGGCGACGCGGCGCCTCGCTACGCAGGATGGTCAATTCGCCGGGGTTCTCATCTTTTCACTCGATCCGGAGTTGCTTACGGCGCTGCACCGGAAAGTGCATCTCGGGCGAACCGCGGCGATGGATATCGTCCGTAGCGACGGAATTATCATGGCTCGCTACACTCAGGCCGGGGGCCTCGACCGGAGGAGCATCGGCAGGCATGCCGCCAATTTCGAGGCATTGCACGCCGGCGCCGCCGAGTCCGGCGCATACTCCGGCCCCAGCACCATAGACGGGGTCAGGCGCCTTTATCATTGGCGAAAGGTGCCTGGATATCCGTTGTACGCGGTTGCCGGGCTAGGAGAGGCCGAAGCCCTCGCCGCTTTTGGCTATCGGGCCAGGATTATCATCGGTCTCGGCATCGCCGCTCTGAGCCTGCCGCTTATCATGATGTTCATGCTGAACCGCGAAATCTCGCGGCGCGTCGAGCATGCCGTCGCACTCGATAAGGAGAGCGCAAAGGTTCACCTGGAGCACGCAGCGCTTCTTGCGATAACCGAAGAGCTGACGAAGGAGCGCATTAAACTGCGCAAATCGAATAAGGAACTCGCCTTGGCGCGCCGCCGCGCCGAGGAAGCGAACCGCGCAAAATCTATCTTTTTGGCGAATATGAGCCACGAGCTGCGTACACCGCTCAACGCCATATTGGGGTTTTCGGAGATCATCCGCGACCAGCTCTTCGGCAACGACGCTGCCCGCTATGCGGATTACGCGGCCGATATCCATCGCTCAGGGGGTCATCTCTTGAATATCGTTAGCGATATCCTGGACGTAACGAGGATCGAGGCAGGAAAGTTCGAGCTGCGCGAAGAGAAGGCGATGCTTTCGGAGATTCTCGCAGAAGCCTCGCTCGCAGTAGAGCAGCAGGCCGTCAAAGGCGGAATTTCGCTTATCCGCTGTCTCCCAGGCACCGGCGCCGTCATATCCGGCGACAAAACGAAATTGACTCAGATCGCGATCAACCTGCTCTCGAATGCCATCAAATTCACCCCTTCGGGAGGTTCGGTCTCTCTCTCTGCCGAACCGGACGATGAGGGCGGTTTGACCCTAACTGTCCGGGATACCGGGATCGGTATGGCGAGCCACGAAATCCGCGATGCCATGGAGCTGTTCCGGCAGGTGGACAGCAGCCTTGCCCGCCGTTACGAGGGGACCGGCCTTGGGCTGCCGCTCGCCATCCAGCTGACGGAGCTGCATGGCGGAACGCTGACCGTCGACAGCGCTCCCGGCCGGGGGACCCTCGTCACGGTGCATCTCCCCAAGGAACGCATCGCTTGGGACACCGGCCGCGCGCTAATATCCGCAACCGCCCGCTCCCTTCCCCTGAAGATCGCATCCTGATATGCCGGCAGATGCCGCAGAAATAGTTATAAACGCCGTACAAAATCATGGATGCTCCGCAGGCTCCGGTTAATGTCGCATGCTAGCAAAAAGCGCCTTGCCAAAGCCTTAACCCGGCTAAGTCGCTGATTTGGCATAAAAACCGCCGTTTGCAGCTCGATGGGGGCAACACGTGCAGCAGCATGCCCCGGCAACCGCCAGTTACATTTTGTAGTTAACCCGCGCAATTATCTACATTTAACGGACTTTCTGAATCGCACATTTGCGGGTGAAAACGCGAAAAATCGCGATTTTTGCGGCGGGGAGAAATCGGAAACGGGGGCCGTTTACCATCGCGGCATTAACCATGCCGGTGCGCCTAGGCGCGTTCAGGGTGCGTTAAGAAGGGTTGCGCCAATCGACAGCCTAAAAATCTGCCCTTTTGCATACCGCCCGTCATGATGCCGCTCATGATAAAGGCTCTCGAAATCGCTATCGAAAAACTCAAAGCCCTGCCCGAGGACAAGCAGGCCTACGCCGCCGAAATCATCGAGGAGATCGCGGCCTCAGATGAAGAGGTGTTCCGTATTCCGGACGGCCATCTCCCGGGCGTGCTGGAGGGCTTGCAGCAGGCGCGGCGCGGCGAGTTCGCCTCTGACGAGGAAATGGCCGCGCTTTGGAAAAAGTGCGGCCTGTGAGGTTACGGTACGCGCCGCGTGCGCGCGCCGATATCGCTGACATTCACGCTTACATTGCCGGGGATAATCCGAAAGCGCCACGAAAGTCGTGCGGCGCATAAGAAATGTTGCTAACGTCCTTGCCAAGAATCCAGGTCTCGGACGCCCTACGCATATTAAGGGCGCCCGCTCTTTCGCGGTTTCACCCTACTCCTACGTCATCTATTACACCGTGATGAATCGCGAGTGGTCGTCCTGCATGTCCGCCATGGAGCCCGCGCCGGCCCAACGGAAGGCGAGTTGCGATCGCGCCAGCGGTTTGGCGGAGGTCAACGCGTTCTTGCGATGCGGAAACTGAGATTTTTTCCGCGGAAGCCGGGATCATCCTCATCCCTGTAACCCAAGCGGTAACCTTCATGCGTCCAGGCGCGGCCGGAGGGGAAGAGGCCGTCTCCGCGAGGCGGAAGGTAATTCAGGCCACCCTCTCCCCTCCGCGGGAGAGGGCTGGGGTGAAGGGGGGCGGTCAAGGGCGGAAACATCGGGGGCAATCAAGTCGCGGAAAGCGCAGCGCGCTTATCCGCGATCCTGCCCTGTTTCGCGAAGATGCCCGATAGCCCGCAAGCGGGCTTCCGGCATGTCATCACGCTTCTGTCATCGCGGAAACGCGCCTGCGCGTTATCCGCGATCTTGGCGGTTCTTCCGCGCCGCGCGGCGTGGTAAGGTGCGGCAGATAGTTGCTTCGGGAGATTTGCGATGCGTGCGCTTGCCATTCTTCTGTTTTGTTTCGTGCTGAGCGGGGCGGTGCGCGCGGAGGAGCAGGCCAAGGGCTGGTTCGGCGCGGCGGTCGAGGATCTTACGGCAGAAGAAGCGGCGAAGACGCATGGCGTGAAGGTCGCGGGAGTTACGGCAGGCGGCCCGGCCGGGAATGCCGGGATCGAGACCGGCGATATTATTTTGTCGCTCGACCGCGTCGAGGTGGAGGACAGAGCGGGGTTCGAGGCCGATCTCGCGGCGAAAGCGCCGGGCACGGAGATCAAGCTTAGTGTGCGGCGGGGGCCAAGCGAAAAGCGGCTCGCCGTAACGCTCGGCGCCCGGCCGGTGGAGCAAGCGCGCGCGGAGCCGAAGGACGTGCCGATCTTGCAGCTCGACACCGGCGGGCATATGGCGGTGATCCGAAGCATCGCGTTTACGCCGGACGGCAGGCAGCTCGTCTCGGCCTCCGAGGACAAGACCATCCGCGTGTGGGATCTGGCGAGCGGCAAGACCGTGCGCACGATTAGGGGCGAGAGCGGGCCGGGCGATGCGGGCCCGGTCTACGCCATGGCGCTGTCGCCGGGCGGCAAATGGCTGGCTGTGGGGGGAAAGTTTCAACAGAGCGATGCCAAGGCTGGGTCGGTAATCCGCCTCTACGAGTTCGCGAGCGGCAAGCTCGTGGCGCTGTTGAAGGGGCATGCGAATGTGGTCGTTGCCCTCGCCTTCTCACCCGACGGCAGCAAGCTGATTTCGGGCAGCGGCGACCGCACCGCCATCCTCTGGGACACCGGATCGCTGTCCGGCGCAGGCACCGGGATACGAGCCGACGCCCGCGGGACGGAGCCGAAGCTGCTCCACCGGCTCGAAGGTCATAAGGCTGAGATCAACGCCGTTGGCTTCAGCCCCGATGGCAGCCGCGCGGTGACGGGCTCCTACGACCATGATTTGCGGCTCTGGCGCGTGGACGATGGCAAGGAGATCGCGCACATGACCGGCCATGGCGACAACGTGCGAAGCCTTGCCGTGGCCCCGGATGGCATCGTCGCTAGCGGCGATCGATCTGGCGAAATCCGGCTGTGGGACTCCGGCCCGGGGGCCGGGGCAAGCGGGCGCGACGGGCGCTTTTTGCGCATACTGGCCAAGCAGGTGACGGGGGTGGGCTCCTTGAGCTTCAGCCCGGATGGCAAGCTTTTGCTGTCGGGCTGCTGGCAAGGCGGCTGTGAGACCAAGCCCCAGCGCGTCTACGACATCGCCAGCGGCAAGGAGATCGCCACCTATACCGGCCATGACAATATCGTGCTCGCCACGGCCTTCAGCCCGGACGGGCGCTGGGCGGCGACCGGCGGCGGCAATAACCAGGAGATCCACCTCTGGGACCCGCATACAGGCAAACCGCGGCTTGGCCCAGACGGCAAGCCGTTGCGGCTCGCCGGCCAGGGGCAGACGGTCTGGGCGGAGGGGTTCCCGGCCGATGGGCGGCGCATCGGCTGGGGGAACAGCGGCGGCTGGGATAATCCGATGGATCGCGGCCCCCTTGAACAGGCATTGAGCCTGCCGCAGGGCGAGGGCACGCTTGGCGCGCCGATTGCGCTCGGCAAGGCGGAGGCC
>JBKQQS010000006.1:0-41788 GCA_052144215.1 Rhodomicrobium sp.
CTTGCCCACCACAAGCATATGAAGTCCACGAACATGCTGGAGCGGCTGAACCAGGAGATCAAGCGGCGCACCCATGTGGTCCGGATATTCCCAAGCCTTGAGAGCTGCTTGCGGCTGGTGCGGGCGCTTGCCGTCGAGATGCACGAGAACTGGCTCGAAGCCACGCGCTACCTCAACATGGATCACCTGCGCGAACATAAGAAACAAATGCTGAGGCAAGCTGCATGAGCGGCCCGGCTTCCTCCACGATGGCGCCGTGCTCGCGGCCATCAACGCCGCGTTCCGCGCCGCCTTTGGCGGTGGCCTCGCGGCCAGCGTTGACCGCCACTGCGCGCGGCGCCTTCCAGAAGTTAGGCCGGGACGGAGAAACGCCGTTCAGCCGAACAGAGAAACATCCCTGCGGCTGTGACTCCGCCTTTTTGCAGAACTTGACGCACGCAACTAGAATACGAAAGCGGCCGTGGCGAACTAACCCAAGGTATCTTCGCCCACTGGCTGGGATGGCGTATGGCCGGGGTGGAGCGCGTTTTCTCTCCGTCCGGAACGGGCCCGGCCTTTGGGCCGGACCCGTCAGACCAGTTCCCTCACGCCGATTGCTTCAACTTCGGCACATCTCCGATGGTATTCCTCGCGCGCTCAACATGCTGCCGCAGCGAATACCCATTCCATTCGAAAACAAATAGCCTTGGTAATTCAATGGGTGTGAGGTCCCAAGGAAAGGGAGACGGCGGGACGGCTGCTTCGCGCTCCATCCAGCGCGAGCGCACCCGCCAAGCCAATAAATCGGCCGCCTGAAGCGGTATTACCGATTTATAATCTCGAAATGCTGGCGTTGTACTGAGACGCCCGCGTGCTTGAGCGGATTGCTTAAAGGTCTCCCAACCGCAAATAATTTCTTCGTTTTGACGTACCTTTTCTTCGAATATCCAATCGATGGACGCAAAAATATCGACGTACTTTTGGTGTTTAATGATTTGTGCGATAAATCCAAAGAACACGTAATAATATTGTTCCTGCATGCGTTCAGGAATATCGCGGCCTTGCCCAATTAACGTTTCGAACTCTGCGACCGGTAGGCAGCATGCTAAGGGGGAAAAAGAGAAACGATCTATAACGTCCTTCAAAAGGATTATTTTTTCGTTCCGGCCTTCTTCGGAAAAGCAAGAAAACTCTCCCGCGAAGTTCATCGCCTCGTCCATCTTGAAGTATTTGATGGATGGGGACATCGACAGGATGCGTTGCCATTCCTGAGAAAACTCTAACCAGTCTCTGGATCGCGCGACATAACCCGCATGCACAATAATAGGCGTGTGCCGGAGGCCACCGTCATTAATATAAGCTTGCAACATTAGCAGCCCCGTTTTCCCGCCTATCGCCACGCAGTGCAAAAATACCGTTCTTTAGAAAGACCGGGTCGACGCCCGGCCGCAACCTATGATTGCGATAAGTAGGTAAAAATCCCGTAAACGGGCGGCTGCCGCGATAGCTCGCCACTCGTAGGCCCGTGCTGGCGGTTGCCGTTAGGGCTTCGCTGCGAGAACGGCCATCGCCGTTCCAATCCATAGAATCGTTACGAAAACGGCCGGCAGGCTGGCAAAACCAAGCTTCCGCCGTTCTACAGGACCCTACCCATCGAATTTCCGTGCCACAGGATATCCGTTTTCCATATTGACCTTGATCGCAAAATCATAGCGATCAATCTCTAGTGCAAAAGGAACGTCGTTCGGGTTAAGCCAGGGCCGGCTCACATCCTTGAACTTTCCGGCTTCGCCACCCGACAGGATCATTTGCCGGGCAGCCTCGGGATTTCCTTGCCGGCCTTCCAATAGATTGCGCAAATAGAGAGCGCAGATTTCGTCTTCGCTCGACCGCCGGCTGCCGTTCTCTCCCATTGCCACCAGCGTTATCCGATCCGTCGCGATAGAGCGCATCGCCCGCACTGTCGCGCTCGCAGTCACCAGCGAGGCAGCGAACATATGCTGCGCCGTCTTGCCTGCCGTCACGATGCCTTGCGTGCCGGCGCTTGTTCTCTGGATGATGGACTTGCCGCTGAGATCGGCCTGAGACAACTCATAGGGCGAATTGCCAAAGTCAAAACGCTCTGGCGCACGGCCTTGAATCTCACCCATGCAAATCTGTCCGGCACCTTGGTCACGCAAAGCCAAGGCTTCATCGACAGAAGCAACCATCATGATACGCGTTGCCCCGTTTGCAAAAGCCACAGCAGCGGTTGTGAAAGCCCGGAACACGTCGATAATGGCCACAACACCGGCGGCGCGCGCGGCTCCCTCAATCAAGCTTTCGATGCGAATTTCCATGGGGACGCTCTTGTCTGGAAGAATGCCGGACTTCGGGGAGTGTGTGCCCGATTGTCCCGGGTTTTGCCATGCTGAATATCACCAAATTTAACCGGGCGGCGAACGCTTGCTGCGCCCCACGGCCTAAGGACATGGCCATGGATTTTAGGGAAGACATTCTCGCTCCCTCGAACAGGGTCTTCGGCCGTCGAAATACTGGCCGGTTCTTGCCGGCGCCTTACCGAACGGTCGCAGGCTCTAGCATTTTGACAGCTAAGTCATTGATTTGATTGGTGGAGCCAATGAGATTCGAACTCACGACCTCTGCAGTGCGATTGCAGCGCTCTCCCAACTGAGCTATGGCCCCTCAAATATCATTTAGGCGCATGCGCCAAGTCCTGTCAAGGCAGGGCAGCGCGGCGGACTGTCATGCCTGCTTCTTCCAAGCTCCGCTTCCGTCCTGGCGCCAATAGCTGACCTCAAAGCCCGCTTCTTTCGCGGTTTTCCATTCCGCGCGCGCCAGCGCTTTGGCCTCCTCGTCGGCGCTGTCGAAAAGCCTGATGATGCGTGCGAAACGTTGCGGCTCGTTCGCGGTCGCAGCTTCGAGCAAAAACAGCGCGCGGGCGCCGTTCGGATTCGTATCGTCGAGGGTGAGAAAGACGGGCTGGCGTCCGCTTTGACCGTCGCGTGCGGTGCCATGCGGCAAGAACGAGTCGTCGCGATAGGTCCACAGCGCGGTATCGATGGCCTCCATGCGCTCTGGCGTCGAGAAACGTAAGCAGGCTCGCCAGCCCCGGCTCAAGGTTTTCTCCACCAAGACCGGAAGCACCGCGGCAAGCGGCTGACTCTCTAGGTGATAGAACCAGAGTTCGGGCGCTGTCATCGCTTGCCGCCCTCGGCATCGGCATAGGGGTTTTTCGTTTTACGCACGTGCAGGCGGACCGGCGCAGGGCCAAGGCCGAAGGTCTTCTTCAAATCGTTGACGAGATAACGCAGATAGGACTCCGGAAGCGCCTCTGGCCGCGAGGAGAAGACCACGAACGAGGGCGGGCGCGCATTGGCCTGCGTGATGTAGCGAAGTTTGAGGCGCCGGCCGGAAACCGCTGGCGGCTGATGCCGCTCGAGCGCGGAGGCGAGCCAGCGGTTGAGTTCAGCGGTTGGAATGCGCTTGTTCCAGGCCTCGTAGACGGTAAAGGCAGCCTTCATAAGCTTGTCGAGCCCTTGGCCCGACAAAGCGCTCACCGGCACCAGCGGCGCGCCCGCGAGCTGCGGCAGCATCGTTTCCGCAGCTTTTCTGAGCTGCGCCAGACGCGCCTGAGGCTCGGTCACGAGATCCCACTTGTTGACCGCGAAGACGAGCCCGCGGCCTTCGCGCTCGACGAGATCGGCGATGGTAAGATCTTGCTTTTCGAAGGGCGTCTCGGCATCGAGCAGGAGAACGACCACCTCCGCAAAGCGGATCGCACGCAGCGCATCGCCAACCGCAAGCGTCTCCGGCCGCTCTATGATGCGCGCCTTGCGCCTGAGCCCCGCCGTATCGAACAACCGGACCCGTTTGCCATGCCAGACCAGCTCCGCGGCGATGGCATCGCGGGTGAGGCCGGCCTCGGGGCCGGTAATCATGCGCTCCTCGCCGAGAATGGCATTGGCCAGCGTCGATTTGCCGGCGTTCGGGCGTCCCGCGATGGCGAGCTTAAGCGGGCGGCTGCGAGCCTCGCCCCCGGTCCCCGCCTCATCCCCGTCCTCCTCCTCCGTTTCGAGACCCTCGCGCTTGCTCAGCGCATCGAGCCGCTCCGATACCTCGGATAAAAGGTCCGAAAATCCGATCGCGTGCTCGGCCGAAAGCGCAAGCGGCTCCCCGAGCCCGAGCTCGAACGCGCCATAGTAGCCGTCCTCCGCCGCCCGGCCTTCGCTCTTATTCGCGACGAGAATGAAGGGTTTGCCGGAAGTTCTGACGAGCTGGGCAATCCCGCTATCGGCAGCAGTGGGGCCCGTCCGCGCATCGATCATGAACACGACAAGATCGGCTTCGGCGATCGCTTGCTCGGATTGCTCGCGCATGCGCGCCGCGATGCTGCCGGGCTCCGCATCCTCGAACCCTGCGGTGTCCGTCAGAACGACCGCATGGCGGCCAATACGGATGCGGGTCTCCTTGCGGTCCCGGGTTAGGCCGGGCATGTCATCGACAAGCGCAAGCCGTTTGCCGGCGAACCTATTGAATAGGGTCGATTTGCCGACATTCGGCCGGCCAATGATGGCGACGGTGTAGGCCATCGGTGAAGCGTAAACCGGAAAAGCGTTGCATGGAGCCGGAGCCTTCCGGCCGCGGATCAGTTCATTGCTATAAGTTTGGCCTTGTCGGTCAAAAGGTAAAGCCTTCCTTCAGCGACGACGGGCGTTATCATCACAGGCGTGCCGAGATCGGATTGTGTGCCGATCGTACCGGTCACGGCGTCTACCGCTACGAGCAGACCTTTCGACGAGGCAAGCCAAAGCCTGTTGCCGGCGAGAACCGGCCCGCTCCAGTGCCCGTCTCCCGGCAGGGCTGTCACCCAGCGTACCTTGCCGTCTTTGCGGTTCAGGGCGACCAGCTTGCCGGTCATGTCCACCACGAAAATCGAATCGCCTGCCACCCAAGGCATTTGCGAGCCCCTGATTTCGCGTGTCCAAAGCCTCTGCCCCTTGTCGCGCGAGGTGGCAATCAATTCTCCGCCCCGGCTCATGGCAAATACGGCATCGCGATCCACAACCGGACGCGCTGCCTCGCCGATCGCTGTCGCCGATGTATTGATAGCGCCCTTCGCAAGCGAATCAGTCCATTTCGGCTGACCGCTCTTGATATCGACAGCGGTGATTTCGCCCGATGGGTAGGGCACGAACACCATGTTGCCGGCAACCGCCGGGCTGGCACTTGTAAGCAAGGCCGCGTTCTCGGGAAGGCCCTTCTGGACCCAAAGCTGCGATCCATCGGCAGCGCTGAGGCACAAAAGCTCGCTTTCGGAATTTACGACGAAGACACGGCCTTCGGCTGCCGTCGGCGCCTCCCGGATCGGAATGGCGAACTGCTTGCTCCAGATCTGCTGGCCGGAACCCGCATCGAGCGCAAGCACCCCACCGTATCCCGTGGCCGCGTACACTTTACCGCCATCTGCGGCGAGGCCGCCGCCAAAGCCGCCTCTGGACACGTTATTGGTGTTGAACGGATGCAGATAATCGAATTCCGCTTTTTTCTCCGGTATGGTCTTGACCTGCCAGAGAGTCGCCCCGCTCGAAACCGATAGTGCACGGATGCTGCCTTCGGAATCCATTGTGTAGATTTTGTCGTTGTATACGATGGGGATCGCGGTCAGGCGGGTGCGCTTGGAGGAGCCTTCGCCGGCGTCCGCCGTCCACACCGTTTTCAAGGCCTCTCCAATAGCGAGATGACCGGGCGCGTTTGTGGCCACGCCGCCGGGCTGGCTCCAGGCTGCATTCGTGACGGCGGGCGGCAGCACGACCGTACCGGCACTTTCCGGACCCGAGATCGCGCCTTTTTCATCGGCTTTGAGGACCGAAATCCGCCGCCCGGGTAGTGGCTCCTGCTTTTTGTCGAACATGGTCGTAACCGACGACACGCCCGGCATGCTCGTATCGCCGAGGCCCATGGATTCGCATCCGGCTAGGCCGAAACTTACAGCAGCGATGAGCGGGATGGCTTGAAACAGCAAAAACGGGCCCGCATGACCCCGGTTACTGCGTTTTCGCATCATTTGCCGCGTCCTTTTTCCCCGTTAGCTCAGCCTGCGCTGTCTTCGGCTTCTCCAGAAGTAGCGCAAGCATAACCTCCGCGCGCTGGCGCATACCTGCCGGCGCTTCGCCATCGCTCGCGATCTCACCGAAAAGCCGCTCGGCATCGGCCGTCTTGCCTTCCTTGAAGGCTGCAAGGCCGAGAATTTCCTTTGCGGAAAACCGCCAGCGGCTGGTACCCGACCGCAAGCTATCCAAACTATGCGCCAAGGCTTCGTAGCTCTCTTTGTCCAGCGAGAGGGCCGCAAACTGTATCCGCGCAAAATCGCGAAGGCCTGAAGGCGCCGTCTCGTCGTTCGCGACGCCGCCGTACTCCGTGCGGGCGGCATCGATCTGCTTCTTTGCAACCGATTCGGCCGCGGCGTACAAGCGCGCCAAAACCCGGTAAGAGCCAGGCCCGCTTCCCGCTAGAGAGGCGAGAATCTTCTGTGCGTCCACTTGCTTGCCTGCGTCGCTCAGAATCATGGCGTTCGTGAGCGCATCCCCGCCGGCCGCCGCTTGGTACGCCTTCCGGTTCTGCTGGAACGTATAGCTAGCCACCACGGCCAAAATTATGAAAGCCCCCCCAATGAAATAGGCCCCATAAGCTTGAAAGAACTTGATGGTTTGCTCGCGGCGATAATCTTCGTCGACCTCGCGGAAAAAGCTTTCGTCGTCGTGGCTGTGGCTCATAGCGCTTGTGCCTTAAGTTCAGTGATACTTTTGCAACAGATAGGGCCCTGGCTGCTGCATGTTAATAAGACCGCTTCTTTTGTTCCGTACGGCAGATCTTTTTCCCGCTTTAAGCCGATCTGGTCAACTGGCCTTTGTTTTAGACATTTTCGTGACTCGCGCTCGCGGGTCTTCCGGTTTGGACATGGCGTAAACATGATCCGGACCGGGAAATTGCGAGGCGCGAACCTCGCCAGCATAGTCTTTGACCGCATCCTCGATCGCGGCGCCAAGCTCCGCAAACTTTTTTACGAATCGCGGCACCGATGGAGACAGGCCGAGCATATCCTCAAGAACGAGGATTTGGCCATCGCATTCGGCGGAAGCGCCTATCCCGATTGTTGGAATCGGGATGGCGCGGGTGATCTTTGCCGCCAGCAGCTCGGCCATTCCTTCGAGCACCACGGCGAACGCGCCTGCGTCAGCTAACGCCGCGGCGTCCGCCTCAATGGCAGCCCACTCCTCCTGGCGGCGGCCCTGCGTCTTGAAGCCGCCCATCACGTTCACCGACTGAGGTGTGAGCCCCACATGGCCCATCACCGGGATTCCGCGTTCGGTGAGGAAGGTAACGGTGCTAGCCATGCGCCGGCCGCCTTCGAGCTTCACAGCTCCGCACCCAGTTTCCTTCATGATTCGCGCCGCATTCCGGAAGGCAACCGAGGGAGATTCCTCATAGGAGCCGAAAGGCATATCCACGACCACGAGCGCGTGTTTCGAACCGCGGACGACCGCGGCGCCGTGCATAATCATGAGCTCGAGAGGCACCGGTATGGTGGTCTCGTAGCCGTGCATGACCATGCCGAGCGAGTCTCCGGCGAGCAGAAAATCGACATGGGGATCGATAAGCCGCGCGGTGTGGGCGTGATAAGCCGTCAGCGATACGATTTTCTCACGCCCCTTGCGGAGCCTGATATCGGGGGCGGTGAGCCGGCGCTTTTCTGAGTGCTGTGACATAGGAGGTCCTTGTAGGAGGAACCCTGTCATAGCGAATTTGGGGGCGTCGGGAAATACGCTAATCGATTTTCAAAGCGGGTGACCGGAAATTAACCACACTGCCAAGAACGCCGGCGGTGCAATTCGAAGTTTAAGAGAATTGGCATTATTTATAGCAAAGGTTTGTAATCGGAGGTTCCGGATGAAACATCGCGTCTTTCTCCTGCTGCCGATCTTCGCTTTGTGCATGCTTTCATGCGCCGCTCCCGGCCTTGCGCAGGCAGCTCCTCTGTCCGTCAAGGCCCTCGCCGCCCCTGTCCAGCAGCCGTCCATCCTTCATAGAACAGGTCAAGGCTGCGGCTGGGATTACGCCTGCCCCCCCCGTCCCGATTTCGGGCGCCGCTCCTTCCGTCAGGGGGACGTTTATATCGATAACAATTATGGGCCGGTGAACATCTTTACAGGCGGCCCGCGTGGCCCGGAGCCGGGCGCCGGCTTCATGGAACGCAGGGATTGCGGCGCCCCCGGTTGCGCCGGGGGCACAGACTGCGGCGGGTATCCTTGCGACGAGAAATGCGGGCCGCTTTGCTGGATGAGACGCTTCAAGAGCGGCTATTGCGGCCATGGATGCTGGGCTTACCGCGAGCAGGCCCGCATCGAAGCGGAGGAAAGGGAGGAGCGGAGGGAGAGGCGGAAGGAGAAGCGCGAGAGGAGACGCGAGGAACGGCTGGAGGAGAGAGAGGAAGGAATTGACTATCCTCCCTCTTATTATGACAGGGACTATCCGCTTCCGCCGCGTTACAGCCGCCGGCGCAGCGAAGCTGAGCCCGCGCCTCCCTCCGAGCGACCGGCGCCCGGCGCCTGGACACCCCGCGAGCGCTTCGATGGGCCCCGATATCCGGCAGACTGCCCGCGCGGCGGCTGTTGAGGGCTCGAGCTGAACCGCGCGGACTATTCAGCCGCGCGGCTCCGTATAATCATCTGCGAGATCAGGGCTCGCAGCGCGGCCGGTTTGATCGGCTTCTGCAAAAAGGCGTGTCCCGCAGAGATGACCGCCTGGCGGACCTCATGGGCGCCGTCCGCTGTCACGACGACGGCTGGGATGTCGGCCCGGCATGCCGCCGCGATATCCTGAATAGCTTCGAGTCCGTTCTCCCGGTCCAGATGAAAATCTGAAACGATGATGTCCGGCGTAATCTGGGCCGCCTGAAGCTTCTCTATGGCCTGGGCGCTGTCGAGGGCGGTTATCACGGGGCATTGCCAGTTCGCCAGAAGCGTGCTCATCCCGTCAATGATGCTGCGATCGTTATCCAGGCAGAGCACGATCGCGCCGCGCAAATTCCCGTACGGGGCGGGCCGCATATTGAATGGGCGCGGCTGCTCCTGCTCCGACCAGCGCGCCAGCGGCAAGCCGACAGAGAATACCGAGCCCCGTCCCGGCTCGGATTTTAGAGAGAGCTCGTGGCTCAAAACGCGGCACATGCGATCTACGATTGAAAGGCCGAGGCCAAGGCCTGGGACGCCATGGCTGTGCCGGTCGAGGCGGTGAAACTCCTTGAAGATCACTTCGCGCTGGTGCTCGGCAATTCCCGGGCCGGTATCGTGCACCTCGACGAAGAGCATCTTGCCGCGGCGTCTGCACCCTAACAGGGCGTGTCCCTTTTCCTTGTTATATTTCAGAGCGTTAGATACGAGGTTCTGCAGGATTCTTCGAAGCAGCTTACGGTCGGAGCGGATGAGCGCGTAAGATTGCACGATGGTGAGAGAGATACCGCGCGATTTCGCTATCGGCTCGAAGTCGATCCACAGTTGATCGAGCAAATCTTTGACCGGGAACACCGTATATTCGGGTTTCATGGCGCCGCTATCGAGCCGGGAGATATCGAGCAGCGCAGTCAGTATCTCCTCGACCCCATCGAGGGACGCGTCGATGTTCCGCGCAAGCCTGCCTATTTCGGCAGGCGGCGACCGCTCCAGAAGGCTCGCCGCATAAAGGCGGGCCGCATTGAGCGGCTGCAAGACGTCGTGACTCGCCGCGGCCAGGAACCGCGTCTTGCTTAAGTTGGCCTCGTCGGCCTTCGCTTTGGCGATCGCAAGCTCTTGAGTGCGGGCCTGCACCCGCCGCTCCAGAGTTTCGTTGGCCCTTGCCAGAGCGTCGGCCGCGGCCTCCCGCTCGGTGATATCGGTGTAGGTCACCACAATGCCGCCAAGCGGCATGGCGTTGATCCGGACCTCCACGACACGCCCTTCGATAGAGCGCTCATGGAATATCTCCATGGTCACCTGATATTTCGTAATGCGATCGGTAACCAATTCTTCGACAGCGGCTGGATTTTCCTGCACGCGCTGCGCCATGTACCTGACAATTTCGTCGAGCGGGGTTCCAACGCGGCCGAATTGCTGAGGCAGATTCAGTATTTCTCTGAATTGCCGGTTCCAGCATATGAGCTGCATCTTCTTGTCGAAGACGGCGATGCCCTGTCCGACATGGTCGAGAGCCGTTTGCAACAAGTCGCGATTATACTGCACAGCTTCCGAGGCTTCATCGAGCAGTCTTAAGGCGGATTCCCGGCCAACATTGAGACGCCTCAGCATGAGCGACATGACAAGGCGCGAGGACGGTGCGCCGATGGCGCTCGCGAGCAAGTTCTCGGCGAATCTAAGGGCGTGCATGTCCCCATGCATATGCGTCTTAAGGTCCATGCCCCGGACCGACATGTACTCTGCGAATGAGCGCTGTGTCCGCTCCTCGCCGAGATACCGCGCTACGGTGGACATGAGATCGTCCATAGGAATGCGCGTGCGCCAAGGCCGGAAGGCGGGTACGCGTCGTTGAGGAGCGTCCTCTATGAAAACGTTGGTTTGAAGCCGTTCGATGGGCTCGAGCGGACGCAGAAGCGACACCGAGACCAAGGCCAGCAGGTTCGCGAACAGGGCCCAGACAACGCCATGGGTTAAATGGTCGAAGCGGAGATAAAACAGGGCTTCGGGCCGCAAGACGGCAAGGCCGAAGGGGCCTTCCTTCAGGAAGGCGGCGCCGAATGCAAAACCGCCGATGAGTTTCGGCAGCAGGAGCGTATAGGCCCAGATTGCAAATCCGGCGAGAATGCCAGCGGCCGCGCCGCGCGCCGTCGCCCGCCGCCATACGAAGCCGATGAAAAATGCCGGCGCGAATTGGGCGATAGCCGCAAAAGAGAGCAGCCCAATCTCGGCCAGCGACGCCTTCTCGATGCTATCGTAGAGGCCGTAAGCGAGAAGAATGATGGCCAAGATCGAGGCGCGGCGGATATTCAGGAGAAGGCCGCTCATATCCTGGCGGCCTTCGGCTCCGGTGGCCCGGTGTTTCAGAATGAGCGGCAGCAAGAGGTCGTTGCAGACCATGATGGACAGAGCGACGGTCTCCACCACCACCATGGCAGTGGCCGCAGAAAGACCGCCGAGAAAAGCGAGAAACGTAAAAATATGACTGCCAGAGTAAAATGGCAGCGCAAGCAGGTACATATCCGGAACGATGCCGGTGCCCGAAAAGGTGAGGATGCCCGCAATCGCGACGGGTACGACGAAGATATTGATAACCACCAGGTAAAGCGGAAATAACCAGAATGCCTTCTTTAGCTCGTCCTCTGAAACGTTTTCCACGAAGGTGACATGAAACTGCCTTGGCAGGAGGAAAATGCAAACGAAGCTGAGCCATGTCACGGTGAGCAGTGTGCCGCCGTGAATGCCATTGTCGAAGAGCCGCGCGATTTCTGGCTTGGCTGCGGCTTTGGCCATCAGCGGGCCGATTCCGCCAAACTCCCAAAAAACGATAAACGAGCCCACGGCAAGAAAGGCCGCGAGCTTAACCACCGACTCGACGGCAATCGCGAGCATAAGTCCGCGTTGATGCTCCGTGGCGTCGGTGTGGCGGGCGCCGAATAATATGGCAAAAGCAGCAAGAACGAGCGCGATCAGGAGGTCCATATCGACCCCTGGTACGATCTTGACCGCACTTGCATCTTGCGACGGATGTCCGAGAAGCAGCCCGATGGATAGCGAAACAGCCTTGAGCTGCAAGGCAATATAAGGCAGCAAACCGGCGACCGCCACGACTGTGACGATAGCAGCAACGGCAGGATTTTTGCCATAGCGCGCCGCAATAAAATCGGCAATTGAAGTGATATTTTGCGCCTTGGCCAGCAATATAATCCGGCGCAAAAGGGGAGCTGCAAGCGTAAAAGCGGCAATCGGGCCAAGATAGACCGCGATGAAGTCCAGCCCTTTAGCTGCTGCCGAGCCAACGCTCCCTAGGAAAGTCCAAGATGTGCAATAGACGCCGAGGGCAAGCGCGTAAACATAGGGCCGCTCGGTCAGCGTGCGTTGTTTCTTTCCGGCACGATCGCCCCAATAGGCAATGCAAAACAATGCGCCTATATATAAAAAGGCGAACGCTATTATAACCCAGCCGTCGATCATGCCTTACTCTTACTCGGGTCCTTGACGGAGTTCTCCGCGAGGGGGCCGTTTTCTGCTACCTCCCGCACATAGGACCCCACCGAATAACATTATACCATTCGCGGACGATCCGCACCATTTCAGTTCCAGCTTCTTTCCGTTTGTTATCAAGCTATTGCAACCACTGCGGCGCGAGGCCTTTGTTCTGCATTTCATTAGAATCGCTTATTCTCCCACGAGAGCAGCCGCGTTTGAGGGGCATTGAATTTAGGCGTCTCAAGCTACACTTTGGTCTGATAAAAATAAAATAGGCGGGAGGCCAATCCCATGACCTACGATTACGTCATCCTTGGCGGCGGTTCGGCAGGCTGTGTCCTTGCAAACCGGCTATCCGCGGACCCCAGCGTCACTGTAGCTCTCCTGGAAGCCGGTCCGCGAGACAAGAATTTCCTCATCCACATGCCGGCCGGTTATCCTGTCCTCATGAAGACCGGCTGGGTCGATTGGGGCTACCACACCGAGCCGCAGGCCGGATTGAACGGGCGGCGGCTGTTCTGGCCGCGCGGCAAAGTGCTTGGCGGATCTAGCTCCGTCAACGCCATGGTCTATATCCGCGGCGTGCCCAGCGATTACGATCTGTGGGCGCAGCTCGGCAATCGCGGCTGGTCATGGGACGGCGTTCTTCCTTATTTCAAGAAATCCGAAAGTTATCAGCCGGGGCCGGACGCGTATCACGGCGGCGGCGGACCGCTGAAAGTGTCGAGGCCAGGCATCGAGGGTCCGCTCAATGCGGCGTGGGTCGAGGCGGGCCAGCAAGCGGGCTATCCTTATACCCCGGATTTCAACGGTGCGAGCCAGGAAGGCTTCGGCCCGATCGATTGCACCATGGCGAACGGCCGCCGGGCGAGTTCGGCGGCTTGTTATCTCCAGCCGGCTTTGGAGCGGCCGAATCTAACCGTTATCACCAGAGCTCAAGCGACGCGTATCCTGGTGGAGGGCGGCCGGGCGGCAGGCGCCGAATATATCCGCAAAAGGCGAACGCACGAAATTCGTGCGGAGCGCGAAACGATCGTTTGCGGCGGCTCGATCAACTCGCCGCAGCTTTTGCTCTTGTCCGGCATCGGCCCAGCCGGCGAACTCCTCGGCCACGGCATTAAGCCTGTCCACGATTTGCCTGGTGTCGGCAAAAACCTCCAGGATCACCTTCACGGCGCAGTGAAGCACTATTGCACGGAGCCGGTGTCGCTTTACTCGGTCTTCAAGCCGACCGCGCTACCGCGCCACATCGTCCACTACCTCTTCACGCACAAAGGCCCGGCGGCCACGATGGGTTTGGAGACGCTCGCATTCCTCAAGAGCCGTGCGGAGGCGGCCGCGCCGGACCTCGAATATCACTTTGCACCGGCTCTCTATGCCGACCATGGCCGCAAGATCATTTACCGGCACGGCTTCATGGGTTATTACAATATGCAGCGCCCCGAGGCGCGCGGCGAGATAACCCTCAAATCCGCCGATCCGCTGGCGCACCCGGCCATACAGCCCAACTACCTGCAAAACGAGGCGGACCTCAGCACCTTGCGCGAAGGCTTTAAAATCGCGCGCGAGGTGTTCCGTCAGAAGGCCTTCGACCCCTATCGCGGCGAGGAGTTCGTGCCGGGTCCGGCGGTGCGGACCGACGCTGAGATCGACGCTTATCATCGCTCTACGGGCGAATCCATCTATCACCCCGTGGGAACCTGCAGGATGGGCCAGGACGATATGGCGGTGGTGGACGAGACGCTGCGCGTGCGCGGGCTGGAGGGTTTGCGCGTGGTTGACGCCTCGATCATGCCGCGCCTTATCAGCGGCAACACGAACGGCCCCACCATCATGATCGCGGAGAAGGCCGCGGATATGATCTTGGGCCGTGTTGTGACGCAAACGGCCGGGGCAGAAGCCGCCGCGGCCTAATATAAAATCCGGCTGAACGCTTCCGTCGCCCGGCATCAGCTCGCTTCGGTGATCGCGGGCGGGCCGGCCCCGCTCATCGCCGCTCTAAATCGAGTAGCTCCAGCCTGTACCGGGTTTCATCTGGGAGGCCGGCAGAGGAAAGTTCAGATCGCAGCACAGCCCGCTTGCCTCGAACGAGATCGCTATCTCGCCGCCGAGCTGTTCGGTGCCCATCGTAAGCAAACGCGTGCCAAACCCACGCCGCGCCGGTTCTGCGGCCGGGGGACCGCCCTCTTCTTTCCAATGCAGGGAAACCCGGCCGCCGTCCCCAGCTTCGGTCACTCGCCACGAGATCGCCACCCGGCCGCCCGGTACGGAAAGCGAGCCGTATTTGGCAGCATTGCTCAGAAGCTCATGCAGCATCAGCGCCAGCGTGATGGTGGAATTAGCTGGAATATCGGTGCTGGGGCCAGACAGTTGAAAAGCGCTTTGCCCCGCGCTTGAAACGAAGGGCGCAATGGCCGCTCTGACTATGTCGCCGAGATCGGCTCCCTCCCAAGCTCTCTGCGTCAGCAAGCTATGCGCGCTGGCAAGCGACATGAGCCGCGCCTCGAAAACGCCGGCGAACTGCGACGGATCCTTCGTAGCGCGCAGGGTCTGCATGGCGATCGATTGCACAATCGCCAGCGTGTTCTTGACGCGGTGGCTCAGTTCTTTGAGCAGCATCTGCTGGCGGAGCTCCGCGAGCTTGCGCTCGGTGATATCGATAACGATACCGGTCACGCGCACCGTGCGGCCGCTTTGCGGATCTTTGATAAGCTGCCCCCGGTCGAGGACCCAGCGCACCTCGCCGTCTTGGCGCACGATCCTAAATTCCAGCTCGTAGGCAGGATTGCCCCCTTTCACGATCTCATGCAAAGCCGCTTGCACGTCCTCGCGGTCGCCAGGGTGGATGAAGGATAGGCCCGTTCTCCACGATGTGCCGGAACGCGCAATATCGTCGACGCCGAGCAAGCGTGCAAGCTCCGGAGACCAATGCATGCGGCGCGCGACAGCATCGTAATCGTGCGCCCCAAACCTTGCACCCTCGGCTGCCGTCCGCAGCATCTCCTCGCTTAGGCGAAGATCGTGTTCCAAGCGCTGCCGCTCGGTCACAGCGAGTTGCAACGCATCCCAAACGCGCCCGATTTCCGGCAGCCGTTCCGAAAAGGTGGCGGGCTCGCCGCTGACCAGCGCCGAAGCTTTCCGCTCCAGCTCAAGAATTGGCCGTGTGATACGGCGGGCGACTAGAACTGCGAGAAAGAGGCTGAGCAGAGACACGGCAAGCCCCGTCGCAATGGCCCAACGCAAGGTGGTAAGCACCGGCGCTTCGAGCGCACTCTGCTTTTCAGCCACGGCAACGGTCCAGCCGCTCAAAGGCGAGACTTCGTTTGCGTTGGCTACCGGCTCGCCCTCCAGCGATTTGAAATGCGTGATGCCCGGATGCTGGAGGGTTGCCTTCCACCCCTCGGAGACCGGCTGCCCCTCGCTGGCGGCGTTGCTAATGGAGCGGGCGACGTATCGGCCTTGTCTGTCGGCGATACCGGTAATCCAGCCTTCCGGCAGGTGCTGAGCGTCGAGCAGCCGGGAGAACCCCTCGGCGGTCATGGCAATTGTGAGCGAGAGGAACGGTTTTCCGTCGCGGAAAATGGGAAATTCAATGGTTGAAAGCCACCTGCGGCTAGCCGCGCCGCGATAAACGCCGCCAATTACGGGCGACTTCGTTTCGAAGGCCCGGCGCCCGAGTGCTTGGCCTTCGGGGCTCCGGCGCGGCAAAGAAGGCAATGCAGGCAAGGGATAAAGGTTCATAATCTCCTGTCCATCGGGAGTGGAGAGCACGGGCCACGCGTCGGGGATATTGGGGAAAGCGGCAGAGGCTTGTAGCCGGAATGCGTTGAGATCGTCCGCGAAAAGCGCGGGCGAAGCGGCGAGCACCCTCGCGGCCGCGAGATATTGCGTAAGGCGTGCTTCGACCGCGCTAGCGATCACACTCGCCGTGTATTGAAGGCGGGAATATTCAGCGTCCGTGGAGAGCCTGTCCAGCTTGACGATTGCGGCGACTATAAGCGCGTTCATCGGCAAGAGCAGCGCGAGCACCAGCAAGGCGATGCGCCCGCGGATACTGAGCGGCATTCCCGCTCTCTCAATGAACGCTGACGGCCACCGCTTCATCTCTTTTAGAGCATTGAATGCCGCTAGTCTCACGGCGCTTTCTTGCAAGACATTGAGAACAACTTATCAGGCGATTGCAGGTTGGCAATAGATTGTTCGTGCCCATGCTTGCTAAGCCTCTCTTGCGAGGGGAAGGCAGCCGATGGCGGCGGCAGCCGGCTGGAAACCGCGCTGGCGCCCGCGTCAGGCTTTGATCCCCGTATGCAGCGCCGCAATCCCGCCGGAAAGATTGCGGTATTGCACGCGCACGAACCCGGCATCCTCGATCATCCGGGCAAAGCGGCGCTGATCCGGGAATTTTGTAATGCTTTCGACAAGGTAGCGGTAGGGTTCGGCATCGCCGGCCACAACGCGGCCGAGCGCCGGCACGATACGATCGGAATATTGCCGGTAGAGCGCGTCCAGCACCGGCACATCGACGCGGCTGAATTCGAGGCACAAAAAGCGCCCGCCCGGCTTCAACACGCGGAACGCCTCGTTCAGAGCGCTTTGTATGTTGGGCACGTTCCTGATGCCGAAAGCGATGGTGTAAAATTGAAAGGCGCCATTGCGGAACGGCAGCGTCTCCGCATTGCCTTGCACGAACTGCACCTGGCCAAGCGCCTCTTTGGCTGCGAGGCGGCGGCGCCCTTCTTCCAGCATCGAGCCGCTGATATCGCAGATAATCGCCTTGGATCCCGGCCCTGAGGCGCGCAAGAAACGCTTGGCTATGTCGCCCGTGCCGCCCGCCACATCGAGAAGATCGGCTGCAACCGAAGGCGATGGCGAAAGCCAGTCGATCGCAGCGTCCTTCCAGAGCCGGTGCACGCCGCCCGACATAAGGTCGTTCATCAGGTCGTAGCGCGCCGCGACCCGGTCGAAGACGCTATTCACAAAGCGCTGGCGGCCGGTGCTTTCGATTTTCTTGTCGAGGGATGTCATCCCGTTCGCTCCAGTGGCGTTGCGGGCGGGAAATTCCGCGCGCCCGTGGAGCGATATAAATCGCGTTGGCGGCTTCGATGCAAGAGCGTGCGCGGCCGCAGCGCCCCGTCTCGAATTATTAAGGTTATCAAAACATCCGAACGGCCAGTCATCTTCTCTGAACGAAAGCGCGTGCATTATGCCCGTATCGCCGCCCCATCTGGCTTTTCTTTTTTCTGACAGCGCATGACGCGCTTGCCAAAGCGCAAGGCGTGCTCACGCGCAATAACGGCCAGAAACGACTACAGGCAAACGTTTCCCATAGAGCTTACGGCCATCGAAGCTCAACCACGGCTATGTCTGGGCCAGCTCTTTGTAGGCGTGCCAGCTCGCGTGTCCAATAAGCGGAAAGGTGATTGCAAGACCCACAAAATAGACAGTAAGCCCGGCAACCGAAAGCGCTGCAATGAGGACTGCCCATAAGGCCATGGCAGGCAGATTCTTACGCACAGCCCGGACGCTCGCGATCATAGCAGTAACGGCGTCCATTTTGCGGTCGAAAATCATCGGCACCGCAATTACCGATATACTATAGGTGACGGCAGCAAAGACAACCCCCACCGCGGTCCCGGTCATAAGCAGGCCGTTGCCAGGCCCAGTGAGCGAAAGCGCGGATATAAACTCGTCAATCGGCGGAAAGCTGGCCGGCCCAAAGAATAGCATAAACAAGAGAAATGCAACATCCATCCAGAAAAAGTATAGGACGAAAAGCAACATTCCAAAAGACGCGAGCTGATCTCTCTCGCTCCAAACTGCAAGGGCAATGGTGCGGTAAGTAATGGCTTCGCCGCGCTCGTTCAGCCGGCTAATTTGATATAGCCCAGCCGCCAGAATCGGGCCCACCAGCAGAAACCCGAACGTTAGAGGCAGCAGAAGCGGAAGGGCGTTGAAGCGGGTCAACTGCAGAACGGCCACATAGGCGAACGCGGCAAATACAGCGCCGTAAGCGAGGCTTATTTGCGGGGCAATCCAGAGATCTCTCCAGCCGCCGGCTATCCAGGCGTAGGGAGCGTCGAAGGCTACCTTTCGTATTTCTGGAATTTCCGGCAGGGCGGGCGCCACCGCGAATTCCCCTGCTACGTGAAAAGTGTCTGTCATCGTCCTCACCCTTCTTGAACGGCTTCACTGTTGGAGAAGAAGCAACCAGACCTTAACGCTGCCTTTGGATTAAAGTTTCAGGCGCCATCTACAATTCTTCGGGACCGGCACGGGCGGCGCCTCAGGACGCTGCGGGATTGGGAACAGCACCGCGGCGAGAGGGCATGCCAATTGCAAGAGGGACATTGAGCATGCCAAACAAGACAATCCCGGCCGCTCAAAAGCTTTTGCGCTGTAGTTGAAGCTTGTCATAATCAAATTATAAGCTCACGTTCCAGCTCGTTAGCCAGATTGACCGGCGCCGTCGCGATTGCGCACCTTCACTTACCGCTTTAAACTTCCCCTATGGTATCTCAAGACCTCGTTACTTCGGCCTTCAATGGGCTTGCGTCGCACATCGCAGTCTTGGACGCAGCAGGCTTCATTGTTTACGTGAATGCCTCATGGCGCCGGTTCGCAGTCCAGAATGGCTCTTGCGATCCGGGAGCCTATGTTGGCGCGAACTATATCGATCTTTGCCGCCGCTCGGCCGAAGCTGGCGACAAGCTTGCGATTGAGGCCATCGAAGGCATTTCCGCCGTTGTCTCGGGAGCCGCCCCGCGCTTTAGTCAACGGTATCCCTGCAACGGACCCGGCGTTGACCGCTGGTTTCTTATGACCGTAACTCCGGTTCACGCCGGAAGCGGTGCCGTCATCGCCCATGACGATGTGACGCCACTCGTCCGCGCAGAAATTGCGAGCGCTGCGTCGGAGCGGAGGTTAAGGCTTTGTCTTGAAGCCGGCCAGATGGGTACTTTTGAGATCGATCTCGAAAAAGAAGAAATCGTCCTCGACCTTCAGCAGGCCAAACTTTTGAGGCTTCCAGCCAGTACCAACCTGTTGCGCCTTGGCGAACTTGACTCGATGCTACTGGATTCTGACTCAAGATCTTTGAAAGAGAGGATTATCGATGCCGGCCCGCGATATTCGGAGGAACTGAGGGTACGAATGCCGGATTCCAGCGAACGATGGCTCTCTTTTGCAGCAGCACCGCAACCGCACGCTCGGCAAAACTCAGGACCCTATTTCGGAATCAGCCTCGATGTGACCGAGCGCAAGCTTGAAGAAAGAAACCGCGTTTTGGCTCAAGAGGTTCAGCATCGCGTTAAGAATATGCTTACTGTCGTTCTCGCCATCGCGCGCCAGACAGTCTTTCACAGCACTCCTTCTTCTTCTGCAGAGAAATTCGCGCAGCGCGTTGCCGGACTTGGAGCGAGCTTCGCCCTTCTCACGAAGGCCGGCTGGAAGGGCGTAAGCCTTTCCGAACTCATAGAGACGCAGCTCGCCGCTTTTACCGATTCGTTCAGAGACCAAGTCAGCATTGAAGGTCCGGCGTTCACGATCCAGCCGCCCGCCGCGCAGGTCCTTGGCATGGCTTTTCACGAGCTCGCAACAAATTCCATAAAATATGGCGCACTTTCTAAAAGCGGCGGCTGCATTTCAATTCAATGGAACATCCGGGATGGCGGCCAGGACAAGCAGTTTCACATGTCATGGTCCGAACACGGAGGGCCGGAAAGCAAAGCTCCGGCGAGCCGGGGCTTCGGCTATACCGTGATCGTGAGCGCGGTCGAGTCTTCGCTCGACGGCAAGGTCCAGCTCCAGTATCCAGGTTCAGGCCTCGTTTGGGAAGTGACCGCTCCTCTTGAAGAGATAATCGCGCCGCCCTGTTGAAAAGCTATTTTGGCCACGTTGAGACGCAACATTGGTGGGCCGCCGACCCGATTCAACCTGCAACGGCGCAGCGATCTTTGGAAGGCGATGAACAGCCCGAAGAAGCGCTAACGGAGAAATAGAGTGCTTAAAGCTGCAGCTTTTTGATTAGCATCTCGCCGATTTTTCCAATACCTGTTGCTATCGGCACATAGCCAACCGTGGGTAAGAGTCCGGCAAGCTCTGTATCGTCGATCCGGATCGGCAATATATATTCGTTGCCCTTCTCCATCAGCGCGCGGGCTTGCGCACTCCGAGCTTCGAGACTAGTCCAATTCCGGTCACGGTATTCCTTCGAAACAAAGATGACACAGAAACGCGCTCTCTTCTGAAATATTTCATCAAAGAATACCGGAAGATTTTTTCCCCACAGGTGTTCCGGATAGTAATTGTCATAGAATACCGAATATCCGGCAGTACGCAAGATGTCCGCTAATTCCTCGGCTTGCGCACGCTCCGTTCCAGCGAATGAGATCGCTACATCGAATCTGTTTGGCAATCCCGATGATGAAACACTTTTTTTCTTCGCCGCCGGTAAAGTGGCCGACGTCGTAGGCCTGTGGACGTTGGATGCAATATCGGACTCCATTCGCGCCGCGATCTTCTCCAACGGCAAAAATGTCATTCCGAACGCTTCCACAGCAGCGTTTGCTGAGAGCAGATGTTCAATAGCCGGCGAGAAGTGCTTCTCATGCGCGTCGAATGTGCGGTGTGCCCAATCAACGTTGCCGGCGAATGGATTGTCGTCTCGCGCGACGAGCTGAAGCGTCCTGAAGTGGCAGGGCTCGAAATCAAACTCAGGACAATCTTTGAATTCCTGTAAGCCGAGATACCCGAACACGCTTCGCAGCTCGGAGGAAAGCGGGGGATGCTTCGGCCGGTAGTGCGTGACAAACCCCTTGGCGCCGCCGGTGTCAATGAAGGTGAAGCGAAATAAGAACTTATCGTCCTCTATCTTCTTCATCGAATCAATTTTCATCGCCCTGTGGCCGTCACCGGTCAATCCGGAGTATTCATTATGGGAGCTACGGCTGGACTTGCCGTAAAAGAAGCCTAACCCCTCAGGTTGTGAGAGGCGAAAGCCACACGCCTCAAGCCCCTGCTGCGCTTGTTGCAACTGCCCGAAGCCTTTGTTGAAGGCGGTCGCAAACGCGTGCACGTCGAAGCCTTCCTGAACTGCTTTGCAGTAGCACTTGCCGGGGGGCGTAAACTGACAGCGATCGCTCCGTCTAAAACCCAGGTACGACAACCAATCTGGCGTTTGCAGTCCGGAAGTGGAAAATGAACTGGGGCTGACATGAAGCGTGAAGGCCTTCTCCTCTTTGCTCCATTGCAATTTCACGAGCACGAGTTCAACATAACCCGCGTTTACCTTTGTCACGGTCTCGGATTTTAGCGCCGTATGATAGTCCCTCAAGACCATTTTTGAACCTCTTAGGCAAGGGAACTGCTCGACCAACGGCAGAACTTCCGTAGCCGGAAGGCAGCATCACCACGCCACTTCATACTCTTTGAAGAAGCAGCCACTCACGTTATTGTTGGTTACCGTTGGCGTAGCGCGGCGGGGCTGCCGTTTGCGTCAAGCCAAGCTTTCATCTAATCTCAGCTGTGCAAGATTTTCCCTGATTCGTCTAGCCAAGCCGAGTGCCCATTCTGCTCGCCCAAGGGATTTCGAAATCCAGGCACTCACGACCGCGAAATAGGTGAGAGATGCGGCTATTTCAACATCGCTTCCATAGTTGCAGGCTAGAAGAGGAGCGCGAGCGCATCGAGCGCGCCAAGCCGCTCGGCGAGGCGATGCGATTGGCCGCCAGCGAATAGGCGAAAAACCATAGGTCTGAACATGTCTAATGCCGCGGTGATCGGAGCGGGCCCAGCCGGGTTGATGGCGGCCGAAACGCTGGCGCGCGAGGGCGTGAGCGTGACGGTCTACGACCGCATGGCCTCGCCGGGGCGCAAATTTCTGCTCGCGGGGCGCGGCGGGCTTAATCTCACACATAGCGAAGATTTCGAGCGCTTCCTGTCCCGCTACGGTGCCGCCGCGCCGCGGCTCCGCGCGGCCATCGAGGCCTTCCCGCCGCCGGCGCTTCGAGCCTGGTGCGAGGGGCTCGGCCAGGAAACTTTCGTTGGCACGAGCGGGCGCGTCTTTCCGAAGGCGATGAAGGCGTCCCCGCTGCTCCGGGCCTGGCTCGCGCGCCTCGCCGCGCTGAATGTGGCGTTCAAGCCGCGGCATCGCTGGGCCGGCTGGGACGCAAGTGGCGGGCTTCTGTTCGATACGCCCGAGGGGCGCGTCTGCGCTTCGGCCGATGTTACGGTCTTCGCACTCGGTGGCGCGAGCTGGCCGCGGCTGGGATCGGATGGCCATTGGACAACGCTTTTCGCCGGGCAAGGCATAAAAGTCTCGCCGCTGAAGCCGTCCAATTGCGGTTTTGAGGCGGATTTCTCCGATTTTTTCCGCGCCCGTTTCGAGGGCCAGCCGCTGAGCGGCATCGAGGTTCGCTTCGGGGATGCGACGGCGCGAGGGGAAGCGGTCATAACCAAGACCGGGCTTGAGGGCGGGGCGATCTACGCGCTGTCGCCGCATTTGCGCGATGCGATTGAGCGTTCGGGCGAGGCCGTTCTCAGCATCGATCTGCGCCCAGGCATCGCCGCCGGGGAGCTGGAAAAAGCGCTCTCGAGGCCGCGCGCGAAGCAGTCGGTTGCGAACGTCCTCAGGAAAGCCGCCAAGCTTTCGCCCGTTGCCGCCGGGCTGCTTCAAGAGGCCGCGCATCGGGGTGGACAGCCCCTTTCATCCATGGGGCCGCAGGCTTTGGCGGCGCTTATAAAGGGCGTTCCGGTCCGGCTCACGGCAACCGCTCCCATCGAAAGAGCGATATCGACGGCTGGCGGCGTCGCGTTCGCTGAGATCGACGAGCGCTTCATGCTCCGCCGGATGCCCGGCGTCTTCGTTGCGGGCGAGATGCTGGACTGGGAGGCACCCACCGGCGGCTATCTCCTGCAGGCGTGCTTCTCCACAGGCGAAGCGGCGGCAAAAGGCGCAATCGCACTGTTGAGGTCAGGATCGCCGCCGCGTTCCTGATCTATGTTTTTGGGCGCTGGGCTTTTTTGATCAAGTCATAGACCGTTCGAACGCCCTCGATGAACTCGAATGTGGGAACGAGCCGGCTGCTCATTCCGGGCCATTCCGTACCGCGCCACATTGCGTACATTGGGTCTATCGAGCCGAACGAAATATCGCCGCTCCCATCGGACCGTTCGGTTAGCGAGATTTCATTAAGGTTTTGCAAGGAGATCGCTTTGAGCTGGCGGGCCATAATGCCGCTGAGGATCAAGGCACGCCGATCCGTCACGCCGTAATAGGTCCGGCTGCGCTGGTAGCTATCTACAAAAAAAACGCCCTGCAATGATGTAGATGCCGATCAACACGAACGGGATACCAAAAAGCGGAAAGAAAGATTGGGATTTATTCGAGGTCATGGCAGTAAATTCCCAGAAAAACGCGAAACCGCCCCAAAAGAGACTGAACGGAACCATAAAAATATCGCTAGGCCGGAAGAATATCCCTTGACGGGGCATGCCGCTCCATAAGAGGCGCTCTCCATGGTCAAGCTCTTTTACGAGAGCCGCTTCAGCTGAGTTGTCCATCGTCATCGCGCCAAATTCGATAATACCGAAGGTCTTTCCGAATGAGCTTTTAACTGGCCAAGCGTTCAAGCAGTAAAGAGTTTAGGTGCTCAAAACGGAGATTGTTTGACGGATCAGCCGGTTGTTGTCCGCGCAGGGGCCAACCAGGATTTCGAACTCGCCAGCCTCGAGCTTCGGGCTGCCGTCTTCGTCCAGGAAGCCAAGATCGCTGGCTTTGAGCTCGAAGCGGACGCTTCCGCGCTGGCCGGGATCGAGCGCGATTTTCACAAATCCGCGCAGCTCAAGCACGGGCCTTGCGATGGATGCTGCGCTGTCGCGGATGAAGAGGAAGCAGGTTTCCTCGCCCGCTACCGGGCCTTGGTTCTCTATCGCGGCCTCCACCGAAAGCTGGCCATCCTTGGTCAAATCCTGGGGAGACACACGCAAGGCGCTGTAAGCAAAGTGCGTATAGCTCATACCGTGCCCGAAGGGGAAAAGAGGCGCTGCCGGAACGTCGAGATATTTGCTCGTTTGGTTCAGCTTCGGGTCTGCGGGCCGGCCGGTTCTGCGCTGGGCATAAAAGATCGGGATTTGTCCCACATCGGCGGGCCACGATACGGGAAGCTTGCCGCTTGGGCTGGTTTTTCCCGTCAAGATGTCTGCGAGCGCGTGCCCTGCCTCGGAGCCAAGAAACCACGCCGCAAGGACCGCATCGGCCGCCTCGAAGAGGCGCGGTTCTATAAGAGGGCGTCCGCATGTAAGCACGGCGATGACGGGCTTTCCGAACGCCAACGCTTCCTCCAAAAGCGCGGCCTGCCTGCCGGGAAGGCCGGGCCTCGCCCTGCTTGTCGCTTCGCCGCACATCGCAGCGGTCTCGCCGAGGCAAAGAAGGAGCGCGTCCGCTTTGCCGGCCGCGTCCGCGGCTCCCGAGCGGCCGGAATCCTCAAAATGCGCGATGTCCCAATCGGGCTGGGCGTTGCGCAGCCCCTCTAGGAAGCTCACCGTCTTCTCCGCCTTGCCGGCTGCCGGCCACGGCCCGAACATCTCGCCGGCTGCGCTCGCGAGCGGTCCCGCCACCACAAGACGCGCGCGCTTCGTCAGCGGCAGCAGGCCGGCCCGGTTTTGCAACAGGACGATCGATTTTCGCGCCGCCTCGCAGGCAAGCGCGCGATGCTTCTCGCGCACCTCCTGAGGCAATGCGGCCTCAGGGGCGAACGGCCGTTCGAAAAGTCCAAGCTTGGCTTTGAGAGCGAGCACACGCTTGACAGCGAGATCGATGTCCCCCTCAGAGACAAGCCCGCGGTTCAAAGCCTGCGGCAAGCCGTCGAGATAGGCGCCGCTCCCCATATCGATGTCGACGCCTGCCTTTAGCGCGAGCGCAGCCGCTTCGGCAATGTCAGTGGCGACCCCGTGCGGGATCAGCTCCGCTATGGCATTGAAATCGCTGACGATCACGCCGGTAAAGCCATAGCGCCTCCGCAAAAGCTCCTTCAGCAGGCCCGCATGGGCCGTCATCGGTACACCGGCGAGATCGCTGAGCGCGGGCATGATCGCAGCAACATTCTCGCGAACCGAGGCGGCAAAGGGGGGCAGATAAACTTCGTGCAAGGTCCGGCTAGAGATATCGACGGAGCCGTAATCGCGTCCGGCCGTCACGGCCCCGTAAGCGGCGAAGTGCTTGGCCGTCGCCCCGATTGCAGAAGGCTCGCTGAGTTTGCCGCCCTGGAAACCCCGGATTTTGGCCTCCGCGAACCGGCAGGTTAGCCACGGGTCCTCGCCGGGGCTCTCCGCCATCCGGCCCCAGCGCGGATCGCGCGCCACATCGAGCATGGGTGCGAAGGTGAGCGCAATTCCGGCGGCCGCCGCCTCGCTCGCCGCCGCCCGTGCCGTGGCTTCCCATAATTTAGGGTCCATCGCAGCAGCCTCGGCCAAGGGAATCGGAAAGATCGTCTCATAGCCGTGCAGCACGTCCAGTGCGAACAAAAGCGGAATACCGAGGCGCGTTTCGTTAAGCGCCATCTCCTGCAGCTTGCGTATCCGGTCCGGTTCCTGTAAATCGAAGATGCTGCCGGCGCGCGCGCTTCGCACTTGGGCCTCATCCTCGCGGATCATCGTGAGCTGCCCCAGCTTTTCCTCAAGGCTCATAGCAGCGAGAAGCTTTTGGAGCTTTGCCGGCAGATCGTCCTGTGTCATCACGGTGCTACCTTATCTTGCCGATAATGCGTCGCCACACTGCAAAGTGGCGTGACAATTTCAAGTGGATTTATGTTAGGCGAACGATCCATGGGGCTATCGAATACCGGACCTGAGATCCCCGAAAGCACAGGCACGCAGCTCCGGATGCTGTGGCAGATTATTCTCGACCCCCATGCGAAACGGGAACTAACGCGTTTTGCCGGCGCGATCACAGTTGTCATTGCCCTCAATGCCGTGGCGCAAATCCGGCTGAACGATTGGCAGGGGAGCATTTACGATGCCATCGGTCAGAGGGAGGTTCCGGTATTTCTGCGCCAGGTTGGGGTGTTCCTCGTCATTGTGAGTGTTCTGCTTTGCCTCAACGTTGCCCAGACCTGGCTGCATGAGAGGCTTAAAGTGCGGCTCCGGCAGGCTTTCACATACGATCTTGTAGGCGAGTGGCTGAAGCCCCGCCGCGCCTACCAGCTGAAGCTGAAGGGTGATATTAGCGTCAATCCCGACCAGCGCATCCAGGACGATGCAAAGCGGCTCTCCGAGCTTTCGGTCGATCTTGGGGTGGGGCTTGTCCAGTCCTTCCTCCTCCTCCTCGCTTTTATCGGCGTTCTCTGGCAACTCTCCGATCAGGTGGTCTTTTCCATCCATGGCAGGCAGGTCGTAATCCCTGGCTATATGGTTTGGGCTGCCATCGCCTATTCGGCACTTGGCTCGTCTCTTACGTGGCTCGTTGGCAGGCCTTTGATAGAGGCTCATTCGGAGCTTCGCGCCAAGGAAGCGGATTTCCGTTTCGCCCTCGTCCGCGTCAGCGAATCGGCAGACGAGATCGCATTGTTAGGCGGAGAGGCCGAGGAGAAAGCCTACCTACACTCGCCTATCGACTCGCTGCTCTCCACCATGCGTCATATCGCCAACCGGCTGGCGGGCCTCACCTGGGTGACGGGAGGCTATGGCTGGCTCGCCATTTTGGCGCCCCTGCTTCTGGCAGCGCCAGGCTATTTTGGCGGCACGCTCACGCTCGGCGGCTTGATGATGGTCGTTGGCGGGTTCTACCAGGTCCAAACGGCGTTGCGCTGGTTTGTGGACCGGTTTCCCGCGATCGCGGAATGGCGCGCCATGCTCGGCCGCGTAATCGGCTATCGCACCGCCCTGGAGGCGCTCCCGAAAATACCTGGGGAAATCGGCCACGAGACCGGCGCGCGTGCGGAGGTGCGCCCGGAAAAACCTGGGGAAATCCACTACGAGGCCGGTGCACCTGCGATTTCAGTCGAAAATCTTAACGTCGCCTGGAACGGCTATCTTCCCCTCAGAGTGCCGAACTTCAAGATGGGGCCTGGCGAGCGCGTCTTGATCGAGGCAACGCCAAAATCGGGCAAGAGCACTTTGCACAAGGCGCTCGCGGGGCTTTGGAATCGAGGAAGCGGAACGATTCGCATGCCTGCGCGCGAGAGCATCATATTTATGCCGCAGCCGCCCTATCTTCCTATGGGAACTTTACGCAGCGCGCTCGCTTATCCCGATAAGGCGGACCGCTTCAGCGACGCCGATGTCAAAAGCGCACTCGAACGCGTGGGGCTGAGCCGTTATCTTCCCGAGCTGGACAAGGAAGAACGCTGGGATAAGGAGCTGACTCTCGAAGAGCGCCGGCGGCTCGTTATCGGCCGGGTGCTTCTTCACAAGCCGAAATGGGTCGTCCAGGACGAATCCATCTACGAGCTGGACGAGGAAAGCCGGAAGGCCGCCTTATCGATCTTTCGCGATGAGCTTAAGGATACGGCCGTACTTAGCATAGGGCGCCGCCACCCGGAAGGCGAATTCTATCAGCGTGTCTTGAAGGTATAAGCGGGCAGTTCTAACCGCGGGCGTCCCGCCACCTCCAAGAGGTCCGGCCGATGTTTTTCCCCGCACGCAGCAGGCAAGAGGTTTGTAGGATGGAAAGGCACAAGGGACAGCGCCGCGGGGCAGCCATGCACAACACAAACCTAGCCGGGCATTCCAGCACGGCAGCGAGCGCCGCAGACGAAGCGCTCCTGGATTTGGTTCAGCGGCACAGCTTCGGATATTTTTGGGACTTCGCGCACCGCCCGAGCGGCATGGCCCGCGACCGCGGCCGCTCCGACGGCACGGTGGAGAACGATCTCCTCGCGGTTGGCGGCACCGGCTTCGGCATCATGGCCATGATCGTTGCCGCAGAGCGCGGCTGGATATCGCGCAAGGCCGCCGTGGACCGCCTTCGAACGATCCTCAGCTTTCTCGGCAAAGCCGATAGCTATAATGGTGTGTTTCCGCATTTTCTGGACGGCGCCACTGGAAAAGAGGTTGCATTTTGGGCCGATAATTCCGGCGGCGATCTCGTCGAAACCTCCTATCTCGTTGCCGGGTTTCTTTGCGCGCGCCAGTATTTCGATGCCGCGAATGGCCCGGAGACCGAATTGCGCCGGCTCATCGCCAGTCTTTGGGAAAACGTGAATTGGAACCGGCACGCAGGCAGCGGCGCCTTACATTGGCACTGGGTACCGGAGCATAAGGCCCTCAAACAGAGGATCGAGGGCTGGAACGAGTGCTTGATTACTTATGTGCTGGCTGCGTCCTCGCCCACTTATCCGGTTAGCGCAAGCGTCTATCACGAGGGATGGGCCAAGGGCGGGCATTTCCGGAATGGCAAAGACTATTACGGCATAAAGCTGCCTCTCGGCCCAGAATTGGGCGGGCCCTTATTCTTCGCTCATTTCTCGTTCCTTGGGCTCGATCCGCGGGGCTTGCAGGACCGCTACGCCGATTACTGGGAGCAAAATCTCCACCACAGCCTCATCAATTACGAGCATTGCGTCCGCAATCCGAATGGCTTCAAAGGCTACGGGCCCGATTGCTGGGGTTTGACGTCGAGCGAAGGCGACCATGGCTACCGGCCCCACTCGCCCATTGAAGATGAAGGCGTGATCGCGCCGTGCGCCGCTTTGTCGAGCTTTCCCTACACGCCCCAGCAATCGGCCCGCGCGCTCCGGCATTTTTTCAGCCTCGGCTCGAAACTCCGGGGCAAATACGGTTTTGTGGACGCGTTCAATCCCACAACGGGGTGGTATTCCAATGAGCACCTTGCGATCGATCAAGGCTCAACCATTGTCATGATCGAGAATTACCGGACTGGCCTTATCTGGCGTCTTTTCATGAGCTGCCCGGAGATAAGCCGGGGCCTTCAGCTTTTGGGATTTGAGCGGCAGGCGCAAGCTTAGGCAGCTTCAATGAGCGCTGCCCGCCCTTCAGGAAAATGGAGCCGTCATTGCGAGCGAAGCGAAGCAATCCAGAGCGAAGTCCTCAATGTTTTTTCTGGATCGCCACGGCGGCAGGAGCCGCCTCGCGATGACGGCCGGGCGCACACCGGTTGAAGATGCGCTGGAGCTATGGGCTGGCGGTTTGGCGCGTCATTGCGCCGCCAAGCTCGAACAGAGCATCTCAGCGACCGGTCTCGTTATGGACCGGTCCTGGTTCGGGCAGACCGTGCGGCCTGCCGCCGGATCGGTTCTTGCTAGTCCGGCGGCAAGCTTCGTTCACGGAGAGCCCGATTACTTTTTCCATTGGGTTAGAGACTCCGCCGCCGTGATGGAGGCTGTGCGCATTCTCGCTCGCGCCGAAAAACCGGATGGCGCGTGGATCGCGCGCTTCAACGCGTTTGTCCGGTTCAGCCTTAATCTGTGCCGGATCGACGGCGGGCGCTTTCTCGAAACCGCGGATTTTCGAGCCAAGACCCAGCCCTATTTCCAGCAATTTTTGCGGCGCGATGAAGAGATTGCGGCCGTAGCGGGGAGCCGCGTTGCGGGCGACGTGCGTTACAATGCCGATGGCACACTGGATTTCATCCTGTGGAACCGGCCGCAGCACGATGGCCCCGCGCATCGCGCGCTCGTTGCTATGAGGTTCGAGGAGGAGGGTTTGGTGCAGGACGGTGAGGCGAGGCGCAGCTTGAACGAGCTCATAGATTACGATCTTAGCTACACGGCCGCCAACGCCGGGCTCCCCTGCTACGACATTTGGGAGGAAGAGAACGCGCAGCATTATTACACCGTGCTTGTGCAGCTCGCAGCCTTGGAGAAGGGCGCGGCCCGGGCTGAGCGCGCCGGTGCCGGCGATCTTGGCTGGCATCTGCGCATGAAAGCGGCCGGCTTGCGCGAGCTTCTCGAGGGCTTTTGGTCTCAGAACCTTGGGGCTTACCGCAGCCGCTTGCCGGGCCCCGGGGGGGAAAGCCCCAAAGCGCTCGATTTCGCTGTCATTTTGGGCGTTGTGCATGCCGGTCTCGAAAGCGGGCCGCACAGCGTTCTGGACGAGCGGGTTCAGCAAACCTTCGCGAAGCTCGAAGCGCTTTTCGCGGCTGACTATGCAATCAATCGCGGCCGCGGGCAGGGCATCATGTTCGGCCGCTATAAGGGCGACAGCTACGTCAGCGGGGGCGCCTATTATTTTTCCACCTTCGGCGCGGCGGAGTTTTATTACCGGCTCGCTCAGGCTACCCCAGGCCGGCGCGAGGCCTTCATCGAAAAAGGCGATGCGATCCTCTCCCGCGTCCGCGATTTCGTGCCGGCTTCGGGCGATCTCTCGGAGCAATTCGACCAAACGGCCGGCCAGCAAACCTCTGCGAAGGACCTCTCTTGGAGCTATGCCTGCTTCATCACCGCGTGGCACGCGCGCAAGCTGGCGCTGGGCCAAGGGAGAGAGGCGTGAGCGGCCGCACATTCAGGACGCCGCTTGAAAGCGGGCTCGGCCTTTCGCGGATCGAAAACGCGGCCGGGCTCACGATCGCCGTTCTTCCGAACGGCTGCCTTTTTGCCATCGAGCACGCCGCCGGGCAGGGGCGGATCATGCTCAATCAGATGCTCGGCTCGCCGCTCGGGGGGGCTATTGCGCGCATTCTTTTAAGGACGGCCGGCGGGGGCACGATAGAAGCGGTGGGACCGGGCGCGGCTGTTAAGTTCGGCGCGGCTGGGGACCGCTTCGTCTGGGAGGGCACTGCGAAGGGGCTCCAGCATCGCGTGACGCTTTGGCTGCATCCGGTGCAAAATCTTTGGCTCTGGCGCCTCGATCTGCGCAATCTTGGGCCGAGCCCTCTGGCGTGCGATGCGATCCTCGTTCAGGACTTAGGCCTCGGCGAGCGCGGGTTCGTGACCGGCAACGAGGCTTTCGCCTCGCACTATATCGGCCATTACATCGCCACCCATCCGCGCTTCGGGCCTGCGATCATGAGCCGGCAGAACCTCGCGCAACAGGACCGGCACCCCTGGGTTGCGCATGGCTGTTTCGAGGGCGCGGCAAGTTTCGCGACCGACGCCGCCCAGCTTTTCGGGCCGCGCTACCGCGATGCAGCGGCGATCGCACTTCCGTTCGGCGCGAGCCTGCCGGGCGCCCGGCTTCAGCATGAGGCCGCCTGCGCCATCCTTCAATCGCGAACGCGCGAGCTTGCGCCGGGAGGCGAGGCGGCGTGGACCTTCTTCGGCCTGTTCGACCCCGATCACCGCGCAGCCTCTAGCGCCGCCGATCTCGCCCGCATCGATGCCGCGCAGGAAGCGAGCGCCGCCTTTGCGCCCGCCGAAGTTCCGCTCGCCGTGCCGGTCCGCAGCCTTCTGCAAGACGCAGTCCCGCTCGCCTGCAGCGCGGGCGAGGATTTGGCCGCTCCGGCCGGCCGGATGCACGAGGAACGGCTCGGCGGACGGCTCCTCTCCTATTTCGTGCCGGACGGCCCGCACAACCGCCACGCCGTGCTCCGGGACAAGGACCGGCTCATGAAACGCCGGCACGGCACGATCCTAAAATCCGGGCAAAGCCTGCTCCCCGATGACGCCCTGCTCACGGCGACCTGCTGGATGCATGGCGTCTTCGCGGCGCAGCTCTCCATCGGCAACAGCGCGTTCCACAAGCTCTTTTCCGTCTCCCGCGACGCTTACAATATCGTGCGGACCAGCGGCTTGCGCATTCTCGTGGAGATCGAGGGCGAATGGCGCCTGCTCACGCTGCCGTCGCTGTTCGAGATGGGGCTTTCCGATTGCCGCTGGGTCTATCGCACGGATGACCGCACCATCGCCGTTCATGCCGCTGCCTCTGGCGAGGAGACCGCGATGCAGTGGGAGATCGCGGTGGAGGGGGCGCCCTGCCGGTTTCTCCTGGCCGGCCATCTCGTGCTCGGGGAGCGCGATTTCGCCGAGGCCGGGCGGGTCGAGGTGGACGGGGACGCCAAGCGCTTCACCTTCGGGCCGGACCCGGACTCGCTTTGGGGCAAGCGCTATCCGCAGGCGGCCTACCATCTCGTCACCGGCACGCCCGGCGCGCTCGAAGCGCTCGGCGGCGACGAGCTGCTTTACGCCGATGGCCAGCCGCGCGGCGGCCCCTATATCGCGCTGCGCACGGCGTCCACGCGCGCGTTCCGCTTCGCCGTGGTGGGCTCGATGACCGCTCCCGCCGAGGCCGCCCGGCTCGCGCAGAAATACGAAGGCGGCGTCACCCAAGCAGACATGCTGCGCCCGGCCGGCGCGTTCTGGTCCCGCGTCACACGCAATGTCCGCTTCACGGGCGAAAGCGGCGGGATCGCCAGCCTCAACACGATCTTTCCCTGGCTCGTCCGCGACGCGCTGATCCACCTGTCCGACCCCCACGGCTTGGAGCAATATACCGGCGCGGCCTGGGGCACCCGCGACGTCTGCCAAGGCCCCATCGAGTTCCTGCTGGCGCTCGAGCACGACGGCGCGGCGCGGCAAATCCTGAAAATCGTCTTCGGCCGCCAATTCGCCTCCGGCGGCTGGCCGCAATGGTTCATGCTGGAGCCTTACGGCTTCATCCAGGACCCGTGCAGCCATGGCGACATCCCGCTTTGGCCGCTGAAGGCGCTCTGCGACTTTGTCGAATGCACCGGCGATCTCGCGCTTCTCTCCGAGCCCGCGCCTTGGCGGGACGGCGCCGGCGAAAGCAGCCTCTTCGCGCATTGCGAAACGCTGCTTGCGAACCTGCAAGCCCAGTTCATCCCCGGCACGGCCCTGATCCGCCTTGGCGAGGGCGATTGGAACGACTCGCTGCAGCCTGCCGATGCGTCCCTCAAAGAGCGGATGGTCAGCAGCTGGACCGTTGCGTTGTTCTTCCAGCAGCTTACGCGCTACGCCGCGATCCTGCGCCGCGCAGGCGAGGCGGCCCATGCGGCGCGGCTCGATGCGCTGGCCGAGGCGATGCGCGCCGATTTCAACCGGCATCTGATCCGCGACGGCGTGCTGGCCGGCTACGCCATCTTCACCCCCGGCGGCCGCGCCGCCGACCTGCTCCTGCACCCCTCCGACAGCAAAACCGGCGTCCACTATTCGCTCATCCCGATGAGCTGCGCCATCGCCGGCGGCCTGTTCACCCCCGAACAAGCGCGCCACCATCTCGGCCTCATCCAGCGCCATCTGCTCTTCCCCGACGGCGTCCGGCTCATGGACCGCCCGCTCACCTATCGCGGCGGCGAGGAGCACATCTTCCGCCGCGCCGAATCCGCCGCCTTTTTCGGGCGCGAGGTGGGCCTGATGTACGTGCATGCGCACCTGCGCTATGCCGAGGCCGCCGCCACGCTCGCCGGCGCGCGCGCGCTTTGGGAGGGGCTGCAAACCACCGATCCCATCGCCGTCACGGAGCTTTTGCCCCACGCGACGCTTCGGCAGCGCAACTGCTCGTTCACCAGCAGCGATGCCGCCTTCCCCGACCGCTACGAAGCGGACGCGCATTGGGACCGCGTGAAAGCCGGCAGCGTGCCCGCCGATGGCGGCTGGCGCATCTATTCCTCGGGGCCGGGGCTTTATATCCAGCTCGCGCTCGGCCGGCTCGCGGGCCGCCGCCGGCGCTTCGGGCAGCGCGTGCGCGAGCCGCTGGTGGCAGAGGCGGTGCGCGGCCTGACGCTCGAATGGGAACGGGACGCTTAAGCGGGCCTGCCCCTCAAGCGATAGCGTCGAGGCCCTTCGCCTTGACGAGCGACAAAAGCTTGAGCGACGGCCCCGAAGGCCGCTTCTCGCCGCGCTCCCACTCGCCCACGAGCTTGACCGCCACGTTGAGGTAACGGGCGAACACGGCCTGGCTCTCGCCCTCGCTCTCGCGCAGCGCGACGATATCCGCGGCCGGCATCGGCTCGACCTCGGTCAGGCACGACTCGTCGAACTCGCGCATGGTCTTCTTGCCGATGAGGCCGATTTCGTAGGCGTCCGCCATCGCCTCGTGCACGGCCGCCGCAATCTTGCTCCGGTAAACCCTAGCCATCGCACTCCATCTCCATCCATTTTCCGGCGCTTGTTGTCATCCCGTGCGCAGCGCAGCGTGCAACGGTGCGCTGCAGACACGGGATCTTTACGGGCGCTGGGATGTTGTAAGATCCCGTGTCTGCGCAGCAGCATTTCATGCTGCAACGCGCACGGGATGACGGCCAGCACAGAACGCAATCAGCGTGCGGTATCCGCCCGAGCGCCCTTGCCCCGGCCGCGCCACGCGCTGCTTGATCACGCCGCCGCCGAGGTCTGCATCCACAATGCCGCGCTCCGCGCGTTCGATGGCTTCGCACAGCACCCGGTCTTCCAGCCGCTCTTTCCGCGCGAATTGCCCGAAGGCCCGCGTCATGCGGAGGCACTCTATACTCCCCAAGGGGTAGTAATTCAGGGCCTGCGGCGGCTTGGTGGAGCGCATTCGTTAGGAATGATATGATGGGCAAAATTTTTGTGGGGAGCGCGAAGGCGATGCGGTTGCGGGCGGTGCTGCGGATTGTTGCGGTTGGGATTGCGGTTTCATGCGCGGGCGGCGCGGCGGGGCAAGATAAGACCAAGATTGAAATCGTTCCGCTCGTTCCGCACGCCATCAACGTTACGGCAGTCGCATTCTCGCCCGACGGCACGCGTGTCCTTTCGGGCAGCCAGGACTTTACTCTCAAGCTATGGGACATCGCGAGCGGGAAGCTGATCCGCACCTTCGATGCGCACACCTCTTCGGTCGCCGCAGTTACTTTCTCGCCGGATGGCACGCGCGTGCTCTCGGGTAGTTGGGACAAGACGCTCAAGTTATGGGACGCAGCGAGCGGGCAGCTGCTGCGCACGTTCGGGGGGCATACCGACCGGGTCAATTCGGTGGTGTTCTCGCCCGATGGCACACGCTTACTCTCCGGCAGCCGGGACAAGACGCTCAAGCTATGGGACGCAGCGAGCGGACAGCTGCTGCGCACGTTCGAGGGGCATATCGATTCGGTCAACTCGGTCGCGCTTTCGCCAGAGCGCACACGGTTACTCGCCGGCAGCCGGAACAAGACGCTCAAGCTATGGGACGCAGCGAGCGGGCAGCTGCTGCGCACGTTCGAGGGGCATACCGATTCGGTCAACTCGATTGCGTTTTCGCCCGATGGCACACGCTTAATCTCCGGCAGCCGGGACAAGACGCTCAAGCTATGGGACGCGGCAAGCGGGCAGCTGCTGCGCACGTTCGAGGGGCATACCGATTCGGTCAACTCGGTCGCGTTTTCAACCGACGGCACGCGCTTGCTCTCGGGGAGTGGCAGCTCGGCGGTATCTGGAAGCAAGGATGATAATGTCAAGCTATGGGATGCGGCATCGGGAAAGTTGGTCCGAACTTTCGAAGGGTTTTCGAGCTGGATGTGGTCGGTTGCGTCCTCGCCGGATGGCACGCGACTCCTTTGGGGTACTGGCGATAAGACGCTCATGCTTTGGGACGCTGCGACGGGGCAGCTGCTGCGCACACTTAGGGGACATTCGGGCGCGGTGCACTCGGTGACATTCTCGCCCGATGGCACCCGTCTTCTCTCGGGAAGTTGGGACAGAACACTCAAGCTGTGGGACGCCGCTAGCGGAAAGCTGCTGCGAACGTTCGAGGGGCACACCGATGGGGTCAGCTCGGTCGCTTTCTCGCCCAGCGGCACCCGTGTGCTCTCAGGCAGCGCCGATGGAACACTAAAGTTGTGGGACGCGGCAAGTGGGAAGCTGTTGCACACACTCAAAGGGCACGCCGGCCAGGTAAATTCGGTGGCGTTTTCGCCCGACGGTACTTGGGTCCTATCAGGCAGCTCCGACAAAACGCTGAAGCTGTGGGACGCAGAAACCGGTGCGATTCTGCTCACCCTGGAGGGGCATACCGACCGGGTCAATTCGGTGGTGTTCTCGCCCGATGGCACTCTGGTGCTCTCGGCCAGCACCGATAACACACTCAAGCTGTGGGACGCCGCAAACGGAGAGTTAATCCGCACCTTGAAGGAGCCACTGGCTTATGTTGTTGCTTTCACACCCGATGGCGCCCGCCTGATCTCCGGTAGCGAGAATGGTTGGATCAAGTTGTGGGATGGGGCGACAGGTCACCTGATCCACGCCTGGGAGGGGCACACCGGCGCCGTTGGTTCGCTGGCACTCTCGCCTGATGGCAAGCGCCTTCTGTCGAGCAGCAACGACACTGCCGTTAGAATCTGGAACTCGATGACGGGCCAACTCTTCGCTAGCCTGTTCGGCGCGCGCGATGGCGAATGGCTATCTATTACGCCCAACGGTTTCTTTTCCGCCTCGCACCGCGACACGGACATGCTCGCAATTGTCCGCGGCATGGAGGTCACAACCATCGGGCAGGTGCATCAGTCGCTGTTCAACCCCGATCTCGTTCGCGAGGCTTTGACGGGCGATACCAACGGCGAAGTGGCTCGTGCTGTGGAGGTCATAAACCTCGATAAGGTTATCGATAGCGGGCCGGCGCCGCTTGTCGAGATAACGCCGCACCCGCCTGGCAGCAAGCCGGACACCGATCTCGTCACGGTTACTGCGCGCATCACGGATCGCGGCAAAGGCATCGGGCGAATCGAATGGCGCGTCGTTGGCATCACCGTGGGCGTAAAGGACGCGCCCGCAGCCGCCGGGCCGGTGTATGAGGTCAGCCAGGAGCTTGCGCTCGATGCGGGCGAGAATGCAATCGAGGTGGTGGCCTATAATGGGCGCAATCTGCTGGCATCGCTTCCGGCGCAGACAACGATTAGCTACGCGGGGGACGCCGGCGATGTGAAGCCGAAACTGCATGTCCTCGCCATCGGTATCAACACCTATACCGGCGTCCACAAACTTGAGCTGGCCGTTGCGGATGCCAAGGCCATCGCGGCTGAGCTGCAAAAAGCAGGAACGGGGATCTATAGCGACGTGCGCGTGCAAACCGCGCTCGACGCCGAGGCGACCGCGGCCGGCCTCGACCGCATCGTGCAGGAGTTCGCCGCCGGGATCGCGCCGCGCGATACGTTTGTACTGTTCGCCGCCGCGCATGGCTATTCCGACGCGCGCGGGCGCTTCTATCTGATCCCACAGGATTATCCGGGCGGGCTCGCCCCCGAAACGCTCGGCGCCCGCGCCATCGGCCAGGAGCGGCTGCAGGATTGGATCGCCAACCGCATCAAGGCGAAGAAGGCGCTGATTTTGCTCGACACCTGCGAGTCGGGCGCGCTGGTGAATGGCTACGCGCAGTCGCGCGTCACGGCGCAGGTTTCGGAGGCGGCGCTCGGGCGGCTGCATGAGGCGACGGGGCGGCCGGTGCTCACCGCTGCGGCGGCGGGCAAGCCCGCGCTCGAAGCGGACCGGCTCGGCCATGGCGTGTTCACCGCCGCGCTGATCGACGCGCTCTATCACGGCGATACGAATGGCGACGGGCTGATCCAGCTGTCGGAGCTTGCCGCCCATGTCGAGGATATGGTGCCGAAGCTCAGCGCGAAGCGGGAGGGCCAAGGCCGCGCGGCCGCCGCCATGGCCGGCGCGATGCCCGGCGCGCAGTCGGCGCATTTCGGGTCCACCGGCGGGGATTTTGCGATTGTGCGGCGGCTGCCGTGAGGGCGCTGCGCTTTGGAATAAGGTACCCCTCACCCCTGCCCCTCTCCCGCAAGGGGAGAGGGGAGATACATCGTCCCTTCTCCCCTTGCGGGAGAAGGACAGGATGAGGGGTAAAGCCAAGCAAGCATCGCGCAGTATATCCGGGCTCATTCTCGTACCGCCGCGCTATGGTTAATGCCGGAATGGTAAACGGGGCCCGGTTTCGATTTCTCCCCGCCGCAAAAATCGCGATTTTTTCGCGATTTCACCCCGAAAAGTAGATTCCAAAAAGTCCGTTAAATATATTTCCAGTTTCGCATTAACCATGAAAAGGGACATGCCGCCTGGCGAAGGCGCCCGCAGCCGCCGGAGTTGTTCCGCAATATCAGTGCGTTAGCGCAATTAAAGTTTTGGCAAGGCGCTTTTCTCTAGGATGCGCAGTGAAGAGACTGCGCTGCTGAGCGCGGAGCTATCATGGTTTTGTACGGAATTCGTAAACTGGGTTCGAGCGGAGGCGGCATGAGAGCCGGTGCGCCGTGCAGGGCCCAGTTGGGCAGGGCCCTTGCCTCGATGAGCGCGCTCCGGCAAACGGAGTTTCTGTCCGCCAAGTGGCTGGGCGGACAGAGGTTTTTCAATTTCAGTAATAGCAGCCGGCGCCGCCGTAATAATAGCCAGGATAATAGCCAGGATAGTAGTCGTAGCCCCAGCCGCCCACGCCGAAGCCAAGGTACGGCCAGCCATAGCCATAGCCATAATATGGGCCGCCGCCCCAATAACCGCCGCCCCAATATCCCCGGCGCCGGCCTGGGCCGCGCCAGCCCGCGTGCCAGCCATGGTGCCAGCCCCTATGCCAGGCCCTAACCTGAACGAGAGGAGAGTTACCTGTCACCGTTTGAGTGTAGGCTTTACCGGCGCTGTCTGCCGCTGGGAACGCGGAAGCGCCTATCGGGCTCATAAGGCAAAGGCCGAGCGCGGCCGTTGCGCAAATAGCTAAGTGGGTTTTTCGCATATCGAGACCTGTTCACTGTTTCTACAAACGCCCCGGTCCCGATTTTCGGTTTCGCTACCCTTTGCATCCCCAAAAGCAGTTTAGAATTGATCGAGTTAATAAAATGTAAGTGGCTACTCAGACGAACTTATCCGGGAAGGCACCAGCCAGCCATGCCCTGCCTTTGGCTGCCTCGCCGCCGCAGCCCCGCGGCCCGGCTTACGGACACGCTTCCTGCGCCTTCTGCACGGCTGCCGCTGCGCCCTCCAAGGAATATTGATCGGTTGTCGCAGTGCCTTTTGCGGACGTGGCTTTAATAACCATAGCGCCGCCGCCCGACATTGCGGTCAAAAGCTTGCGCTCGTCGTCCAGGTCCTTCGTGTAGGCCTTGTCGTCGTCGCCGGGCAGCGTAAAATGCTGGCCTCCGGCCGTAATAACCGCCGCCGACTTAGGCTTCATGGAATAGCCGAGCCTCACGCTTACCTCGTTGCGGACGCCGTCTTTCTGCCAAGTGGTTATATAGAAAACGACCGGCGTGCGCTTTGCGGTTTTGGGCTGCATATCCGCCGGTGCGGCGGCCGCAAAACACACCCGGCCGCCGCCGCCGGTATCTTCATAGATGAAGACCGACCACTCTCCGATTTTTACGAGGAGGCGCGCTTTGACGGTTGGGGCGGTTGCGGGCGCGGGTTTCTTTGCGGCAGGGGCCGGCTTGGGCTTGACGGCAGGGGGCTTCGGCGGCTTGGCCGGCTGGGGCGTGACCTGTTGCGGCGTGACCTGCTGCTGCGTTTGAAATTGCTGGGCAGCGGCAAGCGGCGCCAAACTTACGATGAACGTTGCCGAAAAGAGCAGACGAGCCTGCATCTGAGAATTCCCGTTTTGCGGAAACGTAGCCTTTGCCAATCGCGGGGCTAGCGTCAAGTGAATCCGTTTTCGTTTCAGCCGCGGCCTTGCGGTTTGCCAAGCCTTGCGGGCGCCGGCGTGTCCATACGATCGGGAAACGATCCAAGGCTGCGCACGCGGTCGTACATGACGATAGCCCCTGCCATGGCGACATTGATGCAAAAAGCGGCCGGAATTTTGATGACGTGGTCGCAGCGCGAGAGAATCTCGTCCGAAAGCACGCCAAGCTCGGGCCCAAGCACATAGGCCGCGTGCAGCGGATGACGGAAGGCCGGCAGGTCGGTTGCGCCCTCTATCAGCTCGATCCCGACGAGCTTGCACCGAAGCGGCAATGCCATCTCCCCGGCATTGGCCCAGTGATAGACGGGCAGGTGGAAGCAAGCCTTGGAGGTGTCGCTTGGCGCTTCGAAGGCGCGTGAATGAGCGCCGATCGTGAAAAAAAACTTTGCGCCGAACGCGTGCGCCGAGCGCAGCAGGTTGCCCAAATTCATGGGTTTCGATATCCGTTCGGCTCCGATGGCAAAGTATCCGCGCATGCATGCGCCTTTTCGCGTAAACTAAGGGCGTTTTCACTGAGGTAGGCGATGAAAGCAGTTTTGTGCAAGTCTCTTGACGGACCGGACGCGCTTGAAATGGGCGAGATACCTCAACCGGTGCCCGGCGAAGGCGAGGTTGCCATCCGCGTATCGGCCGTTTCGCTCAACTTTTTCGACACGCTGATGGTGCGCGGAAAATACCAAAACCGCCCCGAGCTGCCCTTTTCGCCAGGGGGCGAAGTTGCCGGAACGATAGTGCGCATTGGCCCTGGCGTGGAAGGGCTGAGCATCGGCCAGCGGGTACTCGCCTATACGGGCTTTAACGGCTGCCGCGAGGAGACCGTCGCAGCCGCGGGCGAAACCATCCCGCTGCCGGACGGCATTTCCGATGAAGCCGCAGCCGCCATCCCCATTGCTTACGGCACGGCGCTGCATGGGCTTGAGGATCGCGGCCACGTGAAGCCGGGGCAAACCGTCCTCATTCTCGGCGCCACGGGCGGGGCAGGCTTGGCGGCGGTCGAGGTCGCGGTCAAGCTTGGCGCCAATGTTGTGGCTGCGGGCTCTTCGGACGAGAAGCTCAAAATCTGCAGCGAGCGCGGCGTTAAGCAGCTGCTCAATCTGACGAACGCCGATGTGAAGGAGGTGGTCCGCAGCCTTAATGGCGGCAAAGGGCCCGAGGTTATCTACGATTGCATCGGCGGTCCCTACGCCGAGCCCGCGCTTCGCTCTATCGCCTGGGGCGGCCGCTATCTGGTTGTGGGCTTTGCTGCGGGCGAGATCCCGAAAATTCCGCTGAACCTTGTGCTGCTCAAAGGCTGCGAGCTGGCGGGCGTGTTCTGGGGCCGGCACGCGAAGCTTAACCCGGCCGCATTCCGTAATCAAATGACCCGGCTTCTGGCTTGGGGCGCGGAAGGTGCAATCCGTCCTCACATCGATCATGTACTCCCGCTGGAAAAGACAGCGGAGGCGCTGCACATGATCGAGAAGCGGCAGATCAAGGGGAAGGTCATTATCAAGCCGTGACGCCCAGAGATCCCCGCTATCTTTTCGTCTACGGTACGCTGATGCGTGCCAGCCGCAGCCCCTACGCAAGGCTCCTGCAAGCCCGCGCGCAATTCATCGGCGAGGCATCGGCACCGGGGCGCCTCTATCGTCTGGGGCGCTTCCCCGGCGCGGTTTTCGACACTCGATGCCGCGCTTTCGTCCAGGGCGAGGTCTTCCGGTTGAATGGCGCGTCTCTTCTCGTAGCGCTCGACGCCTATGAAGGCTGCGGAGGACAAGGCACGAAGCCCGATCTTTTTTTCCGCGACATCGTCGAGGTGCAGCTCGCGCGCGGGGGAGCGCTTGCCGCATGGGCTTACCCCTTCGCGGGCAATGTTTCCGGCCGCCCGTTCATCGCCTCGGGCCGGTTCAGAGCGATTTAATCCATAACCTCACAATATGCCGGATGGCGGAAGTCTTCGCTACGAGTAGGCAGAGCCAGACCTAGATGTAACGTCTCAGCAGGTTGCTCATGGGAAGCTGAGCAGGTATGTGAATTTTGCCACAAACCACTGCCTGCCGGAGCGTCCCATGAACGTGCATAAGAATGCCAAACTGACGCCCCTCGGT
>JBKQQS010000007.1:0-22783 GCA_052144215.1 Rhodomicrobium sp.
CGCTAAAAAGGCTGGAAAGCCTCACGCCTTTCCTTCACCATTACAACTACCACCGGCCGCACTTCGGCATCAAAGGAAACACTCCTGTGTCCCGGTTGCCGCAGAATAACCTGTTGAGACACGACAGCTAGGTTTGTTCGCTGCCTAATTCTCTCAATTTAACTATGCAGGGCGCGCAACACCGCACCCATTCCACTGGCGGAAAAGGCCCGGGGCTTAAGGGAAGCGAACGCCGTGGCCCCCCGGCAATGGCCGTGCTGGAAAAGCCGCACTCATTCTTTGCAAAGCCGCCGGCCGCCGTCTATATAAGGCCTAACGATTTCCCAAAGGGCGAAAGCACGGCGCAGAGAGCATGAAACTGCGGCACATCCCTTTTACGAAGATGAACGGCCTCGGCAACGATTTCGTGATAATCGATGCGCGCGCCAGGCCTATCCGGCTGTCCGCGGCCACCGCTGGCGCGATTGCCGGCCGCGCGAAGGGCGTGGGCTGCGACCAGGTTATCGTGCTGCACCCGTCCGATACCGCCGATGTATTCATGCGCATTTTGAATGCCGACGGTTCGGAAGTCAGCGCTTGCGGCAATGCGAGCCGTTGCGTGGCCGCGCTGCTCTATCCCGAGCTTGGGCGCAGGCGCGTGACCATCGAGACCCGCGCCGGTGTGCTCGATGCGCAGGTGGCGGCAAACGGGCTCGTCACCGTCGATATGGGACGCCCTCGCTTCGAGTGGAATGAAATACCGCTGGCGGAATTTTGTGAGGACACGCGCGCCATCGATTTGACCTTCGCTTTGCCCGATGGCCGCGTGCTGGAGCGCCCGAGCGTAGTCAATGTTGGCAATCCGCATTGCATTTTCTGGGTTGAGGATGCCGAAGCTTACGATCTAGCCTCGTTCGGCGGCGCGCTGGAGCATCACCCGCTTTTCCCCGAGCGCGCCAATATCTCGCTTGCGGAAGTAAAGAACCAAGGCGCGATCAAGCTGCGCGTCTGGGAGCGCGGGACTGGCATAACGCGCGCTTGCGGCACCGCCGCTTGCGCCACGGCCGTGGCGGCGGTCCGCACCGGCCGCACCGGCCGCCGCGTGGCTGTCGAGCAGCCGGGCGGCGTGCTCACCATCGAATGGCGCGAAGCGGGCGGGAATATTCTTATGACCGGCCCGGCCGCATTCGAGTTCGAGGGCGTCCTGCATTTCAACGGCGATGGCAGCCTCGCAGAAGTGACGCGCCAGTCATGAGCGTCGAGGTGATATCATTCGGCTGCCGGCTGAACGCCTATGAGAGCGAGGTGGCGAAGTCCCTTGCCGAAGAGGCGGGTCTCGAAGGCGCCGTTATCGTCAATACCTGCGCCGTTACCGCCGAGGCGGTACGCCAGGCCCGGCAGGCCGTCCGCAAGGCGCGCCGCGAGCGCCCCGGCGCCAAGATCATCGTCACGGGCTGCGCCGCGCAGATCGAGCCTGAGACCTTCGCCAGTATGGACGAGGCCGATCACATTATCGGCAATGCGGAAAAGACGAGCGCCGCGACCTTCCTTGAAATCGCCGGCGGCAATCTTCCGCGCGTAAAGGTCAACGATATCGGCTCGGTGCGCGAAACCGCATCGCATTTGGTGGCGGGCTTCGGGGGGCGCGCGCGCGCCTATGTCGAGGTGCAGAACGGCTGCGATCACCGCTGCACCTTCTGCGTGATCCCTTACGGCCGCGGGCCATCGCGCTCGGTGCCAGCCGGCGATGTGGTGCGCCAGGTGCGTGCGCTCGCGGAGGAAGGCTACCGCGAGGTAGTGATGACGGGCGTCGATCTCACCTCCTATGGCGCCGATCTGCCCGGAGGCATGACTTTGGGGCGGCTCGTGCGCACGATTTTAAGGCTCGTTCCGGAGCTGCCCCGGCTTAGGCTTTCCTCCATCGATACGATCGAGGCGGACGATACCCTTATCGACGCATTCGCGGAGGAGGAGCGGCTGATGCCGCACTTGCATCTTTCGCTGCAATCGGGCGACAATCTCATCCTGAAGCGCATGAAGCGCCGGCATGCGCGCGAGGATGCCATCGCGTTTTGCGCGGCCATGCGCGAGCTCAGGCCCGATATGGTGTTCGGCGCCGACTTCATCGCAGGTTTCCCGACCGAGGACGAGGCGATGTTCGCGAACACGCTCCGTCTCGCGGACGAATGCGGCTTGAGCTTTCTGCACGTCTTCCCCTTCTCGGCCCGACCGCAGACGCCTGCCGCGCGCATGCCGCAGCTCGGCCGGGCGCTGGTAAAGGAACGCGCCGCAAGGCTCCGGAAGAAGGCGGCCGAGCGCATCGCTGTGCATTTAGAGGCCCAGCACAATAAGGTGTTCGAGGTCTTGATGGAGCGCGAAGGGCTCGGGCGCACGCCGGGCTTTACCGAGATCGCCATCCCCGACGAAAGACTTGGCCAAGGCGCGATCGTGACAGCGCGGGCCACGGGCTCGGCCAAGACGCATCTTATCGGCGAGTGTCTTCGATCATGAGCGAGAGTACAAAGCGCAAGCTCTTCGGGCGGATGTTCGGCGGCGGTAAAACGCCCGGGCCCGCTCCGCTTGAGGAGGAAAAGTCCGCTTCCGAGGCGCCGGCACCTGGCGAGGCCGCGCAAGCGGAGCAAGCCCGCGCTGCGCCGGCCAGGGAAAAGGAGCCGGAAGCGCCGCGCCCTCGCTGGTTTCAACGCCTGCGCCAAGGCCTCAGCCGCACCTCGTCGAAGCTGACCGAGGGCATCGCCGGCGTCTTCACCAAGCGCAAGCTCGATGACGAAACGCTGGAGGAGCTCGAGGACCTGCTGATCCAGGCCGATCTTGGCCTCGACGTTGCGGGCGCCGTTGCGGCAGCTTTGAAGAAATCGCGCTATAACAGCGACATCACCTCCGAGGAGGTGCGCGCCATTCTCGCGCAAGAGGTCGAAAAGGTGCTAGCACCCGTTGCCCGGCCGCTTGAGGTCGATTCCGCGAAGAAGCCTTACGTGGTGCTCGTGGTTGGCGTGAACGGCACCGGCAAAACCACGACCATCGGCAAATATGCGAGCCAGTTCACCAAGCAGGGCCTCAAGGTGATGCTGGCGGCGGGCGACACGTTCCGCGCCGCGGCCATCGAGCAGCTCAAGATTTGGGGCGAGCGCACGGGCGCCGCGGTGATCGCAAGCGCCCCCGGCGCCGATGCGGCGAGCCTTGCCTTCGATGCCCTGCAGCGCGCCAAGGATGAGGGCTTCGACCTGCTTTTGATCGACACCGCCGGGCGCCTTCAGAACAAGGCTGGGCTCATGGCGGAGCTGGAGAAGGTAATCCGGGTCATCAAAAAGCTTGACCCCGCCGCGCCGCATTCGGTCCTTCTCACGCTCGATGCCACGACGGGGCGGAACGCGCTCTCTCAGGTCGAGATTTTCGGCAAGACCGCAGGCGTGACCGGGCTCGTGATGACAAAGCTCGACGGAACCGCGCGCGGCGGCATTCTCGTCGCCATATCCAGCAAATACGCGCTGCCGGTTCATGCTATTGGCGTTGGCGAGAGCGCTGCCGATTTGCAATCGTTCCATGCGCAAGATTTCGCGCGCGCTATCGCTGGCGTCGCTTAATAATACGGAGACCTACGTGGAACAGCCAGAAACCGTCAATGCAAAGCAGGAGCCCAATCACCTCCTTAAGCTTACGCTCGATATGGGGCCTCTCGCCGTTTTCTTCGCCACTTACGCTTATTTTGGAGGCGGTGCAGGCCAAGGCCCGGCGCATGACATGACGCGCATCGGTTATGCGACCGGCGCGCTCATGATAGCGACGCTTGTTTCGCTCGTGGCCAGCCGGCTGCTTTTAAAGCGCATACCGGTCATGCCTCTTGTAACGGGTATCTTCGTCTTGTTCTTCGGAGGCCTGACGCTTTATCTGCAAGATCCGACCTTCATAAAGATCAAGGCCACAATTCTGTATCTTCTTTTCGCTTCGGCACTCGCGGCCGGTCTTTTTTTCCGCAAGCTTCTGCTCAAGATGCTTCTTAGCGAGGTTCTACAGATGCGGGACGAGGGCTGGAGAATACTGACGCTGCGCTGGGTCGGTTTTTTTATCTTTCTGGCGATCGCAAATGAGATAGTCTGGCGCAACTTCTCGGAGCCGACCTGGGTCGGCTTCAAATCCTTCGGAGTTATGCCGCTAACTTTCTTATTTATGACAGCTCAAGTTTCTTTGATTATGAAATATCAGATGCCGGACGTATCATCCACGCAATCCGAGGCTTCGTCTAACTGAATAGACACGTTTATTTTGCATCTTTCCGTAAACGTAGGGAACTAGCTTGACGCCCTATCCGTTGTTAGATCGAGTGAAGCTTCGATCTAGCAGACGGAAAAAAATGCTGAACGTAAAGGAAGGCGTGAGCCAGACGGAAAAAAAACGCAAGAAAGCCGCGGCTAGCCGTAGCGGCATCATCGACCGCTCGATGATCCATCTGCTGCATCGCGCCAGTCAGCGTGCGTCTGAGATATTTGCAATCGAGACCAGAGATTTCGATCTTACGGCACGGCAATTTGCGGTGCTGACCACCGTTGCCCAGCATGAGGGGCTCAGTCAGACCGACCTTGTGAGGCTGACAGGTATAGATCGCTCGACGCTCGCCGACGTCGTGCAGAGGCTATTGAGACGCGGCGTCATCCAGCGCGAGCGGACCATGCAGGACGGCCGCACCTACGCTGTAAGCCTTTCCGGAGAGGGCCGCGAACTGCTCGATTCCATAAAGCCGCACGCCCGCCGGGCGGAGCGTACTGTGCTTTCTTGCCTCGGCGAGGAGGAGGGAAAGCAGGCCGCGCAAATATTAAACCGCCTGCTGCGCAAGCAGGAAAACGGGTCTACCGCAAACGGGTATTGAGCTTCCGCATTAAATTTCATCAAGATAGCACCCGCGCTCTCGCAAACGCGACGAGTTGGATGTAAGCTTGCCCAATGGGTTCGGACCTTATCCATTTCAGGCCGGCAGAGCCATCCGACGCCAATGCGGTGGCTGCCATTCATGACGCAGCGTGGCGCGCAACCTATCAAGGGGTGATCCCCCATTTGCATCTGGAGCGCATGATCTCAAGGCGCGGACCGCAGTGGTGGCAGCGCCAGATTCAGCGCGGTTCGAAGATTACTCTTCTCGTATTCGACGATGTTCCGCAAGGTTACGCGGCCTGGGGAGAGGCAAGAGGCAACTGGCCCTGGCCGGCGGGCGAGATTTTCGAGATTTATATCGCGCCGGTTTTCCAAGGCGTGGGACTAGGGACGCGGCTCTTCGCTGCCGTCAGAGCGGAGCTGAAGGCGATGGGGCTCGATCGCCTTGTGGTCTGGGCCTTGCAGGACAACGAGCCCGCTTGCGCGTTCTATGGCGGACTAGGCGGAATAGCCGTGGCTTCGCTTCCAGAACGTTTCGGCGGGGTTTCGCTGACCCGGGTGGCATTCGCCTGGGGTGAGAATGTGAAGTCTTCCAATACTTAGCGCCTGTCCTGGTAGAGCCGCGCTCACGCCGTTTGAACAATCACGGTTTAGGAAAAGGAACCGCCTCCTCATCGTGGTTAACCGAATTTTATACAACCACAGATAGTATGGGGTTGCATCTTAATTTCCATGGCAGGCGGGAACAGCTATGCATTCGCGCAATTCCAATTCGAGAGCATCCAGGATCACGCGCCTCGATCGGCTCAAGAGCAGGCTACAAACTCTCACCCAGGACTACGCACCGTTTTTTGCTGGGTTTTCCCCGGATAATAAAAAGGCTGCGATGCGGGGAAAAGCCGATTCGCTTGCCGTTTTGACGGATCTTCAGCAGCTTCGCAGGGCGCAGCTCGCATTCATGCTGAACCATGCTTCGAGCAACGAGGACGATGCACCATCCGCCTGGCATTAGCAAAAACACGATTCCCAGCCCCTTGGCTAATGGCCGCGATACTGGCGCTTTGCGTCCGCCGCGATGGGACTGTGCAAAAGACGCCGGGTTAGTTTTGCTCCCAATTTCCACCACGAATATGGAATACTGCTAGGGGCGATGCGTTGTTAAAGCGCACACGCTTTCTGGCAGTGAAAATGGGGATGGTACCGGCGCCCTCTATGAGTCCAGTTTACCGTGCAGGTTTAACCGCGCTCGCCTCTAGCCTTCTTATCTGTAGCGGCGGCGATTTCGGGCTGGGCGAAGGCGCGCCCGATGTCAGCGCCCTTTTTGCGTTTTCAAAAGCGAACGCCGCCGGTCAGGGCGATGCGATTGAAGGGCACTCCGAAGAGGGAACTGGGACACCAACTCACAGCAACGGCGCAGCTACCGGCGCGAACGGCGCCAATGGCGCCAATGGCCCGGCGCGGGACCACCAGAGCCAAGCCCCCCGCATCCAGCTCAAAGATTTGCCGCCGTTAGCTTTAGACACAGGGGGCGGCAAAGCCTCGCTAGGCTATGATCCCGGGAAACATATGATCCGGCTGCACATGCATTTGGGGAGCAGCGGCAAGGGCGATTTCGACACAAGACGCAGCGGCTCCGGAACCCACTTCTACTGGGGAAAACGCAAAGAGCTGCTGACTTCCATGGGCGACGGCGGCTGGCATCAGGCCAAGTCGCTAGAGCTCCTCGAGAAATCCGTCAATCCCACAGAAAACCGCTATCAGCGCGCGATAACGATGACTGCGCCAAAAGGCGAGTCGCATATCAACAAGACAAAACCCGGCATCGGGGGCGTATCCTTCTCGCCATTCGAGGTTATCGGCGTAAACCTCGATGACGAATCCATCGAGCGGGCGCGATCTCTCGGTTTCCAGGCCAGCGTAGCAACGCAAGGCAGCTTGCGCATCGTCCGGTTTCTCGTGCCTTTCAGTACCGACGCAATCCGGGGGCGGGAAGTCTTGAGCAAAGAATTTCCCGGGCACCAGTTTGAATTCAACAAAGTCTACCGGTTATACCGCGCCCAAATGAGAGACGATTCGGGCGCGCCGAAAGCGAGCGAGCCCGCCTCGCCTATGCACGCTTGTCCGCCCGAACGGTGCTTCGCCCGCAAGCTCATCCAATGGCAGGACCATCTCGCCGCTTGCGCGAAGGGGCTGCGGATCGGAGTTATCGACACCGAAATCGACACGGGTCACCCAACCTTCACAGGGGCCCGCATTCACCATGAGAACTTTGCGCCGAACAACCGGCCGCCGGCTCCAGATTGGCATGGGACCGGCGTTCTGGCCATTCTTGCGGGACACCCAGATAGCGGTACGCCGGGGCTCGTCCCCAACGCCGAGTTCTACGCCGCCAGCATCTTCTTCTCCGAGGATAACGGCGCCATGGCCACCGATACGTTTAGCCTGATGCAGGCGCTCGCCTGGATGCAGAAAAATGACGTAAAGATCGTCAATATGAGTTTCGCTGGGCCTCACGACGGGCTCGTCAAGAGCGAGGTCGAAACGCTAAGCTCCCAGGGCATGGTTCTCGTCGCGGCCGCGGGTAACGAGGGCCCGGCAGCCGAGCCGGCCTATCCGGCTGCGTACCCGCAGGTGATCGCCGTGACCGCGGTCACGAAGGACTCTCTTAATTACCGGTACGCCAATAGAGGCGAGCACATCGATGTCGCCGCCCCAGGGGTCGACATCTGGACCGCGGTGCCCGGCGCCCGGGAAGGCTATCACTCGGGCACCTCGTTTGCGTCTCCCCATGTCACAGGAATTCTCGCGCTTATGCCCCGCGAGAGCCTCACCGGCAATAAGAACGATCTGCTCGATAGCGTGCCTGTGGTCGATCTTGGACCGCCTGGCCGGGACCCCGTCTATGGCCGCGGGCTCCTCGTGGCGCCTTCGTATTGCACACCGCCAAGCGATACGGTTGCAAGCGCCGCTCCGTAAACCGGGGTGCGCCGCGCGCTTATTTCCACTCGCCGGCGAGAGCGGCTTCTTCCTCTTTCTTTCCGAACGCGATGCCGTCCATCATGCGATCCACGACCGGGTCCAGAAGCGCGTTATGGCCGCCGCCGGCGAGGCCAGTCTGGGCGCCGGGCGTTGCCGGTGACTCGGCAATATGAACCTGAAGAGCCCATTTTCCTTGGCCCTCCCGGCAGGCTAGCCCCGCATACTGCCTTGAGCCGGCTGCCGCAACTTCGTATTCGCGGCAGAAGTTGCCCGCCTTGTTCTTGAAGGTCAGGCTCGCGCGCACGACACTTGCATCCTGAGCGCCGCCGGCGGTCCGGGCTTCCTGCCCGCTCGGCAGGCTTTCGAGCACATTGCGGAGCGTGCCGTTCGCGAAAATCTGTCCGTTCTTGAAGACAGCGAGTTCATAGGCGTTCTCGTCCTCGCCGGAGCCATGAAGCATCCAGCCCGCGCTTGCTCCAATGATCAGAGCGGCGGCTGAGGCTGCTGCCAATTGCAAGGTTACCGGCTGGGAGAGCTTTTCCCACACAGCATGGTGCACGAGCTTGTCCCAGGCGGCCGTGGAAATGAGCTTTCTGCGCCACGCCGCGAGCTTCGCCTTGAAGCTCGCTTTCTTCACCGGCGCTGGCCCGCCCTTGCCATATTGCAGCACGAAGTCCACCAAATGAGACGGAACCGGCTCCAAAGCCGGAGCTTTGTAGAGCTGGCCTAAGGATGTGCCGGTGGCGCGGTAAACCTCGACGAGACGCAGGCTTTCCGGGTCCCTTTGCAAAAACGCCTCAACGTGCGCCCGCATCTCGCTGTCGAGCACATCGTCGGCGTACGCCATCAAGATTTCATCGCTTAACGCGGGCACGGCTGCTCTCCAGCTTAACGGGCTCAACTGTATTTAAATCCGGGTGCGCCTTGTGGAAGAGGACGCGCCTGGCGCGGGCGAGCCGGCTCATCACCGTCCCTATCGGCACCTCAAGAACGTCGGCCGCTTCTTTGTACGAAAGTCCTTCCACGCAAACGAGAGCGATCAGCACCTGCTGATCGGCCGGCAATTGCGCGATGCCTTGGCTCACCTCGGCCAGCGTTAGCCGGCTTTCGGTGATCGTACGTCCGTCATCGCCCGGCAGGTCGTAGACTTCATCGATATCGACTGTGTTACCCCGCACTTTGTGAGCGCGCCGCTGATCGAGCCATAGATTTTGAGCGATCCGAAACATCCAGCTATCGAGCCTCGTTCCCGGTTCCCATTGATCGAGGCGCGACAACGCACGCGCACACGTTTCTTGCACCAAGTCGTCGCCCTTATCGTGATCTCCCGTCAAAGCGTGAGAGAAGCGGCGAAGGCGCGGCAAGAAGTCCACGATCTGGAGGCGAAGGTCGTTTTTCACGGCACCATTTCTCCGGATCGCATGGATAACGGCTGATAGACGTTCTTAATCCCCGATGTAGCGAAATGATCTCGCGAGATAGCCCGATGTGTGACCAGAATAGGACAGGACGGGCCCATGAGTGCCGTTGTCACCTTCAATATGGCCTCGTACTCAGGCAAGTCTCGCATCTCTGCTGCAACGTCCCGGCTCCAGGCTCGGCTACCGCAGCCCGCGCTGTGCAGAGAATCTCTCCTTTTCTTTTTTCGCCCACAAGCCGTCCAAGTCAAGTTTAAGTGCACGGCCCTCAACTGCTAACTTGTTTGTCTGTAGTGTTGAAAGCAGCCGCCGCCCCGGTATCCGGCCCGTGCCGGCCATCGGCAGCGGCTCAGCGGCACATATCAATCGCAGATTGCGCCAAATTCTAGGTTGCGGGTGCGGGTCGTCTTACCGCGTTCTATATAGCGGGTGGGCTGCGCGCCGATTCTTTTCCGGCGCTCTTAAGGAATAATTTAGGGGGGCTGCCGTTATTGCAATGCAGCTTCATATATGCCCCACACGGAAGCTGCAATGCTTGACGGCAGGCTCCTCGCCTGCCGTTTCCTATTTCAGCCGCCGCAAAGCGTCAGCCGGACACCTCTTCCTCCAGCTCGCGCAGATGCACGCGCGCCTCGTCCGCCGACTCGTAGATATGCGGCGCGACCTCGCGGTGCTGGAGCGCATCTCCGAGCTTTGCGCGCAGGAAGCCGCTTGTCGTGTAGCGCGTCACGCCGGAATAATAAGTCTCGACGAGATCGTGCACCATGGCCGCATACTCGTCCATAACGTCCGGCAGAATAGTGAAATTATCATAGTTCACGATCGCGTAGACTTTGCGCCCGGCGGATTTAAGCTTCTCCCCAACGAGGGTTCTGATGCGCTCCACGTCCTTGTGGTTGCGCACGGCAAGGCCCTCGAAATTGATGAAAAACAGGTTCTGCTGCGGATCGTAGGAGAAGCGCTGCTCGAGCGGCATCGCCAGCATGTCCTCGCGCAACCCCATCGGCGCCGGCCTGAAGATTCGCGCGTCCATCGGCTCCAACGGCTCTCTGATCTTGGGTGTAAAGCCCATCTGGGCCAGGATATCGCGTTCGAGATCGATGCCCGGCGCGATTTCGATCAGCTCCAATCCGCCCTCAGCGAGCTTAAAGACGCAGCGCTCGGTGATATAGAGCACAGGCTGGCCGCGCCTCCGCGCATACTCGCCGCTGAACGTGCGGTGCTCGGCCTCTGCGACGAATTTTTTGGTGTCGCCTTCCTCGACGATGCGCAGCCGGCCCTCCTCGACAGCCACCTGCAGCCGGCCCGCCGTGAATGTGCCCGTGAACACAACCTCCTTCGCATTCTGGCTGATATTGATGAAGCCGCCGGCGCCCGCGAGCCTCGGCCCAAACTTGCTCACATTGAGGTTTCCGCTGGCATCGGCCTGGGCAAGGCCGAGAAAAGCGGCGTCGAGCCCGCCGCCATCGTAAAAGTCGAACTGATAAGGCTGATCGATCACGGCGTGCGTGTTGGTGGCGGCGCCGAAGTTTAGGCCGCCAGCCGGCATGCCGCCAATCACGCCCGGCTCGGCGGTAAGCGTGAGAAGATCGAGGATTTTCTCCTCGTTGGCGACGCTCGAAACTCCCTCCGGCATGCCGATGCCGAGATTGACGATGCTGTTCGCCTTCAGCTCAAGGGCCGCCCGCCGGGCGATGATCTTGCGCTCGCCCATGGGCATGGGCGCGATACCGCGCATGGGCGCTTTGATCTCGCCGCTAAATGCCGGGTTGTATTGCGTGGCAAAGGTCTGCCAGTGGTTCTCGGGGCTAGCCTGCACGACGCAATCGACGAAGATGCCCGGCACTTTCACCTGGCGCGGGTTCAAGGAGCCGCGCTCGGCGATGCGCTCGACCTGTGCGATGACGATGCCATTCGAATTATGCGCTGCCATGGCGATCGCCAGCACCTCGAGCGTCAGCGCCTCCTTCTCCATGGTGAGGTTGCCGTCCACATCGGCGGTCGTCGCGCGAATGATGCCGATATCGATGGGGAAGGCTTTGTAGAAGAGCTGCTCCTCTCCGCCGATATCGAGGAGCGAAACGATATCCTCGGTGGTGCGCGCGTTGATCTTGCCGCCGCCGAAACGCGGATCGACGAAGGTTCCAAGACCGACGCGGGTAAGATGGCCCGCGCGCTTGGCGGCGATATCGCGGAAGAGATGCGTGATGACGCCTTGCGGAAGGTTGTAGGCTTCGATCAGATTGTTGACCGCGAGCCGCTGCAGTTTCGGAACGAGGCCCCAGTGGCCGCCGATCACGCGTTTCACGAGACCCTCGTGGCCGAGATGGTTCAGGCCGCGCTCCTTGCCGTCGCCCTGCCCCGCCGCGTAGACCAGCGTTAGATTTTTCGGCTTTCCTAAGGCCTGCAGGTGGTGCGCTTCGTTCGACAGGTAGAGGTTTTCGAGCGCGGCCGCGATTTCCTCGGCAAAGCCGATCCCAACGAAGCCGCCGGTGGCGACCGTGTCGCCGTCGCGGATCAACCGGACGGCCTCGGCGGCCGAGACAACCTTGCCTCCATCGGGCGTTTGCAGCGAGGCCAGCATCGGGTGCTTCGGGTGCATGCGTTTTCCTCCATTTTTCTTATTCGGCCCTTGCCGGGCACTTCCGCATTGTCACCCGCTACGCGCCGCGGCATGAAATGGCGCCGCGCAGACATGGGATGACAGCAGAACCGGGGTCAAGCTTCCGCCTGCATGCCACGGGCATTTTCCAGCGCCTCGCGCTGTGTTTCGAAAATATGCGGACTGAGGCCGCGCCCGCTCAGCGCATCGCCAAGCTTCATGCGCAGGAAGGCACTCGTCGTATAGCGGGTGACGTGGGTGTAGTATTTATCGCTAAGCTCGCGCACCATGGCGCCGTAGGCGTCGACTACTGCCTCGTCGATTTCGAAAGAGTCGTAGTTGACGATCACGGCCACCTTCCGCCCTATCGCCTGGCAGCGCTCCTCAACGGCGGCCCGGATGGCGTCCACGTCCTTCTTTGCACGGAGCTTGAGCCCCTCGAAATTTAGGAAAAGCGTCTGCTTGGCGGCATCGTAGATGATGCGGTCCACGAGCGCGATGGAGAGCAGGCTGTCCTTCAGCCCCATGGCCCCAGGCAGAAACAGGCGGGCATCCATCGGCTGCACGTCCCGCATAATGGGCTCGAAATCCATGTGCGGCAGGATGTGCTTCTCAAGTTCGACGCCCGGCGCAATCTCGATCAGCTCGACGCCGTCCGCGGCCAGCTTGAATACGCAGCGCTCGGTGACGTAGTAGACCTCCTTGCCCTCCCTTGCCGCGTGACCGCCGCTAAAGGTGACCTGCTCTACCTTTTTCACGAACTTTTTGGCGCGCCCCTCGGTGAGAATGACGAGCTTGCCATCCTCGATCGCGAGCTTGAGGCCGCCTGCGGTGAAGGTGCCGACGAAGACCACCTTGGCGGAGTTCTGGGTGATGTTGATGAAGCCGCCCGCGCCTGCGAGCTTCGGCCCGAAGCGGCTCACATTGATGTTGCCCGCAGCATCGCACTCGGCGAGGCCGAGAACCGCGAGGTCGAGCCCGCCGCCGTCATAAAAATCGAACTGCTGGTTCATATCGATGATCGCGTCGGGGTTCACCGCGGCGCCGAAGTCGAGCCCGCGGGCCGGCACGCCGCCGATCACGCCGGGCTCGGCCGTGAGCGTCATATAGCGGAGGATCTTCTCCTCATTGGCGATGGAGGCCACGCCCTCCGGCATGCCGATGCCGAGATTGACCACGGCATTGGGAAGCAGCTCGAAAGCGGCGCGGCGCGCGATCACCTTGCGCTCATCGAGCGGCATGGGCTCCAGGCTATCGAGCGGCGCGCGGATCTCCGAGGAATAAGCCGCGTTGTATTGCGTGCCGAAAGTCTGCATGTGCTGCTGAGGCTTGGCGAGCACGATGCAATCGACAAGGATGCCGGGGATTTTCACCACACGCGGATTGAGCGAGTGCCGTTCCGCGACGCGCTCGACCTGCACGGCGACGAAACCGCCCGAGTTCTTTGCCGCCATGGCGATGGCGAGCGCATCCTGCGTCAGCGTCTCGCGTTCCATCATGACGTTGCCTTCCGGATCCGCCGTTGTGCCCCGGATGAAAGCGACGTTAATGGGTATGGTCTTGTAGCTAAGAAGCTCCTTGCCCCGGACGCTGACGACTTCGACCAGGTCCTCCTTGGTGACGGCATTCACCTTGCCGCCTTCGAGGCGGGGATCTACGAAAGTACCGATGCCAACTTTCGAGATTGTCGCCGGCAGGCCTGCCGCGATGTCCCGGTAAATGTGGGAGATCACGCCCAGCGGCAGGTTATAGGCTTCGATTTTGCCGCTGAGCGCGAGCTCGCCGATTTTGGGTATCAAGCCGTAATGGCCGCCTATAACGCGCGCGATCAGGCCCTCTTGCGCCAGAAGGTTCATGCCGCGAAGTCCGCCGTCGCCTGGACCTCCGCCGAAAAGGAGTGTGATACCGCGCGGGGCGGCCGTTTCCTGATAACGTTTGGCGAGCGCTTGCGCCAAGGCTTCAGGTACTCCATTCGTGCCGAACCCGGACACGCAGACCGTGTCTCCATCGTGCACGATATTGACGGCTTCCTCGACGGTAACAAGCTTATTGCGCATTGGGCGTTCCTCACCGGTTTTTTGTCAGGCTACCTCATTCCTTATCTCAAGAGCCGCGCCCCTCACCCCAGCCCTCTCCCCATGGGAGAGGGGGCGTTGCCGTACGCTCCGCATTGGCATTTCGGAGCTGTCCCGGGCAGCAACGTCCCTTCTCCCATGGGGAGAAGGACAGGATGAGGGGCGTAAGCGCGCAGCCTTTGAGGCGCGCGCTACTTATTGGGCCGTCCAGCCGCCATCCACCGGCAGCGAGGCGCCCCGGATTTGGCTCGCATGCTCGGTGCACAGGAATGCCGCTAGCGCGCCGATCTGCTTCGGCGTTGCAAACTCTCCCGACGGCTGCTTCTCAAGCAAAAGCAGCTCCTTGGCCTTCGCCGTTGAAATGTTGTCGCGCGCCGCCCAATCGTCGATCTGCTTCTGGACGAGCGGGGTGAGCACCCAGCCAGGGCAAATCGCGTTGCAAGTGATGCCGGTTTTCGCGGTTTCGAGCGCGATCACCTTGGTGAGGCCGACGACGCCATGCTTTGCGGCAACGTATGCGGATTTGTTCGCGGACGCGACGAGGCCGTGCGCGGACGCGATATTGATGATGCGGCCCCAGTTTCTAGCCCGCATTTGCGCCATCACGGCCTGCGAACCGTGAAAGGCGGCCGAGAGGTTGATCGCGATGATCGCATCCCACTTTTCGGGCGGAAACTCGCCGACGGGCGCCACATATTGAATGCCGGCGTTGTTGACGAGCACGTCGACCCTGCCAAGCTCGCGCGTGGCGGCCTCGATCAGGCCGGCGATCTCGGCCGGCCTCGACATGTCGGCGCCATTATAGGCGGTACGGACGCCGAAGCTGCCCGAGATCTCAAGACGCAGCGCTTCGATCGAGGCAGGGTCGCCGAAGCCGTTGAGCATGATATCAGCGCCGGAATTCGCAAGAGCGCTGGCTATACCAAGCCCGATTCCGCTTGTGGAGCCGGTGACAACCGCAACCCGGCCATGCAGAAATTTCTCGGTCATATTTACCTCCCTATAACTAACCGGCTCAGTATATACCTGTTAGGTAGTAGAAAGCGATGACCACAAATACCGCAGACGTCTTGATACAGGTGATCGCGAACACATCGCCGTAGGAGACGCGATGCGTCAGGCCGGTCACGGCGAGGAGCGTGATGACGGCGCCGTTGTGAGGCAGCGTGTCCATACCGCCCGAAGCCATGGAGGCCACGCGGTGCAGGACCTCAAGGGGAATGCCGTGCTCTTGGGCGGCCTTGATGAAGTCGTTCGCCATGGTGGCCAGCGCGATGCTCATGCCACCCGAGGCAGAACCCGTGATGCCGGCGAGCGTCGTTACCGTGACCGCTTCGTTGACGAGCGGATTGGGGATGGAGCGCAGTGCTTCCGCGATGAGAAGGAAGCCAGGCAGCGCTGCGATCACCGCGCCGAAGCCGTATTCCGAAGCCGTGTTCATCGAAGCGAGCAACGCTCCGCCAATGGCCGATTTCGTGCCTTCGGCGAATTTGGACGCGACGGTACGGAAAGCGAAAATGAGCACGGTCGCGATGCCGAGCAGCAGCGCCATCTCGACAGCCCAGATCGCCACGACGGGCTTCATTTGCCCGGTGATGGCGTGGGCGTTGTGCGCCAGATCGACGTTATAAGCGTCTCCGTAGAACCCGGGGATCCAGCCGGTGAAGAGCTTGTTCATCACGCCCACCACCACAAGCGGGAGCAGCGCGATGACCGGATTCGGCATGTCTTCTTCTGAAATGGGCTCCGGCTCGTTGATATGGTTTTCGCCATAGCCTTCGCCTCTTGCCAGCGCGCGGGCGCGCCGCCACTCAAGGAAGGTGATGCCCACGATGAAAATGAAGATGGCGCCGACGATGCCAAGCACGGGCGCGGCGTAGGTCGTGGTCTTAAAGAACGTGGTCGGAATGATGTTCTGGATTTGCGGCGTGCCGGGCAGCGAGTCCATCGTGAAGGTGAACGCCCCAAGCGCAATGGTGCCGGGGATAAGGCGCTTGGGGATGTTGCTCAGCCGGAACATCTCGGCGGCGAACGGATAGACCGCGAACACCACCACGAACAGCGATACGCCGCCATAGGTGAGGATCGCGCAAACGATGACGATCGAAAGAATGGCCCGCTCTTTGCCCACGAGCTTGATCACCGCGGCCACGATGGATTTCGCAAAGCCGGAGATCTCGATGACCTTGCCGAAAATAGCGCCAAGCAAGAACACAGGAAAATAAAGCTTCACGAAGACGACCATTTTCTCCATGAAGAGCCCGCTGAAGATCGGTCCGACGGCTGCGGGGTCTGTCAAGAGCACCGCGCCCATCGCAGCGACCGGCGCAAACATGATCACGCTGAAGCCGCGATAGGCCACGAACATCAGGAACACGAGTGCCCCGATGGCAATCAAGGTTTCCATCTAAAATCCCTCCCACATTGACAGGCCGGAAGCTTATGCTTCCCTTACTGCTTGGCGTTTCTGTCGAACTGGGTAGTAGGACCCGGCTTGGTCCGCCGTCAGGGGGCTGGCAGCGTGCCGCCACTTATCGCGGCCTTGGTCCTGCCTCCCATATTCGTTCTTTTTGCAAGTCACTCTCTCCGATTATGACTTAGCTATTTTAGCATATCCCATGAGCAAGACTTGTGCCAACCTCAAACGCCCCTTAATTTCAATAAACTATGCCAAGTTACCGCATCGCTGGTCTTAGTTTCGAGACAACTTCCCGTGATAATGTCTCCTTTTTAAGACACTATCCTAAAAACAAGACTTCCGGCTCCGCGCGCCGGTTCGCGCAAGCGCTTCCTAGGATGAGAACCCATGACCGTATCGATTGAAAAGAACGGACCCGTCACCACCGTGATCCTGAGCAGGCCGGATGCGAGGAACGCCGTCGATCCAGCCACGGCGGCGGAGCTTGTCCGCGCCTTCGAGGCCTTCGAGGCGGACGATGCGGCGCGCGCCGGCGTTTTCTTCGGCGATCACGGCACATTCTGCGCGGGCGCCGACCTGAAAGCCTTCACCGCGGCTGGCGATTGGCGCGGCTGGGTCCAGGCCGATGGCGCCACCGCGCCGATGGGGCCGTCGCGGATGCTGCTCTCGAAGCCCGTGATCGCGGCGGTATCGGGCTATGCCGTCGCTGGCGGCCTCGAGCTTGCGCTGTGGTGCGATCTGCGCGTCATGGAAGAGGATGCCGTCTTCGGCGTGTTCTGCCGGCGCTTCGGCGTGCCGCTGATCGATGGCGGAACGGTCCGGCTGCCGCGCCTTGTGGGCCACGGCCGCGCGCTCGACATGATCCTAACGGGCCGGCCGGTGAAAGCGGACGAGGCGCTGGCCTTCGGGCTCGCGAACCGGGTCGTGCCGAAGGGCGAGGCGCGTGCCGCAGCCGAGGCGCTGGCTGCCGAGATCGCAGCGTTCCCGCCGGCTTGCGTAAAAAGCGACCGGCAGTCGGCCTATGAGCAGTGGGATTTGCCGCTCGGCGACGCCCTCATGAACGAGCTGCGCCTCGGCTACGCCACCATCGAATCCGGCGAAACCGCCGCGGGCATCGCGCGTTTCACCGGCGGCGCCGGCCGGGGCGGGAAGTTTTAGGCTCCGTCCGCGAAAGGCTGGGCAAGGTGTCATCGCGGAAGCCGCTTGCGGCTATCCGCGATCTTGCGCCGTTTCGCGGAGATGCCGGATAAGGCACAAGTGCCTTTCCGGCATGACATTCGCGGCTTGTGTCATCGCGGAAAGCGCATCGCGCTTATCCGCGATCTTCCATCAGATCGCGCCAATCGGGATTATCCCGTTCGATGAGCTCGACCTTCCAAACGCGCCGCCACTTTTTAAGGCGCTTCTCGGCGGAAAGCGCTTCGTTGACGTCGCCAAAGCTCGCAGCATAGACGAGGCGCAGCGCATGATACTTCTTGGCGAACCGCGACCCCTCGCCGATTCGATGCTGAAACACGCGAGCGGCAAGATTGCTGGTCACGCCCGTATAAAGCACGCCGTCTTTCTTGTTTGCCAGAATGTAGACCCAATAGCGATCCATTGCTCTGCAACTTCAGATGCCGGATAATCCGCGAGCGGATTTCCGGCATGACATCACAGTTTCAGGCGTCGCGGAAGCCGCTTGTGGCTATCCGCGATCTTCCTTTGTTTCGTGGAGATGCCGGATACCGGCCTTGCCGGTTCCGGCATGACAGTGTTGTGTCGTCGCGGAAGGGCGCCCTGCCGCCCCAGTGTCATCGCGGAAGGCGCCGGCCCATAGTGTCATCGCGGAAGGCGCCGGCCCATAGTGTCATCGCGGAAGCCGCGTGCGGCTATCCGCGATCTTCCCCAGTTTCGCGGAGATGCCGGATAAGGCACGCGTGCCTTTCCGGCATGACATCATGGTTTCTATCCGCGATCTTCACGGTTCGTCCGCGAGCGGCGGTGTGGTAGGCTGCGGCGGATAGTTGGTTGTGTGGGGGATTGCGATGCGGGCGCTTGCCGTTCTTCTGTTTTGTTTGTGCTTAAGCGGCGCGGGCCGCGCGCAGGAGCAGGCCAAGGGCTGGCTCGGCGCCGAGTTCCAGGATGTGACGAAGGAAGAGGCGGACGCGCTCGGCTGGGAAAGCCCGCGCGGCGCCAAGCTCGTCAAGCCCGTGCCCGGCGGACCGGCGGAGAAGGCGGGGCTGCTCTCCGGCGACATCCTGCTCTCGGTGGACGGCGTGGAAGCCGAGGCCGTGGCGGGCTCGATGCCGAATAAAGTCGGTAGTTTAAACCTACCTAACGCTCACACGACCAAGACGTTGGTCCCGTCTGAATAGGCCTACAAGGCTTATCGCCCATTGTACGTGCAGGAGGACTATAGCCGGGTATCGCGCGAGTTAAGCCGCCGCATGGCGACCCCTGCTCATAACCGCGCCTAAGTGCTTCTAATCGCAACGCCCGCGGAGGATATAAGAATGAACCTTGCTCCGGGTATTTTGCTTGCGCTGCAGCGTAGACCCTGCTGAATAGTTTTTGGCCATGATATATTTCATATTGTTTGATTGCTGCGCCTCCAAACTGGTCGGCTTCTAGTTCGGTTTGCAAACGGTTTCCGCGCACATTACCGACGGTGTGTCCGCAGAAGTGGTGCCCGGCTTCATGTCCAAGTACCAAGTAGAACTCCGCTGTATCGCCAGCAGCCCATTCTGGGTCGTACACAATAGTCCTACAACCTTGTCCTTCGAACGAAGCAGCATTTTGAAAGCCATGCGCACGTCTTATTTGGAGCCGCAAGTCATTTATTTTTGAAACATTTGGAAGACCTATCAGTTCAACCAGTATCTCTATGTCACTGGTAAGGCTAGGTTCTATTCTTAATTTGTGTTCTCGAAGTTTTTCCTCGTGGAATGCAAAGGCGTCTTTGCAAAGCCCTTGGACAGGCTGAGATCCGGCCAAGCTTGAATAAAAGAGGGTCGCCAAAAAACTGGCTATGACAACGAATCTCATTGCTTGCCGCCATTAAGGTTGCGCTTATCCGTTCTTAAGCTTATCCGTGAAGCAAACTCTTTGCAAGAGGGTATTTTTTCATGCGACTAGTTTCGCTGGCATTGATTTGCGCGCTAGCCTCCGGTGCGTCCGCGACGGAAGAAACCGCTAACACTGCCGCCCTGCAGGGCGCAGAACCTTTCGGCTTCAACGTCCTGCCTACCCTGCCACCCAGGGGATTCCATGCATGGTGTGATACTCCAAGGGGATTATGCTCGGTTCAAGGCAACGGCATCATTCGAGTCGGATCCTATTGCCGCTGCGGTAAATATGAAGGACGCACCGTCTCGACTGGTCCTGTGCGTTAATTCCGGGTGACGCAGGTTCGAATGATGCCGTTGTTCTTCTTTCGGGTTTTGGCGGTGCTATGGCTGCTAGTGGCGTCTGTCCAGGCGGAGGAAACGCCGATACTGCAGCTCGACACAGGAGGACACCTGTCGATTATCAGAGATCTCGTCTTCACACCGGACGGCAAGTTCCTTGTGTCGGCCGCTGACGATAAGGTTATTCGCGTGTGGGACTGGCGGGTAGGCAAGACGGTTCGCACGATACGCGGGCAGTCGGGGGCAGGAAACGAGGGCAAAATCTTCGCTATGGCGCTATCGCCTAATGGGCAGCGGCTTGCGGTTGCAGGATGGATGCATCGTGAATGCCCAGGTAGGTGCGGCGATATCCGCCTCTACAATTTCGCCAGTGGTGAACTTACCGCGCTGTTGAAGGGCCATACCGACGTAGTCGATAGCCTCGCGTTCTCGCCCGATGGCAGGCAGCTAATTTCGGGCAGTAAAGATGGCACGGCAATTCTCTGGGATGCCGGCATTCAGCGAGTGCTGCACCGGCTCCAAGGCCATCGCGACGATGTTAATGCCGTAAGCTTCAGCGCCGATGGCACCCGTGCTGTCACCGGAAGCCAGGATAAGACGCTGAGGCTATGGCGTGTGTCGGATGGCGCTTTATTGGCGCTAATGAGCGGCCATGCAAGCGGAGTTAGCGCACTAGCCGTTTCACCCAAAGATGCCGTCATAACCAGCGGTGATGGTATCGGCCAGCTTCGTGCATGGGATGGGCAAACCGGTGCGTTCATTGCGGTGCTCGCCAATCAGGGCGGCATGGTAGGCTCGCTTCGCTTTTCGCCGGATGGGCGCCTCCTGCTTTCCACCTGTGGCCATACGGGATGCGGCTTCAAACAACGCATCTACGACGCAGCCTCTGGGCAGCAATTAGCCGCCTATGCAAAGCACGATAACGCGGTAGTCGCGGGCGCCTTTTCCCCTGATGGCAGGGTCGCTGCCGCCGGCGGCGGCGGCAATCAGGAGGTTCACATCTGGGATGTGAGTTCCGGCGAGACCCGAGCCGTGCAAAAGGGCACAGGGAAGCCGGGTTATGCTGTGGGGTTTTCCGCCGACAACCGCACCATTGCCTGGGGTACCACCGATCCTTGCCCAGGAGAAAGAAGTTGCTCGAACGAATTCGGACGCCTGGAACACCTACTGAGTCTCCCTATTACAGCGGAGAGGCTGTCAGAGCCCGAGCGTGTAAAGGGGGAGGCGAACTGGGAACGCGCTCGTACGAAAGTTAGAGGGGTGTCCTTGCTGCACCGTAAGGGTCCCTTTAGCTTTAACGCTGTCCTCGACATTTTTAGGGAAGGCAAACCCTTCAAAATGTTCATAGAACGAGGACCCGCCGATGGCTACGGACATTGGGCCTATGGTTTGTCCCCTGACGGCAATGCAATTGTCTCAGGTGGCTCCAACGGTGTTCTTATGGCCTATAGTCCCGCCGGCAAACCAATCGGGGCATTTGTCGGCCATGAGGAGGTTATCTGGTCCATTGCCGTTTCGCCCAATGGCCGATATCTCGTCTCAGGTTCCGCCGACCAAACCTTACGACTGTGGAACCTCAAGACCCGCGAGCTGCTGGTTACGATGTTCCGCGGCGAGGATGGCGAATGGGTGATGTGGACGCCGCAGGGTTATTACGCGGGCTCCCCCGGCGCCGATAAGATCGTGGGCTGGCAGATCAATCGCGGCCCGGACAAGGCCGCCGATTACGTCACCGCCGAGCAGCTCCGCAAGCATTTGAACCGGCCCGACATCGTGGCCAAGGCGATCCAGCTCGCCTCGGCCGAGGAGGCCGTGCGCACCTCTTACGGCACGGAGTTCAAGCTCTCGGACCTGCTCGCCCGGCCCGCGCCGCGCCTTCGCATCCTCTCGCCCGCGGCGGACAGCACGGTGAACGCGGCGGGCGGCATCGCGGTGAAAATCGCGCTCGACGCGACGCCCGACCCGGTGACGCGCATCCGCATTCAGGTGAACGGCCGCCAGCTCGACGATTTCCTTCCCGAGCGCGGGCCGAAATTCGAGCCCAGCAAGGAGCACAGCTTCAACGTGCCGCTCGCCAAGGGCAAGAACACCATCGTGGTGACGGCGCTGAACGAAATCGGCTGGTCGAAGGTGCAGGACGGCACGCTCAGCCTCACCAACCAAAGCGCGGGCGCCCTCGACAAGCGCGGCACGCTTTACATCCTGGCCATCGGCGTCTCAAAATATCCCGGCGTCGCCCATATGTGCCGGCCGAAGCCAAGCTGCGATCTGGACTTCACAGGCGCCGACGCCATCGCTTTCGCCGATAGTCTGGAGGCCCGGCTCGGCGCGCTGCATGAGAAGGTGGTGCGCCGCGTGCTGGTGAACGAAGGCAGGAGCGACGGCGCGCCAACTGCCGCCAACATCGTCGATGCGCTGGGCGTGCTCGCCGAAGCGCAAGCCAACGACACCGTGGCCGTGTTCCTCGCGGGCCATGGCGCCAATGAAGGGCCGAACTACCGCTTCATCCCGACCGATGCGGCCGTCGCCAACGGTGCCGTGCGCCCCTCCTCCGTCGTGCCCTGGTACGCCATCGAGGAAGCCATCGACAGCGCCAAGGGGCGGCGGCTCTTGTTCATCGACACCTGCCATTCGGCCGGCGCTTACAACGAGCGGCTCGGCAACGCGGCCTATTACGCCAACATCCTCGCTTATTCCTCGGCGCGCTGGGATCAGGTGGCGTGGGAAAGCCCGAAGCTCGGCCATGGCTTTTTCACCGAGGCCATCGTCGAGGGGCTGGCCGGCAAGGCCGATGCGAGCGGCGGCGGGCGCGTGGACACGGCCCAGCTCAACGCCTATCTGCAGGCCCGCGTGCGCGAGCTGGCCAAGGCCATCGGCAAGGAGCAGGACCCGCAGTTTTTCAAAGGCCGCGACGCGGAGGACTATACGCTCGCGGTGCTGCATTAAGGCCCCCTCACAGCAAATAGGCCCCCTCACCCCTACCCCTCTCCCGCGAGGGGAGAGGGGATTCCCTTGCAACGGCCGCTTACCCTCTCCCC
>JBKQQS010000008.1:0-9349 GCA_052144215.1 Rhodomicrobium sp.
TCTCCAGGCAAGCTCGCCTTGGCGAGCTTGCAACGTAAAGTGTCCGCATTCGCAAGCGAATGCGGATGGGGAGAGGGAGACTCTAGGCGAGGGGGAACTCCGCCATCAATACTTATACAGCTCAGACTTATACGGCCCCTCGACCGGCACACCGATATAGTTCGCCTGCTCGGGCGTTAGCGTGGTCAGCTTAACGCCAAGCTTGGCAAGGTGAAGCCGCGCCACGCCCTCGTCGAGATGCTTCGGCAGCGTGTACACTTTGTTCTCGTACTTGCCATTGCCGGAATTGGTCCAAAGCTCGATCTGGGCCAGCACCTGGTTCGAGAACGAGGCGCTCATCACGAAGCTCGGATGGCCGGTGGCGTTGCCCAAGTTCACGAGCCGGCCCTCGGAGAGGAGCAGGATCCGCTTGCCGTCGGGGAACTCGATCATATCGACCTGCGGCTTCACATTGATCCATTTGAGGTTGCGCAAGTGCGAGACTTGGATCTCGTTGTCGAAGTGGCCGATGTTGCAGACGATGGCCATGTCCTTCATCGCGCGCATATGGTCGATGGTGATGACATCCTTGTTGCCGGTGGCGGTCACGAAAATGTCGGCCGTCGGAGCCGCGTCTTCCAGGGTCACGACCTCATGGCCGTCCATCGCCGCCTGCAGCGCACAGATCGGGTCGATCTCGGTCACGGCCACGCGCGCGCCCGCGCCGCGCAACGACTGCGCCGAGCCTTTGCCCACATCGCCATAGCCGCAAACCAAGGCGGCCTTGCCCGCCATCATCACGTCGGTCGCGCGGCGGATGCCATCGACGAGACTTTCGCGGCAGCCATAGCGGTTGTCGAACTTCGACTTCGTGACGCTGTCGTTCACATTGATGCAGGGGAAGGACAGCACGCCCTTCTTCTCCATCTGATAAAGGCGCAGCACGCCCGTCGTCGTTTCCTCCGACACGCCTTTGATGTTCGCCTTCACCTTCGAGTACCAGCCGGGCGTACGGGCCAGCCGCGCCTTGATGGTCTTGAACAGGCTAGCCTCTTCCTCGCTCTTCGGATTTGAAAGCACGGCCGGATCGGTCTCCGCCTCCGCGCCGAGCTGGACGATCAGCGTGGCGTCGCCGCCATCGTCGAGGATCATATTCGCTGGCTGCCCGCCGGGCCATTCGAGGATGCGGTCGACATACTCCCAATATTCGTCGAGCGTTTCGCCCTTAACCGCAAAGACCGGCGTTCCCCTGGCCGCAATCGCGGCAGCGGCGTGATCTTGGGTCGAGAAGATATTGCACGACGACCAGCGCACCTCGGCGCCGAGCGCCTGCAGGCTCTCGATCAAGACGGCGGTCTGGATGGTCATGTGGAGACAGCCGGCGATGCGCGCGCCTTTCAGCGGCTGCTGCTTGCCGTACTGCTCGCGGACGGCCATGAGACCCGGCATCTCGGTCTCAGCGATATCCATCTCTTTGCGGCCCCACTCCGCCAGGCTTAAGTCCTTGACGTGAAAATCTTTCGAGGAAGACGCAGTTTCTAAGGCTGATGCTGACACAGAATTCTCCTTGGTCCGTTCAAGCTTGGCCGATAAAGCTCAGGGCGCAGTCGTAGCGTGCGCTTCGTGGAAAAGCAATAAAGACATAAACATCGCTTTATGTCGCAAGGATCGCTCCTGCGGAACGCGGGCCGGGACGCTCAATCCCCGCTTTACGGCATCGAAGCGGTCCGATGCGAGCGGAGCAATAGGCACGGCGCAAGCCGGGCATGCTAAACTCTGCCTTCACAGCGGCGCATTTATCTAGTACCGGCGCGGCACCTCATCGCGTCGAGACTTCGCATGCACGAAATTTTCATCAGCTATTCGTCCAAGCACCGCAGGCTGACGCAGCAGCTGGCGGGCGCTATCGAGGCGCGATATGGCGCCGGCTCCGTCTGGTGGGACAAGGAGCTTGAAAGCTGGGGAAGCTTCGAGCGTCAGATTCGCGCGAAGGCAGAGGCCGCCCGCGCCATCGTCGTGATTTGGAATAGGGACGCGGTTGCATCCGATTGGGTCAAGTCGGAAGCGCACACCGCGCACAAGAAGGGGCGCTTGATCAATGTTATCGCGGACGGCTTCCCCTTCGAACAGCTTCCCAAGCCCTACGACATCCATCATGTGAAGCGGTTGAGGGATGTTCAGGGCATATTGGCGTCCATCGCCGCCGTGATGGCCGGCAAGCCTCTCAAGACGGACGTCCCCTATGACGAGAGTTATGCTCGCGACCACGGCAGGCCGCTGCTCGATGCGAAGCAGGAAAAGCTGAACAGCGACTGGCGCGAAATCCTGCCCTCGGAGCTTCTGCAGGCGAAATACGCCGCCGTGCCCTTCCAGGATGCGACCGGCGCCCTGGCCGAATGCCTCGCCTGGTGCCTCGACACTGGGCGCGCAACCGCGGGCCGCCTCTATCACGGGCCGGGCGGCCTCGGCAAAACGCGACTTCTGATCGAGGTGGCGGCGGGCTTGCGCGAGCGCGGCTGGACCGCGGGCTTTCTCAACCGCGATTACCGCGACGAGGAAGCGCGCCGCAAGCAGGCCTGGCAAGCGCTGGAGCAGCGCGTGCTGCACGGGCAAGACCAGGGCGTGCTGATCGTGCTCGACTATGCCGAGGCGCGCCAGCCCGAACTCGCCGAGATCGCACAGCTCATCCTGCAAACGCGGGAGAACCCCGGCCGGCCGGTGCGCCTCATCCTTCTGGCCCGCAGCGCCGCCGGCTGGTGGGAGCGGCTGCGCGAGGAGCACGATGCCGTGGCCCGCGTGTTCCGCCGCACGGCGGAGCGGCCCGATGCGCTCGCTTTGAAGCCAATTTCGGACGCGGCCGGCCGGCAGGCCCTGTTCGTGGAAAGCGTCAAAAAATTCTGGCCGGTCCTGCAGGCGCAAGGCTTCGCGAAACCGCAGGGCCCGCCCTCGCGCGACCGGCTCCTTCGCGTCACCAAGGGAGAGGGCTTCGAGCGCCCGCTCGCCATCCAGATGGAGGCGCTGCTCTGGCTCTGCGCGGCGCCAACCACCGGCAACGGCATCGATGTTCAGCTCGACGCGGTGCTGGGCCTCGAACGCGCGCATTGGAAAAAGCTCGCCGGGCCGCTCGGCGATGACGCGCGGCGCGATCTCGAGCGGGGCGCGGCACAGGCTACCGCGGTCGTCGGCACGGATTCGGACGCCGCCACCGAGGCGCTGCTGATGGCCGATGTCTTCTATAAAGGCCGCCGCACCGCGCGCGTGGACGTGGCGCCCGCCTTGCGCACCCTCACCCGCGTCTATGGCCGCGTGGACGGCGGCGCCGGGCCCATCGAGCCGGACCTGCTGGGCGAGCACCATGTCGCCGGCATCGCCGATGGCGAGCTGATCGAAGGCTGCCTCGCCTGGATCGAAACGCAACCCGAGGCGGGCCGCGAGAAGCGCCGCCGCGATTTTATCACCACGCTGCAGCGCGCGACGCGCAAGGAACATGGCGAAAAGGCCGCCAAAGCGGCGGACCTGCTCGATTACTTGATCCTGCACCATATGCCCGCGCTGGCCGGCGATTTCGTCGCGGTGATGGCGGAAACGCCCGGCCAGCTCCAAAGCCGCATCGAGGCCGCGCTCGATGCCCTCGATTTGGACGCCCTTCGCGCCCTCGACCTCGCCCTTCCATCGATGCATCTGCGGCTCCTGGAGCTTGCCCTTTCCGTTTCCTCGCGCCACGCCGCCTTGGCGAAAGCGGCCATCGCAAGCCTCGAAACCGGCGCCGCGGACCCGGAAAGACGGGAGTTTGCGCTCGACCGCGCCGCCGGCGCCTTCCATCAGTATGGCATCCGCCTTTCCGCGCTTGGAAAGCGCGAGGAAGCGCTGGCGGCGGCGCAAGAAGCGGTTGCGATCCGGCGCCGCCTCGCCGAAGCCCGCCCGGACGCCTTCCTGCCCGGTCTGGCCCTGAGCCTGAACAATCTCGGCAACGGGCTCTCCGAACTCGGCCGCCGCGAGGAAGCGCTGGCGGCGGCGCAAGAAGCGGTTGCGATCCGGCGTCGCCTCGCCGAAGCCCGCCCGGACGCCTTCCTGCCCGATCTGGCCCTGAGCCTCGGCGCGCTGAGCCAAATACTTGCCGGGCTGGAGCAGCATTCGGAGGCTGCTTCGGTGCTCAAGGAGGCGCTTGAGATCGCCGCGCCCTTGGTTGAGAAGCTGCCGCTGGTTTTTGCGCAGCTCGCGCGGAATTTGGGGAGGGATTATCTGGGTGCGTGCCAGGCCGCGGGCGCGGAGCCGGATGCGGCTTTGCTGGAGCGCGTGGGGCGCGGCATCGCGGGCGGCATGACGGAGGAAGAGCGTCAGATCGCGGCGTTGCAGGCGGCGGTGAACGCGATTTTCGAGAAGGCGGAAGCAGAGGGCGAACTCGACGGGGAGGCGCTGGCCGCGCTGCCGCCGGAGATCGCGGCGCAGGTGCGCGCGGCCTGGGCGGCGCAGCAAGCGCCGGACGAGCGCGGATAGCGAGCTTGCCTTACCGGAAAAATGACCTAAATTATGGTCATATTGATGGAGGCATCATGCTCGTCACGGTCTCGGAAGCGAAAGCCCGTTTTGCCGAATTGCTCAAGGCGGCGGAAGCCGGCGAAACGGTCGTGGTGACGCGGCACGGCAAGCCTGTCGTGCGCATCGAGGGCATTGGGGAACGCGCTTCCTTGCCGCGCATCGGCGCGCTCAAAGGGAAAATCTGGATAGCGGAAGACTTCGACGCTCCGCTCGAAGTCTTCGGCGAGTACACGAAGCGATGACCGCCACGCGCTATCTTGCCGATACGCATATCCTTTTATGGGCTCTCGATGACGACAAGCGCCTTCCCGCGCGCCATCGCGGCATCTTGCTTTCCAGCACGGAGGTCTTTTTTAAGCGCGGCCTCGGTTTGGGAGATCGCAATCAAGAAATCGTTGGGGAAGCTCAAGGCTCCGGACCATCTCGCGGCCATCTTGCCTCGCGCCGGATTCCGCGCTCTCGATGTCACGCCCGCTCATGCCGAGGCCGTGGCTCTCCTGCCGCTGCACCACACCGATCCTTTCGACCGCCTGCTTATCGCCCAGGCTCAAATCGAGCAAATGACCTTGATGACCGTCGATGCCCATTTCTCGCTTTACGATGGCGTTAGGGTCTGAAACGCCTCGACTTGGCAACGTCCCGTTGTGAGATGGATAAGAACTGCATCACCTTATTGTCTTTCGCTGCACTTGCCCTTATAGAGGTGGTTTGAAACACCCTGAGTGCCGAAGGTTCGCGAGCGCTGGTTCGCCGCACAATCGCGCTCACCTAGCAAAATAGAGAAAATCATGGCGGAGCTTATCGAACTCAAAGCAACCGCGCGCGAAGGTACTGGCAAGCTGGCCAATCGCGCGCTTAGGGCGCAAAAAATGGTCCCCGGCGTCGTTTACGGCGGCGAGCAGGGCCCGGCGAATGTCGCGCTGGAATACAAACTCGTGTGGCAGCACTATCAGACCGGGCATTTCCTGCAGACGGTCTTCCTGCTCAACGTAGACGGCAAGCAGGAGCGCGTGCTGCCCCGCGACGTGCAAGTCGATCCGGTGCGCGATTTCCCGATCCATGTGGATTTCATGCGCGTCAGCCGGTCGTCGCGGATTCACGTCGAGGTGCCGGTACACTTCGTGAACGAGGAGGCCTCTCCGGGCTTGAAGCGCGGCGGCGCGCTGAATATTGTGCGCCACGAGATCGAGCTTTCCTGCCCCGCGGACGCGATCCCCGAGAGCATCACCGTGGACCTCGCCGGCCTCGATATCGGCGATAGCGTTCACATCTCGGCAGTGAAGCTTCCAGAAGGCGTCACACCGGTGATCGCCGACCGCGATTTTACCGTCGCCACCATTGCCGGAGCCGCCGCGGCCAGGTCCGAGGCTGCCGAGTCCGCCGAAGGGGAAAAGAGCGAATAGCTTTCACGTTTTTTGCATCGGTCTTCGGCATCGGTCATGGAAGAGACGGGACATAGATCATGAAGCTGATCGTCGGATTGGGCAATCCAGGTGAAAAATATGCAGGCAACCGCCATAATATCGGCTTTATGGCGGTTGACGAGCTTGCGCGCGGCTACGCTTTCGGGCCCTGGAAGAAGCGCTTCCAGGGGCTTGTGGCCGAAGGGCAGATCGGCATCGAAAAATGCATCCTGCTCAAGCCCATGACTTACATGAACGAGAGCGGGCGCTCGGCCGGCGAAGCGATGCGCTTTTATAAGCTCTCGGCGGGCGACGTGATCGCCGTTCACGACGAGCTGGATCTGAAGCCCGGCACGGTCCGCGTGAAAACGGGCGGGGGAAATGCCGGCCACAACGGTTTGAAGTCGCTTTCCGCTCACCTCGGCAACGAGTATGTGCGCGTGCGCCTCGGCATCGGCCATCCCGGCGACAAGGCGCTCGTCGCCAATTACGTGCTCCAGGATTTCGCCAAGGCGGACCGGCAGTGGCTCGAGCCGTTCCTGGAAGCGATCGCGCGCGGCATGTCCCGGCTCGTGGAGGGAGGCGAGGCCGCTTTTTTGAGTGAGGCCGCACGCGGACGCGCTCAGTCTGCGGTAGCGGCGAAAACGAACGGGGCAGCCGCTCCGGCAACGTCTAAGATTGCGGCACCTGCGCCTAAAATTGAGGCAGTTTCTGACGCGGAGAGGAAAGCAGCGGCCATGGCCGCGGCCGTGTCCCACCCGCTCCGCACCGAGCCAAGCGGTCCAATTCCTGTCTTTGCGGCGCGCGAGGCCAGCGGAGGGGGAGCGGTTTCCAGGGCCGTGATGCTGCCGGAGCCAGAACGGCCAGCACCCGCCGCAGCTGAGCCGGCGCCAAAAATTGAACGGGCACCGTTGCCCGCGTGGCAGGAGGCGAAGGTGCAAGAGGTGCAGCCAGCTCCGGCCCCGGTCATTCAACCCGCCTCGCAGCCGGCCGCAACCGTCACGCGCCAGGCCGCGCCCTCCGCACCGGCGCCCATGAAGCAAGCGGCGCCTGCGCAGAAGAAAAAGGGCGGGTTTTTCAGCCGGTTGTTCGGCTCGCGCACTCGTGGCGCATCCGGACACTAGAGCGCCATCGCCTCCGGTGGAATCGAAGGCGCGCTCTAAACATTTGTTTCCGCATGATCCCCGCCTTTGCGCATACGCGAGGACTTGCCTTATCGAGAAACCGGAATCCACTTTTGCGGATCGTGCTCTAAAAGGACGCTGATAGACTTTCCATGGGCTTCAAATGCGGCATAGTTGGATTGCCCAATGTCGGTAAATCCACCCTCTTCAACGCGCTCACGCAGACGGCGGCGGCGCAGGCGGCGAACTATCCCTTCTGCACCATCGAGCCGAATGTCGGCGAGGTTTCGGTCCCGGATGAGCGGCTGGAGAAAATCGCGGCCGCTGCCAAGTCGCAGAAGATCATCCCGACGCGGCTGACCTTCGTCGATATCGCGGGGCTGGTGCGCGGCGCATCCAAGGGCGAGGGGCTTGGTAATCAGTTCCTCGCCAATATCCGCGAGTGCGACGCCATCGCCTATGTGCTGCGCTGCTTCGACGACGGCGACGTGACCCATGTCGAGGGCCGCGTCGATCCGATCGCGGACGCGGAAACGGTCGAGACCGAGCTTATGCTGGCCGATCTCGAAAGCCTTGAGCGCCGCCGCACCGCCGCCGAGAAAAAGGCGAAGGGCCAGGACAAGGAAGCCAAGGCTCTGCTCGCGCTCATCGACATCGCGCTCAAATACGTGTCCGAGGGCAAGCCCGCGCGCCTCGCCCTTGCCGAGATTCCGGAATCGGAGCATCAGGCGTTCCAGCAATTACAGCTGCTGACCTCGAAGCCTGCCCTTTACGTGTGCAACGTGGACGAGGCACACGCCGCCACCGGCAACGCCTACTCGAAATCGGTTTTCGAGCACTTTGGCGGCGAAGGCGTGGAGGACGTCGTGATCTCGGCCCAGATCGAGGCCGAGCTCGCCCAACTCGACGAGGAAGAGCGGAAGCTCTATCTGGCCGAGCTTGGGCTGGAAGAGCCAGGGCTCAACAAACTGATCGCGGCGGGCTACCGGCTGCTGGGCCTCATCACCTATTTCACCGCCGGCCCGAAAGAGGTCCGCGCCTGGACCATCACCAAGGGCACCGCCGCGCCGGGCGCCGCAGGCGTGATCCACACCGACTTCGAGAAGGGCTTCATCCGCGCCGAGACCATCGCCTACCGCGACTTTGTGACGCTGGGCGGCGAGACGGGCGCGAAAGAAGCCGGCAAAATGCGCCTCGAAGGCAAGGAGTACACCGTGCAGGACGGCGATATCATGCACTTCCGCTTCGCGAACTGACCCCCTCACCCCTTGCCCCTCTCCCGCGAGGGGAGAGGGGAAGTGCTCGATCCGAAGCGCAGAGCGCAATTCGGTTCCTTCTCCCCTTGTGGGAGAAAGACAGGATGAGGGGTAAGCCACACGCTGTGCGCGTTAGGTAGGCCGCAAACCATTCAGCCGGACCAGGCATTACGCCACATTGCGTTGCATCCGCGCCCCTTATCCTGCGGAAAAACCCAATGCGAGCCCAGCTGGCTCTTGCGGCGGCGCCAGCTCCGGCTGAAGCTTCCCGCCATGAGTGATGATTCGAAGCCGATGCTGGACGCCGGAGACGATTTGCTGTGCGCAATCGAGGGGCGGCGCTTTGGCGCGATCCTCGCCGATCCGCCGTGGCAGTTTCAGAACAAGACGGGGAAGGTGGCGCCGGAGCACCAGCGGCTCAATCGCTATTCCACGCTCTCGCTCGATGAGATCAAGGCGCTGCCGGTAGCCGAGGCCGCGGCGGCCACAAGCCACCTTTATCTGTGGGTGCCGAACGCGCTCCTGCCCGATGGCCTCGCGGTGATGGAGGCTTGGGGCTTCTCCTACAAGTCGAACCTCGTCTGGCATAAGATTCGCAAGGATGGCGGGCCGGACGGGCGCGGCGTGGGCTTCTATTTCCGCAACGTGACCGAGATTTTGCTATTCGGCGTGCGCGGCAAGAACGCGCGGACGCTGGCGCCGGGCCGCCGCCAGGTGAACTACCTCGCCACGCGCAAGCGCGAGCACAGCCGCAAGCCCGACGAGCAATATGGGCTGATCGAAGCCTGCTCGACCGGCCCATTCCTGGAGCTTTTCGCGCGAGGCATCCGCACAGGCTGGGAGTGCTGGGGCGCCCAGGCCAACGGCGACTATGAGCCGACTTGGGCGACATACAAATCCGCCGCCCCTAAGGCTGACGCGGACGCTGCTTCTAAGACCCCCTCATCCTGCCCTTCTCCCCCAGGGGAGAAGGGACGCCCGAATTTCCCTCTACCTCGGAAAGAGGCCGCAGCCGGCTCCCTCTCCCCTCGGGGAGAGGGCTGGGGTG
>JBKQQS010000009.1:0-16827 GCA_052144215.1 Rhodomicrobium sp.
ACCGAGGGGCGTCAGTTTGGCATTCTTATGCACGTTCATGGGACGCTCCGGCAGGCAGTGGTTTGTGGCAAAATTCACATACCTGCTCAGCTTCCCATGAGCAACCTGCTGAGACGTTACATCTAGGCTTTTGTTTACGCATGATCTTATCGCAAAACCGGTGTCCACCCCCGAGTCAAGCCCGAGGGCATGCTTTTGCGGATCATGCTCTAGCGCCGCCGCACCGGGCGCAATGGCCGGCAAATAACATCATTCGGTTTTTACCAGGCCCGAAAAGGCAGCGATAGCGAGCAAGCTTGCCACCCAGCCGAACACAAGCTCGGCGAGCACGAGTGCGTTCGTGCCCCAGGGCGGAACGGTGAGCGACTGTCCAGCGCCGAGATCGAAGCGCACCTCTTTCTGCATCGGCCCCCAGCTTTTTTCCTGCTGCAGATCGACGACTGGAAGCAGCACGTTGAACGAGTAGACCCACGGATTGAACGCTGGATATTCGTCGAACTTCCCCGGAACCTTGAGAGCGCATTTTGTCCAGTTACCGCGGCAATTCTGGTAGTCCGGGTGGAGAAAAACTTGCGAATCGCGCGGGGCGAATACGCCGTGGTCCTCGGCGAGCTCGAAATAATAACCGCAGGCGAGCCCTAACGCGGCCATGATGAACAGGACGCGCAGCGGACGGTAGCCATAGCCGATGAGAAGGCCGCCGGTCATTGCCCACAGGAGCGCGCCAAGCGCCCGGATTGCGCTGAGGGGGCCGCAGCGCCATCGCGTTATGCGCCGCCAGGTCAGGAACCCCTGGCGCGCGATGGCGAGGCGTCTTGCTTCCTCGGGGTGGCCCATCGATTTCAGCACCTTTATGAGTTGCTCGAAGGGCTGCGGTTTGAAGTCCCGGCCGATATGCGCCTTCGGCTGGCGCTTAAGCCATGCCTTGCGGACCGGGACTTCGACCGGCGCGTTGCCGGCGAAGCGGTCATAGGTGAACCCATCCAGGTGGATCACATTGCGCAGGCCATCCGAATGGGTGTGTTCCGGCCAAGCGTCCGGGTGATCGACCAGCACGTGAATGTGAGCGCTCTTGAAATCGAGCGAGCCGTTGAAAACCGCCGCGGGTTCTCCCCTCCCGTCGATAGGCGCGATGATCAGAGCGCCGTCGACCCTGGCATTAACGAGAGAAACGGCATCCTCCGAAAACGCTTCGCCAGGCGCGGCGGCGTCATGGGAGATCGAGCTTGGAACGGTGAACGTACCGCCCCGGCAGTCGATATTGCCGCGGACAATGGCACCGTTAAGCTGCACCTTGCCTTTCGCCTCAAAACCAGCCGAGAAATAAATATTGCCCGCGGCCTCGACACGCGTGAAGCGCAGCGCGCTGCTGTCGCCGTTGCCAGTGCTGTGAAACTGACCGTTGCGGCAATCGATGTCGCCGCCGATTTGCGCACCGGAAAACGACATTTCGCCATCGCATTCGCAATCTCTAAGATAGAGGCTGCCATTCAAATTTAGCCGATGCGCTTTGAGCGCGCGGCGGGCTGTCCGCTCCCAGCGGCCTGCGGGCTCGGATCGCGTTTCGTCGAAGCCCGCGATAAACCTGCCTTCGGAGCAATCGAAGGTCCCGCCGATTTCGGAGTCGTCCAGCTGTATCAGGCCGTTTGCCCTAAACCCGCTCCGGAAATCCACATTGCCGCCAACGGTTACCGTGCCGAGGTCGGCGGCGAGCCGCTGCGTGCGCCAGCGCCTTCCTTCGATTTGGCATCCGGCGCAGGACAGCGAGCCTGTAATCTCCGCGCCGAAAAGCTGCAGGCTTCCTTTAATGATCGTACGGCGAAGCAGCAGGCTGCCGTCGATCCTGACACCGTCGCCGCGGATGCCAGAAACGGCGGTGCCGTCAAGGCTCACAACTTTCGTTTCTGCATCGCAGAAGCGGAATTCTCCAGTAATAATACAATCTTGTATCCAAAGCGGCCTCACCTTGGTTGCGCCGTCGAGATTAACCGCGCCATCGACGTAAGCGCCCTGGATCCGCAATCCGCTTTCGTGAACGGCCGTCTTCTGCTCCCCGCCGAGAGCCAAAAAGCGCAAGAAATCCGCTCTGACCTCGTTCGCTTTGGTGGGCGCGTCCGGGCGCATCCCGGCGAACGAGCATTGTTTGCCATTCGCAGCGGCGGCCAGCAATGTCTCCTCCGCCGGTTTCAGCGGCATGAAGTCTTGCAACGAAACCATTTTGGCCCCCACTATCCAAAGCACCGGCCGCGGCGCCGCAAGCGGTTGCCGGCGGCGGGCGATCATAAGCTTTGCGGCGATGTAACCGGAGAAGTGGACGCAATCATGGAGAGAAAACTGTTCGCCTTCGGGCACTGGCCTTCCCCCATCCCGGCCGCATCGGTTGCAGAAGGCGCGCTGCGGTTCGGGCGCGTGCAGGTCTTCGATGACGCTGTGTATTGGAGCGAAAGCCGGCCGGCAGAGAAAGGGCGCGCGCCGGTGATGCGCTGGAGTGAAGAAGGCGGCGTCAGCGACATCCTTCCTCCGCCTTACTCCGCGCGTTCCCGGGTGCACGAATATGGCGGCGGCGAATTCCTTGCCGCGGATGGAAGACTTTTTTTCGTGAACGACGCCGATCAAGACGTCTACGAAGCCGGCCTAACTACAGCCGCAGCCGGAACGGGCATTCGCCGCCTTACAAATCTGCCGGCCACCCGCTTTGCAGACTTCGCTTTCGATAGCCGCCGGAAAAGACTGATCGGCGTTGGCGAAACCCATAGCCTGCAGGATGCGGCGCTGCCGGAAAACGCTCTTTGGGCGATCCCGGCCGGACAAGGAGCGGACGCCGCACCGGCCCGGCTGCTGATGGGGCACGATTTCTACGCAAGCCCGCGATTGAGCGCCGATGGCAGCCGGCTCGCCTTTCTCGCCTGGGACCTCCCCGCCATGCCCTGGGATGCGGCTCAGCTCTATGCCGTTGACATTGCGGAGGATGGCTCGCCCGGCGAGACTGCCGCCATAGCCGGCGGGAATGGAAGTGCGTGCTTTCAGCCCGAATGGGGGGAGGACGGCACGCTCTATTTCGTTTGGGATGCGGACGGCTTGGGAAGCCTGTTTGCATGGCAGGACGATCGCAGCCCGAGGAAAGTTACGCATCTCGATGCGGATCTTTCTATGCCGCTTTGGAGCTTGAATGCCGCGAGCTTCGCCTTGCTTTCAGGAGACAGGGCCTATTGCACCTACGTCAAGAATGGCGAGGCCGGAGCGGCGATCGTTGGCCTTGGCACGCCCACGCTGCAGCCCCACGGCAATGGCTTCACCGCCATGCAGACCCTTTCGGCGGGAGCTGCGGGCATAGCTGTGACCGGGTTAAAGGACGAAGAGCCGCTTTGCATCGCCCTCGATAAGGTTCCCGCCAGCGCTCAAGGATCGCCCGCCATCTTACGCCGGAGCAGCTCTGCCCCCATCGGCGAAGACTATATCTCCCGGCCAAGCCGCCTCGAAATCCCAAGCGGCAAGGAAGCCGTCCATGGTTTGCTATACGGCCCTCAAAATCCCGAGGCGCACGGCCCCGAGGGCGCTCTGCCGCCACTTATCGTAAACTTGCACGGCGGCCCCACCAGCGCAGCTCTCCGCGGCCTCAAGCCGAGGACGCTCTTTTTCACCTCGCGCGGGTTTTCCTGGCTCGACCTCGATTATGCCGGCAGCACGGGCTATGGGCGTAGCTATCGCGAGCGGCTCAAGGGAAATTGGGGTATAGCCGATGTGGAGGATACGATTTGCGCGGCGCGTTTCGCGGCGGAGACGGGCTTAGCCGATCCGCGCGCGATCTTTGTAACGGGGGGAAGCGCGGGCGGGTATACGGTGCTGATGGCGATCGCCGGGTCCAAAATTTTTCGCGGTGCAGCCAGCTATTACGGAATCAGCGATCTCATCGCCTTGCAGAAAACCACGCACAAATTCGAGCAAGGCTATCAGCAGGCGTTGCTGGGAGCCTCGCTGGAAGAGGACGAGGCCGTCTACCGCGAGCGTTCTGCAATCCACCATATCGGCCGGATCGGCACGCCGCTCATCCTATTCCAGGGCGCGGACGATAATGTGGTGCCGAAAAATCAATCCATTGCGATTGCGGCGGCTCTGCGCGCGAAAGGCGTGCCCGTCGAATATCACGAGTTTGCCGGCGAAGGACACGGTTTCCGGCATGCCGATACGATCCGCGCTTGTTTGGAGCGGGAGCTCGGCTTCTATCTCAAGCTGATTGGCGATGGCACGGGCGAGGCTTAGAGAACTTTCTGAACCACAACTTCGGGCTCAGTGCCTCTGTCTTCAAGTTCGACCATGTACAGCCATGGGCCCCACACGAAGGCTGAAACATTGGCGGTGGAGGCCGGGACTATGTGCATGAGACGCGATTTGTCGGGCACGGCGCGATCCACGATGGGTTCGCGGCTGACAATCCGAAGCGCAACGCGCCGGCGCTCTTTGGTGACGAACTCGGTCTGAAAGCCCGCCTTCAGGCTCGCATAGGGCGCGCCTGCAAAAGCGCGCTCAGCATCGCTTGCGCTGAAGACTTGAACGTATGGTTGCGCTGGGCCGCTCTGCCGCAGTTCGGCGCTTACACCGTTGAGGTGAGCGACGGCGTAGCGCCGGCCATGCATGGACGCAGCTCCCGCGCTAACGGTGCTCGGGAGTTCCGTCGCAACAATGCCATCGCCATGAAATTGCGCGGGCCGTGTGATTTCGAAGAAGCAGATGAGACCGCACAGCGGTAACGCTGCGAGAATTCCGGATACCAAACCCCGGCCAAGACTTTCAAAATGGCCCCGGCGCCTTTTATCGTTTTCGCATGTCAAGCTGCTCATGGGCTTACAATAGTCTGACCGGTTTTTCGCGTCCATGCGCAAGAAGGTTATCTTCGATCAAGGCAAATTAATGATCAAGCTTCAACGGCCGTCTTTAGGAGAAAGGATTATGGCTGGACACATCTAAAAGGGTAACAGAATCGCTCGACGTACGCAACACAGGATCGTCGAGCGCCCTGTCCAACCAGCGTGGCATTTGAAACCACGTAGTGTGGACCTTCTGCAGCATATCCGCTGCCTGAGGGTATAAAAGGCCATCTGGCCACAAAAGTCACCTGAAAAAGAAAAACAGCGTGAGATCTCTTGTGTGAAACCTGTGGGCGAATCTTGTCCGTTGCCCATTCGCCCCGATTCGTTTGAAAGGTTAGCTCTGCCGCGAACCATCGAATAAAGGCAACTGCCCCTCCCGCATCGCTTGCGGTACTGCAACCCCAAGGTGGTGGAAGGCTTTCATGGTCAGCACGCGGCCTCGCGGCGTGCGGCCAATAAAGCCCTGCTGAAGCAAATAGGGCTCGATCACCTCTTCGATCGCGTCCTTGCCTTCGCTGAGCGCCGCCGCAATCGTTTCTATGCCAACCGGGCCGCCGCCGTAATTCACGGCGATGCAACGAAGGTAGCGGTGGTCCATGGCGTCGAGGCCAACCGCATCCACCTCTAGCTGGCCAAGCGCCGCGTCCGCAACAGCGCGCGTCACCTCTTTCGCCCCGTCCACGGCGGCGAAATCGCGCACGCGACGCAGAAGCCGGCCCGCAACGCGAGGCGTGCCCCGGCTGCGCCGTGCAACCTCGCGGGCGCCATCGGGCGTCATACACATTTGCAGCACGCGGGCGCCGCGCTTGACGATCTCTTCCAGCTCGTCCTCGGTGTAATAGTTAAGCCGCACCGGGATGCCGAACCGGTCGCGCAACGGCGTGGTGAGCAGGCCCGTCCTCGTCGTCGCGCCGACCAGCGTGAACTTGGCGAGATCGATGCGCACCGATCGCGCGGCAGGGCCTTCGCCGATGATGAGATCGAGCTGGAAGTCCTCCATCGCGGGATACAGAATTTCTTCGACCGCCGGGTTCAGCCGGTGAATTTCATCGATGAAGAGAACGTCGCGTTCCTCAAGATTGGTGAGAAGCGCCGCCAGATCGCCCGCTTTGGCGATGACCGGCCCCGACGTCATCTTGAAATTCACGCCCAGCTCGCGAGCCACGATTTGCGCGAGCGTCGTTTTCCCGAGGCCGGGCGGACCGGCAAAAAGCACGTGATCGAGGGCGTCGCCGCGGCCGCGGGCGGCGTCGATGAACACCTTGAGGTTGGCGCGCGCTTGCGCCTGCCCGATGAACTCAGACAAGCGTTGCGGGCGGAGCGAAAGCTCGCCCGCGTCCTCTTCCTGCTTTTCGCGATCCATGAGACGTGCTGTCATGGGCTTGACGCTAGCGGATTCTGGCCTCGCGCAAAAGGCTTTCTCACGCGGCTTCGTGGTGCCGCGAAGCGCCTTACAATTGTGTTACCGAGCCACAATGGGCCGTAACGCATTGGTTTAGAACGGCTATTTCTGACTGCAGCAAGGCCGGCGCGCGGCGCGTTCTCGCGGTTAATTAGCGCGCCGCGAATATATTTAACGGGATTCCTGAAACGTAGAATTCGACTAGAATCGCGATTTTTTTTCATAAAAAATGGCGGGCGGAAAACATGAAATTCCGCCGTTTACCGCGCCCGCATTAACCCTTCAAAACCTTTGGCAGCCCATTCCTTCTAGCGAATGTCCGATTGCGGCGTGCCTCAGCTAGATAACTTGTGGAAAACAATACAATCGGTTGCGGTTATTGCAAATAAAGTGTTTCTCTGAATCTGCTTGCGTAGTCCCGCACCGTTTTACGGAACACTCTATATCATGCTTGATCGGACCCCGCCGGCTAATTTACCGGCTTCAATTGTCGCGTTAGTCCCTAAGGGACCCATTCGGCTCGGAGATTTGGCGTGGGCCCTGCCTATCGCAGCGGCCTTTGCCTATTTCATAGTGCGCGGTCCGATAGAAGCGTACGAACACAAGGGATTTTTTGATCTTCGCATCCACTATGCCGCGGCGCAGGCTTTCTGGTCCGGGAAGAACCCCTACGATCTTACAGATATCGCGCAGGTGTGGCTAGCCGGCGGGAATAATCCGGCAGAGATTCCAGAGGCATACCCATCGATATACCCTCCCACTAGCTTCCTGCTTTTTACGCCCATCGCGCTGTTCCCGTGGCACATCGCGAAAACGGTTTGGCTCTCGCTTCACCTAAGCGCCCTCGCACTGCTCTTTTGGATCTGGTCGAAAAACCTGCTCGTTTCAGCGAATTCCTGGACACGGCGGGGCCTGCTGGCCCTTATTTTATCATATGCTCCGTTGCAGATTTGCGTCGCGCTTGGCCAACCGGCGCTGTCGGTTTTCATTCTGGCGGGGTTCGCCATCATTGCCGCCTACCGCCAGCGCGAAACGGTTGCGGCAATCTTGCTCGCAGCGGCGGTATGCGAAAAGCCAAATCTCCTGCTAGGCGTCTTGCTGTTTTGGTTCTTGAGCGGCCGGCAGCGTATCGTGTGGCGTACGGTGGCAATCGTAGCCGGGCTTGCTTGCCTGGCCGTGCTACAGTTTTCGGTCCATAATATACCTTGGTTGCACGATCTAACCGGCAATCTGGCCCAATTGACGGCTAAGGGTGCCTTGAACGATCCGAGCCTGCACAATTCGCAGAGCATGCATATACTCTCGCTGCAGGTTATCGCACACCGGTTTTTCGAGAGCGGGGCTGCATGCACCTTCGCTGCCTTCTCTTGCGCCGCCATTCTAACCATCCTTGCCGGTCCGTTCCTTCTCCGCCGGCAGTCCGATCTCACGGGTGAATTACTCTGCTACGCCGTGATCTTTGCGATATCCTCGTTGCCCGTTTATCACCGCTATTACGATGGTGTTTTATTCCTGCCGACGCTCGTATGGGCGTTCTACGGCACAAACGCACACGCTAGCACAACAATCCGCATGCTTGTGGCTGGTTGCGCGCTTGCATTCCTCATCCCCCCGGGAATTGTTCCATTTGCCGTTTACCACCTGCATCTGGGATCATCGGTGACCAATTCGCGCTGGTGGCAATTGCTCATCATCTACCCCGCCTGGGCAACCTTGGCGCTGAGCGTAGCCCTTGTCTTTGCCACTGACCCATGGACTGAATGGCGCAAGATCAAAAAATCGCCTGCCCAGCTTTGCGCTTCGTAGTAATCGGCTTCGTGATCCCGGTTTGCATTCCCAGTGCGGTGCGGCAAGCGCTGGTGGAAACTTAGCAGATAATGCAGCCAATGGCTGTAAGGAGAATGCTGGTTCCTTTCCGATTTCAACCAGCTATACCTTAGGCCGACGGAACTTTACGAGTATCTATCTGTAGGCGAGGAAATTTCAGATGACTGTGTATCACACCAAAGCAGAGTCAATTGTTGATGATAGGCAAGTTCGAATAGACAAGAAATCGGCCGGTTTGGCCGATTATTTAGCGATTGCCCGCTTAGATCACAGCACTAAGCACGTTTTCATTGTTCCAGGCATGGTCTTTGCCTATCTCCTGCGCGGTGTCCATGACGGATCCCCGGTTGTACAGGCTGTCCTCGGCCTTCTCGCTGCGGTTTCGATTGCGTCAGCCAACTATGTCATCAACGAGTGGCTGGATCGCGATTTCGACCGCCATCATCCAACAAAGTCGCAAAGAGTGGCGGTCCAGCGTGAACTATGCGGTAAAGCGGTTTGGTTGGAATGGCTGGTGCTAGTCTGTGCCGGCCTTAGCTGCGCCTACATGGCAAATATCGTGATGTTTCTTGCCTGCAGCCTATTCGCACTGCAAGGCATCGTATACAACGTGCCGCCGATACGATTGAAGGACAAGCCTTATCTCGACGTGATCTCGGAATCGATCAACAACCCTCTTCGTCTTGTTATCGGCTGGTCTATAATCGACCCCACCTCTGTGCCTCCCGCCTCGATAATTCTTTCCTTTTGGCTGGGAGGAGCCTTTCTCATGAGCGTCAAGCGCCTCTCAGAATATCGCGAAATCACAGCCGCGCACAGCCGGGAGTTGCTGTCGCGTTATCGCGCGAGCTTCGGCGGATATACCGAGGTCTCGTTGACCGTCTCCAGTTTTGTCTATGCAATACTTTCTACGTTCTGCCTCGCGGTTTTTTTGCTAAAGTACCGTATAGAATACATTTTGTTGATGCCTTTGATTGCGGCTCTCTTCGGGCAATATTTGGCAATGGCAATGAAGACGAACTCTTCTGCACAAAAGCCCGAGAAGCTATTCCGCGAGCGCAGCCTAATGCTTTTGGTCTCACTTTTGAGCGCGTGCTTTCTGGTTCTGACCTACATAAATATACCGTCACTGTCGGCATTGACTGAACAGCGCTTCATCCTTTTGAAATGATAATTCCGAAATGGCAGGCGAGAACGTGAGCCCTGTGGACTGGAGCAGCATCGATTTGGTTGTGTTCGACGTCGATGGCACGCTTTACGATCAGCGATCGCTCAGACTGCGAATGATGCGCGACATGCTCTTACACTCGGCTCGCGAGGGGAGCCTGAGGTTCATATCCGTTCTGCGAACCTACCGGCGGATCCGGGAACGCCTCGGTGACGAAGAGGCTTCCGATTTTGAACAGACTTTGATAGCGGAGACAGCTTCTCGTGTAGGCTGCTCGAAAGAGTTTGTCAGGTCGGCCGTTGTGGAATGGATTGACCGGAGGCCGCTCCGCTATCTTCCGGCTTGCCGCTATCGGGGCTTGCGGGAACTCTTCGCCGGTCTCAAACAAAGCGGCAAGACCGTTGGCATTCTGTCCGACTATCCGGTCCACAATAAGGTGCTTGCGCTTGGCCTTGACGCAGAGGTAATTGTTAGCGCCGGGGATACTGAGGTTAACCGGCTCAAGCCGCATCCAAAGGGCCTTGAAGTGCTAATTGCCCGGGCAGGCGCGACGGCAGCTAGAACAATTCTCATTGGAGACCGCATCGAGCGCGATGGGTTTGCGGCGCGGCGCGCCGGCGCAAAATGTCTTATTCGCTCCCGAAAACCCAAAGAGGGCTGGGTTACTTTTGATCGCTACGATGCACCGCTGTTCGCACCCTTTTTAACGAGAAGCTAAAACAAATTCACAATATCTTTGTCAGACTTTCTCGCTATTCCGTCACCGGAGGCATCGCCGCGGTTGTCGATACCGGGGTATTCTCCACGCTTGACCGGTTCGGTGTAATTACGCCAGTTGCTGCGAGCTTAAGCTTTTGCGTTGCCGCGCTTGTGAATTACGGGCTGAGTGCACGCTATGCATTCGGTCAAAAAGCTTCAGGAAGAGGGTTTCGGCGGTTCTTTCTCGCCTCCCTGGCCGGTCTTGCCATCAACGTTGGGGTTACCGTTGGGCTAGTCGTGGTCGTCGCATTGCCCGCGACTCTTGCAAAGCTCAGCGGGATCGGCGTGGCCTTTTTCGTCAATTTTGTTATTAATCACCTAATCGTCTTTCGCCAAGGGAGTGACTTCGCTCAGCCCGGACATGAGGCTTTGTCCTAATAACCCGAGCCACGAGACGGCTGCCGTTAAATGCCTTTAGTTGTGCCTATGGCACGGGTCATTGGCCGGAAGCCTATTATTGACTGGTGGTTGTTCTGACTCTGAGGGCCTCCGATTTCTTGTGTCGGGTTCCGACGGTATAGCCGTCTACATATGCTCAGTTTGAGACTTAACGCTTTCGGCCTTGTGTGGAAAAATAAAGCCCCGCCGGGAAGGCGGGGCTTGCTCTCTGGGGAGAACCTTGTGTCAGGAAACCGCGGACAGCTCGCGCAGCCCGTCGTCGCCTGCGCCGAACAGCAGCCTCACATCCATATACCGGATGCGGCCTGCAACTTTCGCTTTCTGCACGCCGAGATCGCTGAACCGCCGGGTGAAAATCGGCAAGCCGAGCGGCTGCTTCTCCCTGGCCTCGCACCATTGGCAATAGTCGTCGTAGAGAGCCAGAGCCGTGACGCTGGAGCCGGCTTCCTTGCCGACGCGCTCGTCGAAATAGAGTTCGACATCGGTCTTGGGCTCGGCCGGTTGAAGCGCCGGATCCGAATCGGGGATCGCGGTCAGCCGAATCGCCGGCACGAATGTTGGCGCTGGAACCATCGCGCGTGACGGCGCGGGCACGGGAAGCCCTTTGACGTCGAAAATCCGCCAATAGGAGAACGCCGTATAGAAGCCAAGGCTCGCACCAAGCTCCACGAGGAGAGCGATCAGTACGGTCAGGCTCGTTTGGATTTCCTCGGTGCTGCGGCCGGTAAGCCCCGCGAGCACCTGGCTCTGCGGATCGGTCGCCCTCACGACCGATTCTGCGTCCTGCTCGCCTAGGCGCGCGCGAAGCTGCGCCACCTTGGCATCGAGCTTATCGGCCTGCTCGGCGTTCGCTAGCTCCGCCTTCAACTTGTAGAAGCCTTCGCAATAGGTCATGCTTTTGGCCGAGGTCGCGTTATTGCATTCCTCGCTCGCGGCCCACCTTGCGTTTTGCTTGAAGGCGGCGATCTCCCCGCTCACGGTCCCGGCCGGGCGATGGGCTGGAAGGACCTTCAACGCCTCGCGCGACCGCTCAAGCTCCGTGCGCAGATCTTGGTGCGTTTCGGCCTTCAAGACCCGCGATCCGGTCGTATCGGCGCGATTCAACGCCGCAAAGCCGAGCGAGGAGGTCAGCGAATAGGAAAAGCAGACGGTAAACAGCAGCGCTCCCCCGAGCGCCTGGCTGTAGCTCCTATTTCTCAGCGCTGCAAAAATAAAAAATGGCAAGAGCGCCTTGAAGCAATCGGCCGCCGCGCTCGCAGCCCCGTAGAGCTGCGATTCGAAGTCCGACTTGCCGAGTGTGTAACCGAACCGCCAGTTCATAGCGGCCGAAACAATAAGCAGAACCGCCGCCGCGGTTACGCCTGCAATACCGAGTACGTGTCTCATGTTCGCCCCCAAATTTGGGGCGCCGCTTTGGGGGCCGCGGTTTCCTGGCGGCGCCATTCCAGTCGCAAAAATTTGAACAAAAAAACCCGCACGCACAGGCTGTTGAAGCCGCGCTAAAACACACGGGTAATGGTACATGCACTTGCCATCGCGAAGCGAGAGACTAGCTCTCGAAGACAGCGGTCCGCCGCAGGCTCGCAGTCTTTTTCGTCACGAATCAAGCGCTTATGTAGGCCCCCGAATCAGATTTAGCGATTCGCGAAGCGTTAAGCGAGCGTTAATTTTTATCCACAAGATGTAGTATTTGGACGGTCGCTCGAAAACTTTATATTGATATGGCGGCATTGCGGGCTAGGTGTTATAATTCTTTTACTAAAGCCTGCTAGGTAGCGTTTCGAATATGCAAGCCGTGAGGCGCTCTCTAGAAGGGCGGGTGTTAAGCGATTCGGGGACTTGTTTTTTCGGAGTGTGGCCATGCGCCCTCTGCTGTTTGTCCTGTTTGCGATCGTGACCGTCTTCGGGAGTGTGCGGCTGATAAATGAGTTCCGCGGCAAGCAAGCAGGGGTAAACGCGCCTGCCGGCGCCACACTTAGCCCACCCCGTGCAAGCCAGCCTGTTGTCAGCGCAGCGCCGCAAGCGTCTAGCGCCGTTTCTCTAGGGGCACCGCCGCCGGTGAAGCTGGTGCCGGTTTCGCTGCAACCTTCGCAGGCTCCCCAAGGAGCGGCAAACCGGGCCGCGGCCATTCCGGCAAGCGAGGAAGACCTGATTTCGGCTATACAAAAGGAGCTGAGCCGCCTCGGCTACTATGACGGGCCCGCCACGGGCCGGTGGAGCAAAGCCATCCGGCACGCCGTCCGGCTTTTCATACGCCGGACAGGCGAACATCCTCGCCGGGTGCTGCCTACAATCGAGCTTTTGACGGCGTTGCAGGCCGCCGATCCGAAGAATGCGCAAGGTTCAAACCGGCGCGCAAGCACCCTGCCGGAGCCGCAATCCCTTCAGTCTGCCGGACTTTCTCCAAAAGACCCGCCTGCCAAAGAGCGCGCGCCCGCCTCGGAAGCCGCCTCGAAAGACGACGATTACCTTCCTCCCTGGATGACATCGAAGGCAAGACGCGCCGCCGGCGCAGACAGCACTGAACCACAAGGGTTCTCCGCTCAAGCGCCTGCCAGCGCGAGCGAAATCGAAGGCCAAATTTATCAGAAGCGGCACGCAAGGGCGTCAAGAGAAAGGCGTGCGCGCGCAAGCTATGGTGGATATGCCCCGCGAAGGGGCGGACATATATTCTTTTTACCCTTCTAAACCGCGGTTAAGGTTTCGCTTGCCTCCTGCATCTCATTCTTCGCAGCAAAAAAGGCTGGGGCGGAGGTGGCGGGAATTGCAAGAGTCCGCCTTCGGCGTAACACTGGGGTAGAGACGTGCGCCAGAAGTACGAAGCGGAACGGCGGCGTTATCCGGACAGTTTACGGCAAAGAAGGTGAATGCAATGACCGCGAATGGAACGATCACGCTCTATCATTCCCCGAACACACGCTCTTCGAGCATTCTCCTGCTTCTCGAAGAGCTCGGCGCGCCTTACGAACTCAAGCTCTTGAACCTGAAGGCGGGCGAGCACCGCCAGGCGCCATTTATCGCCCTCAACCCCATGGGTAAAGTGCCGGCTATCGAGCATAACGGTGTGACCGTCACCGAGCAGATTGCGATTCTGATTTATCTTTCCGATCTCTTCCCGGAAACGGGCCTCGCTCCCGCGCTGCGCGATCCTTTGCGCGGATCGTATTTGCAATGGATCGCCTTTTATGCGGGGTGCTTCGAGCCCGCGATCATCGACCGCGCCAGGAAAATCGAGGAGGGACCCGCCAGCATGCTCCCTTATGGCAATTATGACACCATGCTGAAAGCGCTGGCGGGCCAGCTTGCGAAGGGGCCTTGGCTGCTGGGCGAGCGCTTCACCGCCGCCGAGGTGATCTGGGGCTCCGGCCTCCGCTGGACTACGATGTGGAAGCTTGTGCCTGAGCTGCCCGAAATCAAAGCTTATTTAGCTCGATTTTCAGCGCGCCCGGCCGTGGCCCGTGCAGAAGCGAAAGATGCGGAGCTGGCGGCTTCGCTGAGCTGACCCGGCCAGAGGCCGGCTGCCGCAAAACCAAATCCATACGAGCGCATGAAAAGCGCGGTAACAAAGCACGCCGACCCTCGGAGGCTCATCATTCGATCTCGCGCATCAGCCGCCGGTCATACTCATGTGGCGAGCGACGGCGGGCTTTTGCGCGCGCCGGTCGATAACAAAGTCGTGGCCTTTCGGTTTCCTGCCAATGGCTTCGGCGATTGCGGCGTGCAGCAATTCGTCGGAAGCGCTTGCCCGTAAAGGTGCGCGCAAATCCGCCGCATCGTCCTTGCCAAGGCACATATAAAGCGTGCCCGTGCAGGTTACGCGCACCCGGTTGCAGCTTTCGCAGAAATTATGCGTGAGCGGCGTTATGAAACCGAGCCGGCCTCCGGTTTCGCGCACGCGCACATAGCGCGCCGGGCCGCCGGTGCGATAAGGGATATCGTCGAGCGTAAGCCTCTCCGCGAGGCGCGAGCGCACCACCGAAAGCGGCAGATATTGGTCGGTCCGGTCGCCCTCGATTTCGCCGAGCGGCATGGTTTCGATGAGCGTCAAGTCCATGCTCTCGCCGTGGCACCAGCGCAGCATGTCCTCGATCTCGCCCGCGTTGACGTCTTTCAACGCGACCATGTTGATCTTGATCTTAAGGCCTGCCTTTTTCGCCGCCCGGATGCCGTCCATGACCTTGTTAAAATCGCCCCAGCGAGTAATCGCCTGAAACTTGGCGGGATCGAGCGTATCGAGCGAGACATTGATCCGGCGGACGCCCGCGGCGGCGAGCTCGCTTGCGTATTTGCCGAGCTGGCTGCCATTGGTGGTGACGGTCAGCTCATCCAACGCGCCGTTCGCCAAATGCTGGGACAATGCATTGAAAAGCCACAATATATTTTTGCGCACGAGCGGCTCGCCGCCGGTGAGCCGCAGCTTGCGCACGCCCTTTGCGATGAAAGCGGCGCAGAGGCGGTCGAGTTCCTCAAGCGTGAGCAGGTCCGCTCTCGGCAGGAACGTCATGTTCTCCGCCATGCAATAGACGCAGCGGAAATCGCAGCGGTCGGTGACCGACACGCGTAAGTAGGTCACGTGCCTGCCGAACGGATCCACCATGGCATTGCCGCTAGGTGCCAGCTCCGCGGCCTGTGTGATTTGGAGCGTCATGAGCGCTTTCCCGGAAATATTTTTCTGCCGTTTTTTCTTATATTGGGATCGGCGTTTGACCTTTGCAGGGCAGAAGACCGGCACAAGCCGGTGGAATCGAACGCGGGGTGCATGAGCAGCATCTTACTTCCGGCAAGCTCAAGGTCCGCGCGTTCCTAACCGCCGAAGGAACGGACTTACACCATATCGTGGAGGACAAAATCGATCTGCCGCAGCTCTTAGCCAGGCTTGCGCGTCCGGCCGGTGAAAGGATTGCCGAGCAGGCGCCCGGATTTCCGTCACGCCTTCACGAAGCCGATATGCTCCTCGATTAAAGCAAGGCGCTGATCGATCGTGTTGAGCCGGGAGCCCGTGACTTGCTGAGCCTTGCCGATTGCAGTCACTGAGGCGGCCACGTCCTTCAAGATGTGCAGCATGTCGTTCTGTGCGGCTTCCGTAAGAGCAAGCCGCCTGTCGAGATTTTCAATTCGTCCGCCGGTCGCTTCGAAGCGTCCGTCAATTGCATCGAAGCGCGCGCCAACCTCTTTACGAAATGCCGCCGTGTCGGCTCGCATTTCGCGAAGCTGCACCAAGACAAGGTTTTCAGGTTCGTCCGCCATGTCCGCATCATGCCTGTGCGCCGCCTTAAACGCAAGCAATCGAGCGGGGTGGCTCCTGGCGCCGCGCCAGGGGGCTATCGGCCTATCGTGACCGCGGTTTCCCCGCCATCCCACCTGCTTAACTTGGCTTGATTGCAAACGCGGTAACTCTAGAATGCAAGCTCTCCGAGGCGAGCCTCAAATAATCAAGTAATATAACATGGAGCCGAAGCATGGACGCCTATGAAGCGCTCGTTACACGCATTAGCCCCAAAGAGCTTTGCGAGCCGGCGCCCGATGAGGCGGCTCTGCGCAAGATCGTCGCCGCTGGCTTGCGCGCGCCGGATCATGGGCGCTTGCGGCCTTGGCGTTTTATCTCGATCCGGGGCGAAGCCCGGCACCGGCTGGGCGAGGTTCTCGCCGCCTCGCTGGCCCGCCGCGACCCAAACGCGGGCGCTGAGTTGGAGCGGGAGCGCCAGAAGCCGCTGCGCGCGCCGCTCGTGCTCGTGGTCGCGGCCCATATCGCGCATAGCCCGAAAATTCCATCCGTGGAGCAGCTTCTTTCGGCTGGCGCAGCGGCTCAAAACATCATGATTGCATGCCATGCGCTGGGCTTCGGCGCCATGTGGAAAACGGGCGCCCCGGCTTACGACAGGGGCGTCAAAGAAGCGCTCGGCTTGGCCGCAGCGGATGAAATCGCGGGGTTCCTCTACATCGGGACGCCAAAGACTATGCCGAAACCGCCTGCGCCGCTCGACCCGGCAGACTTTGTGCGAGCCTGGACGCCGGATTGAGCCGGCTTCCGTCTCCCGGCGCCGGATCTGGTTTATTAGCCAGTTTACAGCCACCATTTAAAAACTATTCTTGCTCCGCCCGTTTGCTTAATGCGCTATCATAAATAAAAGCGCCTTGCGAAAGCCTTAAGAGCCGCCGCTTGGCAAGTTGTGCATTGATAATACAAGAGAAAAACCGGCCGTGGCGCGTGAGCCGCCGTGGCTGCAGTCGCGAAAGATTACAAGCAAAGCTTGTATTTCTTGGTTAATCTCAGCAACAATCCTGGGCTATGCAGTTAACTCCCGTGCCTCTAGATGTTGTGTGTTAGGGTCTTGGCTGGCAGCGGCTCGCTTTGCAGCGCGCCTTCGACCAGCCGGTAAAACAGCTTGCCTCGCGAGCGGGAG
>JBKQQS010000010.1:0-76950 GCA_052144215.1 Rhodomicrobium sp.
CTCGCAATGATGTGGTGGATGGCTCCCTTCCACGGCATCGATGTGCCAAAAGGGTGTCGCTGAAGACACGAACGAGGGGAGCCACCCATGGGAGAGATTAGCATAATCGGTTTGGACCTTGCCAAGCATGTTTTTCAAGTTCACGCCGCCGATGCACGGGGCCGCTGCGTTCTGCGCAAGCAGCTGAAGCGGTGCGAGGTTCTTTCGTTTTTCGCCAAGCTTGCCCCTTGCGTGGTGGCGATGGAGGCGTGCGGCACGGCCCATTACTGGGCACGCGGGATCGCCAAGCTTGGCCATGAGACGCGGCTCATCCCGCCGGCCTACGCCAAGGCTTACGTGAAGCGGGGGAAGAACGATGCCATCGATGCGGAAGCCATTTGCGAGGCGGCGGGCAGACCTTCGATGCGCTTCGTGCCGGTCAAGACCATGGAGAACCAGGCTGTCGCCATGCTGCACCGCTCGCGCGATCTTCTCATCAAGAACCGCACCATGCTGGTGAATGCGCTTCGGAGCCATCTGGCCGAGTTCGGTTTTGTGGCTGGCAAAGGCATCGGCAAGCTGCCCGATCTTATTGAGATCGTGAGCGAAGCCCCGAAGGAGGCGCTGCCGGATATGGTGCGCGCCGCGCTTTCGGGCTTCCTCGATGCGATCGCGCTCATCAACGCAAAGCTCGCCGCCCTCGAGAAGCAGCTCATGGCCTGGCACAAGACCAATGCTCAAAGCAAGCGCCTCGATACCGCTCCGGGCATCGGCCTCATGGGCGCCACAGCGTTTTGCGCGCTCGTGCCCGATCCGTCTCTGTTCAAGAACGGACGCCACCTTGCCGCCTGGCTCGGGATCGTGCCCCGGCTCGACGGGACCGGCGGCAAGACGCGGCTCATGCGCATCTCCAAGGCAGGCGATGGCTATCTGCGCCGCCTCCTCGTCCTTGGCGCCACCTCGCTGTTGCGCTCCTTGAAGAACAAAACCACGCCGCTTGCGCTTTGGGCGCAAGGGCTGCTGGCCAGGCGCTCCCGCCGCGCCGTAACCGTCGCGCTCGCCAACAAGCTCGCGCGGATCGTGTGGGCAATCATGGCCAAGGGTGAAGCCTATAAGCCGCTTGCCGCAGCGCAAATCCCCGCGCAGGCGGTGAGCGCATGAGCCGCCCAGCTTGCCAAAGGATGGCACCGTGCTCGCGGCCGTCAACACCGCTACGCGCCGCGTGCCGCGGTGGCCTGCGGCCAGCGTTGACCGCCCCTGCGCGCAGCGCCTTTACGAAATCGGGCCGGGACGGAGAAACGCCGCCCAGCCGGACAGAGAAACATCGAAACAGGCGGCGCGATGCGCCGCATGAAGCACAGGCCTAAGGCTCGGAATTTATAGCGTTCGCAAGGGTGATAAGGAGTGATGCTCAAGGCTCGGCCAGACCGGCAAAACCCGCCTCCGTCATCGGACGAAATGTCCGCCGCAATGATCGGGAGCCGGTCCGTGGATCGCATCAGGGCAGCGGTCATGCGCACCGCAAACGCCGTACACATGACTGCACCCGCCAAGAGACGTCACCCAAAAAAAAACCTTGCAACAGGGGAGCCATCCACACATGACGGATGAGGAGCACGCACAAAATGCCCGACGAACATGGCCGCCCCTATGTCTATCTCGCCGGCCCAGACGTCTTCTATCCAGATGCCCTGCTAAGGGGCGCGAAGATGAAGGAGGCGCTTGCCGCGCGCGGCATGGCGGCCTTGTTCCCGCTCGACGCTGAGCTGCACCCCGGCGATTTCCGCGATGGCAAAGAGCTTGGGCTCGCAATCGCCGAAGCCTGCGAGGCCCAGATGAGGAAGGCCGACCTTGGCATCTTCAATATTCAACCATGGCGCAGCCCCGAGGCCGACGACGGCACCGCCTATGAGCTGGGCTTCATGGCCGCGCTGGGCAAACCGGTGGTTCTTCATACAAATGACAGACGCCCTTTCGCAGAGCGCATCGTTGCCGATGTTTACCGGGGGGAAATCTATCGGGACGGCGCCTTAAAGCGCGGCAGCTGCGATGGGATGATGATCGAGGAGTTCGGCGGCCTCGCGGACAATATCATGCTGGTCAATGCCGCCGTGAAATCCGCGCGGCTCGTTTTAGGGCCCGGCACCGATCCGGCCGCGGCGGTGCATTATAGCTTCGAGGCCGCGGCGGACTTTGCGAGCGCGCTATGGCAGCGGCAAATAGCGCTGTTCAAGTAGCGTCGATTTCGAAGGTTTAGGCTTGCCAAGTCCGCCGCGGCGGGCGACGATAGCCTTTTCGCCGCCCGCCGCGGCGTGCGGCCCAAAGAACACATTCCGGCTAAGGAAGATCACAATGGGCGATCAAGGAATCACGAACGGCAGAAGTCCGCGCTGCATTGCACTCATCGGGCCTCATGCCAGCGGCAAGACGACGCTTTTCGAAGCGCTGCTCGCACGGACAGGCGCTACGGGCCACGAAGGTGCCGATATCCGCAAGACGATAGGCGATAACTCCCCCGAGGCCCAGACTCACGGCATGAGCGTCGAGCTGAACGTAGGCAACATGGAGTATCTCGGCGACAGTTTCACCCTCCTCGATTGTCCGGGCTCTGTTGAGTTTCAATTCGATGGCATGGCCGCGCTTCCGGCGTGCGACGCCGCCGTCGTGGTGTGCGAGGCCGACGACAAGAAGCTTCACGCGCTGCAGATGGTCTTGAAAAGCCTCGAAGCCAGCGGCATTCCCCATTTTCTGTTTATTAATAAAATCGACAAGGTTGGCCAAGGCTTGGCCCAGGTCTTGACGATGATGCAGACCGCGAGCCGGCTTCCGCTTGTGCTGAGGCAAATCCCGATTTGGGAGGACGGCGCGGTGTGCGGCTTCGTCGATCTGGCGCTGGAGCGCGCTTTCGTTTACCGCGAGCACGCGGAAAGCGAAGTGATCGCCATTCCCTCCGACCTCGCGCAGTTCGAGGCTGAGCAGCGCTTCTCCATGCTCGAAAAGCTCGCCGATTACGACGACGATCTGATGGAGCAGCTTTTGAGCGACGCGATACCGAGCCGCGATAAGGTGTTCGGCGATCTCGTTATGGAATTCAAGCGCGCCCAGATTTGCCCCATTTTCTTCGGATCGGCCGAGCACGGCAACGGGTTGGGCCGGCTGTTGAAGGCGCTCCGGCATGAGACGCCGTTCGTGCAGGAAACGGCACGCCGGCTCGGTCTCGGCGATGCGAAATCCGCCGCCTACCTCATGAAGACCTATCACACCTCGCATGCGGGCAAGCTTTCGCTCGGCCGCGTGCTCGCGGGGCAATTTGCCGATGGTGCATCCGTTTATAGCTTGTCCGGCGAGGAGAAGATTTCGGGCGTTTATCAGGTCACCGGCGCGGACGTGAAAAAGCGCGGGCCAGCTTGCGCAGGCGAGACGGTGGCGTTCGGCCGGCTTGAGAGCCTGCCCACCGGAGCCACGCTCACAGCCGGGAAGAACGGGGCGATCTCGATCAAGCCGGCCGTGCCGCCGAAGCCGGTCTTTGGGCTCGCCATCGCCGCGGGCGAGCGCAAAGACGAGATCAAGCTCACCTCGTCGCTCGCCAAACTCATCGATGAAGACCCATCGCTCTCCCTCGTACAAGATCGCGAGATGGGCCAGATGGTTCTGTGGGGCCAGGGCGAAATGCATTTGCGGGTGGCGCTGGAGCGCCTCGCGCGGCGCTTCGGAATCAGGGCCGAGACGCGCAAGCGGCAAATCCCCTATAAGGAGACGATCCGCAAGAGCGTAGAAATTCGCGGCCGCCACAAAAAGCAAAGCGGCGGGCATGGGCAATTCGGCGATGTCGTAGTCGAGATTTCGCCGCAGCCGCGCGGCGAAGGCTTCGCGTTCTCCGAGACCGTCACGGGCGGCGCGGTGCCGCGCAACTACTTTCCGGCAGTGGAAGCTGGCGTACGCGATTATCTGTCAGCGGGGCCGCTTGGCTTTCCGGTTGTCGATGTCGCGGTCTGTCTGAAGGATGGCTCCTATCACACGGTCGATTCGTCCGAGCAGGCGTTCCGCACGGCAGGCCGCATCGCCATGTCCGAGGGCATGCCGAAATGCTCGCCTGTGCTGCTAGAGCCGATCATGGCGGTAAAGATTGCCGTGCCTTCGGAGGCCACGCCGAAAATCAACGGAATGATCTCCTCGCGGCGCGGCCAGATCCTGGGCTTCGACGGACGCCCCGGCTGGGACGGCTGGGATGTAATCGAAGCTCACATTCCCGAAGCCGAGATGCAGGACCTCATTATCGAACTGAGATCGGCAACTTCGGGCGCCGGCAGCTTCGAGGCGAAGTTCGACCATCTCGTCGACCTGACGGGCAAGCTCGCCGAGCAGGTTACGGCCGATCACGCCGCGTCGCGGGCCGCTTAGGGTATTGTCCGGTTGACCGGACGCGAAAACTCAAGCGCCGCGTTGAGCGTCGTGGGAGGGCGCCCGCGGTCTATAGCAGGCAGCGGCCGCCACCGCTTAGCTCGATGCGAGGCTCGCATCGAGCTTTACATAACTTTACAACGAGTAATGCTGGGAGCAACAAGGCGTCCCCAAATTATGCTCACCGCAACAGCGGAGACGTTTAATTGGGAGCCTTATTCCATGTCTGAAGAAACATCCAATAGCGGGTTGCAAGATCGTCCGGGCGGCGTACCCTACCGGAGGCGGCGCTGGCTTTTCGCAGCCTTTATCGGTATCGCGGCCGTGCTTGGGTTTGCCGCCGGAAAAGTTCACAGTTCGCCCTGGTTGCATTGGGCCGGTCACCATCATCCCTTCGATGCCGACGAGATCAACTTCATCGTGCAGCATCGTATCGGCAGGGCTCTGTCCAACGCCGACGCCACGCCAGAGCAGCGCGATAAGATCAATGCAATCGCCAAGGCCGCGGTCAACGATGTCATGGCCATGCGAAAGGACCGGTCGGGCCTGCGCGAGAAGGTTCTCACGATCATGAAGGCGGACACCATCGATCGATCTGCACTGGAGGCTCTGAGGGCAGAGCAGTTCAATAGCGCCGATGCCGCCTCAAAGCGTATCCTGCAAGCCGTCGGTGACGCTGCCGAGGTGCTGACGCCGGAACAGCGGCGGAAACTTGCCGAGGGGTGGGAGCAATGGCATATGCACCCATGACCGTTTAACCCATGGGCATGGATTTTTTCATCTTGAGCCAACGGTGAGCTTCCATGCCCCTCATTCTCTTGATCGAGGACGATTTCCGCCTCGCGAGGATGGTTTCGGACTATCTTCGCGAAAGCAAATTCGAAGTCCTCCACGCAGGGGACGGAGCGGCGGGATTGGCAGTGCTGAGGCGAAAGCCAGTGGATCTCGTCATTCTCGACCTCATGCTGCCCGATGCCGATGGCCTCGATCTGTTCCGTGAGATTCGCGCCTTAAATCCCGCCGCCGCGGCCGTCCCTGTGATCATGCTGACCGCACGCGGCGATCCCATGGACCGCGTTGTGGGCCTCGAAATCGGGGCCGAGGACTACATTCCAAAACCCTTTGAGCCTCGGGAGCTCTTAGCGCGAATCCGGGTTGTCTTGCGCCGGGGGCGTCCAGGCCCAGGCTCTGCGGCCGGCATCCTGCGCTTCGGCCGGCTTGAGATCGACCGCGGCGCCCGTCAAGTTCGGGTGGATGGCGAAGCCAAAGCTCTGACAAGCTACCAATTCGATCTTTTGGCGATCATGGCGGAGCGGGCGGGGCGGGTCCTTTCGCGAGAGCAGCTGGCAGAACTCGCCGGCCGCCATGGCCAGCCTTACGATCCCAGCCTGGACCGGTCGGTGGATGTTCATATCGCCCGCATCCGCTCCGTCATCGAGGAAGACGCGAAGCATCCGCGGCACATCATAACGGTGAGAGGCGCCGGCTATGTTTTCGCAAAGGGACGGGACTGATGCGGCGCCTCTATTTCCGGATTTACCTTGCGGTCCTCGGAAGCCTTGCACTGTTTGCCGTTCTCGTAGGCCTCACTGGCTGGGTATTCCGGGAATTTGAACACCCAGACAACACGTGGCCGGAGCTTCAATTCGTATCGGACGTTGCAGAGCACCTATTGCCGCCGGACGCGAGCCCGGCGGCGCTTAGCCAGGAACTGCAATTCTGGCACCACCGGACTAAATTCGATCTGGCGCTGCTTTCACCAATGGGTGGGATCATCGCACAAGCTGGACCGGTTCCAGACGATGCGCTTGCAGCTCTAACAAGTTCCGGTCCCCACGGCCTTCACTGGTTTGGGCGGCTCGGCGCCTTCGCAGTCAGGCTCAACGATGGGCGGCAGCTTCTCGTTCTCCGGCAGCCGCACAAGTTTGGCTTTCCGCCCCTCTTGCGATGGCTCGGTATTATCTTCGCAATCGGCGTGGCGGTTGCCGTCTCCGCCTACCCTGTCATACGCCGTCTGACGAAGACTCTCGAGCAGTTGCAGCAAGGTGTCGCCGCATTCGGCGAAGGCAACCTTAAAGCCCGGGTTGCCGTCCGCGGCCACGACGAGGTTGGAAAACTCGCAGAGACCTTCAATGGGTCCGCGGATCGAATTGAAGCGCTCGTCAAAGCTCAAAAGACCCTTCTTGCCAACGCCTCTCACGAAATCCGGTCTCCTCTCGCGCGGCTGCGGATGGCCGCTGAGGCGATCGGCGCTTCAGCGGCCAAGCAGGAGAAAGATGAAATAGCGCGGAATATCGCCGAATTGGATGGGCTTGTGGATGAAATTCTGCTGGCAAGCCGTCTGGATGCCGGTGCCGGCGCCACAAGCGAGTGGCAACGCATCGATCTTGTTGGCTTGCTCGCCGAAGAATGTGCGCCTTTCGACGCGGACCTGACTGCCGTTCCAGGCAAATCCCTGCTTGTCGAAGGGGATGCCCGGCTTCTGCACCGCCTCTTTCGCAATCTTCTCGAAAACGCTCGCCGCCATGGCGGGCAAGGCCCCATCGAGGTCTCTGTCACATGCCTTGCAGCCAAAGCGATCGTCATGGTTTGCGATCATGGGCCCGGAATTCCAGAGCCTGAGCGTAGCCGCGTTTTTGAACCCTTCTACCGTCTAAAAGGCAACCCGGAAAGTCATGGCGGGACGGGCCTTGGTCTGTCGCTTGTCCGGCAAATTGCCGGGCGGCATCGAGGGGAGGTTCAGTACGTGGTCCGCGAGGGCCGCGGCGCTTGTTTCCGGGTGACGTTACCTCTTTGCGGTTCCGCAGACAGCTGACACGAAGATCGCTGAATGAGCCCTAATACCAACCGCCGGAAGGCTTGGCTGTCCTAAGTAAACACTTAACTATATCGCTGACTATGCAAGTACTTACGGTTGCGATGATGCAATTCCCGTCTTCGAGCGTGATACAAAATTGGCGGTAACCACAACTGTCATGGCCGGGCTTGACCCGGCCATCTTGCAAAAGAGTGAGTGCATTGGGTTTTTCATGGATGGCCCGATCAAGCCGGGCCATGACAACTGAGTTTGCTGCGAACGCGCCAATTTCTTCACACGCTCCTTCGCGGGAATGACACCGTTCAGGTCATCGCTTATATCCTCGGGTATAAACCCGGTTGCTCGTTACGCAAGCGATGCCAAGCGCGGCAAAGCTTTTCCGCGTCTCCTCAAGCGAGCCGTTTACATCGATGGCGCGGCAAGCATCCTCCAAGACCACAGCGTGAAAGCCGCTCCGCCGGGCGTCCTCGGCCGAGTAGCGCACGCAAAAATCGAGCGCGAGTCCGGCAAGAAAAACGCGTTCGAAGCCGCGTTCCCGCAAATATCCTAGGAGCCCGGTGGGCGTTGTGCGGTCGTTCTCGAAAAATGCCGAATAGGAATCGATGTCCGGATCGCAGCCCTTGCGCAAGATCAGCGCGGCATGGGGAATATCGAGGCCGGGATGAAATTCCGCGCCCGGGCTACCCTGGATGCAGTGATCAGGCCAAAGAACTTGCGGACCGTAGGCAAGCTCGACAGTTTCGAACGGTTTGCGGCCGGGATACGCGGAGGCAAAGGAGCGGTGGTCCGCCGGATGCCAATCCTGCGTCAGCACAACATGCTGAAACCGCTTGGCGATCAGGTTTATCAGCGGAACGGTCTCATCGGCGCCCGGTACTGCGAGCGAGCCGCCGCGGCAAAATCCGTTCTGGACGTCGACCACCAGCAGAACATCCCGCGCGCCGGGTACGATCGCGCCCGTCATGATGCTGCGGCTCCGCCTCCAGCAAGACGGCGGTCCGTCTCCGCAGCAAGCCGCTGCAAAGGCTCCGCGACAACCACAGGGTAGGCGGCTTCGGGATCGAGGCGGCGCAGCGCTTCCGGCAAGTCTTCGAGGCTCTTTGCGGCGCTCACCCTGATAGCGGCTAATGCCGGCGGCGCATTAATCCGCCGGCCCTCTTTCATAACAAGCCCAAGCAGAGCCTCGCCCTCTTGGCTGTCCGCTTCCAACGACAGGACATCGCCCGCCATCCGGCCTCCGGGCCCATACCGCCGCCAAACCTGCTTGCGGCCCGGCCAAGTCTCTTTACCTGGCGAATGCTTCCGCCGGGCCACGCCGTCGTATTCCTGCAGCTTGTAAGCGCAGTCGAGAGCCGGGAGGTCGAAACTTGTGGTCAAGCTCGTGCCGATGCCGAACCCATCGATGGGCGCGGCGCTTCTGCGGAATGCGGCAAGCTCCTCATCGTCGAGGCCGCCGCTTGCAAAGATGGCGATACCGGGGGAGCCGCCGTCATCGAGTATGCGCCGGACGGCCTTCGAAAGCTCGATGAGATCGCCGCTATCGAGGCGCACCGCGCTAACCGCAATGCCTTCGGGCTCGAGCCGTTTGGCAAGCGCGGCCACCTTCCTGGCCGCGGCTACGGTGTCATAGGTATCGATCAGGATCGTAAGATTTTGCGGCCGGGACCGGGCGAAGGCCTCGAAGGCGGCAGCCTCATCGTCGAAGGATTCGATGAAGGAATGCGCCATGGTGCCGTAAAGCGGGATGCCAAAAAGCTCCCCCGCCTCTACCGTGGCCGTTCCGTCGTAGCCGGCGATGTAGCTCGCGCGGGCAGCGAGCCGCCCAGCCTCGGCGCCATGCGCGCGCCTCAGACCGAAGTCGACAAGCAGCTTATCTGGAGCTAGCAGGACGTGCCGCGCGGCCTTCGACGCCACAAGCGTTTGAAAATGAAGGAGATTGATAAGCCGCGTCTCCACCAGCTGCGCCTGCGGCAAAGGCGCGGTGACCCGAAGGATCGGCTCGTCGGCGAAGAAGACGGTCCCTTCAGGCATCGCATGAACGTCGCCGGTAAAGCGGAACTGGGCGAGGTAATCCAACAGGTTGCTCCGGAAGCGGCCGGTGGCCGAAAGCCACCCGATCTCGCTAGCGGAGAAGCGCAGCGTCTCAAGAAACTCAAGCGCTTGCTCCAAGCCCGCGGCCAGCAAAAACCTGCGTTCTGGGGGAAGCTTGCGCATGAAGAATTCGAACACGGCGGTGCCGGTCTTACCGTGATCGAGATAGGCTTGCATCATATTGAGCTGATAGAGGTCGGTCAGGAGCGCACTCTCGCAGGACCCATTGTCCGGTCCTGGACCGCTCTGGCCGGGATGTGCAACTGTGGGGCGTTCGCTCAAAGTCGGCCGATCTCAAATTGCTCGCACGATCTTCCGAACATCGACAGCCCCTCCTCGAGATAGTCGCTCAGCAGCGGCATGCCCAAGAGATAACGCGCAGTCCCGCGCTCATGCGAGCCATGGGCCCTCGCCGCCTCCTCGCGAAAGGAAGCCCAATCCTCTACCGCGTCGCCGTGCCGGCCAAGCCAGGCGAGCGCAACCAGATCGATTTGCTCGTCCTCCGTTAAGTCCGAGATGAAAGAGTTGAGCTCTTGGAGGACTGGATCGTCACCGCGATCCTCCAAAACGCCGGCCATTTGATCGTCCGAAGCATTCGAGCCGGACTCGAGTTCGCTATCGGCGTCTTTAACGTCGAACTCGCGCGCCTTCACGATGACGAAGCAAACTTTCTCCGGGGAAATCGTGAGAACCTCGTCGGCGAAGGATTCGTCGGGTTCTGCCGGTCTATGGGGCGTTGGCATAGCGGGACCTCCAAAACTTGTTGCCATCTTGTTTAGCACGATTTCTACTTACAGCGAATTGACCGTCATCAACGCCGGTTGTCCGCAAGGGTTGCAGCCGGCCGGAAAGCTGCGGATCATGCCAAGCCTCGCTGCGCTTTACATCATAATTAGCGCTCTTTGACGAACATCAAAGGATGGGCGGCCAATCTGCCCGATGCTGACCCGGCCGGCGAGCCCGATACTCGGAAAGTGGAGGCTGACATTGGAAAAATCTAACCCCGCCAAGCAAAGCGAACACTTTGCCGGAAGCGAAGACGTCAGACGGCTTTTCCGTCACATCGACGATCACACCGTGGTGGCGATCTTGGCACTGAAACCCACAATCGCTCAGTTGGAGGAGGCGGCTGCCAGAGCCGCTGGCGCCGGAGATATGTTTGCGGAGCTTGGACCGGAGCATGGCGTGGTTGCGGCCATTATCGAGCTGACCGCAGAGCTGGATGAGCTTGAGGAACCCGGCCGTTAGCTAGCCGCCGGAAACATAGCGGCGTAACGATGCAAGAGCTGCCCCTATCCAAGGTTTATCAGCTGCTTGAGCCGGGCCCGGTGGTTTTGCTCACCACGGCTCACAAAGGCCGCGCCAATGTCATGACGATGTCCTGGCATATGATGGTGGACTTCAACCCGCCGCTGGTGGCCTGCGTTGTGAGCGAGGCCAATTATAGCTTCGCAGCTCTGCGGGCGAGCCGCGAATGCGTGATTGCCATTCCAGACCGGGACTTGGCGCCAGCGGTTGTAAAGGTTGGTAACGCATCGGGGCGCAGCATCGATAAATTCGCAGCCTTTGGGCTAACCCCTATGCCTGCCGGGTGCGTGGCGGCGCCTTTGATTGCCGAGTGCTTCGCCAATCTCGAATGCCGCGTCATCGAGACGCGGCTTGTGAACAAGTACAACCTTTTTATTCTTGAAGTTCTCAAGGCCTGGACGGACCCAGAGAAAATCAATCCGAAGACGATCCATCATCGGGGCTATGGCAAGTTTGCCGTCGACGGAGACATAATCGAGCTGGCATCGAAGAAGCCTTAGCAGAGCTAAGGTATCGGGCGATCCAGAGCAACATCATGCACTTTGCTCTGGATCGCTCCGCTGGTAATGCCGATAAATCCTCAAGTGCGCCGCCTTGCTGTGCAAGCCTTCGCAAGAGCATTTGCCACTTTATGTTGCGATATATTGGCCGCCGTTGACGGTCATTGTTGCGCCCGTCATGAAGGCTGCGTCATCGCTTGCGAGGAACGCAACGCATTTTGCAATCTCCTCCGCTTTGCCGAGACGGCCTACCGGAATCTGCGCGATAATGCCCTCGAGAACTTTCTCCGGCACGGCGTGGACCATGTCCGTATCGATATAGCCAGGCGCAATGCAATTGACGGTGATACCCTTTCTTGCATTCTCCTGCGCCAGCGCCTTAGTGAAGCCGATCACGCCCGCCTTCGCGGCCGAATAGTTGGATTGGCCCATCTGCCCCTTCTGGCCGTTGATCGAGGAGATGTTGATGATGCGGCCGAAATTGCGGTCGCGCATGCCGTTGATTATGGGATGCACCATGTTGAACATGCTGTCGAGATCGACCCGGATAACCTCGCGCCATTGCTCCGGCGTCATGCGATGGAGCATGGCGTCGCGCGTAATGCCGGCGTTGTTAACGACCACAGAAACAGGGCCGAGCTGAGACTCGACTTGTTGCAGCCCCGCAGCGCAAGCCTCGTAGCTACCGACATCCCATTTGAAAATCGGAATCCCCGATTCCGCTTGAAACTTCTGAGCGGCTTCATCATTACCGCCATAGTTCGCAGCAACCCGGAACCCGCGCTTTTTAAGCTCCAATGAAATCGCATGACCGATACCACGCGTACCGCCCGTTACTATGGCCACCCGAGACATGTTCCCTCCATTACCATTTTATCGGCAGTGTATGCCATATTGTCCAAGGTATTGTCACGAATTAGACGCAGCAGGTTCGTCAATTATCAATTAAAAGAGGAATCCCGCCGCTGCTCCAGTTATCGAACACGCGCAGCAACATGTAAGCACTGCTGACATCAGCCTCGGTTAAGTCCGGCTCGATAGCCAAATGCTGGATCGAGCCGTTTTTCACCCACATTGCATACCGCTTCGAGCGTTCTCCCAACCCGAGCGCCCGGCCGTCGAAAGCGAGCCCGAGACCGCGCGCAAAATCTCCATTGCCATCCGCGAGGAAGAGGAACCCGTCTGGAACTCCGAGTGCTTGGCGCCATGCGTCCATAACATACACATCGTTCACCGAGGTGCACGCCACGAGATCCACATCGCTTGTTTTGAAGCTTTCATAGTCGGCGACAATGCCCGGCAAGTGAATGTAATGGCAGATCGGAGTGAAAGCACCCGGTACCCCAAATAGAGCAACACTTCGTTTCGAAAAAACTTCTTCGCTCGTTATCGGGAGGGCGCGCCCGTTTTTCATGATTTGAAAAGTAACCGCCGGGATGAGATTGAGCGCCGGAGACATTGTCCACTCCATTTGTCGACCCCAACCCAGTTGTACGCCCACGGCGCATCGTCTACAACCGGGGGCGCGTAGCATTTTAGGCTTACCGGTTAATTAGGCTAACCGGTTAAGCTCCGGCTAAACAGGCATTCAACGGATGCCTGTTTCGGTTTTTTTATTTTCGCAGAGTTTTGTCACAAAAACGTGAAGGCTATCTCCGTCTTCACGGGGACATGCTTTTTGCGAACTCTGCTTAGACGCGCTCCACGCACATGGCGATACCCATGCCGCCGCCGATGCACAGCGTAGCCAAGCCGCGCTTGGCGGTGCGCCGCTTCATTTCGTAAAGCAGTGTGGTCAAAACGCGGGCGCCGGAGGCTCCGATCGGATGACCGAGAGCGATTGCGCCGCCGTTCACATTCACCTTCTCGAGGTCCCAGCCGATAGCCTTGTTCACCGCGCAAGCCTGGGCGGCAAACGCCTCGTTGGCCTCGATCAGATCGAGGTCGTCGATCGTCCAGCCGGCCTTCTCTAGCGCGCGCTTTGAAGCGGGGATCGGCCCTGTGCCCATGATCGATGGGTCGACGCCGGCGGTTGCATAGGACACAATCCTGGCCAAGGGTTGTATGCCGCGCTTCTCGGCTTCGGAAATCTTCATGACGACAAGGGCAGCTGCGCCGTCATTGATGCCGCTCGCATTGCCTGCAGTGACCGTACCTTCTTTCGGCTCGAAAGCCGCGCGCAGCTTCTGAACGTCCGCAAGCACAACATTGTCGCGAATATATTCGTCATCGGAGACCACAACATCGCCCTTGCGGCCCTTGATGGTGATAGGAACGATCTCGTCCTTGAAACGGCCCTCTTTCCTCGCCGCCGAAGCCTTATTCTGCGAGGCGACCGCGAACTCATCCTGCTGCACGCGCGTAATCTGCCATTGGCGCGCAACATTCTCGGCCGTGACGCCCATGTGGTAGCCGTTGAACGCATCCCAGAGACCGTCCTTGAGCATGCTGTCGATCATCTCAAGGCTGCCCATCTTTATGCCGTTGCGAAGATGCGCAACATGGGGAGCAAGGCTCATACTCTCCTGGCCGCCGGCAACCACGATCTGGCTATCTCCGTTGCGGATGGCTTGCGCAGCCATGGCGACCGAGCGAAGGCCGGAACCGCAAAGGAAATTTACGGAGAGGGCCGTCACTTCGACCGGCAGCGAGGCCTGAATGGACGCTTGCCGTGCCGGATTCTGACCCTCACCCGCCGTCAGAACTTGGCCCATGATCACTTCTGAAATCTCACCCGGCTCGGTTCCGGCGCGTTTCATAGCCTCAGTTATGGCGGCGGCTCCGAGCCCATGGGCGGGGACGCTCGACAAGGCTCCATTGAACGAACCGACCGGCGTGCGCGCGGCACTTGCTATTACGATGGCTTCTTGCCCGTCCATGCGATGTCTCCCTTTTGCTGGCCGATGACAGGAGTTTACTACTACAACCCCTGACCGAAACGGTTTAATGACAGCGTAAGTTTTGATTAAGCGCTTTGCGCTCGCAGTGCAACATGCCTTTAGATAGGCTGAGTCGCCAATTTTTTGCAGGTGCGAAAAAAAATCCACGCAAAAGGCGAAACTTGATTTATGATGCCGGGCAATACCAACAACTGGATGCTGTGATGAGTAAGGCTGCAGAGAAGTTGTCGCAAGTGTCTGCGGGAGTTGCCAATTGTGCACAGCCGCTCAAGCTGGCCGCTTCGGTCAAAGGCAACAGCGACGACGGCAAATCCAAACCTGTTATTATCAAGAAGTATGCAAACCGGCGCCTGTATAACACCGAGACGAGCAGCTATGTAACTCTTGAAGACTTAGGCGAGATGGTGCGTTCGGAGCGCGATTTCCTTGTCTACGACGCGAAGACCGGCGAGGATTTGACCCATGCTGTTTTAACGCAAATTATTGTGGAGGAGGAGGGAAAAACCGGCTCGAACCTTCTTCCCATCGGTTTTTTGCGCCAGCTTATCCGGTTCTACGGCCATTCCATCGAGCAGATCGTGCCCAAATATCTCGAATTCAGCCTCGAATCGCTGACTCGCGAACAGGAAAAGTATAGAAAGCAATTCACCGACACCTTCGGCGCCGCCACATTTGAGGCAATGCAGGAGCAAGCGCGGCAGAACATGGTCCTGTTCCAGCGCGCCTTTGCCATGTTTGCGCCTTTCGGAAAACCCGAGGACATCCATGCGAGAGAAGAGGCGGCATCCCAGCCAACGCCAGAGCCGGTGAGCGCGGCAACTTCCGCCGAGATCGCCGAGTTGAAGGCGCAGCTCACCTCGGTGCAGGATCAGCTTGAGCGCTTGTCGAAATCGGCGTCCTCAAAGGGCGAGGGCGCTTAGCCGGGCGCGGCTTCCACGAGCCAGATCGCAGCGGGCAAGTGCACGGACTGCGCGCTTGCATAGGGCTCGAAGGCCTTTTCGATGGACTGGGCGGCAGCGATACGCAAGCTTTCCGGTTGATCTCGCAAGGCTGCGCTCGCCGCTCCTATGGTCATAGCCTGCCGGACGGCGGCCGTTAGGCCGCGGCCCGCTGCGACGTCGAGCGGGAAATCTGCGGGCGATAAAGAAGGAGCGGCGAAGCCGGCGCCGGTCAAAATGCGCGTCACGCGTTCAGGACTGGCAAAGGAGAATGGGCCTGGATCGTCCGGCCCGGGCCGGGGCGCGCGGCCAACGCCTGCGCTGTAAACGGCTTCAAGCGGCACCCGCATCCAGAGGTTTTCCTTAAACGCACGCCAGCAGGCGAACAGCAGCCGGCCGCCGGGCTTGATGGCTTTGCGGATATTTGCGAAGGCTTGGGTTGGATCGCCGAAAAACATGACACCGAACCGCGAGACCGCCAAGTCCGCGAAAGGCGCGAACGGATAGGCCGAGGCATCGGCCAGCAAGAACTGCGCCTGAGGATAGGCAGAAAGACGCGATTTCGCGCGAGCGAGCATCACTTGCGAAACATCTGCACCGAGTACGCGCCCGGCAGGTCCAACCCTTCGCGCAAACTCAAGCGTGGTTGCACCGCAACCGCAGCCAATATCGAGAACGGCCATTCCGGGCTCTATCCGGGCGCGATCCAGCAAGGCTTCCAAGGCGGGTTCAAGCATCCGGTCGGTATGCTCTTGAGTGGCCGCCCAGCGCTCGCCGCCTGCACTGTTCCAGTAGGCGATTTGATCCCTTTGCCGGTCCGTAGCGTCGCTCATCGCTTCCTCAGCGCTCGAATGGAGCCTACCGGCTCGAACTGCCGCCTTTTGCCATCGCCGCCTGCTCGGTTGCTATCAGCAGCGATTGGCATTCTTGGGGAAGATCGGAGACAAGCATAGGCTTTGCCGGTACTGGCGGTTTCACGGGCTTTTCCGGCACAGCTCTGAGGCGCTTGAACCAATCGTCGAGCTCTTTTCCGCAGCCGTCGCCGGCGGGGAGCGGGGCTTGAGCGACGCAAGCGGGACTGCCGGGCGGGCAATTCAAGCGGATGTGGAAGTGATCGTCATGCCTATACCACGGCCTGATTTTCTGAAGCCATGCCCTGTCCGCACCCGCGGCCTCGCAAAGCGCCTTCTTTACGGCTGGATGGACGAAAATGCGCGATACCTCTGAATAAGATGCCGCGCGGCGCAGCAGTTTGATCTGCACTTCGGTCCAAGCCTCTTTGGCGGCCGTCAGGGTCGCCGGGTCCACCATATTGACGGCGGCGGTATGCTCGCGCTCGGCGCCGGATAACACGTGATCCGGCATAGGCGTATACCAAAGATCGGCGTCGAGGCCGGTTTGATGGCTGGCATGGCCGCCAAGCAGCGGGCCTCCGATAGGTTGCGCCATGTCTCCGACGAGGATGCCGGGCGAGCCGTCGAGCCGCTGGGCATCGGAGGCAAGCTTGCGGATATAGGCAAGGAGCACGGGATGGCCCCAAAAGCGGTTTCGCGACAGCCGCATGACCTGCCAGCCCGGACCGTTTACGGCAAGGTTTCCTGCCCCTGCAACACAGCCGCGATCATACTGGCCGATCGCCTGCGGCGCCACCTGAGCGGCAGGAGCCTTCACAGCGTCGAATGCTTTTTTTGCCTCGCGCCCATCGGGCGGCGCCGACGCCGCCGCTGCTTGAGCGCGGGCGGCTGCGCAGGACGCGCCAACGGCCATGCCCGCAATAGCGATAATGTACAGCCAATCTTTCAAACTAGCGGCCAAACGGGTTCCAGCCCGCGCCAAATTCGGTGCTTTTCGGAGCGGGCGCCGCTGGGGCGGGCTCGGCTTGTGCCGGTGCGGGAGCTGGCGTCTCCGGGGCGGCGGCCGGAGCGGAAGGGGCCTGCGCCGCAGCCGTCTTTTGCGCCGGCGGTTTCGGCTTCTTCGCGGCGGCGGGTTTCTTCGGCGCCGCCTGTTTGCCTTGCGCCGGAACGGGCTGGCTAAGGTCTATGCGGATAGGCTTCGTTTCTCCAGGCCTTCCCGGCGCTGACGCCGGCTCTGCCGTCATTTGCGAGAGCTGACCGCCGGTTGCTGCAGAGGCCTGAGCACCATCGCCAGGAGGCGCGACGTTAATGGCTATACCCGCCAGCATCCATTGCTCGCCGTAATGCTGAAAGGCGAGATCGAATTGAACCTGCTCGGGCGATGTTGGAAAAAAGCCGGTGAGGCGCAAGACTTGCCCGTCCTGCAACGCCGGAGCTAAAGTGAGCTTAGGATTGAAGACCATCACGGGCGAAAGATCGATTTTACGCGCGCGCAAAGTGGAAAATATCTCGCCCAGCCGTACCGGGGTGTTCGTCATTTGGAAGCTTGGCGTTCCCATCTCGCGAAGAACGGTGTAGTTACCGGTAGTATTCGCTTGGTTGAGCGCGATGACCGCATTGCGGATCATAAGTATGAGCCGCATATCGTCCGGAACGGCAGGCGCTGCCTCCGCAGATTGCTGAGCTGGCATGGCCGGCGTAAATTGAGCGCTTGCGGGTCCCAACATCGCGGCGATGGATGCAATCGGACAAAAACAGATCAGAGCGATTCTTTTAATCACGGCTATTCCCGATCATGGTTCGTTCGCGAAGTCTTAATCCCCGGAAAAGGCGACTTCAAGACGAAACCCCGCCTTCTGACCGGCTTATCCCTAGGGGATTGCACGCAAAGATTGCAAAAGTGCCATTCAGGCGCTAGTCGCGGCCCGAAATGGCAGGTGCGGGTACCAGCTTGAGGCGAATCGCTTCTCCGTGCCGGAACCTAGCTTTGCTAGCTAAACGATTGACGATCGGCCAAACCCTCTCCGCAGCTATCCATGTTTGCAACGACAGCCAGCACCCCGATATCCGGCACGACGACTTCCCGGGTGCCGCGCAGCTCGATCACCCCTTTATGTTTGAGCCGGCTGATCTTCCGGCTCACCGTTTCGAGGGTTAGACCCAAATAATCTGCAAGCTCCGAGCGGGTCAACGGCAGCTCGAACTGCGCGTAATTGTCCGGCAGCGGAGCGCAACCGGTGTATCTTGCGCGCCTCGCGATCATGAGCAGAAGACTCGCAACCCGCTCGTAGGACGATTTGCGGCCGAGCATGAGCGTCCAGTCGCGGCAAATATCGAGCTCGCGGGCGGTGAATTCGAAGAGCCACCGCTCCATAGCCGGAAATTCCGCCAAAAGCCGGCTGAAGGAGGTGCGCGGAAAGGTGCATAACTCAACCTCCGTAGCGGCAGCCGCCGAGAACCGGTGGTTGTTGGAAAAGGTATGGCCCAAAAATTCCGGGGCGTACATCAGGCCAATAATGTGCTGCTCGCCGCTGGCCGTCGTTTTGATTAGCTTTACGACACCCGACAAAATCGCGGCAAAAGAGACCGCCTCATCGCCATCGCGGAAAATGTATTGATTGGCGGTCACCATGCGCCGGCGGGCGATGGAGGTCAGCCGATCGATCTGCTCCGCCGGCAATGCACTGCAAATTCCGCGATGGCGGACAGGGCATAGGTCGCACCTTCCCGCACCTAGGTTTGGGCGTTCGACCGGTTGACTGGGCGATGTTCGCAAAGGCGCCTCAAATTTATGCTTTTTGCGGGGTTATCGCAGCGTAAACGCTACAAATCGGAATGTCCAATGCCACTGCCGCCAATAAGCCGGCAGAGTGGCGTGCGTTTTGCCACAGGCGCGCATTATGCGGCCGGCGGCCCGCCTGCTAGCGAGCCGCTCTTCGCTTATGTCAGCGATTCTTGAATTGAGGTGCGCGCTTTTCGGCAAAAGCGGCCATGCCCTCTTTCTGGTCCTCGGTAGCAAAAAGGGCCTGAAATGCGCGGCGCTCGAAGCGAATTCCTTCGGCGAGCGCGGTCTCGAAGGCACGGTTCACCGCTTCTTTCGCGCTCATAACGGAAGGCAGCGAGAAACTTGCGATCTTCTCAGCCGCTTTCATAGCTTCATTGAGAAGCTCTGCGGTTGGGACCACGCGCGAGACGAGCCCGCAGCGTTCGGCCTCCACTGCGTCCATCTGCCGCCCCGTCAAACAAAGGTCCATGGCCTTGGACTTACCCACAAAATGCGTCAGCCGCTGCGTGCCGCCGGAACCCGGAATGACGCCGAGCATGATCTCGGGCTGGCCGAAGCGCGCCGTCTCGCTCGCGATAATGAAATCGCACATCATGGCGATTTCGCATCCGCCGCCGAGCGCGTATCCCGAAACCGCCGCGATCACGGGCTTGCGGCAGCGGCTCAGACGCTCCCAAGGCGCGATGAAATCGTTGAGGATCACATCGCCGAAGGTTTTGTCCTTCATCTCCTTGATGTCGGCGCCAGCCGCGAAGGCCTTCTCCGACCCCGTAAGCACCATCGCTCCGATATCCGCATCGGCCTCGCAGGCATCGAGGACCTGGTTAAGCTCGGAGATCAACTGCGAATTCAACGCGTTCAGCGCCTGCGGACGGTTGAGCGTGATGAGGCCCACTTTGCCGCGTTTCTCGAAAAGCACCGTTTCGAATGCCATGATGTTCCTCTCAGATTGTCGATTGGCAGCGCGGACAGAAAAAGGTCGAGCGCCCTTGCTGAACTTTGCGTTCGATCGAAGAACCGCAACTATTATGGCAAGGCTGCCCGGCCCGCCCGTAGACGTCAAACTTTTCTTGAAAACTTCCGCCGGCGCCATCGGCATGCCGGTAGTCGCGGATCGAGGAGCCGCCGGCGAGAAGCGCATCGGCGAGCACGGCCTTGATGCTCGCTGAGAGGCGTTTCGCTGCAGCGGTGCCGCGTTTACCCGCCGCGAGCGCGCCTGCCTCAGCTTCCGGCGGCAAGCCAGCCCGGAAAAGCGCCTCGCACACATAAATGTTTCCCAGACCCGCAATCACCCGCTGATCGAGGAGAAATGCTTTCAGCTGCTGCGCCTTGCCTTCAGCGCGCTGCTGCAGATAAGCGGCCGAAAGCGCCTCCGACAAAGGCTCCACGCCCAAATCTTTGAAATGCGGATGCTCAAGCATAAAGCCGGGCGCAAGAAGCGTCATATAGCCGAACCGGCGGACATCGTTATAACGGATGATGGCCCCGCTGCTCATGACGAAAATAACGTGATCGTGGCGCGGATCGGCGCCGTAAGCGTAATAAAAGGCGCCCGGCGTCTCACCGCCGCCCGCAGCGCTGCGCTGGACCGTGAACCGGCCGGTCATGCCAAGATGCATCGCCAGCGCGAGCCCGCTCTCAGTTTCCGCCACGATGTACTTCGCGCGGCGCGAAAGGCGGATTACACGCTCGTTTTGCAGGCGCGCAGCAAAATCCGGCTCGAAGGCAAAGCGCAAATCCGCGCGATTGAGCGTGACCGCGGCAAAGGATGCGCCCTCCATGGCCGGGGCCAGTCCACGCCGCACGATCTCGACTTCTGGAAGCTCGGGCATGCGGCTAAATTTGCGCGAATGACGCCCTTTGGCAAGCGCGGTTCGCGCGAGACTATAAAAGCCCGGCGATGAAGAAGGCAAACGCCGCGGCCGGAAGGGCAAACCCAACCGAGGAGGTGAGCGCCCAGCCCCCCTCGGCGTAAGTCCAGGCTCCAAGCGCGGAGCCGCCGGCCGCGCCCATGAAAAAGATTGCGATGTAAAGCCCGTTCAGGCGGCCGCGATACGCCGCCCCCAGCGAGAAGATGGCGCGCTGTCCAAGGACGAGGTTTGCCGATACGCCGAAATCGAGGAGGATCGCCGAAGCCACGAGCGCGCGAAGAGCCGCGGGCGAGCCAGGCTCTCCGAGCCGCGAGACGAGGAACGCAGCGGCGGCCAGAGATATCGCGAGGCCCGTCGGCAGCCTCAGCCATCCTCTGTCGGCGATGCGGCCCGCAATCGGCGCTGAGACGGCGCCCGCAACACCGGCCAAGGCAAAAAGGGCGATCCCTTCCTGCGATAGGTGGAAAACGTTGGCGAGAAGCAGCGGGCTCGCCGTCCAGAACAGGCTGAAGGCGGCGAACAGGAACGCTTGGTACAGCGCGCGCCTTCGAAGGACCGGCGTTGTCAGCAGGAGACGCCCCATCGAAGCGAGGAGCCCGCCATAGCGGAGCTGCAACGCGGGCCTGTGCTCCGGCAGCGTGATGCTAAGCACCCCGGCAAGCGCGGTCATGGCAACGGCCGAGAACAGGAAAACGGCGTGCCACGAGGAAATTGCGGTCACGAAGCTTGCGAAAGGGCGCGAAAGCATGATCCCCAGCATCAGCCCGCTCATGACGTTGCCGGCGGCCCGGCCGGCCATCGCATCGGGCGCGAGGTGCACCGCGTAAGGCACGATAATCTGCGCGGCCGCGGAGCAGAGCCCGACCAGCAGCGCCGCGGCGAGAAAGGGCAAGGGCTCGGACGAGAAAGCGAGCGCCAGAGCGGCGAGCACGTCGAGCCCAATGACGATGAGAATAAGCCGGCGGTTCTCGGTAAGATCGCCGAGAGGCACAATGAGCAGGAGGCCTAGGCCGTATCCGATTTGGATCATGGTCACGATGAGCCCGGCTCCGCGCGCCGGTAAGCCCAGCTCGGAGGCGATCGGCCCCACGAGCGGTTGCGCATAGTAAAGATTGGCGACGATCAGTCCGCAGGACGCCGCGAGCAGGAGGGTGATCCAGCTTGGGAGCGCCGCATGGCGTTTCGGATGGCGATCGGAGGCGGCTGGACGATGGCTCATGCATCGAAAGCTTATAGAGGGCCGGCGCGTTTCCTCAAGCCGCAAGAGCCGGCAGACAAACAGCTCGCCGATTGTCAGCGGCCATGTGGCCGCCTATCTCGATTGGGCCGTCTGCGGCGTGAGCGTTGCGGAGAGGCGCTCTCGGCGCAAGCGAAAATGGGGCAGATCGTGAATGACATCCCCCCGGAAGGCACCGGAGAACGGCTACGCTGGCTCGAAGCGCAGGCCGGGGAGGCTTATGCCCGCATGTACGATGCCGAGTTCGGCACCCCTGCCGCCGCGCATTACAGCGATGCGAAGGAGTTCCTTTATGACGCCATCGGCTTGGCGCAGCGCCTCGGCAAACCGGAGGAGGCGGAAAGGCTCTCCCATCGTCTGGCTCACATAAAAGCGGTCTTTCGTAGCCAATTCCCGGCTTGATCCTGCTGCCGCATGCTTCTGCGAAGCTTTCGTGCGATAATGCGTCGCATGGAACCAAATCGATCAAATTCCGTTTACATAAGCGAAACGGTTTCAGAGCAGCCTTAATGGCTGTTTAACGAAGGGTCGGCAAAATGTCATTCGAACCATATCTACGTGCCGCTGGGGACGGAACCTTCGAACTCTTGGTTCCATCGGCAGGCGGCGCCGTACACGTTCTTCCCTACTGCTTTCACACGGAGGAAGACGCCGCCGATTGGCTCGCCAGCCGGAAGGGCCGCGAGCGGATCAAGAAAATCCGCAGCCGGTACGAGAGAACCAAGCGTGGCGCCCCTCGCTATACGCTGCACACGGGAGCGGTGGTGTCTTAGCAACTTCCGCTTATATGGCGCAGACCTTAGAACCCATGCACGCGCGCCGTAGCGGCCGGTTATTTACGCGCCCGCTCTTCCGTGCTATGGGCAGTGCATGGGCACCTTCACAACCAGCAAGGGTCAATCTTTTCTAAGCCGACGATGCGACCGCCATCGGTAACGGCTTCGCACGTGTATTGATACCCGCTCCGCGAGCCGCCTTCTTTTCTATCCATCGAGGTAAAAGGTTCGCGCGATGACCGCCGCTGAAATCAGGCTGCAAACGCCAGACGACTTCCCCGCATTGAAGAAATTGAACGAGGAAAGCTTCGGGCCGGGGCGGTTTGCGCGTACCGCGTTCCGGGTACGTGAAGGGGCGGCGGAGGAACCGCGGCTGAACCTGTGCGCGGTGCAGGATGGCAGCATGATCGGCGCGGTGCAGCTTACGCCCGTCGCCATTGGCGGCGTTAGCGGTGCGCTGCTGCTAGGGCCCCTCATTATAGAAAAAGCGCATAATAATCAGGGGCATGGGCTTCGGCTGATGCTTGAGGGTATGGCTCGCGCACGCGAGCTTGGCTACAAGCTCGTCATTCTTGTCGGCGATTTACCTTATTATGCGCGAGCGGGCTTCGCCGTCACGCCGCCCGGCCGCATCGTCATGCCGGGGCCTGTCGATCCGGCGCGGCTGCTTTATGCGGAACTCGTGCCCGGAGCGCTCGAGGCCTATCGCGGCCCGGTGCGCGGGCTGCCCGCCGCCGGCATCAGCGCTTAAGGGCAACGTCGTGCATGATCCGGCCGGGCATGAGCGTGAATGCGCCCGCGATGACCAGCGCGCCGATGAATAGGCCTGTCATCGCGTTCCTGTGCCCTGCCACGCGGTGCCTGCGCGCGCGCCAAACGGCAAGCGGCAGCATGGCAAGCGTGAAAATCGCCAGGAGATGGATGGGGCTCCATAGGCCCCAGATTTTTAGCGTGTGAACGAAGAAAGCGCTCACGGCAACCACGGTCATAAGCAAGACCCATAGCCAGCCGAGCGCGCGGTGCGGCAGCGTGCCTTTCGGTGCCGCGAACTGAACGAGCCCGAGCGCGAAGGCGGACATCGCCGCGAACGCATGGATCTGAATGACTGGAGCGGCGGAAAGCAGCGGAGCGAGCGTCATGGGCGTGCCTGATCTCCCGGTTGTCACGTGCAATGTTAATGTCATTTACATTGCGGGTTGTCAACCGGCCGGAGCCGCAAAGCGCCGTCAGCCGGCAAGCTTTGCGATGTAGCGTGGAAGCGCGAAGGCCGCCTTGTGAACCTCCGGCGTGTAATAGCGCGTATCGATGCCCGAAGCCTTGAACCGGTCTTCGATAACGCTCAGCGGAGCGGTGCGTAAGCCCCCGTTGTTCGCGGCCCAGGCCAGTGCGAACGGGCCTCCGAAATAGGTGGGCTGGTCCACCAGATAGGTCGCCTTGTCGGCGAAAATCGCCGCAAACAGCGCCATCGTCCCCGCCAAGTGATCCGGATGGAGGAAGGGCAGGCCGTTTTGGGTGATGAGCACGCCCGGCTGGTTGAGGCAACGCGCACAGCCTTCGAAAAATGCGGCGGTGAACAGCACGGCGGCCGGCCCCACGGGTTCGGTGGAGTCGACGATAATCGCGTCGAATCGCTCCGGCGTTTCCGCCACATAGCGCACGCCATCGGCGATCACCACCTCGACGCGGGCGTCGTCGAAAGCGCCCTGGCTAATCATGGGCAGGTGCTCCTTCGAAAGATCGACCACCGTGCGGTCGATCTCGCACAGCACCAAGCGCTCTACGCTTTTGTGCTTCAGCACCTCGCGCATCACGCCGCCATCGCCGCCGCCGATCACGAGCACGCGCTTGCCACGCTCCGCGCCGAGCGCGAACAGCGGCACATGGGCCATCATCTCGTGATAGATGAACTCGTCCTTGGTTGTAAGCTGCACGACCCCATCGAGCATCATCACGCGCCCGAAGGTCGCGTTGTCGAAAATGATCAGGTGCTGATGCTCCGTGCGGTTCTCGTACAGAACGCGGTCCGCGATCATCGAGCAGCGGAAGTGCGGATGAAGCGTCTCATCGACCCAGCGTGTCATGCATTTTCTCCAGGCGCGTAGCCGCGTTTAAAGACCAGATTCTTGGATGTCAGGATCTGTACGGTCTCGCCGTCTTGGTTCTTTGTCGCCGTTCGCAGCGTCGCTACCGCCTGGGTAGGCTTCGAACGCGACGGGGTGATCTCGATAATTTCGCACTCGACGGAAAGTTCGTCGCCGGGCCGGGTTGCTGCCGGCCAGGAGATCTCGCCGCCAAAGCCGATAACGCCGCCCGCAAGCGGTAGTCCGTTGACAAGCATTCGCATGGTGAGAGCCATGGTGTGCCATCCGCTCGCAGCCAAGCCCTTGAAGACCGTGCTCTTCGCGGCTTCGGGGCTGGTATGAAAGGGCTGCGGATCGTATTCTTTCGCAAAGGCGATAATCTCCGCCTCGGCGATTTTTTCCGGCCCGGCCTTGAAGGTCATGCCCGGAGACAAATCCTCAATATAAAGCAAATCCTTACGCATCCGCTCTCTCCCTGTCCGGCCGCGGTCCTATGTTGGAAAGGCTGTGAAGTTCCAACTCCCCGAACTATTAGGTGCGGTATAGGACGTGGAGCAAGGGATCGAAACCTTGTTCACGCATTTGTGCCGGTCCCGGACATGAGGCAGGTTAGGGCGCCCTCATCGGAACGCCCTCGGTTTTCGGGCTTGCTAGGCAGCAAACCTAAGCTGTACGGCAGCTTCCTGGCCGCGCAGATGTTCCTTGACGATGATTTCTTCCGGTTCGAACGCTTGCCGGATCACATCGATTGCCAGATGGGGTTTGGCATGTCCGCACATGAAGATATCGATGGCGGCATAACCGTACTCGGGCCAACTATGAATCGAAATATGCGATTCCGACAGCACCGCCACCCCAGAGACTCCGCCATTCGGCGTAAAATGATGCAAATGAATATGCAAGAGCGTCGCCCCCGATACTTCAATGCACTCTCTGAAAGTTCGTTCGATGTAGTCGATGTCGTCAAGCCGCGTGCCATTCAGCACGTCGACCAATAGGTGCGTTCCAGCGAATTTCACGCCGTTGCGCTCGCAGAAGTAGTCTTTGTTTTCCTTGCTGCCCGAATGCGTAACAACAAGGGCGTGCTTTTCTTCCGTTTGGGCGGTGCTTGAACCTCGATCCAAGTCCATCCCCAATTGGAAGAGGCCGTCATGGAATGCCATATGGCGTCCTCCCCAACCAGTAGATGTCCAGATGTGAACAGGGGGGGTATTTGCCCCCCTTTGACCCCCATTACAAGAGAAAAATTGCGTTTGACCGCAAAATATTAGAGGAGCCTGGATTTGCAGGGGGAATTCCTGCCGGGCTTCGGCTGCACGCCAGCGTAACCGGCGGAATTCATTGAGAGTTTCCGGATGAGCCCGAAGCCGGTCTATACTAGCGCGGCACAGCCTTTTTCAAGCATCTTTGAAAGGTTTCGTCAGCGGAAGACGACGGTGCGGCTGCCATTGAGCAAAATGCGGTGCTCGACATGCCATTTCACGGCTCTGGCGAGCACGACGCATTCCACGTCCCGGCCTATCGTGACGAGGTCCTCCGGCGACATCGAATGATCGACGCGCGCGACTTCCTGCTCGACGATCGGCCCTTCGTCGAGATCGCGCGTCACATAATGCGCCGTGGCTCCGATCAGCTTCACGCCGCGCGCATGTGCCTGGTGATAGGGCTTGGCGCCTTTGAAGCTCGGCAGAAACGAATGATGGATGTTGATCGCGCGCCCGGCCAGCTTTTCGCAGAGCGCTGCGGACAGCACCTGCATGTAACGGGCCAGCACGACGAGTTCGATTTTCTCTTCTTCCACGATCTCGATCAGCCGCCGCTCCTGCTTTTCCCGCGTCTCCTGCGTCACGGGCAGATAGTGGAAGGGAATGTCATGGCTTGCCGCGAGCTGGTAGAAGGTGCGGTGGTTGGAAACGATGGCCGGGATTTCGATAGGAAGCGCGCCGATGCCGTGCCGGTACAAAAGATCGTTCAGGCAATGGCCGAATTTGGAGACCAGAATCAGGACACGGGTCTTTTCCGCGTGCGGATAGACATCCGCCGTCATGGCGAAGCGTTCGATGGCGGGGGCGAGCAGGTGCCGCGCCCCCTCGCGGCTGAGGCCGTCCGGCGCCGAGAACGAAACGCGCATGAAGAAGCGGCCGCTTTTTACGTCGCCGAATTGCGCGCTGTCGGTGATGTTGCAGCCGTTTTCGGCGAGAATACTGGCGATGGCGGCCACGATTCCGGGCCGGTCCGCGCAGGACAAGGTTAGGACGAAGGATGGGTTCGGCAAGGACATCGCGTTCTCAGTTGTTTACGTTTGCCGTAGAAGACCATGGTTTCGCCGCGCGCTTCAACTGCGATTTATTAAAGCGCAACCTTAGGGTAGGCGCCTCGCCAAAGCTTTAAGCGGCGGCGGTTGTTGGGCTAACGCACGGATAGCAACCACTCCTGTCACGGCCGGGCTCGACCCGGCCACCTAGCAACATACTGAGCGCATTTGGTTTTTCATGGATGGCCCGGTCGAGCCGGGCCATGACAACCGAGTTTGCCGCGAACGCGCCAATTTTTTTACACGCTCCAACGTATGCTTGCTGGAAGAGGGCTGGGGTGAGGGGGGCTTCCCGCTTCGTACCTCAATCGCGCTTGACGATACCGGACAGGATCGCGCCGATGAGGTTTCGCACCAGGCCATGGTTAATGCCGGAATGGTAAACCGGGGTGGTTTCGAATATGTCCCCGCCGCAAAAATCGCGATTTTTGCGCGACTTCACCAGCAAATCGCGACTCCAAAAAGTCCGTTAAATATATTTCCGCTCCGCGGTTAACCATACACTACGCCATGCGGCTTGCGGACTTGCGCTGCCCGCTACGGGAAACGTATGCGCTATCAATGCGTTATCGTCTTTAATGCTCTGCTAAGGCGCTTTCTCGCAGGATGGCGCCTTAAGGAAGCATCGTCGCAGCTGGGCCGGCTCCTATGGTTTTGTACGGCAATCGTAAACGGCGTAGCAGCGGAAAGCCGCGCCAGAGCAGTTTGGTGTCATGCCGGAAATCCGCTGGCGGATTATCCGGCATCTTCGCCGGGGCTGTTGCAAGATCGCGGATAACGCGCAGGCGCGTTTCCGCGATGACTGTGGGTCCGCAGTGCGGTTCCGCGATGACAGGTGGTGCACAGTTCGGTTCCGCGATGACAGTGAGTGTACGGGCGGTTTCCGCGAAATCAACGCTCAATAGGATGCGCGTTGAGCCAGGCCAGCACCTCGGCCGCGTGACCATCGGGCGGGAAGATGGGATAGAACGCGTGCGCGATGCGGCCGTCGCGGATGATGAGCGTGAGGCGCTTGATGAGCGTGCCGCCCCAGGCTTCGAAAGTGGGCAGGCGCAGCGCGTGGCTGAGTTCGAGCCGCTCGTCGCTGAGGATCGGGAAGGGCAAATGCAGCCGGGCGTGCAGCTCCTGCTGATAGGGCGTGCTTTGCGTGGACAGGCCGAAGACGAAGCTGGCGCCCGCCGCCGTCAGCTCGGCGAAGAGATCGCGGAAGGCGCAAGTTTCGGGCGTGCAGCCGCGGGCGCCGGGGATCGCGTCCCAGCCATCGGGGAGCGGCTGGCCGGGCACGCCGGTTTTCGGATAGCAGAAGAGCACGGTTTGGCCCTTGAGCGCCGCCAAATCCACAGCGCCGCCATCGGTGGAGGGCAGAGCCACGGCGGGCAGCGTCAGGCCGGCAAGGTGATCCGCCGCGCCGTCGTCTTGCGGAACGGGGAGGTCCGCAGGAATCGATGTGTAGGTTTGTGCCATGGCGTGGCCTCCCGTTTTGGATATCGCCGCAATCTTGTCATTGCCGCCGCCGCCGCGCAACGCCAGAGCCCGCCAAGATTGCTGACTCTTCCGAAGCTTAGACGGCGCGAAGCAGTTCGATGTGGAAAAAACACACGTCAAGCAAATTTCTCTATCTGGCCTTATTTTGGTCCAAACGCTGAGGCATACATATCACATCACAAGACGGCGGCTCGCCCGGATCGCCCCCCAATCCAGAACGGATCGCCTCGTGTGAAGATAGAGTTAAAAGTGCCCCCTAGCGTTGAGTGAAGTAGCGTCGAGTTGAGTAGAGTGGCGTATCCTGTAGTGCTGTTGCGTTTGTAGAGTATCAGTAAGCGCGTGGCCAGTATTGCGTAGCGCGAGTGTTTGCCCCTAAGCACCGCAGTTCCGTGTCCTTGGTTTACGTGTTTAGTATAGCGTCGTCGGTTACTAAGGAACGCTGAACCCCGGTAATAATAGTTGCCCCTGAGAGACGAAGCCGCCTGCATGGCCCCCACCCCCCCGCGAGCCAAAGGCTTCGTCTCTCGCTTTCTCTCCCCACCCGTCACTCCGCTATAACAAGCAGTGCAGTCGCGTCGTCGTGCAGCTTTAGGCGCGGCGCTTTCTCGCACGCCGGATCCTTGTCCTCCAGCGACCGTAGCTCTTTGAGCAAAGCTGCCAAGCCCTTCTCGAAGGCGGCTTCGAGGAGAGTCTCCTCCGAATACGCGCCGAAGACTTCGTAGAGCCGGGTAAATCCGTCGGTGGCCAAAAGCAGCCGGGCTCCGGATTCGAGGGGGATCGCCTCGCGGTGAATAAGATCGAGCGGCGCCATGTCGATGCTCAGCACGGCGTAGCCGCCGGGCCTATTCATCATCCGCCGGCCTTCGTCTCCGCGGGGTTTATATTTTGCGCGCGCGGCGAGCCAGCCAAGGTTCTCCTCCTTCATGGCTGCGCGGATGCGTTCGATGGCAACTCTATCGCCGAGCCTCGAGCGGTCGACGCCGCAGAGCGCGGAACGCCGTCCTGGCTGGGCGGCAAAAAGCTGACAGTCGCCGAGCGCTGCCACCTCGAGGATGCCGGCGTGAAGCCGGGCAATAAGCGCTGCCGCCGAAGGCTGATGCTCGCGCAAGGTTATGCCGCGGATGGCCTCGCGATGGAAATCCGCGCGGACCGATTGCGTGATGTCCCCGATAAGGTCCGGCAGCGAAACGCCAGCTCCGGGCGAGCGGGTCGAAAGGCAGCTATGAAACTTTTCCGCAAGCCAGGCGGCATCGCTTTGTCCTGGAAGATATTTCTCGCTTGCGCAATCGGTGGCGCCGTCGATCACCCAGACGCAAGCCCCGGCATGGCCCGCGCGGTCGTCGTTCACAGCGCCGGCGGATGCCGAAATCGATTCGACAACGCTAAGCTTGTGAGCTGGTTTTTTTAGAACGCTGGTCATCGGCATGAGCCGACTTTGCTGGCATTGTGCGACAGTTTCGCGACAGCCCTAACGCAGCGCGGATTTAGAAGTTCCGCTGAGCCGCCGTCAGCTCAGACATGGCAGCAGCAGGCTCAGATCGGCGACGAACCGAGCATATTCCGCCTCCGCATCCGCAGGCTCCTCGATGCGCAGAAGATAGGACGGATGGATGGTAATGAGCCCCTTCAGTGCGCCGAGATCGAAGAGGTGCCCGCGATTTTTGTTGACGGGCATCGCCTTTCCGAAAAGCGACTGCGCAGCCGTTGCGCCGAGCGCCACCGCGATTTTCGGCTGCACGAAATCGAGTTCGCGCTCAAGCCACGGCCGGCAGGCTTTGATCTCTGCCGTCACGGGCTTTTGGTGCAGCCGGATGCGGCCGCGCGGCACGTATTTGAAATGTTTGACAGCGTTTGTGACATAGACCGCTTTCCGCGAAATTCCGGCCTCTGCCAGCGCTTCGTTCAATTTTAGGCCGGCGGGGCCAACGAAGGGCAGGCCTGCGAGGTCCTCTTTATCGCCTGGCTGCTCTCCGATGAGCATCACCGGCGCTGGAACTGGGCCTTCGCCGAATACGGTTTGGCTCGCCGGTTCCCACAGATGGCACGCCCGGCACTTAAGCGCGGCGGCTCGCGCCTCCTCGAAGGCGGCGGCTGCGGCTTCGCGGCTGGCGGGGAAAGCGAAAGTCATCTGGTCAGAGTTTGCTGGCATTGCGGCTCCTTTGGGGTGTTCTTATACAACCATAGGCCGGAACAAATGGATTGACCGCGATCAATTTTGGGTCCAAAACAAGAACAAAACGAGATCAGAATGTGTCATGGTATGAATCCTAAACTCGAAGCCCTGCGGCTGCAAATCCGCGCCCTCGAAGGCCACCGTCTGGAGATTCCGGCACGCGTTTTGCCCTTTGCCTGCCGGCAGCTGAACGCTCCTCTGCCGCAAGGCGGCTTGCAGCTTGGCGCACTCCACGAATTTTGCGCTGGCGGGCTGGAGGGCGAACTGGCTCCCGCCGTGACAGCCTTCGCGGCAATGGCCGCAGCTGAGATTTTGCGCCGCCAAGATGGAGTCCTTCTCTGGGCGGCAAGCCTTGCCGATTGCTATCCCCCAGCTTTGGCCCGCCTCGGTCTTAACCCGTCGCGCATCGTTTGGATCGATTGTGCGAAGGATGACGAGGTCTTCGGCGTGATGGAGGAGGCCCTGCATTCGCGGGCGCTGGCCGCGGTTTTGGGCGAGGCAGGTGCGCTGAGCTTGAAGACGGGGCGAAGGCTCGATGCCGCTGCCTGGCAATCCGGCACGGCGGCGCTGCTCTTGCGGCGGCACCGTTCCAAGCCCTCGCAAGCGGCCGCAAGCCCAAGCGGCGCGGCTGCCACGCGCTGGCGTGTAAGCGCTGAGCCGGGCGAGGCAACAAGACCCCCTCACCCCAACCCTCTCCCCAAGGGGAGAGGGAGTGCCGCCCTGCCCTGGACGAGAGGGAGCAACAGCGTCCTCTCCCCCCTCGGGGAGAGAGACAGAGTGAGGGGGGACTTCGAACCGGGGCTCGGTCCGCCCCGCTTCCGGCTCGATCTTGAATATTGCCGCAACGGCAGAACGGCATCGTGGATTGTGGAGGTGTCCGATGGCGCAGATGGCGATCCAAGCAAAGCGGCCCATGTTCGTGTGGTTGCCGAACTTCGCGATGACGCATGCCCGCCTGAAACAGCCCCCGCTCGCAAGGCCGGAGGCGCCGCTCGCTCTTTTTGAAAAGCATGGCAATATCCGCCGCATAGCCGCTCTCGACGGGCCCGGCATCCGGGCCGGGCTTTATCTGCATCAGCCTTTAGCCGATGCGCTTGCCGTTTACCCGAAGCTTATCGTTGCCGATGCCGAACCCGAAGCTTGTGAGCAGGCGCTGATGGCGCTCGCCGCCTGGGCCCAGCGTTATAGCCCGTTGACCGCGCCCGCGCACGGTTCCGGACTGTGGCTCGACATTGCCGGATGTGCCCATCTCTGGGGCGGCGAAGCCGGGCTCGCCGCAGAGCTTCTCGGCCGCCTCGAAGCGCGCGGCATTCCCGCACGCGCCGCCATTGCACCCACCTTCGGCGCGGCTTACGCGCTCGCCCATCATGCTGAGAGGTATGTGATCGCCCCCGATGTCACCCCGGAAAGCACTTCAGTGCTTATCCGGGGTCTAACGCCAACTGGCATAACGCGTAACTCCCCCTCATCCTGTCCTTCTCCCGTCCCGCATCCGCTCGCGGATGCGGGCACTCCGGGTTGCAAGCTCGCCAAGCCGAGCTTGCCGGGAGAGGGCTGGGGTGAGAGGGATAAACTAGCGGCCCTGCTCGCGCCGTTGCCCGTGGAGCGGCTGCGCATTGGCGAAGAGACGGCGAGCTTGCTTCGAAAGCTTGGACTTTTCACCATCGGCGCTGTGCAAAAATTGCCTCGAGGACCCCTGTCCCGCCGCTTCCCCGATCTTCTGCCGCAGCTCGACAAAACGTTGGGGCTTGCCCAAGAGGCGATCGAATTTTTGCGCGCCCCAACGCCCTGGATCGAGCGCTTGCGTTTCGCCGAACCCATTTCCGCGCCCGGGGATTTGGAGCGGGTCACGGCTAAGCTTTTGGAGACGCTTTGCGCGCGCCTGGAGGCTCAGCGCCAAGGCGGCCTCACCTTCGAGATCAACTTTTTCAGGTCCGATGGCAGCGTGCAAACCCTAGCCGTTTCGGCCGCGCTGCCAACGCGCGATGCCGCCCGGATGATGCGCCTGTTCCGCGAGAAGCTGGGTTTTATCGATCCGGGCTTCGGGGTGGATCTGGCAATGCTTGCCGTGCCGCATGCCGAACCCTTGGACGAGCGGCAATCGAGCATTTTGACGGCCGGGCAAAATGCCGCTTGCGTTGAGGAACTCGCGGCGCTGATCGATTCCCTCGAAAACCGGCTCGGCAAAGGCCGGGTCTACCGCCTCGCGCCGCAAGAGAGCTATATCCCCGAACGGGCGGTGAAACGGATAGGGCCACTCCCCTCAGCCCAACCCTCTCTCCCTGGGAGAGGGAGGAGGCTGCGGCCTTTGCAACAGCGTCCCCTCTCCCCTGGGGAGAGGGACAGGGTGAGGGGCGAGGGCGCTGTTTGGCAGCACATGGGCGAGCGGCCCATCCGGCTTTTCGCGCGCCCCCAACCCATCGACGTGACGGCGGCGTTGCCCGATGCGCCCCCCGTGCTGTTCCGCTGGCGGAAAATTCTGCACTGCGTCGTCCGCGCGGAAGGGCCGGAGCGCATTGCGCCCGAATGGTGGCGCGGCAGCAATGCCGGCGAGGGCGATGAGACCCGCGATTACTACCGCATCGAAAGCACAGCGGGCTTGCGCTTCTGGGTTTTCCGCGAGGGCACTTATGGCGGTGAGCGGCTTCCCCGCTGGTATTTGCACGGGTTATTCCCATGAGCCGGATCGCCATGCGCAAAGCCGGATATGCCGAGCTGCAAGTGACGACGAATTTCTCCTTCCTGGAGGGAGGCTCGCATCCCCACGAGCTGATCGTCCGTGCGGCGGAGCTTGGGCTCTCTGCCATCGCAGTTACGGATCGCAACTCGCTTGCCGGTGTAGTGCGGGCGCATTTGGCGGCGCGCGAATTGGATGTGCAGCTGATCGTTGGCTGCCGGCTTTCCTTCCGGGACGGCTCGCCGGATCTGTTGTGCTATCCTCAGGACCGCGCGGCCTATGGACGGCTTTGCCGGCTGCTGACGGTTGGGAAGTCGGACAGGGTTTTTAAGCAGAAGTCGCCGGCCACGGAGGAAGCTACCCCTCATCCGGTCCTTCTCCCGCCCCGCATCGGCTCGCGGTTGCGGGCACTCCGGGTTGCAAGCTCGCCAAGCCGAGCTTGCTGGGAGAAGGAACGCTGTTGCAAAGGCCGCAACCTACTCCCTCTCCCCTCGCGGGAGGGGGTTGGGGTGAGGGGGCCTTGTTCCAAAGAGGAAATCCCCAAAGGCGAGTGCCATCTTTCCTTCGAAGATTTCCTCGCCTTTTCGGAAGGCCAGATCGTTGCGCTGCTGCCGCCGGACGATGCGTTTCAAAGCCCGGAAAATGCGCAAGCGTTTCAATCGCGCTTGGCCGATCTGGCGGCGCAGTTGAAAGGCCGCGTCTATCTCGCCGCCTCCTGCCGCTTTCACGGGGACGATGCGAAGAGGCTGTACCGGCTCGCAGCGCTTGCCCATGTGGCGCGCGTGCCGCTTATCGCCACAAACGATGTACTCTATCACGATTCCGACCGCCGCCGCCTTCAGGATGTTCTCACCTGCATCCGCGACACCTGCACCATAGACGAAGCGGGCTTTAGGCTTGCCCGCAACGCCGAGCGTCATCTCAAAAGTGCGGCTGAGATGGCGCGCCTTTTCGCAGACCATCCGGAGGCGATCGCGAACACGGTGGAACTGGCGAGCCGCTGTACGTTCAACCTGAAAGAGCTGACCTACGAATATCCCGATGAGATCGCCCCCAACGGCGAAGACCCGCAAGCGCGCCTTGAGCGCCTGACCTTAGAAGGACTCAAGCGGCGCTATCCAGGGGGCGCGCCGGCTTCGGTCATCGAGCAGATCGGGCACGAGTTCGGGCTGATCGCTAGGCTTAAATACGCACCGTTTTTCCTCACGGTGGAGGACATCGTCCGCTTCGCCCGCGAGAAGAACATTCTGCATCAAGGGCGCGGTTCGGCCGCCAATTCGGCCGTCTGCTACGCCCTTGGCATCACCGAAGTCGATCCCGCCCGCTCGAACCTCCTTTTCGAGCGCTTCATCTCCGATGCTCGCGACGAGCCGCCCGATATCGACGTCGATTTCGAGCATGAGCGGCGCGAGGAGGTGATCCAATATATCTATGAGCGGTTCGGCCGGCATCGCGCAGGCCTTTGCGCCACCGTCATTTGCTACCGGACGCGCGGAGCGGTACGCGAGGTGGGCAAAGCGCTCGGCCTTTCGCCCGATGTGACGGCGGCGCTTGCCGGTTCGGTCTCCAGCTGGAGCGGTGACGGCATCGATGCCGCGGGGCTTGAGGAGCTTGGCCTCGATGCGGGAGACAGAAGGCTTGCCCTTTGCATCGAGCTTACCCGCGAGTTGATCGGCTTCCCGCGCCACCTTTCGCAGCATCCGGGCGGCTTCTTGATCGCGCGCGGCCGTCTCGACGAGCTTGTGCCCATCGAGAACGCATCGATGGAGGACCGCACCGTCATCTCTTGGGACAAGGACGATATCGAAGCGCTCGGCATGCTGAAAGTGGATGTCCTGGCGCTCGGCATGCTCACTTGCCTTGCCAAAGGCTTCGAGCTTTTGCGCAAACATTACCGCGTGAACCTGACACCGGCGGCGGTGCCCGCCGAAGATGCCGGCGTCTACGAGATGCTTTCCCGCGCCGATTCCGTTGGCGTGTTCCAGGTGGAAAGCCGCGCCCAGCAGACCATGCTACCGAGGCTCAAGCCAAGCTCGTTTTACGATCTCGTCATCGAGGTCGCCATCGTGCGCCCCGGCCCGATCCAGGGCGACATGGTGCATCCCTATCTGCGCCGCCGCCAGGGCTTGGAGAAAGCCAGCTACCCGAGCGAGGAATTAAAAAAAATTCTCGAAAAAACGCTCGGAGTGCCATTGTTCCAGGAACAATGCATGAGGATTGCGATTGTAGCTGCAGGGTTTCAACCGGGCCGGGCCGACGAGTTGCGCCGCGCCATGGCCACGTTCAAGAAAGTTGGAACCATCCACACGTTCAAGGACGAGTTCATCGCCGGCATGCTCGCCAAAAACTACGAACGCGATTTCGCAGAGCGCTGCTTCAGCCAAATCCAGGGCTTCGGCACCTATGGCTTTCCCGAAAGCCATGCGGCGTCTTTCGCGCTGCTCGTCTACTGCTCGGCGTGGCTGAAGCGTTATTACCCCGATGTGTTCGCGGCCGCGATCTTGAATAGCCAGCCCATGGGCTTTTACGCGCCCGCCCAGCTCGTACGGGATGCGAAGCTGCATGGGGTGGAGGTGCGGCCGATCGATGTGAATGCGAGCGATTGGGACCATACGCTGGAGCCTCTTACCAAGCCCCCTCACCCCAACCCTCTCCCGCCAGGGGAGAGGGGGCAGGGCGTGCCCGCTGCAACGGCGTCCCCTCTCCCCTCCGCGGGAGAGGGACAGGGTGAGGGGGGACTTCCTCCAGGAAACCGCCACGCATTGCGCCTTGGACTGCGCCTGATCGCGGGCCTTCGCGAGGACGATGCCGAAAAGCTTGCCGCGGCGCGGGCGAAGGGCGGGCCGTTCCAGACGCCGGAAGATCTCATGCGCCGGGCAAAGCTCGGGCTTGCCGCCATGCGCACGCTCGCGCGCGCCGATGCCTTCGGCTCGCTCGAATTAGGCCGCCGCGAAACGCTTTGGCATGTCGCGGGCCTCGAAGCCGATGAATTGCCGCTTGTTCAGCAACGTGTCATCCCGGAAACGCCAAAGGCGGACTGCAAAGATCCCGGATGCCGGCAAGGCCGGCTCCAGGACGACATTAAACTGCCACCCCTCCGCGACGAGGAGGCTGTTACGGAAGATTATTCGGCGTTCGGGCTTTCGCTTCGCAATCATCCGATGGCGTTCATGCGCGCGAGCCTAAGCCCCAAGGGCATGATCGCGGCCGCGGATCTGAAAAAGCTGCCAAATGGAAGATATGTCAAAATCGCAGGCTTGGTTCTATTCCGCCAGCGCCCGGGAACCGCGAAAGGTACGATCTTCATCACGATCGAGGACGAGACAGGTGCCGCCAATCTGATCGTTTGGCCGGGGGTGGCCGAAAAATACCGCCGGGCGGTTTTCGGGGCGAAACTTCTTCTCTGCGAAGGAGTTTTACAAAAAGAGAGCAATGTCATCCATGTGGTCAGCCGCCGTCTTACCGATTGGACCGCCATGCTCCGGACGCTTCAACCTGGCCAAACGGGTGCGTTTGCTTTGCTTTTTGGCCAGGGCGATGAAGGTGCGCATGCCCCAAACCGCACAGCCGGCCGGGCAAGAATAAGTGTTAACAGGAGCTGGACCGAATCCTTAAAAAGCCGCGATTTCCGGTGACAGGATTTTACAGCCTTTCGATGTAGCTATGACAAAGGCCATTGCTACGCGGAAGCGCCGGTCCACATGACCATTGCGAAAGCTTGACGCTGGCGGGCAGAGCGCTTTCGCACCATCAAGAGGGAACGCATGCGCCTTAAATCACACATCTGGGTGAGCGCTTATCTGCGGCGGCTCAACTGCGCTTTCATCTCCGCGGCCCTGGTGCGCCGCGGCGATTCAGATGCCGGTGCCATCTATATCAAGGTGGCACGCCTCGATGGGTCGTGCCAGGTCTATGCGCCGCTTTCGGCGCATCTTGCCGAAGCTGGAAATGCGCTCCTCCTCGACGAAGGGCGCGCGTGGCAGCCTATCTATTCGCCCGATGCGCCCGAGACCGAGGCAGACGCCTATCTCGCGCGCCAAGCCGGCCGCGACCCGGACATTTGGATCCTCGAGGTCGAGATGCCCGAGGGCAAGCTTCTGCCAGGGCAAAATGCGCTGGCATTATCCTGAAGAGTCCTGGGCTCCGGGCGCATGTTCCAAGCCCGGAGCTAAACGGCAGCGCCGGCCAGCTCTTTGACGCGTTTTTCGTCCTCGGCGAAGCCGGCTGCCGCGGAAAGAGCTGAAAAAGAGCGTTCCGGTCCCGCCATCCCCGTGCGTGCGGCCAAAAGGGGCGCTCCACCGCAATCCCGCTACCTTTCCCTGGTAGTTCGAGACCGAGTTTACGATTGCTAAACGGCTGTTCGAGTGCTAAATGACTGACCGGGCAGTCATTAAGAGTTGCAACGTGGCATCGCAGACTAGATCCCCCAACGTATTTGCCGGAAACAGCCGCCGTAGCAGGGTTACGCAGGGTATGCGCCGGCCGCGTGCAGGCCGTGCCGCGCCCGAAGAGCGGCAAGAGCACATTCTCAAGGCGGCGCTCGAAGTTTTCTCCGAGCATGGCTTCGCCGCCGCGCGGCTCGACGATGTAGCAAGGCGCGCAGGCGTCGCCAAAGGAACCCTTTATCTTTATTTCCCAGACAAAGAGACGCTCTTCGAGCGCATGCTGCAGAGCGTTGCGGCACCCGCCCTCGCACTTCTCGCCCGCCTTGCGCAGGACGAGAGCGTGCCTCCTGCTGCGGCTCTTAGTGCGCTGCTAGCCTTCTTCGAGAAAGAGATTTTGGGCACGCCGCGCGAGAAGGTCATACGCCTTATCATTTCCGAAGGCCCGCGCTTTCCGAGGCTGGCGAAATTCTATTATGACGAGGTCGTTTCCAAGGGGATCGCGGCGATCCGCTCCATAGCGGCTCGGGAAAAGCAGGGCGCCTTCGACGCTGAGGCCCTGTCGCACTTTCCGCAGCTGATTTTTGCACCCCTTCTCATGTCGGTGATCTGGCGCAGCCTGTTCTCGCAGTTCGAACCTCTCGACGTTGCGGCGCTTCTCGCAGCGCACAAAAATATCCTGCTGAAAAGCAAAGGAGAGCAAGAGTCATGAAGTCCCGCCGCGTTTTCTTGCTCGTTCTCGCAGGTGCCGCTGCCATCGCCGGATATTGGTGGTATTTTCTCCGCCCTGCGCCCAACGCAGCGCTGGTTCTCCAGGGCAATGTCGAGGTCCGCCAGGTGAATCTCGGCTTCAAGGTTGCGGGCCGCATCGAAAAACTCGATGTCGATGAGGGCGATGTTGCGCGGGCGGGCCAGACACTGGCGTCGCTTGAGAAAGTCTATTTCGACGACGCGCTGGCACAGTCGCGCGCCCAGCGCGATCAGATGGCTGCAAACTATGCGAAGCTCAAGGCCGGAAACCGCCCGGAGGAGATCGCCGAGGCAAGAGCGCTCGTTGCCGAGCGCGAAGCAACGCTCACCAATGCGCGCATTATTCTCAAGAGAGCGCAAACGCTTCTGAATACGCCCGCCGGATCGCAAAAAGCCGTTGACGACGGCCAAGCCGCCGAGCGCCAAGCCGATGCTCAGCTCAATTCCGCTCGCGAGGCGTTGCGGCTTCAGGAAGCCGGCTTCCGCAAGGAAGACATCGATCTCGGTAAAGCGCAGCTCGGCGAGCGCGAGGCGGCCGTGCTTGTGGCAGAGCGTAATTTAACCGATGCCGATTTGATTGCGCCAAGCAATGGCACGGTTCTCAGCCGGGTACGCGAGGTTGGCGCCATCGTTGCGGCCGGCGAAACGGTCTATGTCGTGAGCCTTACCACGCCTGTGTGGGTGCGAGCTTACGTCTCGGAGCCAGATCTTGGCCGCATCCATCCCGGTATGGAGGTTCAGGTCAAGACCGATACGCCGGGTGCCAAGACTTACTTGGGCCGGATCGGGTTCATTTCCACTGCAGCCGAGTTCACGCCGAAAACCGTCGAGACCACCGAGCTTCGCACCTCGCTCGTCTACCGGCTTCGCATCGTGGTGGACGACGATAGGGGCTACCTGCGCCAAGGCATGCCCGTCACCGTCACCACGGAGCCGCCGGCGAAACAAGGAACGCCCGTCGCTAGCAGTAAGTGATATGAAGCAGCCCCTCGCGCTCGCAGAGAATTTGACCAAGCGCTTCGACGCAACTTCGCCGCCTGCGCTGGACGCGCTGAGCTTTGCGATTAGCTCAGGCCAGGTTACGGGCATTGTCGGCCCTGACGGCGCGGGCAAGACAACCCTTATGCGGCTATTGGCTGGGCTTCTAAAGCCAACGGGCGGCAGAGCGACGGTCTGCGGCTACGATACGATAGAGGGAGCGCTGGGCCTTCACCATTCCATCGGCTACATGCCGCAGCGCTTTGGGCTTTACGAAGACCTTTCCGTGCTGGAAAACCTCACGCTTTACGCGGACTTGCGCGGCGTTGTGGGCGAAGCGCGCGCGGCGAGTTTCGAACGGCTGCTTGCCTTCACCGATCTCAAGCGCTTTACTAGCCGCCTTGCGGGCCGGCTTTCGGGCGGCATGAAGCAGAAGCTGGGGCTCGCTTGCGCCATGCTGCGCTCGCCGCGGCTGCTTCTCCTCGACGAGCCGAGTGTCGGAGTCGACCCGATCTCGCGGCGGGAATTGTGGCGCATGGTCAATGAGCTAACGGCCGATGGCGCAGGCGTCGTCTGGACGACCGCCTATTTGGACGAAGCGGAGAACTGCACCGAAGTTCTCGTTCTGAATGCGGGAAGACTCCTGTTTCAGGGCGATCCCAAAGCGATGACCGCGCACATCCAGCACAGGGCGTTCTTGGTTCGCGGAGCCGCCGGCGAGCGCCGTAAGCTCCTCACAAGGGCGCTCGCAAGGCCTGAGATCATAGACGGCGTCCTCCAAGGAGAAGCCGTGCGGCTCGTCACTGCCGAAGGCGCACCGGCTCCAACCCCGGCCGGGCTTGCCACATTGGAGGCCCGTGTCGAGCCGGCAAAGCCACGCTTCGAGGACGCCTTCGTTGCCATGCTTGGCGGTCAGCCCAAACGGACGCAAGCCTTCGAAGTGCCGATGCGTCCGGGCAATGGCGGCGGTGTTGCCGTCGAGGCTGCAGGCTTGACGAAAACCTTCGGCGATTTCACCGCTGCGGACCACATCTCCTTCACGATAAAGCGCGGCGAAATCTTCGGGCTTCTGGGGCCGAACGGAGCGGGCAAGTCGACGACCTTCAAAATGATGTGCGGGCTCCTGCGTCCAACGGCCGGCACGGCCCACGTCGACGGTTACGATCTTTACAGCGCTCCGTCGGTTGCGCGCGGCCGGCTCGGCTATATGGCGCAGAAGTTTTCGCTCTATGGCGATTTGAGCGTGCGCCAGAACCTCGACTTCTTCGGCGGCGTCTACGGGCTGACCGGCAGGAAGAAACGCGAAGCCATCGACCGCGCCATCGCCGCATTCGACTTGACGCCGCATCTGAAAACCAATGCGGCCGATCTGCCGCTCGGCTTCAAGCAACGCCTCGCACTCTCCTGCGCCATTTTGCATAATCCGCCAGTGCTGTTTCTGGACGAGCCGACATCGGGCGTCGATCCACTTACGCGCCGGGAATTCTGGGGTTTCATCAATGCGATGATCGGCAGCGGCGTCACGGTGATGGTGACGACGCACTTCATGGACGAGGCGGAATATTGCGACCGGGTTTCGCTCATTTACCGGGGCAAGAGCATCGCGATCGGCACGCCGGACGCCCTGCAAGCCTCGGTCAAAAGCGCGGCCTTGCCGAATCCCACCCTTGAGGATGCGTTCATCGCGCTTATCGAAGCGCAAGACCAGCGCGAGGCAGCATGATCGAGCGGCCCTCTTTTGCAGAAGTACAGCAGCTTGCCGCCCCGCAGGCCTTCGACCCGCGGGAGGGGCGCCTGCGCCGCATCAAAGCGCTCGTCCGCAAAGAGACGCTGCAAACGCTGCGCGATCCGGGAAGTTTGATCGTGGCCATCGTGCTGCCGGCGCTTTTGCTCTTTCTGTTTGGGTACGGTATTTCCTTCGATGTCACGACCGTTCGCATTGGGCTTGTGATCGAAAATCCAACGCCATGGACGGATGAATTCCGCCAATCCCTTTCCAATACGCCCTTCTTCGATGTGCGCGTGAACTCCGGCCGCCAGGCCTTCCTCGGCGATCTCACGGCGGGGCGCCTGGAAGGCATCGTGGTCGTATCTGGAGATTTTTCCCAGCGCCTTGGGCGCGGGGACACAGCGCCTGTGCAAATCATAACCGACGGCAGCGACCCCAACACGGCTAGCCTTGTTACGGCTTATGTCCAGGGCGCCTGGCAATCCTGGCTCGATCAGCGGCTCTTGAGCGCCGGGTCGCCGTCCGCGGGTCTCATCGCGCCCGAGCCGCGTGTTTGGTTCAATCCCGAGCTTGAAAGCCGCCGTTTTCTCGTTCCGGGCTCGATTGCACTCATCTTGATGATGATCGGCTCTCTTTTGACGGCGCTCGTTGTCGCGCGCGAATGGGAGCGGGGAACAATTGAGGCGCTGCTTGCCACACCCGCCAGTGTGCCGGAATTTCTGATCGGCAAGGTCGTGCCGAACTTTATTCTCGGTTGCATGGCGACGGTGGTTTCAGTGGCCTTTGCGCTGCTCATTTTCCATGTGCCCCTGCGCGGATCGGTTTTGAGCCTGATTCTGGCCACAACGGCGTTTTTGCTGGTTGCACTCAGCATCGGTCTGCTGATCTCGACCGTCGCACGCACGCAGTTCATCGCAAGCCAGATCGCCATGCTGGCCTCGTTCCTGCCGGGCTTCTTCTTTTCCGGCTTCATTTTCGAGCTTGCGAGCATGCCCGCGCCGCTCCGCGCCTTCTCGGCGCTCGTTCCCGCCCGCTATTTCGTCTCCGCCCTGCAAACCATCTTCCTGGCCGGAGATATCGCGGCGGTGCTGGTCCCGAGTATCTTGATTCTTATGCTCATGAGTGTGGCCGTGATGGTGCTGACGGCGCGCAATACCAGGATGAGGCTAGACTGATGTTTTCGCCCAAGCTCATCGCGCTCATCGTCAAGGAACTCTTGTCGGCCTTCAAAGACCCGAAAACGCGGATCGCCTTCATCCTGCCGCCCTTGATACAGGTTTTCCTGTATTCCTACGCGGCGACGCTTGAGGTGACGAACGTGCCCATCGCGGTCTACAACGAGGATTGGGGGCAGGCGTCACGCCAGCTTATCGAGCGCTTCGAGCGGGCGTCGGCTTTTTCGAAGATCATATACCTCAACAGCGAGACCGCGGTTCGGCGCGCCATCGATTCGCAACAGGTTTTAATTGCCGTCCATATCGGCCAGGATTTCTCGCGCAAGCTCGCGGCCAAAGAGCAGGCTCCGGTGCAAATCATTCTCGACGGGCGCCGGTCGAACAGCGCGCAAATCCTGAACGGCTATCTCACCAGCATTCTGAACCAGTTCTCCGTGGACTATATGCTGGGAGAGGCGGCGCCGCCGGCGGTGAGCGATGCGGTCGACCGGTCGTGGTACAATCCCAACCGCGAATACCGGACCGCGATGATCCCTGCGCTCGTCGGCACGCTCACCATGACGACGGTGCTGTTCGTGATCGTCATGTCGGTGGCACGCGAGCGCGAACTCGGCACGTTCGAGCAGCTTCTGGTGTCGCCGCTTCAACCCATCGAAATTATTATCGGAAAGGCTGTTCCGGGATTGATCATCGGGGTGATGGTCGCAACCGGCATCAACATTCTCGTGACCCAGGTTTTCGGCATTCCGCTGACAGGCTCGCTATTCGTGCTTTATGCCGGGCTCATTGTGTTCCTGCTCGCAATCATCGGCATCGCGCTGTTCATCTCCTCGCTCGCCTCCACGCAGCAGCAAGCCATGCTCGGCGCCATGGTCTACATGATGCCGGCCATGATGCTTTCAGGCTTCGCGAGCCCGGTGCAGAACATGCCCGATTGGCTGCAGCCGATTGCGCTGTTGAACCCGCTGACGCACTTTCTCGTCATCGTGCGCGGCGTGTTCTTGCGCGATATGCCGATGGCGCTCGTAGCCCAGCGCATCTGGCCGATGGCGATTATCGCCATCTTTACGCTGTCCGCGGCAACTTGGCTCTTCCGCCGCAGGATCGGCTAGTGCGACACTTTTAGCACCCCAAAACCTAAGTATTAGCGCAATGGTGCCAAAAAAGTCATAGCAACGCCCCCGAATCGGGATAAAATGCTACGCTTCCGGTTCGGAAAGCAGGGGCGGACGTAACCTTATTAAAATAGTAGGAACTTTCATGATTCGAGCGCTTGTGCCGGCGGCCGTCGCGGCCGCACTCTGCTTTGGCGCCGCCATTGCCGGGGCGGAACAGACTGTAGCGCACAGCGGAAGTCCGGAGGAGCAAGCGGCTTGCACGCCCGACGTGTTCCGGCTTTGTGCCGCGCAGATTCCGAGCGAGAGCCGCATCGTGGCTTGCCTCAAGCAGAACAAGGCGAGGCTTAGCCCGGCTTGCCGCAAGGTGTTTTCGTAAGCATTAACCTTAGCTCTCCGGCTTTCCTTGCACGTCAGGCCGCGCAAGCCCGCTTCCGTCGATGTTGCGATCACAGGCAACGGCCAGCGCCGCCTTGCCGTCAGCCGATCCAGATTCCGGCCTGCCGCTGAAAGCGCCGTGGAAAGGAATGCCGGATGATGGGCCGGTTTGGCAGGTGCGGTAGCGGGATGCGGCAACAGGCCTAGTCGTCGTGGCTGATAGTGATGACAACACTACCCGTCTTCCGCCCGGTATCCACACGGGCGTGGGCTTCAACAATCTTCTCAAGCGGCAAGCAGCGATCGATGACCGGCTTGAACTGTCCCGCCTCGCACAGCTGTTTCAGAAACCGCAGATCCGCCGCTGCGACGTTGGCGTGACCGGCGAGGACCTTCTTGTTATCGGGCTTCGATCCAAAAGCCGCCTCAAGCATTTGCGGCGGGTTGGCGACGGCCAGAAGAAGACGTCCACCCGGCTTTAGCGCGTTCTCGCATTTGGGAAACGACGCGTCGCCGGTTGCATCGAGGATGATGTCGTAAGTTTCCCCGCTTTGAGTGAAATCCTCCTTCGTGTAGTCGATCGCCCGATCGGCGCCGATCGACCTCACCAGCTCCAGATTGGCGGTGCTGCACACGCCGGTCACCTCGGCCCCAAAGTGCTTGGCCAGTTGGACCGCAGCACTTCCAACCGTGCCCGGCGCGCCAACGATGAGCACACGTTCGCCCTTCTGGATCTTCGCCTTATCCCTGAGGTAGCCGAGCGCGGTGGTTCCTCCGAAGGAAATGGCTGCGGCTTCCTCGAAACTCAGATTAGCGGGTTTCGGGGCGATCCTTCCCTCTTCCGGCATGGTGGTATATTCGGCGTGACAGCCCCGGCCAAACCCCGGAAAGGCAAAGACTTGATCGCCAACCTTGAATTTGGTGACGTCCGTGCCGACGGCTTCGATCTCCCCGGCGAGCTCAGATCCAAGAATTGGGTGCCGCGGCCGGAGGAGGCCAAAGATCAGTATCCGTGCCATAAGGCCGAAGCCCTTGGGGACTGTGAGACTGCGAGCGCGCCAGTCCCCCGCTGAGACGGTTGTCGCATGGATCTTGATCAGAACTTCATTTTTCTTCGGCGCGGGCTTTTTAACATTCTCGATTCGGACAACTTCGGGCGGACCGAATTTCCGGTAGACAGCAGCCTTCATGGTTCCCTCGCCTTCTCTCTTGTCAATCGCGATGATCGCTTAGCATCAGGCGAGCGATCAGGCCCCAGCCTTTCGGTGTCGTGAGGCTGCGTACACGCCAGTCCCCCGCCGTGACGGTTGTCGTGCGGACCTTGATCGATACCTCGTATTTCGGCGGGTCCGGCTTTTCAACCTCCTCGATTTTGACTCCCTCGGGCGGGCCGTACGTCCGGGAGACTGCAGCTTTCATGGAGGTTCCTCTTGTTTCGGAGGGCCAACGAATCGTCCCAAAAACCGGGCTTGAAAAGCTGCGCGGCTCGAAGCGGCTATAGGTACTTATGAGCGGGTCGCACGGTCGAGCATCGCGCGCAGCCGTGCTGTCCAGGGCGGCTCAAGCAGCCTGGCAAGATTGAAGCGGTAAGGCTCATGGACCGCGCGCTGGTTCGAGAATGTCCTGAAACCCTCGACGGCGTGGTAGCGGCCAAGGCCGCTTTCCCCAACTCCGCCAAAGGGAAGGTCGTCTTGAGCGATGTGGAAGAGCGTGCCGTTTACCACGACGCCGCCCGAGGCTGTTTCACGCAGGATGCGGCCAATTCTGCCCCGGTCCTTATCGAAATAGTAGAGCGCCAAGGGGCGCGGCCTTTTCGAAAGGTAGTCAAAGATGTCCTCGAAGGCGCGATAGGTGCGCACCGGCAGGATTGGCCCGAAGATTTCCTCTTGGGAAAGGCGCATCGCGTCAGTAACGCCAGCAACAAGTGTGGGCGGGAAGCGAAAGCCTCGCTCCTTGCTTTGGCGCGCTACTCTGGCTGCCTGAGGCTGAATGATCTGGGCACCGTTCGCCCGGGCATCCTCCAAGAGACCGGCTAGCCTCAAGAAATGCTTTTCCCCCAGGATCGATGTGAACTGCGGGTTGTCCTGGGCCGCCGGATACATTTTTTCGAGCGCTGCGGTCAGGCGATCGATCAGTTCGCCGCGCCGGTCTTCCTGGACAAGCACATAATCTGGAGCAACGCAGGTTTGACCAGCGTTGAGGAACTTGCCAAGCGCGATGCGGCGCGCCGCCTCTTCGTGCGGATAGCTCTCATGAACGATAGCCGGGGACTTTCCGCCTAGTTCCAAGGTGACGGGCGTTAGGTTCGCAGATGCCGCTCGCATGACATCGCGCCCCACGGACGTCGAGCCGGTGAAAACGATATGATCGAAGGGCAGTGCCAGCATCTCAGCGGCCAGCGAGCGCTCGCCGCAAAGGGCGCGCACAAAATCGGCCGGCGGCGCTTCTTCGACTAGCCGTTTGAGGACGAGAGCCGTGTTCGGGGTCTGGCTTGACGGGCGCACAATTACCCGGTTCCCGGCGGCCAAGGCGCCAATCACCGGCGCCATAGCAAGATAGAAGGGGTAATTCCAGGGCGCGATCACGCCCACGACGCCCAGCGGCTGATAGACTACGCGGTTCGATGCAAACCAGAAGCTCCGCCCAACCCTGCGCGGCTCGGGCCGCATCCAGCGTGCCAAATGCCGGCGGCAATAGCTCAAAGCGGAAAGGGCTGGAAATATCTCGAGCTGCAGTGTTTCCTCGACCGGGCGGCCTCCGAAGTCCTGATCGATAGCCTCTGCGATCTCGAACTTCGATGCTGCGATCTCTTTCTGAAGTGCGCCGAGAAGGTGAAGCCGCTGCTCCAGGCTGGGGTAAGGCGCCCGGCGCGAAGCCTCATACAGCTCGCCGAATATTTGCCCGATCGGACTTTCCATTGTCCCCCCCTTCCGCTGCGCTTGCGGCCTGCCGGTTGGCGCCCCTGGCCGGCCACGATGCCGCACTTGCACTGGGAGCATTACTGCGCAATTATTGACGTGTCAATAATTGCTAAGGCAACAATGCGTCCGCTAACGCACAGGATCTATTTACTGGGACAAACGCTAAGCTCGTCGGCGGAAAAGGCGCTCCGCGCCGAATTCGATCTCGGGTTCAGCGACTACCTGGCGCTGCATGGCGTTGCGAGCCGGCAGCTATCCTCGCAGGCCGAGCTCGCCAGATTTGTGGGCGTCACCGACGCGGGCATCAGCCGCATCGTCTCGCGCCTTGCCGCAAGAGAACTTCTTGCCGCTGCAGACGACCCGTCGAACCGGCGGCGCAGTAAGCTAGCCTTGACGGCGAAGGGGGCAAAACTCGTGCAGAAGGCGGGCGCTCTCTTAGAGGAGGGCTTTGGCAGGAAGGCCATACGGGCCGCCTCGCGGGAGGACCTTGCAACGTTCGAGCGCGTGCTCGACGCAATTCTCGCAATCATGGAGCAGCAGCAATGACCGACATATTCTTTATCAACCTGCACAAGGTGCTCGTATTTCCTGTGGTGCTCGGTCTCATGTGGTGGTTCGATAACGTCTCCATCGAGATGTGTATCTACCTCGCACTGCACGGGACTTACTCTCTGCTATGGCTCATGAAGCAGAGCATGTACCCGGACCGGCGCTTCGAGGTTCGCCGCCCGTTTTGGATCGGCTTCCTCTTCGTTTTTCTGCCGCTGGCGGGCTATTACGTAGCTCCCTATCTCGTCGCGTCGCGTCACCCCTCGCTGCCCGCACCCATGATCGCAGGCATTGTCAGCCTCTACACCTTCGGCGTGTTCTTCCACTACGTGGGCGATGCCCAGAAATATTTCACGCTCCGTGCGGGGCCCTGCCTCATCACGGATGGGCTGTTCTCCCGCGTTCGCAATCCGAACTATCTCGGCGAGATAATGATCTACTGTGCGTTCGCGGCGCTCTCGGCGCACTGGCTACCCTTTGTGATCGTCGCGCTTTGGTCCGCCTTCTTTTTCATTCCCGGCGCCCGCGCCAAGGACAAATCGCTCTCGAGGTATCCAGCCTATGCCGCTTATCGCGCACGGACCGGTGCGCTCCTGCCGCGTATCTGGTGAGCAGAAGACCAAGGGAGCCGGCCGCCGCCGCGCCCCGGCGGCATTGCCCGGACCCGCTTCGATAAAGGATGAAACCTTTGCGCATCTTCGCCTCCGGGCGGCCCTGCTAAAACCGCCGCCCGCCGCACTCGCGATGCCTGCATCGAACCGGAAGGCGAAACGCAACGGCTAAAAGGTATCCTTGCGCCGGCGCAACTCCTCGAAGACCTCGGCGGGCGGAACATCCGGCCCAAAGCCGAGGCGTTTGCGGATTTCGGGGCTGTTCACCCGCAAGAACGGGTTCGTCTCAAGCTCGTTTGCGAGCGTAACCGGCAGCGTGGATTTGCCCTTGACCCTCAGGGCGTCCACCTCGGTTTTTCGCTTCAGCAGCGCTTCGTTATGGGGCTCGACGGCGACCGCAAATTTAAGGTTCGATTGCGTATATTCGTGGCCGCAATAGATTTGCGTTGCGGGAGGCAGCGCAGCGATTTTTTCGAGCGAATGCCACAACTGTGCGTAAGTGCCCTCGAACAGGCGCCCGCAGCCCGCCGAAAACAGTGTGTCGCCGGTGAAGGCGACGCCCGCGCCCGAAGCCAAAGCGCCGGGGATGTAATAAGCGACACCCCCGCGCGTGTGGCCGGGCGTTTCCAGCACATGCACCTCATAAGAGCCGAACGGGAGCCTATCGCCCTCCTTCACCGATACGTCGATGCCAGGGATTTCGGCGGCTTCTTGCGCCGGGCCGTAGATCGTGCAGCCGGTCTCGCGCTTTAGTCCGGCAAGTCCTTCGACGTGGTCGTAATGGTGGTGCGTCGTGAAAATATGCGTAAGCTTGAGGCCCCCTTGCCGCAGCGCCTGGCGGACGGCATTCTCCTCCGGCGCGTCGATCGCTGCAGTCACGCCAGATTGCCTGTCGTGGATCAGAACGCCGATATTGTCCTCGCGGCAGGGAAATTGCAGGATTTCGAGTGCGGCCATGGCTTTCCTCCCTCTTGTTTCGTTGAGACTACTTTAATAGCAAACGCGCGAGCATTAAACCCGGATCGAGAAAATGCTATTGTCCACTGCTATGTATGACGATGCCGCCCGCCTCCGGGATTTTTACGCCTCGCCGCTCGGCCAGCTATCGCGGCGGATTATCGCGCGGCGTATCCGCGACCGCTGGCCTAACGTCGCGGGCATGGATGTGATCGGCCTCGGCTACGCTTCGCCATACCTGCGCATGTTTTACGGCGAGGCGCGCACGACAGCGGCGCTTATGCCGCAAAGCCAAGGCGTCGTGCAATGGCCGCACAAGGGGCCCTACCGTTCGGCACTCGTCGGGGAGATCGAGCTGCCGCTGCGGGACAATTCGGTGGAGTGCGTGCTAGCCGTCCATGGGCTTGAGCATGTAGAGGCCCGCCAAGACTATCTGCGCGAGATTTGGCGGGTTCTTATGCCGCAGGGGCGGGTCATCGTGGTCGTTCCGAATAGGCGCGGAGCCTGGGCAAGGTTCGAGACGACGCCATTCGGCCATGGTAGGCCTTACAGTTCGAGCCAAATCGAGCGGCTGTTGCGCGAGGCTTCGCTCGAACCGGTGGGCGTGAGCCCATGCCTGTTTGCGCCGCCCTTCAGGGCGCGTGCGCTACCGTTCGCTGCGCTTGCCTGGGAGCGCATTGGAATGAGGCTTTGGCCTGCCTTCGCGGGGGTGATGGCCGTCGAGGCTATCAAGCAGGTCTACCGGGGCGTTAAGGCCCCGGTAAAGAAGCCGGCCTTCGTGCCTGTGCCAGCCCTGTCCGGTTTGAGCGCTGCGCGCCGCGACGGCAGGGTAGGACGTTAGCGTCCGGTATCTCGGAAGGACAGGATGAGGGGGTCTTAAGCTGTTGCCGCTAATATAGGATCGGCCGTAGATTGCACCGCGAGGCTGCTTCTGCCCTGCATTTATCTTCCAAGCCGCGTGCTATGCGCTTAATCCTGCATCGCTACTTGCGTGTGGCACCGCAGGTTGCTAACCAAGCGTGGGCACAAGATGATGGGGGCGTCGATGCATGGATCAGGCCTTTCTCTGGTAGTTTGGCAGGGCTGGGGGGTGCTCTCGGTCATGGCCCTGCTAACGGCGCTGCTCGGGACCATCCTTGCTTGGCTTCTCCCATTTCCGGAAATGTCGCTCGACCTCCAGCTTTCCCGCCCCGGCGACCGGCTGGCGCTAAAGGAACGCCTTGGAGCGGTGCCGCCATTCCAGGCCTACCTCGTCACCCTCCATCGCTTCAACGAATGGCTCATGGAGTGGTTCGGGCCGGCTTTCAGCGGCCAAGCGTTCGAGCGCTGCCTCGCCATCGCCTTTATCTTTCCGATCGTGCTCTTTCTTGTGACGCTCGTCGCCAACGGGGTCACCGGGAATATGGTCCCCATCTCCGAGGTCGCGCTGTTCGCGGCGGCATTTGGCGTCTTCATCTATGTCATCGTTGCTGCCTTCAGAAATCTGCTCGGACTTATGCAGCAGGGCTGGGTAAGGTTCGGCGGCGATGCGGAGATGGGGCATACCGTTGCGCGGGTGCTGCTCGGCGGATTTGCCGTCATGGTAGCGTTCACGATATCCTTCTCCATCGCCACCACGTTTTCGGGGGAGGTTGCGAATGCGGGCTCTGTGCTTGGCGCCATGGCAGGCGGCTTTGCGCTTGCCTTCGCATTCGCTGTGGCGTTTGCGCTGGCGGGCGCTGCGCTGTTCGCGGTGGTGATTACGATTCTCGCCGGTGCAGCGCTTGCTTACGCAAGTCAGTTTGCGTTTCTTCTGTTCCTTTTTTTCATCCTCTTGCCGGTCGTGAACGCTTCGGTGGATTGGCTCTCGTGGGGAATAACCCGCTTTTTTCTGACGAAGGCGGAAGCCGCTGAACCCAACCTAGCCGGGGGGCTACGGGTTGCCGGGGGAATTCTTGGCACATTTGTCTCAGGCGCTGCCCTGATGGTGCTTCTCACCGCGCTCCTGCCGAATGTGCTGGAAGGCTTGAACGTGCTGTTCGCATTCGCAATGCTGCCGGCGTTCGATTGGCAGGCCTTGGTTCAAAAGGCTGTCAACGCGCCCTGGACCGATGGGTTGTTCGTGACAGGAATGCTGATGACGGCAATCGTGCCAGCCTCGTCGCATCTCATCGTCGGGCTGACAGGCGTGCTCGCGCGGTTGACGCCGGGAGCTCACACAGCCGCAGAGACCATTTCGGATCATCCGGACACGCCGCTGTCGCCGAAGGAGCTGGCGCCTGTGAAGCTAACGTTGATTTTTTCGCGGATCTGGTATCTGGTTGCTGCCGCGATCACCGTCGGCGTCATCGCGAGCGCTGGCTGGCTGATCTGGTACACCCACGCTCCTGTCGCTCAGTTTTTGTTCAACGTGGCACAGTGCGCGACATCGTGGAGCCACGGGCAATGCGCCTGGTTTTAACGCCTCTTATGGCGCTTTAGGAAGAAACGGATTTCTTACCAGCACCGGCGGCATCGGAGCGGGGCCGGAAAAGCTCGCGCCCCCGCGCGGGGTTTTTAGCTCATAGGCTGGGCTCGCCGTCCCGGTGCGCTCAGGCGAGGTTGTCGGTCCGGGCACAGCCAGCGCGATCTCCTCCCGCGAGGTGGCGATAGCGCGGCCGGCAGGCAGCGAGATAAGAATAAGCCGTGCGTGGCTATCCTCTGCCAGAACCGGCAGTTTTGCCGCGATCCCGGCCGCGTAGGTTCCGGAGCTGCAGGACATGAGCAGAATGGCCGCGAAAAGGCCTGCGAGGCGCGCAACTTGGATCGGAGCACTCAAACGCATAACTTCAGAACACATCGCATAACATCGTACTTAAGCGTGCAGCTCGCCGCTTCCCCATTATGAGCAGCAGGTCCTAACAAAAGGAAAGCCGGGCAATCTAGGGAGCGAGATTAACGCCGCGCGGCGGGTGGGCCGCCATTCGTTTGGAGGGGATGGGCGGCGACGCCCGCGTTTTTTTCGCTACAAACCTTGCCTTCAAAGGTGCGGAGAGGGTTGGAAACAGCCGAAAAGCATGGTAGCAACATCGCGACCGGCGCTTATTGGAAACCCTGCGCTCGCAAACTCAACTGACAGCTTGTGCTTCCTGCGGCTAACTTCGCACGTGGTGGAGCGCTAAAGGTTTTGGCAATGAAGATCAAGAATTCGATCAAGACGCTTAGGACGCGTCACCGCGATAACCGCGTCGTGCGCCGCCGCGGCAGGCTCTATATCATCAACAAGACGGTGCGGCGCTACAAGGCCCGCCAGGGCTAACCGGTTCCGGCCGGCGCGCTAAAGCCTATCTGCTTTTGATGGACTCAAAAGCGCGCGTCTTACGTTTTTTGCTTTTTCGTGCGTCTTTACCGGAAAACCGCTTCACAGTTTTCCGGACGCACTCTAAACGCGCCGGGAAGGATCTGTCGCCGACAGGGTGAAAACCCGCAGCATGTTGGTTGTGCCTGGTCTTTTGAATGGCACTCCAGCGCAAACAATCACGCGGTCGCCATCGTCCGCGTAGTTCCCGGCGCGCGATTCCGACTCGGCGATCCTAACCATTTCGGTCGTATTGGCGGGGTCTGCGGTCTCGACGCAGTGTAGGCCCCAAACCAGATTGAGCCTGCGCGAGGTTGCCTTGACGGGCGTCAATACGAGGATCGGCTGGCGCGGCCGCTGCTGCGCGACGCGAAGCCCTGTGGTTCCCGTTGCGGTGTAGCAAACGATCGCTTTCAGGTTCAGCGTTTCAGCGATCGATGTCGCTGCCGCACTGATGGCGCCAGCCGTCGAGTGATTGGAGCTCGTCTCGCGGAAATGCAAGATGCTGTCGTAATTGCGGTCCTTCTCGACCTCGCGGGCAACCCGGTCCATCGTTGCCACGGCCTCCGATGGGTATGCGCCGGTTGCGGACTCGGCCGATAGCATCACCGCATCGGCACCTTCGAAGACGGCAGTGGCGACATCGGAGACCTCCGCACGGGTCGGCACGGGCGAAGCGATCATGCTTTCCAGCATTTGCGTCGCCACCACGACAGGCTTACCCCGATGGCGCGCCGCGCGCAAAAGCTGCTTTTGAATGCCTGGCACCTGCTCGAGCGGTAGCTCAACGCCAAGATCGCCGCGGGCCACCATGATGGCATCGCTTTCGTCCAGGATGTCGTTCATGCCGGCGACAGCGGCGCGCATTTCGATTTTCGCCATGATGCCGGCGCGGCCTTGAACGATCGCTTTGACGTCGATAATGTCCTGAGCGCGCTGCACAAAGGAAACCGCGATCCAGTCGGCACCGGCTTCGAGCGCGGCTTCGCAATCCTCGCGGTCCTTGCCTGTCATGGAAGCCAGCGGCAGGATCGCGTCCGGCAAATTGACGCCTTTGCGGCTCGATAAAATGCCGCCGGCGACGACCTCGGCGACAAGTCGCCCGGGAGTGACGTCCAATATCCTAAGGTTGAGCTTTCCATCGTCCAGCAAGAGCGTATGGCCTGGCTTTGCGGCCGCGTAAATTTCGGGGTGCAAAAGGCCGATGCGCTCGGCGTTTCCGGGCGCGTGATTGGCATCGAACACGACGCGCGCGCCGCGCTCCAGATGAACCTGCCCCTCGGCGAGGGAGCTGATGCGGAGCTTTGGCCCTTGCAGATCCGCGAGGATTGCGATTGGACCGTATTTGCCTTCAAGCTCGCGAAGCACACCCACGTAGTAGTTAAGATCGCTGTGGCTCGAATGGCTCATGTTGATGCGGAAAACGTCCGCTCCCGCGAGCAAAAGACGCTCAATCGCGCCGGGTTCCCGCGTCGATGGCCCAAGTGTCGCGATGATTTTTACCCGGCGCTCACGTTTCATCGTTTTTTCGTCCCGGGTGGAGTGATGGCGGCCTGAGCGGCGGCCGGCGCTTCGCTGGCTGCTGCTGGACCGGTTGCGTTTTGCAGGGCGGGAGCTTGAGGCTCGGACTGATCTGTCAGCTTAACGGTCCAATCCGTTTGCTCTTGTGTGTCGACTTCGAAGAAGCCGCTCTTCTTGAAGCCGCGGCCCTCGCAATTGTCAATGCCCTTGATCGTGAACTCGACGTCGTTTGTGCACATTGGGATCGGGCCGCCCCATTCTCCGCCCTTATCGTAATCGAAGGCGTAGACGTAATAGAAGCGCGCGCGAAGCTTGTCCTGGATGAGGAGCGCACAGGATTGGCTATCGACGTTCCACCAGCCTTCGCTGGCCCAGCCGTCTTTGTCCTTGTAGCCAATAGCAACGCCAATCCTGCTGGAAGTACTATTGCAAAGTTTGAGCTCGGCCTGAGCTGGGCCCGGCACGGCGAACCCAGTGCCAAGCAAAACCGCAATAGCCGCCAAGATGTGCGCCGGCCGTGCCGGTTGGTTAAGTTTTTGCAAGGTCATCCTGGAATCCAGAAATCGAGTGAGTCGCTTTGGATAACACTAATCTCTGATTGAGCTGTCGACAACAATTGCCCTGAAGTCGTTTACATTTGTTCCCGTGGGACCGCACACCAAGAGATCGTTTGTCAACCGGAAAAATCCGGTGGAGTCGTTATTGTCGAGGAATGTGGCTGGAACGAGATTTAGTGCGGAGGCGCGGCCAATTGTTCCAGAATCGGCGATAGCGCCTGCGGGATCGTCTGCAGCGCCCGTACCGCCATCCGTTCCGTCCGTATCGCCAGCAAGTGCCGCGATTCCCGGCTCGCCATCAAGCGCGATCGCCAGCGCAAGAGCGTACTCCTGGTTCGGGCCACCCCGCCCGTTCCCGGTGACCGTCACGGTCAGCTCGCCGCCCGATAGAATGAGCGTCCGCCTGCCATCGGCGAGGCAGCGCTTGGCGAGCTGCGCGTGGCTTTGCGCGATCTCGCGGGCTTCGCCCTCAAGCGAGTCGCCGAGCATGATGACATCGTATCCGAAGCCGCGGCCAAGCTCTGCCGCCGCTTCCAGGGAGTCGCGGCCCGTTGCCACGAGCTCATAACGGACATTCGCAAAAACCGGATGGCCGGGCTTTGGCGTTTCGTTTGCGGGGTCGCTCAGCGCAGCCTCGACCGGCGGCGGGACCTCGATCCGATATTTCGAGAGGATTGAGCGCGCCTCGGCGAGCGTCGTGGGATCGGGGCAGGTAGGCCCCGAGCCGATGGTCTCGGGCTCGTCGCCCGGAACATCCGAAATAGCCAAAGTGATGAGCGTGGCCGGGGATGCATAGGTAGCCAGGCGCCCCCCTTTGAAGCGGGACAGATGCTTGCGCACGCAATTGATTTCGCGGATGCGCGCCCCGGCTTTGAGGAGCGCTTTGGTCAAGGCCTGCTTTTGCCCGAGCGTTATCGCTCCGGCAGGAGCTGCGCAAAGCGCCGACGCGCCGCCCGAAATCAAGAACAGCACAAGGTCTTGAGGCCTGGCGGAGCGCGCCGCTTTTATCGCCTCCCCGGCGGCGAGTACGCTTGCTTCATCGGGAACGGGGTGCCCGGCCTCGATAAGCCTGAGCTTGGCCAAAGGTGAGCCGAAACCGTAGCGTGTAATGGCAAGGCCCGTCACACGGTGCAGGGCGCCCTTGCTCTCGTAATGCAGCTCGGCGGCGCGCGCCATGCCCGCCGCGGCCTTTCCGCAAGCGATAACGATGATCTTTCCGTTGACGGGAGGCTCAGGGATGTGCCGCGCCATGCAGCGCTCAGGCTGGGCGGCTGAGACAGCAGCGTCGAAAAGCGCGCGCAGCAGGCGTCTAGCGTTCAATGGCACGATGCAAAAACAAATGTTTTGAGCTTGTTTTCATGCGATTGGAAAGTAATCGTTCTGCAGACTGGCCGGTATTGGGCTTAAGCCGGCATTCGAAAGTATCGGCATGCGACATAATTGCCGGGCTGCCCTGCCGTCCTCGCGGCGGCGTTGCGTATTGCCACCGCAGCGAGCGGAAGCCCCAAGCGAACCCTCCCGCCAGCCAAGCCCAACAAGCTGAATGGCGCGAAAGCGGAAAATAAGCTTCCGCGATTTCGCGGGTCTCAGCGGGTCATCTCTACTTTTCGGAAGTTGTTTTGCAGGACCGGCGTCCAGAATGGGGCATCGCCGCTGTTCTATGACCCATTCCGCTAAGGCGGCTCACCACCTGAGTGGGGAAGCGGCTGAAATTTCGATAATCTCGCGGGGCGCATTTGCCAATATGCGATGTTGCCCACAAGCAGCGAGTTTACTCTGATCTTAGCTTGGAGGAACGGCGCCCTTGAATTTTGTGCGTTGCAGCGTATATTGTGCACTGCGGTATGCGTTTACGCCTATCGCTGCCCTCCTTGGGCGTTTCCTCCCTAGACTTGGGGCCGTTCAATCATTTTGAGTGGCCTCTTTTTTTTGCGCCTGAAAACAGCAGGCGCTATCCGCAGCGACGCGCTTGCGATCGCCAGACAGTTGGATATCCGGAATATCGGATGAAGCGGAACCGCTTCATCCGTGACAAACTCGTCCTTCCGGTCAGCCTGTGGGGTCACGGCCGGTGATGCCGGCCGCCAACTGGGGTAGGCCGCTTACCAACCGAATGCGGAACGAACTGCAAAAGCTCGATCTTACGGAAGGGGCTGAAACCAGGAAAACTATTTAGCTATGACGGCCGATAAACTTCTCGATATTGGCGGCCACGAACACCGGCGCCTCCAGCATCGCATAGTGTCCGGCTTCCTCGCAGACGGCGAGCGAGAAGTCGGGGTAAAGCGGCTCGAAGTTCCTGCGCACCGATTCTTCGCGGTAGAAGGGAATATCGTACTTGCCGGTGATGGCGAGAACAGGTGTGCGGTTGCCGCGGACGGCGTCTGCGAAATCGGTGCCAGTGAACATTTTCAGGTAGCCGGCCATCGCCTCCTTGGTGGCTGCCCTCCTCGCCAGGCCCAGCTTGAAGTTCAACCATGTCTCGCCGTAACGGTCACCGCCGCGGGCGGCGATTGCGTTCTTGGCCGCGGCATCGTCTTCGATCACGGCGGTCAGCGCCTTCATCATCTTTTCGTCCGCCTTGAATCCGGCGGCGGGCACGGGTGAGATCGCGACGAGGCTCATGACACGGCCGGGGGCGGCGACGAGGAAGCGCTGTGCGATCATTCCAGACATGGAATGGCCAACAACGTGGAAACGCCGGAACCCGTGCAGATCCATGATCCGTAACCCGTCGGCAACCGCCTCGTCAGCGCTATATACGCCGGACAGGTTTCGCGACCAGCCATAGCCGCGCAGGTCAACAAAGATGTAAGTGAAGCGTGCACCGTCGAGGTATGGCCAGACGGGTTCCCAGTTGGCGTGATCGCCAAGCCACTCGTGCATTACCAGGACCGCCTGTGGCCCGCTGCCGATCTTGCGGAAGCCCAGCAGGCTTTCGGCGCCGGCGGTTTCCCCGGCGGCCTTAACGGGCTGGGGAGCGTAGCCCGCCAGCGAGACTGCGGCGAGCAACGTCAAAAATTGCCTCCGGCTGCCGGAAGGCGCACTCGCTTGCTGGTTCATTTCACACCTCCTGGACAGCTGTACCGGCACTACGGAGTTTGCAATTCGTCAGGCAATCTGTAAAATGAATAAAAGTGCTAATTACCATCATTATAAGAGATGGCAAGAATCGAACTCGTCCATTTGTTGACCTTCGTCACCGTTGCCGACCTGTCCTCGATCACGCGCGCCGCGGATCGCTTGGCGTGCGTGCAATCGAACGTCACGGCGCGCGTTGGCCAACTCGAAGCGTTGCTCAACGAGAGGCTTTTCATCCGCTCACGCCGCGGCGTCGCTATGACGGAGGCGGGTTTAAGGCTCTATCCGAAGGCGCGCGACATTCTCGACCGCGTGCGCGCCTTGCAGGAGCTAACGGCGCCAGACGGCGTTTGCGGCGTGCTGCGCCTTGGAGTGGTCGAGACCGTGGCAACGCTGGATCTGCCCGGCATACTGGCGGAGATCCGCGACAGGCAGCCGGCATTGTCGGTCGAATTCTCTACCGGCTCCACGCAGGAGCTGTTGCGCGCAGTCAAGGATCTCAAGCTTGATATCGCCATCGTCTCGGGCGCGGCGGCCGACGGGGCGTTGGTAGGGCAGACGATTTGCTACGACGAACTTGTTCTTGTTCACGCTGCTGCGGGACCGGACCTGTCCGTCGCGCCTAATAGTGCGACGCCGCCGCTTTATGTCTACAAGGCAGGTTGCGCCTTCAGAGCGGCGCTCGAAGCCTGGCTAGCTTCGCTGAACGCGGTTCCCTCCGCGATCAACGAGATGGGTGCGTTGGATGGGATCTTGGCGCACGTTGCCGCCGGCAATGGCTGCACGGCCTTGCCCAAGCGCATTGTCGCGCAGCACGTGCTGGGCAATGCCCTACGCATGCAGCCGATACCGGGAAATTTCGGCAGGGCGCAGACCACCATTGTCTATCTGCGCGACGCCGCAGGCAGCGCCAAGCTTGCGGCATTCAACGAGGTGGCGGCGCGGTCAATACGAGCAAAGCAAGCGCTTCATTTCCCCGCCTCCCTATCGTGAAGAAACATCATGCAAATTGCGGTTCCGGCGCCGGGTGGAGGGACTCGCTGCAAGCGGGCCTGCCTGTTTGCTCCGCGCCCTCAGCCAGTATCCGATTTAAGGTCTGTCTGCGCTTTCCGGATTTCCCAACCCGTTACCGGATCAGGCACAAGAATGAGCATAGGACAGGTGGCATATTTTGAGCCGAGTGTCCGTGGCGCTCCCCCTGCTCTAGGCTAAGCAAATTCTTCCCGTCTGGGGCGAACTGAGACAGTCCCGTGACCTCGCCTCCAGCCAATTCCGTTCCCCCAGCGATCCAAGAAAACGCTGGCATGCCGCTCGCGGGTTTTCTATAAGCGAGCGCTTTAACGCTTTAATCGGTTCGCCAAATTACATAGCCATGCAACTGAGATCCGAGGCGCCTGAGACGGGCGCCGGGGCCTGGAAGAGCTTCGACATCGCAAGGGGTGCGCCCGGCACGCATCTCCTCATCATCTGCGACCACGCCACCAATCTGGTCCCCCCCGGATACGGGACGCTTGGCCTCGATGAAATTCAGTTGAGCCGGCATATCGGCTACGACATCGGCGCGCTAGCGGTGGCGTGCGAGCTGGGCCGGAAGCTCGAGGCAACCGTGATCTCCTCGCGCTACTCGCGGCTCCTCATCGATCCAAATCGCGGCGAGGACGATCCGACGCTCATCATGCAGCTCTCCGACGGTGCCATCGTGCCCGGCAATGCGGTGCTGAGCGGCGCCGAGCGGCAGCGGCGCATCGCTGCGTATTACCGCCCCTACCACGCGGCTATCGAGGCGGAGCTCGATGCGATGATCGCACGCGGGCTCGTGCCGGCCGTCCTGTCGATGCACAGCTTCACCGATACTTGGCGCGGCGTGCCACGGAAATGGCACGCGGCGGTGCTGTGGGATAAAGACCCGCGCCTCCCGGTGCCCATGCTGCACGAGCTTCGCACGCGCACCGGCTTCGAGATCGGCGACAACGAGCCCTATTCGGGGCATTTGCGCAACGACAGCATTTACCGGCATGCAACGCTGAGGGGGCTTCCTAACGCGCTCGTCGAGATCCGGCAGGATCAGATCCGCGAGGAGAAAGGGCAGCACGAATGGGCTGAGCTTCTGGCCGGATGCTTGACCGCGATTTTCGGCGATCCGGCCTGTGCCGGTCCGCTTTCGCAGGTGGACTATTGGGGTTCGAAAACCGACATAGAGGTTCACGGGCAGCAAATTTGAAAGGCAGGACCGCATGAGCGAATTGGACGGGCGGCTGGAGATGGAGCTTGAGGCCGCGGCCTTCCGCAGGCTCGTCGCGCATTTGCGCGAGCGCACCGATGTCCAGAACATCGAGCTGATGAACCTTGCGGGTTTTTGCCGCAATTGCCTCTCGAACTGGTATCAGGAGGCGGCGGCCGAACGGGGCCTGGAGGTTTCCAAAGACGAGGCACGCGAGCGCATTTACGGCATGCCCTATGAGGCGTGGAAGGCGAAGCATCAGACCGGAGCGGGCGCGGAAGCCGCGGCAAAATTCGCTCGCACGCAAGGACATTAATCCGTTATCGCCGCGGACGGCAGGCGATCGATTGAGCGGCTCTCAAGCCGTTCAGCGGTCGCGGCAGACCTTCACATAGGTGCAGATTTTCTTGAAATTTACCCAGTGGCACTGCTGTTCCATCCGGCAATGCTTCTCGGCTGCGGCGGGGGTTGCCTTGATGGCCGCTGCGCTCAAGACGCCGGCGATCAGGGCGAGGGCGAGTGATGTTCTCATTCCTGGTTTCCTCCCAATTATGGCCTTACCGCCTGTGAAACCGGTCTCACGGACAAGATTGCACGGAAACGCCGAAGGCGGCGCGGCGCTTCCCGTCGTTGAAGCAGCCGTCTGCCCAGGTGCCGTCGAAGGTTCCCGACGCGTTCGTCATGACGCCTTTCCCGTTCGGCCTGCCGTTCAGGAACGCGCCATCGTAGCGGGCTCCGCCTAAGACGAACACGCCTTTTCCGTGGGGCAAACTGTCCAAGAACTGGCCCTTATATTCGCCGCCGGGCCAAGTTTGCGTGCCCTCGCCGGTCTGGCGCCCGGCACGCCACTCGCCCTCGTCGCGCTCATAAGGCTTGCCGCCTTTCAGCCAGTCGAGAGTGCCCTTGCCGTCCGCAAAGCCGTCTTTGCAGGCTCCGGTCCAGATCGCGGTCTCGCCCGGTGAGGGTTGCGGGTTCCAAACTTTGCAGCCCGTCTTCGCATCGGCGATCCAATCGGCGGCATGCGCTGCGAAAGGCGCCCCAAGAAGGAGGGCTGATACGAGAAGCCCCAGCAACACCTGAATTCTTATTCCAATCATCGGTTCCCGCCTGCACCTTGCCGCCGCGCTTCGTCCAGCAGCGGCAAAACCACCTCGTCCAAAAGTTCATCGTCGATGGCGATGAACTGGTCCCGCACCATGCCCTGCGCGTCGATGACATAGCTCACCGGGACTGCCTCCGGGGTGCCGAAACCATTGCGGCTTGCGTCGCTCAAAAGCGCGGCCTGAAAGGGCAGCTTGGCGATGAGCCTTCGCATTTTCGCCCGGTCGCGGGGCTTGTCGATGCTGAGCGCGATGACCTCGAAACCTTGCGCGCGGTGCTTTCGGTAGAATTTCTCGATGACCGGAAATTCCGCAAGGCAAGGTGCGCACCATGTCGCCCAGAAATCCACAAGCACGACCTTGCCGCGCATGGCGTCAAGATCGAACTCGCGGCCATCGGCTGTCTCTATGGTAAGAGGCGGAGCGGCCTCCTTCAAGGCCGGCTCCGCGAGAGTCGGCTGAAGGCCGGTAGCAAGCACGAGTAACACGGCCGCCGCTTGGGCGAACCGCGCTCCTCCTTTTCTCACAATTCGAGCCATGCTCAAAACGTGTAGGCTGCCACGATCTTCGACAAGAAGGGCGCGACGAGCTGATTTCCGTTCGCCCGCTGATAGACCGGGATCTCGATATCGCCATACAGTTTGAACGTGTTGTTATGGGGATCGTCAATCACCTTGGTGAAGTCGATACCGGGAGAGATGTAAATCCGGTCGAAGCCGCTATCGGCGGGAGCGGCGCCGCCGCCGCTGTCGGGCTGACGGTGCGATACGATCACCTGGAGCAGAGGCGCGATTTTATCGAAGGGCCCGACATTATACCAGTTGTTGTAGGTGACGCCGATGGCAGAGTCGAGTTGCGTGCCGGGACGGTAGTCCCCCGCAGCTGCCCCATAAGTTGGGTCTGCCTCGGAGTGCGTCAAAAGCGTCTGCAGCAATTTGGTTTGGGCGAAATATTGCCAAGCGTTGTCGCCGGTGATCATGCCCCGCCAATAGCCGCCGAGGATAAGATCGGTGCTGCCGCTGCCGATATTGGTATCGCGGTCGTAGCCATAGGCCCTCCAATCGCCGGTGGGCAATTTCAGTCCGAATATGATGCCCTTCGACATGTCGCTCGAAAAGCCGGTGTACATGCCCGTGAGCTCAATGTCGCCGATGGTCTCGACATGATATCTGGACAGCCCGGTTACTGGATTGCTGTCGGGGCCGAAATCTTGGGTCAGGAAGGACCGGTTCGCTGAGGGTATCCGTAGCCCAAAGCCCCAATCGCGGTTGATCATGTAATTCAAACCAACGACGTACCAATCGGTTTGGATCTGCTTATCGCCGTTGTTGGCTGCCGGAGCACTGTGAACGCCGCTCCAGTTCTGGTTTTGGTTCGAGTGGTCCCACTCGAAATAGACGGCGCCGCCATGGTCGCCTTCTTTCGGTAGAAGCGCGCTCGATCCCACGTCGAACACGCTGCAGCCGCAAGCGCAAGCAAGCGCCTCGGCGGGGATTAGGCTGCTCAGGAGAAGGATGCCTGCGATCAGACGCGCCCTTGCGAAGGCGGGCGGGACACGGAGAGAATTGAACTGCATTATATGCACTCCTTTTGGCGCGCCTCGCGCAACCAAATCAGAATTGGATTGGAAGGAATCTTGCGATGCGCCCGGTACGGCGGCCGCGCGGCGATGACTGCGGGCAAGCCTCGATGCGCTATGAGATTTCAGGCGAGCGGCGGAGCGCGCGGTCTCGCGTGGTCTTCGGTTTCACGGGCAGTCTTCAGCTCGCCGGCATGGGGAATTACGGCTGCGACAGCTTGGCGGACGCTGGGCAGGAATGCCAAGCTGCGCTGTGCAACGGCCGGTGAGAAATGCTGAAGCGCAAGGCAAAGAGGACAGGATTTCTTGCTAACGGGGGCCTCGTTGCCGGCTGGAACCCCAGGCGTGTCCTCGTCCTCGTGATGGCAAATCAATTCGCCAGAAGCCCCGGCGCCGTCTCCGGCCAAAGCCTGAAGCCCGGCGAGCGCGAAGTCCTGGGCCGCCGCCTCTTGCGCGGCATGCCAGGATGGTATGAACGTGCCAAGGAGAAGAACGAGAGCGGCAAACAAACTGACGGCATTGCCCCGGCGGCCTATTAGGCGCAGCCGACCGGTAACGCGGCGCGCGCGCTTGCCCCCAGCCAATCTGTGCCCATTAACGCCCATAACGCCCACTAACGCCCATAATGTTCTCAGCCCAGAACAATGTTACCGTGCGAAAAGGTCGCAGCCTAGTGCGCAAAATCCCCAGGCAAGAATAATTTGAGCGTGTGGAAGCATCGCTCACCTAGATTTCCCCAGGCGCTGGCGAATGTATGGACGGGCGCGGACGCGGCGTTGAACGGCCCAGCACGCCGCGATAGCCTTGCAATGAGCATTTTGATTCGCATCGCAGGACAGTGGAGGCAAGACCTTGGAAAACGGCGCCGTTTCAACATCTGCAGAGAAAAGCATCGCCCAATCGGCAAAAGATCAGCTGCGCTCCTACGTCGAGCGCATTGAGCGCCTGGAGGAGGAGAAGGCAGCGCTCGCCGGCGATATCAAGGATTTGTTCGCGCAGGCGAAGTCGTCGGGGTTCGACACCAAGGCGCTGCGCAAGGTCATCCGGCTGCGCAAGCAGGATGCATCGGAGAGGCGCGACGAGGAGGCGGTTCTGGCCACCTACATGCATGCGCTCGGCATGCTCGACGGCGAGCAATAGTTCCGGTCCGGCAGGCAGGACCGGGCGCGGGTATCACGCCCGGTTATCTCATCGCCTGCTTGGTTCGCGTATCCGTCGCAACTGCGGCCATTCGCGCTCTTAGCCGCTCCATGAAGGCTATGGCCCGGCCCTTGAATACGTTCGTTTCGTACAAATCCTCGATTTGCAAGCGATGGTCGAACTCCTCGCTCGCAAGGACGCTCGCGGGCGACATCAACAGCCCGATCTTCTGGAGCACGGGCTCGCGGGCTTGGCCGTCCGGCACGTCGGAATAGGTCAGAGGCTTTTCGGCGAGCAGGAACGTCGCGGGCAACGGCTCGAACGAGATGTCGTCGTCTTGCTCCTCGCCTTCCTCGGCGAGAAGCGGCTCGGGCGCCTCGGCCGGCAGCGGCGCCAAGCTTTCCGGCTTCGGCATCGAATCCGGCATGGCGGTGTGCTGGCTTGGCAGGGCGCCCGGGAGCGTCAAGCTCGCCCGTTGCAACAGGGGCGCATCGGCGGGGGTGAGGCTCGCGAGCATGGGTCCTGCGCGCTTATGCGTGATAGCCCACGGCTTTTCTGCGCCGCTCGCCTCTAGCCTCGCAAGTGCGATACGCGCATCGGCGGGCGTTAGCGGCCGGCCGTCCGAGGGGACATGAAGCGAGTGCCCCTTGGGAAACAGCGCCGCCAGCTCCATGCGCGGCATGCGCGGCCAGTGGCGCACATTGCCTGTGTCGACATGAACGAAGGGCAGTCCGGAGGCCGGATAGAAGCCCACGCCGCCCCGCTCGTGGATCAGCGCGGAATAGCGCAGCTGCTTCAGCGGCACATCGGGAAAGGTGAGATCGGCCGCCTGGCCTGTGATGTGGCGGCTGTTGCGCGCCTGGCCGCCCGAGGTACGCCGTAGCATCTCGTTTGTGGCAGGCGAACGGTAGCCGCAAATCAAATGCACGGGCTGTTGGGAGCCAAGCTCCTCGTGCAGTTCCCAGATGAGATCGATAAGGGCGGGGTCAATCTTGATTTCCAAGTTCCGCCGCCAGTCCCGCATGAAGTGATTGAGCTTCGCCAATCCTTCGGGGTCGAATTTGCCATTCCGCTTGAAGGTGACGGTGATCGTCTCCTCCGTGTGAATGTTGAACATGGAGAGGGTGCGGTCCTCGGCCCGCGACGCAATCGTCTGCGAAGCGAGAAATCCAGCACACGCAACTACCAGCCCGAGCCTTTGCAGGCACGTGGCGACGCCACATTTTACGAAACGCACTCGATACGCCCTCTGAGAAACCCGCCGTTCCTGTCCGTTTTCCTCTGGTCTTCTGCCGCTCTGCCCGAAGGTGAATATTGCAAGGTCACACGCATAAGTAGGTAAACCTTTCCGGTTAAAAATTCGTTAAGGTCGAAATGCGCGCAAAACGTGGCAGGCGCTCTTGAAGGCTGGCATTTTTGCACCGGCGCAAGCTAAATCGCTATATTGGAACGAAAAAACCGGCTGCGTTTCCGCGCCCGTCCTCTTGCTCCCCGTTGCGGAAAAAAAACTGACCGCGGGCGCCAAGGGTGCAGAATCTTAGTTAATCCACAACTAGGGGCGGGCGCCGCTTTTTGTTTCCTCCCCTCAGAGAGAATCGCTCTATCAAAAGTTGTAGCCTCGGAGCGGTTGAGAAAACTGCTCCAAGGGTGGCTATTCTAATCCCGCGCAATATAGCTGCCGGCTAAATTGGTGGGTTGGGATGTACACTCAACAGTAGTTTCGGTTTTTCTAAGCATTCGCAGATCGGGGAGCCGTACCCTGGCTGCAACGGTCACAACTATTCCGGAGCGTCACTAATATTCCTGTGGGCCTTTTGCGTAACGTCTATTTTGACATGACCATCAAGGCTAACGTTGGGGCTGGGGCAAAACGATTCGACCACGAGGAGAGGAGCATGCGGCGCGAAGGAATCATCAAAGCGGCGGATAATGTGCGCGAGGCGCTTCATGCGGCGCAAATCCGCGAATTGTTGCGCGCCGCGCGAACAGGCCAGCCTACTGGCGACGAAAACAGCACGCCTCGCATTCTCGGTGCCTATCATGAGTTCATGCGCCACTACCACCAGTTCGGCGAGGAGGAAAAGGGCCTGATCGAGTTCCTCGGCTTGAGCCCTTTGCTCGACATAGGGTTCTGGTGCACGCTGATCGACGTTCGCCAGGAGGTGGACCGCAAACTTCTCTCCGACCTCGAGGTGGCGGCGTATAACGTAATTTTCGTGATGCCCGGGCTCCGCGAGCTGCTCGCCCGCGAGACGGACAAGGAAGAGTTCATCACGACCGACGTCCGGGGCAACGAGCGGGCGGTGTCGTGCTTGCGTGTTCTCGTGGCGGAGAAAGAGCGCTCGCTTACCGATCCAAGCACGATTATCACAGTCATCCGCTCCATGGATAAGCTTTATAAGGCTCTATCGGTGCTGCACGGCGAAAGAAGCGTAGGCCTCGCCATCGGCTCTATCGATTCCGGCAGCGCCAAATCCTTCGATTTCTTCGGCGCGAGCCCCGTCATGGAGGAAATAGGCGCCCTGCTCGTTAATGTTTGGGATAAAATCAAATACTGCGCTGAAGAGAACTTCCGCTACCAGATCGAAGTCGCGATGATCGCCATCGGCTTTGTGATGCGCGCCAAGAAGGCGCAGGCGCAAAGCCTCGTGAGCGAAGAGCAAGCGCAGCGGGTTACGCGGATCGTCGCGAGCTCCATCGAGATACTGTTCCGTTCCGGAGCTTATACGCTGGAGATGGACGCCCCCCGCGAAGCGAGGGCGAGCAAGATACTGACTCCAAAAGGGCGCACGATCGAATTCAAAGAAGGCGGGGCTGACATCGAGGCAGAGCCCAGCGATGCGCGGATTGAACAGGCAACCTGGCTGCCCGGCCCCTCGATTGCCGGGCCCGCACCTTCGATCTCCGGCATTTTAAGCTCTCTAAGAGACGGAGCCGGCCTGGAGTCGGCGGTCGAGTCCTAATTAGCGCCTCTAATGCCGGAGTGCCGCGTCTTGCGCCTCAAGGCACCATGGCGAAATCGAAGTTGCGCACCGCATGCGGCCTCAGATCGACCGGATGCTGCTGCTCGCCGGTCAGCTTCGGCACGTTAATCTTCATGTAAAGGTTCAGCGCGTCGACGGTCACCTTGCCATCGTGGTCGTAGTTGGCGCCTCCAGCCAAGCCATCGAGCAGCGCCTTGGTGAAGGCGCCGTGCTGCCAATCGTCGCGCGCTCGTGGCTTAACTCGGCCCCCGTGGAGCTTGCGAACACGATGGCGTTGGCTTTGCCCGCCACCCCATTGATAAGCTTGTTATAGTCGAGCCCGCTTTCGGTTGCATCGCCCGCAAAGCAGGTATCGAAAAAGAAGAGCGCGTTGCCGGAAAGAAGCTTCAAGGCGTTGGTGAACTCGCTGCCGGGCACCGATGTGGCGCGTACCGGCAGCAGCCGGCCCCGCTTGCTCTCCATCTTGGCGTTATAAGACACAAAATAATAATCCCCGCTGGGGCCGGTCATGCCATGGCCGGAGAGGAACACCACACCCAAATCGTCCGGACCGACTTTGTCGGTGCCGTATGCATGCCCGGCTCGATGCGCAGCATGGGCCGCCGGTCAGGCAAATCCTCCGCCCGCGCCGCTCCCGCCAGCTCCGCAACCGCCGCCATTATCGCCGCCGCTCTGCGCATGACATCTCCCCCACTAACGCGCCCGATTGTCACCCCGGAAAGCGCCTTGCTTGCCCCGGACCACGATCCGGGGGCGCTTATCCGGGGTCTCCCGAAAAGCCCGTCAAGATCCCGGATACGGCGCAAGCGCCGTTCCGGGATGACAATTACCTGGTTGCCATCCCCGCGCATCATAGCGCAAGCGCGCGCGGGGGGGCCATCCATCTTCTTTCGGCCCGGCGTGCCGGGCCGGCATTGGGCCGCATTGCCGGCGCAACGGTTGACCGCTCGCGGAAAATCGCCAAATGCAGGCGAGGAAAAGCAGAGTCGCAACAGGAGAGCAGCGCTCATGATAAGGCAGTCCCCGATCGATCCAGCCGTGCCCGTCCGAGCGCTCGAAGCGGACCGGGGTTTTCTGGGTGTGGCGCCAGAGCCCATCGGCGAGATGCCAGGCTGGAATTTGGGCGACCTTTATCCCGGCGGGAGCGCGCAGCTCAATGCCGATTTCGAGAGGGCAGCACGGGAAGCCGCGGCGTTCCGCGAGGCCTATCCCGGCAAGCTCGGCGCACTGGCGAAGGCTGACGCGGGCGGACTCGCCAAAGCGATCGCCGCCTATGAGGCGCTGACGGACCGGACGGGCCGCATCGGCTCCTTCGCTTATCTGAATTACGTGACGAATACAGCCGATCCGGCGCGCGCCAAGCTGTTCGGCGACGCGCAAGACCAGCTCACGGCGGTCAGCACGCAGCTCCTGTTTTTCGAGCTGGAATTGAACCGCATCGAGGATGCCGTCATGGACGCGGCGCTGAGCGATGCCGCGCTCGCCCATTACCGCCCCTGGCTCACCGATTTGCGCAAAGAGCGGCCCTATCAGCTTTCCGACGATCTCGAAAGACTGTTCCACGAGAAGGCCATGACCGGCCCCGCCGCCTGGAGCCGGCTTTTCAACGAGACGCTGACCGGGCTCAGGTTCGAGATCGATGGCGAGACCTTCACGCTCGAGGTCGCGCTGAATTTCTTAAGCGACGCCAATCCCGATAAACGCGCCGCCGCGGCCGAAGCGCTCGCCAAGGTTTTGAAGACGAATGTCCGGCTATTCACCCTGGTGATGAACACGCTGACCAAGGACAAGGAGATCTCCGACCGCTGGCGGGGCTTTCCCGATGTGGCGTCGTCGCGGCATCTTGCAAACCGGGTCGAGCCGGAGGTCGTGGACGCGCTCGTGAAGGCCGTGCGCGATAGCTACCCGCGGCTGTCGCATCGCTACTATGCGCTGAAGGCGAAGTGGCTCGGCCAGGATCGGCTCAACTATTGGGACCGCAACGCGCCCATCAGCCGCGACCCCGAGCCCGTCATCGAGTGGCCGGACGCGCGCCGCACGGTGATCGAGGCCTACCGGCGCTTCTCGCCGGCCATGGCCGGTATCGCGGATGATTTTTTTGCGAAGGATTGGATCGATGCGCCGGTGCGCGAAGGAAAATCGCCGGGCGCGTTCTCGCACCCAACCGTGCCTTCGGCCCATCCCTATATCATGATGAACTATCTCGGTAAGCCGCGCGATGTAATGACGCTCGCCCATGAGCTGGGGCACGGCGTGCATCAGGTGCTTGCGAATGCGCAAGGCGCGCTGATGGCCTATACGCCGCTGACGCTTGCCGAGACCGCGAGCGTGTTCGGCGAGATGCTGACGTTCAAGGCGCTCGTCGCGCAAGCGCAAAACCCGGCCGAGAAAAAGGCGCTCCTCGCGCAAAAGGTCGAGGACAAGATCAACACCGTGGTGCGGCAGATCGCGTTCTATGAGTTCGAGCGGCTGGTGCACGAAGCCCGGCGCGAAGGCGAGCTAACAGCGGACCGGCTCGGCGCGTTCTGGCTGCAAGTGCAAGGCGAAAGCCTCGGGCCGGCGATTACGCTGAACGAGGGCTACGAAACTTACTGGGCTTATGTCTCGCATTTTGTGCATTCGCCGTTCTACGTCTATGCCTACGCATTCGGCGATTGCCTCGTGAACTCGCTTTACGCGGCTTACGAGCGCGCGCCTGAAGGCTTCGAGGGCCGCTATCTCGACATGCTGCGCGCGGGCGGCACCAAGCACCATAAGGAGCTGCTGGCGCCATTCGGGCTCGACGCGTCCGACCCCGGCTTCTGGGCCATGGGCTTGAAGGTGATCGAGGATATGATCGCGGAGCTGGAAGGCCTAGGCGCTTAAAATGTGGGGTTTTTCATGTATCGCATATTCATTTCTCATGGTTCGGAAGATAGTTGGGTAGCCAGCCAATTTGCAAGGCGGATAAGACAAGACGCGAAGGCCGAGTCATTTCTCGACGTCTACGACATTGCAAAAGGAGACGACTTCGAGAGCCAGATCTTTGAAACGGTTCCAAAACGTGATGAACTTATTGCACTGCTGACTCCCTGGTCCGTCAACCGGAACTGGGTTTGGACTGAAATCGGCGCAGCAAGGGTTCTCGGGAAGAGAATTGTTGGCATTTTATATGGCGTTACCATTGAGCGGCTTCGTGAGGATCACGGAGGCACGGCTTGCTTGAACTCGAAGAATGTTATGTCCATCAATGAGTTCGAAATCTACCTCGGGGAACTGAAAAAGCGCGTGAAGGAGTCAGCGAAATGACACTCTTTATCTCCTACGCCCGGCCTGATCGCGAATATGCAAAGGAGCTTACCAAAGCTCTGCTGAGTAAGGGCTTCGATGTGTTTCGCGACGAAGAGACGCTTGTTGCGGGTGACAACTATGCCGATGCTATTTTAGATGTTTTGAAGGACGCGGAACTTGTCGTTTTTGTCGTGCCAAAGGAAAGCGGCGAGGGAAAGAACGCACTCTACGAAGTCGGCGCGGCGAAGGCGTTGGGCAAAAGGATTTTTGCCATTATGCCGCATGGAAGAGGGAGCGCCGGCCGTGACGTGGCTATGGGCTTGGCCGATTTGATCTTCCTTGATGTCTCGGAGACGCATCCGGACAAAATCGCCGGCATCGTCGAGCGGGCGCTGGATCGCCCGCCCTCGCGCTCATCGCTTGCGCATTAGCCAGGAGAGCATTTTGGTAGACAATTCTGAAAGCCGCGATGCGCTCGATCCGTCCGCGAGCGAGCGCGACCGCGAGGGCAACCGCTTCTCGCGGCGGATGCAGCGCTATGCGCATGTCGGCGGCAATGTGGGCGGCGTCGCAGCAAGGATGGGCGCCAACTACCTCTTCGGCGCGAAGGACCGGCAGAAGAACGCGGCGCAGCTCGCGGCCGCGCTCGGCGGGCTGAAGGGCCCGCTGATGAAGGTCGCGCAGCTGCTCTCGACGATTCCCGATGCGATCCCGGCCGAATATGCGGCCGAACTATCGCAGCTGCAGAACCAGGCGCCCGCGATGGGCTGGCCGTTCGTGCGCCGGCGCATGGCCGCCGAGCTTGGGGCCGATTGGCGGGGCAAGTTCGCAGGTTTCGGCGAGCAGGCGGCGGCGGCGGCGTCGCTCGGCCAGGTGCATAAGGCGGAAGCCCTGGATGGGCGCGCGCTCGCGGTGAAGTTGCAATATCCCGAGATGCAGTCCGCGGTCGAGGCCGATCTCAACCAGCTCCGCGTCGTCATGAGCATCTATAAGCGCATGGACACGGCGGTCGATACATCGGAGGTGATCCACGAGATTGCCGCGCGCTTGCGCGAGGAGCTGGATTACGGCCTCGAAGCGCGGCACATGGCGCTCTACGGCCTGATGTTCCGCGGCGATGCGGCAATCCGCGTGCCGGAGCTTTTGCCGGAGCTTTCGACCAAGCGCCTGCTCACGATGACCTGGCTCGGCGGTGGGAAGCTGCTCGAATACAAAGCGCGCCCCCTCGAAGAACGCAACGCGATCGCGCGCGCGCTGTTCCGCGCCTGGTGGTATCCCTTCAGCCATTACGCGGTGATCCACGGCGATCCGCATCTTGGCAATTACACGATTTTCGAGGAAGGGGCGCGCGCGGCTGGCATCAACCTGCTCGATTATGGCTGCATCCGCACCTTCGAACCGAAATTCGTGGGCGGGGTGATGGACCTCTATCATGGCCTGCAAACCAAGAACCGCGGCCTGATCGTGCACGCTTACGAGACCTGGGGCTTCCGCGGCCTCTCCAACGATTTGATCGATATTCTGAATATCTGGGCCGGCTTCATTTATGGGCCGCTGCTCGACGACCGCGTCCGCCCCGTGGCCGATGGCGTAAAGCCCAGCGAATACGGGCGGCGCGAGGTGTTCCGCGTGCACCAGGGTTTGCGGGAGAAGGGCCCCGTGAAGGTGCCGCGCGAGTTCGTGTTCATGGACCGCGCCGCGGTCGGCCTCGGCGGCGTATTCCTGCATCTGGCGGCGGAGTTGAATTTCTACCGGCTGTTCAACGAAGTGATCGAGGATTTCAAGCTGGAAGATACAGCGCGGCGCCAGCGCGAGGCGTTCGCCGAGTCGGGCGTGCCTCTTCCGTCCAACGCGAATTGATTGGACAGATCTGCGGCTCAAGGGTTAAAGCATCGTCGGCGCGTTTAGAGCGGCATGCGTAACTTGGGGTCGCCGTCATTGCGAGCGTAGCGAAGCAATCCAGAAGCCACAGATGCTTCCCTGGATCGCCACGGCGGCTTAAGCCGCCTCGCGACGACGCCTAACGCACCATGCTCTAACCTAACTGGATATCTGTACGAAGGATTGCTCCAATGAGCGGAAAATACCAAGGCATCTGGATCGCTTTGGCCGTGCTCGCCGCCGCCGGCGTTGCCGTTTCGTGGTATTTCTCGAAAGAATCGAATCTGGCCTGGTGGCACGTCTTGGGCATGGGCCTCACCGTTTTCCTCCTGGCCCTGGTATGGCTGTGGCCGGGACCGCGCCAGCCCAAGCGCCCGCCGTTATAGGCTAAGCGGGGAGTTCATGCGCGGCCACCGGTTCGAATAACGCCGGTTCCGGTCTCTGCCGGCCTCAGTGTGGCAGCCCTAGGCGAACATGACCCAACCGGAAGCCCGGCGCAAATTTGCCGGTCTGCGAAGTGCCGGTCACTTGCTCTTGTCTTCCTTGTTCGCGGTGTGCCGGTCGGCGATCGCCAGCACAAGCATCGCGACCGCGAAGGCCAGCAAAATGCCAACGACCCAGCCGAGTTTGATGTTATCGACGCTCCTGTCGATGTCTATGAACCATTCCAGCACATTGACCGCGGCAATCGCCAAAATCGAGCCGAGCAGCTTCTGCTTCAGGCCTGAGAACCCGATCCCAGTCAGACCTTCCGGGCATTTGGCTTCTTCAGAAGGCTCGATCCGGGCGACAAAATTTTCGTACCCCGACCAAATCACGATTAGCAGCAGATTGGCGGTTAGCGAAAGATCGACCAGCTTCAATACCCCGACAATCACTTCGTCTTCGGTGCCGCTCCTGACCAGCATCAAAAAAGCGGCAGCGCCCCCAGTCCGATGATCAGTCCGAGCAGGAACGGCGCCGCCAGCCACCGGCTTTGCAAGATGACCATCTCGATGGCACGCGCTATACGATGCATAAGCGTCCCTCCATTGCGACGAGTCCTCAAGTTTACCGCGAACCGGATGAGCGTGGAGTATCCGCGACTAGACAGCTATCATATTCCGGCCCCGGCGGTGTTAACGGCGTTTTGTGGACTTAACGCTTCAGCGCATCCGCTGGTGGTGGTGCGCCGCTTAGGAGCGCGAGAGTGTGCCCGCCCGATAAAGTGAATAGACGGCGCGCTCAAAGGCGGGTAATTCTGCCCGCGGTGAGTAAGCTTGCCTGCCTTGACCTCAATCAACGTCTTGCAACCCAAAAGGATGGCATTTAGCAGCATGAGCACATCCCGGTTCGACGCGGTGATTATCGGTTCAGGCCTGGGGGGCCTTACGGCGGGCGCGCTGCTCGCGAAGGCCGGCCACAGCGTTTGCCTGATCGAACGCAATACAAGCCTTGGCGGCGCGGCTTCCTGCTATAAGGTTGGCCCGCTCACCATCGAGGCCGCGCTCCACGAGACGGCCGACCCGCGCGATCCGCGCGAGGTGAAGCATGGCATCCTCACGCGGCTCGATCTTCTCGACAAGATTACGTGGCTGCCCGTTGGCGGCCTGTTCACCGTGCAGGGCGGACCCGTCGGCGAGCCGTTCTCGCTCCCGCACGGTTTCGGTAACGCGCGCGATGCGCTGAGCGAGCGCTTCCCTGAATCCAAGGATCCTGTTGCGCGCATTCTTGGCAAGATGGAGCGCCTGCACAACACCGTGGGGCGCCTCAACGCGGCGCGCGAGAACCGGTCGTTCGGCGGGCTTCTCGGCGCTTTCGCGAGCAGCTATCCGATCCTGTCGGGATGGCGGGCGTCGCTCGATGAGGTGCTCAACGCAGAGTTCGGCGCCAACGAAGCTGTGAAATTCGGGCTTGCCGCAAATCTTTCCTACTACTCTGCCGATCCGAAACGGCTTTGGTGGCTGTTCTTTGCCGTTGCGCAAGGCGGCTATCTGGGCTCCGGCGGGGTCTACATACAGGGCGGCTCGCGCCAGCTCAGCGTGAAGCTTGGCGGCGTCATCAAGCGGGCAGGCGGGACGGTGCTTCTTGGCACCGCGGTGACGTCCATCGAGGTGGACCGCAGCGGCGCGGTAAATGCGGTCGAGACCGCAGCCAAGGGCGAAAAGCCCTCGCAGCGCATAGAAGCGCGCATTGTGCTCGCAAATGGAGCGCCGGACGCGATTGCCGGGATGCTGCCAGACGAGGCCAGCAGCCGTTTTGCCGCCGCTTTTGCCGGCCGGGCGCTTTCAACCTCGCTGTTCTCGGCGCATTTCGGGCTGAAGGCGAACCCGGCGCAATTCGGGCTCACAGCCTATTCGACGATTCACTTGCCGTCCTGGATAATTGCGCTTGGCGATTTTCCGCATTCCACCGCGCTGCTCGGCGCGAACCCCAACGGCAAGCTGCCCGTTCTCGGAATCTGCAATTACGGCGCCGTCGAAGCCGGCCTCGACGAAGGCGGCCCGATCCTGGTCTCGGTTGTGGGCACCGACGACGTTTCGAACTGGCGCGGGCTTTCCAAAGACGGGGAAGCCGCCCGCCGCAACGCCTGGCTCGACGCAATCCTGGCTGAGCTTGAGCGGCATTATCCAGGCTTCGCCGGCGCCGTCGAGCAGAAAGTCTTCATGAGCGCCGCCTCGATGGAGCGCTATCTCGGCACGCCCAGCGGGGCGATTTACGGGTTCGATCCGGTGCCGCCAAGCTCTCCGGTTTGGCGGGGCATGCCGCGCTGCCCCAAAACGCCCATCGACGGCCTTTATCTCGCCTCGTCGTGGGGCGGCAGCGGCGGGTTCTCCGGCGCGATGGCCGCGGGCGCAGAGGCCGCAGGGCTTGCCATGGCAGCCTTGGCCAAGAAGCCCGGCTGAACGCGGAGACGCGCTAACATAGGGCGCATCGTCATCGCGAGGCGCCATTTGCCGCCGTGGCGATCCAGCAGCATCTAAGACTTGGCCCTGATTGCTTCGCTTCGCTCGCAATGACGCGGGGGGAGGGGCTTTGTCCGCCGCGCACGCGAATCCCGCTTCGCCGATGCGCAGACCGGCTTCCGGCGCAATTTGGGCTTGCAGCCTGCAAACGCCCTATTGGCGAAGCAGGGCGTGGTTTCCACCTTTCCAGTCGCGCGCCTCAGCCAAACGCAGCTTTTGACATGGTGAATTACACGATTCATGTTGCGCTGTGATATGCGCGCCATAATGGTGGGCAAAGGAGGCCCTATGGATTCCACATATCACATCCTCGTCGTTGACGATCACAAAGAGATCCGCGATCTGCTCGCGAAGTTTCTCGTCAAGCACGGTATCCGGGTAACCACCGCGGCCGATGCGGCCGAAGCGCGCCGTCACCTGAAAGCCGGGGCCTTCGATCTGATCGTTCTCGATATCATGATGCCCGGAGAGGATGGCCTATCGCTGTGCAGATATTTGAGCGAAACCTCCTCGCCGCCTGTCATTCTCCTCACCGCGGTAGCCGAGGAGACCGATAGGATCATAGGACTTGAGGTCGGGGCAGACGACTACGTTACCAAGCCCTTCAATCCGAGGGAGCTGTTGGCGCGCATCCGTGCCGTCCTCCGCCGCGCTCACAGCATGCCGCCGAGCCGCGATGCACCTGCTGGCGAAAGGCTGAAATTCGGCCGCTTCGTTTTCGATTCGGACCGGCGCGAGCTGATGGATGGCCGCGAGGTTGTAACGCCCCTGTCCTACGGGGAATATTTGCTGCTTTCGGCATTCTTGCACCGGCCGAATATCGTGCTAACGCGCGACCAGCTCTTGGATATAACGCGGGGGCGGGCGGCCAACTTGTTCGACCGCAGCATCGACAATCAAGTGAGCCGTCTGCGGCGGAAGATAGAGGAAGACCCCAAGGATCCGAAGATCATTCAGACGATCTGGGGCGGAGGATATAAGTTTGTGGGTACGGTGGAGCGGGTGTGATGCGTTTCTTACCCGCTAGCCTCAAGGGTCAGCTCATGCTGCTGACTTTGGTGGCGCTGCTTCTTTCGCAACTGGCGAGCTTCCTTTTCATTTTGGACGATCAAAAGTCGAGAATGAAACACGAATGGTTCCGCAGCCTTCTCACGCGCATAGCAACTGTGAAGGACGTGGTCGAAACGACCCCCACAGAGTATCACTCCAAGATCATTAAGTCGGTCAACACACGGGCGCTTCGTTTTGCGATCGAGCCAAAACCGTCAACGAGCCAAAGCGAAGATCTGCTCAGCGAAAGCATGCAGCAGGAGATCGAAAGAGCTTTCGGAGAGCTTTCCGGTCAAGTTCAGCTGGCGTTCTTCACATCGCTTAGCGAAGAATCGCAGCTTGAGCTGCTGTTCGGCGATTTATGGCGCGATACGAAGAGAACATTGTTCCGCAAAAGCTCGCTCCTTCCCACGCCGCCTATGCGGCCTTCCTATGCCCATGTTTCCGTTCCGCTTCAATCCGGAGAATGGCTCAACGTCGTCGTCATGCCGCGCGGGCTTGCGCCGCCTGCGCCCCCTCTCTTGATACAATTTGCCACCATGGCGGCGATATCGGCGCTTGGCATCGTTATAGTGCTCGGGCGCCTTACCCGGCCTTTGAAGGAGCTCGCGCGTGCTGCCTCCGCTTTGGGCCGCGGCGAGACCAGCGCGAAGCTGGACGAGAAAGGGCCGAGGGAAATCGTTGAGACGATTCATGCGTTCAACGAAATGCAAGAGCGGCTGACCACTTTCGTTCACGACCGCGCGAAAATGCTTGCGGCGCTTGGACACGATTTGCGGACGCCGATTACGAGCCTCAGGCTTCGCGCCGAATTCATCGAAGACGAGGAGGTCAGGGAGCCGATTCTCCAGACCCTCGATGAAATGATTGAGATGGCTGAGTCCTCGTTATCGTTCGCACGCGAGGAGGCAGCCCAGGAGGAAACGCGCCTTGTCGATGTGGGGGCGCTGACTGCAAGCGTGTGCGCCGATCTCGCCGATACCGGCCTAGCCGTCACCTGCGCCGATACCGGCAGTTTCGCCATCCGCTGCCGTCCCGTGGGCATGAAACGCGCCTTGCGGAACATTATTGAAAACGCTGTGGCCTATGGGGAGCGGGCGCGCGTGTCCGCGCAATGCAAAGAGGGGTGCGCCTCGATCGTTGTCGACGACGACGGGCCCGGTATTCCGGAGCGCGATTTGGAAAAGGTCTTCAAGCCGTTCTTCCGTCTGGAGCAATCGCGTAACAAAGACACCGGAGGCGTCGGTCTGGGTCTGGCCATCGCCCGCTCGATTATTCGCAGCCAGGGCGGCGAAATTGCCTTGCAAAACCGCCCAGGCGGGGGCTTACGCGTTACCGTGTCGCTTGGCGGGGCCACGGTTCTCGATGGGCCGCAAGCTCCAAGCCCCGCAAGCCCGGGCGAATTCCTCGACCGGCCGCTGGGGGCAGCGTAGGTTACCGGCCTGGCCGTTCACATCCGTCATGTGTGGATGGCTCCCCTGTTGCAAGGGTTTTTTTGGGGTGACGTCTCTTGGCGGGTGCAGTCATGTGTACGGCGTTTGCGGTGCGCATGACCGCTGCCCTGATGCGATC
>JBKQQS010000011.1:0-9967 GCA_052144215.1 Rhodomicrobium sp.
GATAAAGATGATGCAGGGCGCGTTCTTCTTCGCCTGCTCGAACATGTCGCGGACACGGCTCGCACCGACACCGACGAACATTTCAACGAAGTCCGAACCCGAGATCGTGAAAAACGGCACGTTTGCCTCGCCGGCGATGGCGCGGGCCAAAAGCGTCTTGCCGGTGCCGGGAGGTCCGACGAGCAGCGCGCCGCGTGGAATTCGCCCGCCAAGCCGCTGGAACTTCTGCGGATCGCGCAAAAACTCAACGATCTCCTCCAGATCCTCTTTAGCCTCGTCCACGCCTGCAACGTCGTCGAAGGTCACGCGGCCCTGCTTCTCGGTTAGCAATTTTGCCTTCGATTTGCCGAAGCCCAGCGCCCTGCCGCCGCCCGATTGCATCTGACGCATAAAGAACACCCAAACCGCGATGAGAAGCAGCATGGGGAACCAGTTCACAAGCACGCCAATCAGCGAGGGAACGTCCTCGGAAGCGGGCTTCACATCGAAGCGGACGCCCTTGTTATGCAGCCGCTCAATGAGCTGCGGATCGTTGGGCATATAAGTTTGATAGGTCTGACCGCCCTCCAAGACGCCCGAAATCTGATTGCCGGAAAGCGTCGCCGACCGGACCTTGCCGTTATCGACCTCGGTCAGGAACTGAGAGTAGTCGATACCGCTTCCGCGGGCACTCTTCGGACTGTTTTGGACGAGATTGAACAGTGCGACCAGCAGAAGAGCGATGATGATCCAGATCGCCAAATTACGGAAGTTCGAGTTCATGGAGACGACGTCTTCCCCTAATGCTGCGCACAGCGCGTTGAAGGCAGAGCAAGCAATCAGCCTAAGCCTTCCAGCTTACAAAGCAAGGATAAGTGAGCCAATCCGCTCAGAGATAGGGTACGGGTTAGGCTTTGCCAAGCGCACTTGCCCCTGCGGTTCAGGCTGGCTTAAGAAAATGGCTAAGCCGCGGCACAAGCTCTACCCGGGCAGCACCGGCAGCGTTCCCGCCGGCCTTCCCATCGACGAAATCCAAAGCAGGTGCCGACAAGAGCAGTCCATCGCGCCAAAGCGCTGGTGCCGCCAGCGCGGCCAGGCGATTGGCGTTAAAGGCAAGATGGCGGTCCTTGAACGCCTTGCGGCAAATTGCCCAGCCGCCGGCCCCGAGCGGTGCCACGGAAACATCGCCGCTCAAGCCTGCAGCGAAGGTGAGCACAAACCTGCCGTCCCAAATACATGTGCTCCCGGGCTCGCAATGGAGCGGCGTGTGCCCGATGCGGCCGGGTTCGCGGTAGAAGTGCAGCGTTGCCGGAGTTGCGATGGCGAGACATCCGCCGAGCGCGCCCTGGCGCTTTCCGGACCGCAGCTCTTCCAATAAGCGCTCGGCCTTGATCATGCGGGGCGCCTCTTCTTTTCCGCCGATGAGCGCCAGCACCTGCGACAGCACGCGAAGGGCGATTTCCGAGGGAAGCTTGAGGAAAGTCTCAAGGCCGATTTCGCCGTGACCGAGGTTCGAAACCCGGAAATTCCGCTCCAAGAACTCCGCGGCAGCCTGCGAAAGAGCCTCGCGGCTGCGGCCGAGACGGGCGGCGCTGAGCGTGAGAGCGGACCTCGTAATGCCGGCAGCCGCCAAGGACTTCATGGCGTGCCTGAGACGTACCCGCTCGAACGCGGCATTGCTATTGCTCGGATCGTTGACGGAAGGAACGCCGGCGCTTCGCAAATAGGCCAGCAACCTTGCTTTCGAGAAACCGAGGAGCGGGCGGACGATGGGCACCCCGCCATGCTCCGAGACCGCTGCCATGGCCGCGAGCCCGTCAAGGCCGCTTCCCCGGCGCAAACGCATCAAGAACGTCTCGGCTTGGTCGTCTTCGGTGTGAGCGGTGGCAAGGCAAGCGAAACCGTGCGCGCGGCAGTATGCCGTCATGAGCGCGTAACGCGCGCGGCGTGCGGCCGCCTGGATGCCGGTCTTCGGCTTTTCCCCCGACCAGTCTAGCGTCCTACGAGCGAGGCCCAAGCGCCCGGCCTCTGCGCCCACGAAGGCCGCCTCGTCCCTGCTTTCGGGTCGAAGGCCATGATCGACGGTCAGAACGGCAAGGCCCGCGCGGCTGCGCCCCGCAAGAGCGCTCCAGCGGACGGCCAGATGCATGAGAGCCATGCTGTCCGGGCCCCCCGACACGGCGAGCGCGGCGGAAGGATAAGGCTCGAGGGGAGAAAACGCGCGGATAAGCGCGGCATCGCTGATAATGGGTTTCAAGGCTAGATCACCACTCGGAACTACAGGCCGGCCCTAAGCAGGCTGTTTCTGCCACCACGTTGGCGTGATGCTGGATGCGGTCCAGCATTGCGGCCGTCAGCACCGGGAGCAAGTCAACGGAAAGCCCAATCAATACCAGGTGTAGATGTAGATAAAGCCGGCCCAGAAATAAGGATGGCGAACGGCAGCTTCACGGACAATTCCGATTTTGGGGAAAACCAGGTTCAGAGGCCGGGCACCTTTCGCTTCAGTTTCATGATCGTCGTGACCAAGCTTCGCGAGGAAGCGGCAAACTCGCTTTCCCACCCAAGAACGGTCTGGTCAGGCACGATTTTGCCGGCGTTGACCTGCTCGACGGCGCTGCCGACGGCCCGGTGGAAGCGCGCATGCTCGGCGATCAGGGTCTCGAACTCGGGCATGGCGGCCAGCTTCTGCTTGGCCTCGCTATGGAGCCACATCCCAAGAGGGCAACGGTTGTCGACGCCAACGACGGCGGGGTCGAGCTTTTTGCTGGGGTCGCGGATGTAGGCCAGCAGCCTCATCTTCCATGCCGCATGCGCTTTAACCGCGTCGTCCCAATTCACTTCACTTCCTCCACTAGAAACCGGCCGCGGGGCCGGTGTGGATGCCGGGTTTTGTACGGGCTCCAGTACTCGGCGGCCACCAGCCGGCAGGGCAGGCCGCAATGGGCCTTTTGCAACCTCGCGCCCGCAAATTAGACTTTGCACCATTTTTCCTGAATTTCAATTCCGGCCCTGCTCTTGTTCATTTTCTTCCAATTTCGATTAAGTGGTAGACTATCAAAGTGTTTGACCCGCTCGGAGGGATCGGCTTAGAGATAGGGCCGTTTTTATCAGTGCGGGGAAATACAAACAGTGCCTTAAAAGTCTGGTGCGTCTGGGCTTGGGGCTAAGCCGTTGGCTCAAGAATCTGCTGACACTGCGGCCGGTTCGACTGGCAGCGGAAGGAGGATTTGCTTGGTACTGCAACCAAAAGACGCTGCAAATGTCCCGGCAGGAGCCCCTTGCAGGATCCAGGACAGGCTTACGGCACTCAGGAAATTTTTTGCGGAGATGGAGCCGAAGCTTCCCGCCATTTTCGCTTTGAGCCATCGAAGGCTGTTTGAGGTGGACCCTTCACTTGCAGGCTATTTCAAGGGGGGCGAGAGGGAACATCTGCCACTCTTCTTCGCCAAGATTCAAAGTGTCGTGAAAACGACACGGTCGAGCCAGCTCTGGCCGGCAGGCGCGGCGACCGGGCAGATGCTGATCCCGGAGGTCGCTGCATTGGGGCGCAGCCATGCGAAATTTGGCGTAGAACCCGCACATTTCAGTCTGATGAACGACATGCTGGCGTGGACCTGCAAGGAATTCGCTTTTGAGGAGTTTACGTCGCTGGTCGAAGAAGGGCTCGCTTTTGTCTTCGATGTGCTTGGCGCGTCCCTAACGGCCAAGGATAACGGCGGCGATGTACTGTCGACCTTGCAGTCGCGCTTTAACGGGCCAACACTCCTCGAGCCAACCGCCTATTTAGACGAAAAAGCAACGTCCGGCGCCGCCTGACGGCAAGGGGATATTTTATGGCGCTTTTTATAGCGTTGCAGTTGGCGTGATGAAATCAGCGCATATTGCATCTGTGCCGTCCCGTTTGGGTGGGCGCCGGCAATCTTGCGCTCCGCTCGGCAAGAGGGCCTTGAGTGCCTCCAAATACGCGCCAGTGACCACAGCCTATAATCTACAGATCTAGGGTTTCTCCTTTTGGCCCATCGCGTCATCGGCCGTCCGGCAGCTTTCAGGACGCTGCGGCCTTGATGCTTGGGCATATCAGCAGGCGAAGCAGCACAACATTGCTTAGCTGCAGTTCGCCCTTTTCTTCTCCGCATCGGCTCTCTGCAGCACGCTCTTAGGTGCCTGCGGATAACGCCGCCCGAGCTCCGCGAAGGTGGCGCAAGCGTCCGTGTTGTTGCCGAGCCGCCGCAGCGAGATCGCGAGCTTCAGGAGCGCTTCGGGTGCACGCTCGTTCGTTGGGTAGTTCGTGAATGTTTTCAGGAAGCGGTCGGCGGCGCTCTTATACTCCCCGCTCACGAACGCAGTTTCGCCGAGCCAATATTGAGCGCTCCCGGCCAGCGGGTCGGCGGGATATTGATCGAGAAACTGCTGAAAATAGGTCTCGGCGGCCGAATATTCGCGGCGGTTGAGTGCACCGTAGGCCTGATCGAAAAGCGCGCGCGCCGAACCGCCGGCCGAAGCTGTGACGGGGGCGGCTTGCTGGTTGGAACGCGTAGGCGCGCCGCCTGATTCCTGGCCGTAGGCCCATGACTGCGTCGAAGCCGGAGGCAGACCGGCGCTTGCGCTCTGCTGCGGCCTCGGCGCATAGCGCTCGGCCGGAGCCTGAGGCGCCCCCAAAGGCGGAAGCTGCTGCTTGTCTTCAAAACCGCCGGCGGGCGCGGCTGCATAGCCCATATCCTGCCGCGGGGCCTGCTGAGCCTGAGGCCTCACACTGCCGCCGCCCATTTGGGCTTCGAGGCGCTCCAGCCGCTGCGTGAGATCGGCGATCTGCTCGGAGAGCTGGCGGATCTGCTCGGAGCTTGCGCCTCCGCCCGCCGCAGCCGAATATCCCGATCCGGCCCCGGCATTGTTTTTCGCCAGCGTTTCCACCGCTGCGACGACACCTTGCAGGTTCTGGATCTGCTCTTCCAAGCGCTCAAGCCGGGCCGCTTGAGCAGACCCGCCATCGGAGGGCGCGCGCGAACCAGGCATCTGCGCGGCGGCGGGGAAAAGGGCGGCTGAGATGGCGAGTGAAATCAGAGCTGCAGCGATGCTTCTCATGAGTACGTCCCACTTAAACGAGTACGCCCATCTTCTCGGATGGCCGCGCCTGGCTGTCAACCGCTTTACTCGAGGACCGGTCGCATCGCTCAATTGGAAGCCATCGCTCCACCGCCTCCGATCACGGTCACGGCCCGCCTGTTTTGCGACCAGCAGGTGATGTTGTCGCAAACGGCAACGGGGCGTTCCTTGCCGTACGAAACCGTCCGGATGCGCCGCGGATCGATCCCTTGCGAGGTGAGGAAGCTCTTGACGGTTTCGGCGCGCCGCGCACCGAGCGCGATGTTGTACTCACGCGTCCCGCGCTCGTCGGCATGCCCTTCGATGCCGATAGGATAGTTAGCGTATTGACGAAGCCAGACGGCTTGGGCGTTCACGATCGAGCGCCCCTCGGGAGTAAGTTCCGGACTATCGGTTTCAAAATGAACGGTATCGCCGATCCGGCCATTAAATTCCTGCACGCTGCCGGGAGGAAAGTTTCCGGCGCCCGCGCCAAGACCGAAATTCGCCGCCGGGGCATTTTTCTCGCAAGCCGCCAGCGGCAAAATCATTATGCCGGCTGCCAGGATTAGAAAGCTCTTCAGAGAGCGCATTCGGGTTCTCCTCCTGATGCACGCAACTTCTCCGTGCACAATGGCCAGGAAATCGTAACGGAATGCTTACCAACAAGCCGATTTCTCGGGCCGTTTTGTGGCTCTTAATGCGAAGCGGGCAAGACCGCAACCCAAAAAGGCTGCATGCATTTCAACTATGCAGTGAGATATCCATGCAAACTTCGCCCGGCGCGGCGCGAGATCTGGCCATGATCGAGCGCATCTCCCGTCACCCTGTCCTTCTCCCCCTGGGACAGGGGACAAGGCCGCCGCAGTCGCAGCAGCGTCCCTTCTCCCAAGGGGAGAAGGACAGGATGAGGGGTGGAACGCGGGGTCATGGCCAGTGTCTTCACACACTCCTGCGCGGGAATGACACGACATAGGTCACAGCGAATGACCCTTGTTATTAGACGGTTAGATCGTACAAAATTCGATACTCGATTAACGCGAAAGCTGCAAGAAAAGCGGGGACAACCCCAGCTTGGGCGCCGCCGCGGCTCCTATTTCAAGAGCGGCGACCAGGATGGGTCCGATGCAAAGGAAGGCGTTGCGAGTTGACGTTCGTTATATCCCGTCAGATCGATGCTATAAAGTTTCGGCCCCCCGTTCTCCCCTTGGCTGTCGCGGAAAAATAGGATGACGCGGCCGTTAGGCGACCAGGACGGGCCTTCATTGTGATAGCCCTCGGTCAGCACCCGCTCGCCCGAGCCGTCGGGCCGGATGACACCGATGGCAAATCCGCCGTGCACGCGCTTCGTAAAGGCGATGAGATCGCCGCGCGGCGACCAAACCGGGGTGGAGTAGCTTCCCTCCCCATAGGTGATGCGGCGAAGGCCGGCCCCGGCCGAGCTCATGACATAAAGCTGCTGGCTTCCCTCACGGTCGGACTCGAAAACGATGCCCCGCCCATCGGGAGAGTAACAAGGCGCGGTGTCGATCGCCGCGCTTTGAGTGAGACGGGTGAGCTTGCGGCTTCGCACGTCCATCTCGAAGATATTCGAGTTGCCGCCCTCCTGGAGACTCATCACCACACGGTCGCCCTGAGGCGAGTAGCGCGGTGCAAACGACATGTTCGGAAAATCGCCGAGCACTTGCTCTTCCCCAGACAGAATATTGCGAAGCACCACGCGCGGCGAGCCCTCGCGGTAGGCGGTGTAGGTGATTTCTTGCGCGAGCGGATGGAAGCGCGGCGTCAGCACAAGCTCGCGGCCTTGCGTCAGGAGCCGCAAATTCGCGCCGTCCTGGTCCATGATGGCCAGGCGCTTGAGCCGGTGGTCCTTGGGACCTGTTTCGTCGACAAAAACGATCCGGCTATCGAAATAGCCTTTCTCGCCGGTCAGCCGCTCATAAACGGCATCGGCGATAATGTGAGCGAGCCGGCGCGATGCATTCGCAGGGATGAAAAACTGCTCGCCCGAAATCTGCCGCCCGGAGAACACGTCCCACAGCCGGTATTCGCCTTTCAGCCGTCCATCGCCCGTATCGGTCACGCGTCCAACGGCGAGGGCCTGCGCGTTGATGACCGTCCAATTCTGAAAGCTGGGCGTCGCATCGACGCTGGCTCCGCGTTCGAGGAAGGCGGCGGGGTCGATGGGCTTAAACAGGCCGGAGCGCTCGAGGTCGGCGGAAATAATCTGGGTGATTTCGCTAGCGGGGCCGTTTCCGGAAAATTCCGCGATCGCTATGGGAATTGCCCTAACTTGGCCGTGCCGGGCCTCAAGCTTGACCTCGGCCTTAGCTTGGCGCGGCGGCAGGAAAGCCGCCGCGGCGAACACGGCGCAGAGAAAAAGGGCATATGAGATGGGGGGCGCTCTCATTTCAGCCGCCATACATATCGCGCGGATTGAAGGTTATGGTGATGTCCCGGCACTGCTCATATTGCTGCGGCGGAATCTTATAAGGCTGGCCGCTTTCCGCGGCGCTTACAGCGGCACGGGCCATCGCCTGATAAACAGGAGATGCTGACTGGTTCAGCACTGCCGGCGGTCTCGCAAGCATTCCGTCGCGCCTCAATTCGATATGTAAATCGATAATCGTGTTTTCGGCGGAGAGAGCGCCGATGGGCAAAATCCAGTTCTGCTCGATCTTACCGAGGATCGCGTCGGCACAGGTTCCCGCATTCATGCTGCCAGTCGCCCCGGCCACGCCCATGGCCTGATCCTGCAATGTGCTGGCGGGGCGCCAGGGCTTGGCGGGATCGTAATCGCCGGCCGGTGCGCCGGCGTTCGGATCGCGATTGAGCACGGCGGTTTGACGGTCTGAAAAGGCCTTCGATTGCGGCGTGTCCATGGTGGACTGCGCCGTTTGCGGCCGCGCGGGCTGCGATTCGTTTTTATGCAGATCGGCCTCGATCCGGCTGGGATCGAATTTATATTGCGGGCGGGGCTCGGTGCGTTTCGGTTCGGGGGCGTCGGCCTTTTTCGGCGTCTCAGGCTTCGGCTTCGCCGCTGGCTTCGGTGCGGGCTCCTTTTTCGCAGCCGGCTTCGGCGCAGGCTTTTCGGCAGGTTTCTCCGCTGGCGGCTCGGCCTTGGCCACCTCCACGGGTTTGGGAGCAGGGGCGGGGGCGGGCGGAGCTGGCGGCGGAGGCGGAGCGAGCGCTTCCTTTTCGGCCGGCTTCGGAGCCGGCTTTTGCTCGGCAACTTCCTTTTTTGCGCTTGCCGCAGCCTCGGCGGCTTTCACCTCTGCGGGCGGAGCCGGTTGCTCCGCCTTGCCGTCGGCCTTGCCCGCCTGGCGCTCGCTATAGTCCTTCGGCGACATAATCTCGACCGGGACCGGCACAGGCGGCGGCGCATCGCTGCTCTTGCGGCTCGTGAAGTTGAAGATCACGATCCCGAATATCACGATGTGGAGTATGATCGAGCCTATAAGGCCGTACCGCACGTTCTGTCCCCGTATGCTTTCAGCGCTTTTCTTCGATTTCCGTCACCAGCGAAATATGCTTATAGCCGGCCGCCGCGATTCGTCCCATCACTCGCATGAGCTCGCCGTAGTTGGTCGCCTTGTCGCCGCGCACAAATATAGCCTCGTCGAGGCCTTTGCGAGCCTCGGTGATAGCCGATAATTTTGGCTGAAGATCGCCGAGCGGAATTTCGGTGTTTTGGATGAATATCTTGCCTTGAGGATCGACTGTGACCGTGAGGGGCTCGCTTTCGCTCTTAAGCTCCGAGCCTTGGCTTTTCGGCAGGTCGACAGGAACGCCAACGGTCAGAAGCGGCGCCGCAACCATAAAAATGATGAGAAGGACCAGCATGACGTCGACGAAAGGCGTGACGTTGATCTCCGCCATGGGCCGGTGACGCCGGCCTTTCCGCCGTCTCGCCCCGCTGGGGCCGCCTCCGCCGGCCTGAAGAGATACTCCCATCGCGCTGCCCCCTTAAGCTTTCGAATCGAGCTGGCGCGAAACGATGGCGGAAAATTCATCCGCAAAGGCTTCGAAGCGCTGCGAAAGGCGCGTGGCCGACTGACTGAAATTGTTATAGAAAATAACGGCCGGGATCGCGGCCAAAAGGCCCAGCGCGGTGGCGAAAAGCGCTTCGGCGATGCCGGGCGCCACCACGGCGAGGCTCGTGTTCTTACTCGCGGCAATGCCCTGGAACGCGGTCATGATGCCCCACACCGTGCCGAACAATCCGACGAAGGGGGCGACCGCCCCAACCGTTGCCAGAAACAGAAGCCTGCGCTCGAGCCGCTCCATCTCGCGGGTGATCGTCACTTCCATGACGCGCTCGATGCGCATCTGAACGCCTGCTAGCGGCTTCGCCGTGCTCTCGATCGAGCGGCGCCATTCGCGCATGGCGGCGACGAACAAGGCGCCCATTGCGCTCGGCTGCTTTTGCGACATGGCCTTGTAGAGTTCGTCCAGCGACTGGCCGGACCAGAATGTCCGCTCGAACTCTTCGGTCTCCTTGCGGGCCTTGGCAAACGCGAGCGTCTTCTCGATCACGATAGACCAGCACCAAACCGAGGCGAGCACCAGCCCGATCATCACGGCCTTCACGACCGGATGAGCCTGGATGAATAAGCCCCAAAATGAAAAATCGCTCGTTCCCATAGTCCGCCAGAACCCCTCCCGGATGTGACAGCGCTTTCATCAGCGGCCGGGGGCTTTTGTCTCGTGTTCGCGCGAAGCGTTTACGCCGAAGAATGTCTAAAGTGAGGTTTCCGGGGCAGAAAAATGGCGCCAGCTAGATGTAACGTCTCAGCAGGTTGCTCATGGGAAGCTGAGCAGGTATGTGAATTTTGCCACAAACCACTGCCTGCCGGAGCGTCCCATGAACGTGCATAAGAATGCCAAACTGACGCCCCTCGGT
>JBKQQS010000012.1:0-16728 GCA_052144215.1 Rhodomicrobium sp.
AGGCAAGCTGTTTTACCGGCTGGTCGAAGGCGCGCTGCAAAGCGAGCCGCTGCCAGCCAAGACCCTAACACACAACATCTAGAGGCACGGGAGTTAACTGCATAGCCCAGCAAGAATCTATATTTAATGGACTTTTTGGAATCTACTTTTTGGGGTAAAAACGCGAAAAATCGCGATTTTTGCGGCGGGTAGAAATAAAACTCCGGTGCCGTTCACCATGCCGGAATTAACCATGGACCTGTTCTGCAACGGCGGATTTACCATAGTCTGCCCCAAGGGCTTTGCATAGCCGGTTGCTATGCGCGTGCGCGGAGACGGCAGCGCTGGCGATCCCGTTGCCGCCGCCGCACTGCTTGCGGTCAGGCAAAGCTCGGTGTTCGGCGCATTCGACTCCACGAAGAGCACGCAAATCTACGCCTGCCTTTACGGCTTCGACGCCAATTTGAAGGCGCCGGTGGTGCCCGACGCGGTGGTGCTCTGGGGCATCGGGCAGACGGCCGTGAGCGCGGCGCTGTTGTTCCTGTTCCTGCTTGCGCTGCGCAACCAGTTTAAGATCAAGTAGTGACAATTGAAAAACCCATCGCGATAGGTTACATAATTCGATGGTCACCGTTTACCGTGCCCAAGGGCTGAGGGCCGTCATTTTTCTGGACGATCACGAACCGGCCCATGTTCATGTGTTCGGCGACGGACACGCAAAGATCAATCTGCTTGGCAAGGACGGGAAGCCGGAGCTGGTGTGGGTAGACGGCATGAAGCGCAGCGAGGTCCGCCGCGCGGTGCAGATCGTTATCGAACGGCAGGCCGAATTGCTGGCCCGATGGAGAGAAATCCATGGCTGAGTTGACAGACGCCCAAATCGACGCCGCCGCCGAACGCGGGAGAATCGCGCGCAGCCTTGAGCCGCGCGCCGCCGCTGCCCGCTACGACCGGGAGGCCGGCCGCATCGTTGTCGAGCTGACCAACGGTTGCACTTTCGCGTTCCCGCCAGCGCTTGCGCAAGGATTGGAGGAAGCTTCGCCCGCGCAGCTTGCCCAAGTCGAGATCCTGGGGGCAGGCTACAGCTTGCATTGGGAAGACCTCGACGCCGATTTTGCCGTCCCCGGCTTGCTCGCGGGCATCTTCGGCACCAAGGCTTATATGGCCAAGCGTGCGGGGCAAGCGACGTCGCCCGCCAAGGCGGCCGCTGCACAGCGCAACGGCGCCAAGGGCGGCCGCCCCCGCAAGAGTGCGCGCGGCTGATTACTCGATCACGATCTTCGGCGCGGGCGGGAGCGACTTCTCGCCTTTGAGCTGGCGCCAGAGCGCGGCGGCCATGGACTTATAAAGGCCGGCATGCGGCGAGTCCGGCTCGGTCACGACGATCGGGCGGCCGGAATCGGAGGTTTCGCGGATCGACATATGCAGCGGCAGCTCGCCGAGGAACGGCACGCCGAGCCGTTCGGCCTCCGCCTTGGCGCCGCCATGGCTGAAAATATCCGAGCGCTCGCCGCATTTGGGACAGATGAAATAGCTCATATTCTCGATGATGCCGAGCACCGGCACATCCACGCGCTTGAACATATTGAGGCCGCGGCGCGCGTCGATCAGCGACAGATCCTGCGGCGTCGAGACGATCACCGCGCCCGCCAGCGGCACCTGTTGCGCCATGGTCAGCTGCGCGTCGCCGGTGCCGGGCGGCATATCGACGACCATCACATCGAGCTCGCCCCAGGCGACATCTTTGAGCATTTGCGTAATCGCCGAAATGACCATGGGCCCGCGCCAAATCATCGGCGTGTCTTCGTCGACGAGAAAACCCATCGACATGACTTCCAGGCCATATTTGCTGACGGGCTTGAGCAGCTCGCCGGCCAGCTCCGGCCGGTCCTTGATCGCAAGCAGCCTCGGCATGGATGGGCCATAGATATCGGCGTCGAGAATGCCGACGCGGAGCCCGTTCTGCTGGAAGCCGAGCGCCAAATTCACAGCCGTGGTCGATTTGCCGACGCCGCCCTTTCCAGAAGCGACCGCGATAATATACTTAACCCGGCCGATGCCGCTCTGCGCCGCGCCTTGCTTTTGCGAGGGCGCGGGACTGCCTGCTTCCTTTGCGTCGGAAGTCAGCGTAACGATGGCGCCGGCCACGCCCGGAATGGACTTGACCGTTGCCTCGGCAGCTTTGCGCAAGGGCTCATAGGCCCGCGCATCGGCTTGCGGAACGTTGAGCGCGAAATAGACCTTGTCCTTGTTGATGACGATTTCCGAGAGAAGTCCCGAGGAAACAAGATCGGGACCGCCGGGCACGGTGACGGTCTTAAGTGCGTTGAGAACGCTTTCTTTTGTCAGGGGATTAGCCATATATCTGCCAGTTGCAAAGGTTGAGAGGCCAAGTCAAGAATTCGGGCTGGCATTATCTAAGCGCTAAGGCGCCATTGCAAAAGCGGGCTGCGGCAAAAACATCCGCTTAATGCGGAGAGTGTGACCGAACCGCTTGCTTCGCAACGCGAGCGCCGCCGGGATGAGGAACGATGCAAGCCAGAGAGCAGGAAGCCGGGGCGATGACTGGCGGAATTGAGCCGCTTCCGGGGATTGTGCTGGCGGGCGGACTATCCCGGCGCATGGGCGGCGGCGACAAAGGCTTACGCGAGCTGGGCGGCAAACCGCTGATCCTTCACGCAATCGAGCGCCTTTCGGCGCAGGCATCGCCGCTTGCTATCAATGCCAATGGCGAAGCGTCGCGCTATGCTGCCTTTGGGCTACCGGTGATCGCGGATGGGCGGGACGATTTTGCCGGCCCGCTCGCCGGTGTGCTCGCCGGGATGCGCTGGGCTGCGCAAGCCGCGCCCGGCGCGCGGTTCATCGTGACGGCCGCATGCGACACGCCGTTCTTTCCCTTGGATTTGACCGCCAGATTTTTGGCTGCGGCGGGTAGCGCCTATCCAATTATCGTTCTTGCCATGTCGGCCGGGCAGGTGCATCCGGTTTTCGGGCTTTGGCCCACCGCTCTTGCCGGCGATTTGACCGATGCGCTGGCATCGGGCACGCGCAAGGTCTCGCACTGGACGGACAGCCATCCGCATGTGATCGCTGAGTTTTCGCAAGCCCGCCTTGGCGGCAAGCTTGCCGACCCCTTTCTTAACGCAAACACACCTGAGCAACTCGCCGGGGCAACGGCGCTCCTGCCGGCAAGCGAGATGCGGTGACATCGCCCCTTTCCGGCGCAATGGGCAGCGTTCAGCGGCGGCTTCGCCTGTGGCGATGTCAGCGGCGGCCGCTCAGGCCCAACGCCCGCGATATGCCGGGGCCCTTTGTGTAACCGATCGCCCCGCCGGCTACGGCGCCGGGCCAGCCGAACGCAGCACCGCCCGCCAGAGCACCGAGCCCTGCATCGGGCACCCGTTCTCCGGCCTGCACGCCGAAAGGCAGAAGCCCCACAGCCACAGCCGCGCACGCAAGTATTTTCTTCATGCACCGAGCGATGGCCGCCGGCGTAACGGGCCTCAAGGATGGCAAGGCGATAAGGCGGCGCTGGCAAGCGATCGCACATGCTGGCGACGGTCCTTTTATCCCCGCCGTTCAGGCCCGCGCCATTGTCCGCAAATTGAAGGCCGTCGATCCAGGCGCGCGGCCGTGCCGTTCCGATCTCACGCTGCAAGAGATCGAGCGCGCGATGGCCGGCTTGTCCGTCGAGTTCGCTACCACGGAGGAAAAGACGTAGTCGTCCTATTCTGCCTCGCTATACAATCTTAATAAATATTAATATTAGTGGCAGATCGGCCGCGCCGCTCCCACATCCGTTCACAGGTAACCCTCCTCGCGATGTCCTTTCGGCCACATTACGCAAAGAATCGGCGCGCGCGCCCCTCTGCAGAGAAGGAATGTCACGGCAAAACTTGTAGGGATATTGAACAGGTGCGCCTAGCACCGGAGGCGCGATTGAAGTTGGAGTTATTAGATGGTTCCTGTTAGGCGCGGCAGCTCGTCTTATTCATTTTTAATGGTCCTTCTTCTCCTGGGCCTGAGCGCGCTTGCCTGGATCTCCACTTACTCCGGCATGCTCCAGCTGATCGCCGCAAGCTCCGGCGACATCGGCGTGGCCGCCAAGATCGCAATCGGGTTTGCCGTGCTCATGCTCCAAGGCATGATCATCTATATTCTGGACGCCCTGTTCTCCGGCCAGCTGCGGATCATGCTCTATCCGCTCTATATCGTTGGCTATATCGTTCTCGTAATGATTTCGGTGGCCTTCGCCTTCGGTTTCTATTGGCGCTTTCTCGAAGCCGGAGCGCAGACGACGCAAGCGGCCGGAGCGTCCGTTTATGAGGTCGAACGCGCGCTGCAAACCGGGCAGAGCCGGCTTGAGCTCCTGCAAAGCACGTTCACAACGCTCAGCACCATCTCATCGCAAAAGGCGGCGACCGAACGCGCGAGTGGAGGGACCTGCCCGAATAGCCGCGCCGGCGAAGGGCCGAGACGGCGGCTTCGCGAAACCGATGCGCAGCGCTTTCAATTCGCCAACGATCTGATCGGAGGCCGGATCGGTGCCGTGAAGGCCGATATCGCCGAACTCAATGCCGATTTGGAGCGCGTCCTGAAGAAGGACCCCTCGACCATCGACCCCGCGACGGGCACGAGAACCGCGTTTATCGAGGGTCTCGACCGCAAGCTCGGCTTGGTCGTCACGCGCTTCAACACTCTGCGCGCCGATCCGCAGATCCGGCAGATCCGCGACGAATTTGCGGCGCGCGCCAAGCAAACGAGCTTCACCGACGACCGCGGCGGAACGTTTATTTGCCCCGACGGCCAGTTGCAGATCGCGCTCGATGGCGTGGTGCGCTCGATCGACAATTTGCCCGAGCTGCAAAAACCGGAGCTGCGCTCGGTTGAGGGTTCGGAGGCCGTTATCGAAGCGTTCCGGCGTCTCTCGAATACAGCGATCGGGCTCGTTGTGCATGGCAAAGTGCCGCCGTCACCCGAGCAGATCAGAAAAGAGCAAGGCGGCGCCGAGCGCTCCGCAAGCCTCGAGAGCACATTCACCCAGGATAAGGCCGGCCTCAGCGACCGCGACTATATTCCGCTCATGATCGCGATTTTCGTCGACGTTTGCATTCTGCTTGTTTCGGTCAACCGCCCGTTCGGCCCCTTCTTCAACCTTGGCCAAGACCTGTCTCGCGCAAGGGAGCGCGGACCGATGCAGGGGGTTCTCGAAACCTTCTACACGGTTTTCCAAGATCAGTTTAACATGGCGCGCGGCCAAAGGCCGGCGCCGGGCGAGCTGATCGCACCCCTGCAAGACGTAGTTTTCGATTACAAGGGCGATTACTACGCCGCCGTTCCCTTGGACTTCCGCGAGGAGAATTACGATCAATGGGCCCAAGCCCGGGTCAACGCGCCAAGTTTCGAGTCCTCCCGGGCACTTGAGCGTTCGCGCTACCTTGCTGCGGTTTTCGCGATCCTAGAGGGCGAAAATCTCGTGCGATTGCTCGGCGATGAGCGGAAAAGCCGGTGGACGGCCGGCAGCCTTAATGGGATCAGCGAGGATACGGTGCGCGCCAAGCTCGATAAGCAGGGCAGCATGTACGCCCAAGCGGACGCGTTCCGGATTTACCGCTTCCGTCCGGGCAAATGGGCCGGCCTTTTGATCGAAACCGTCGGCAGCGCGGCAGCACGGGAGGATGCGGACCGGCGCTGGCGCGAAGGCGGCGGCGAGATCTTTGCCGGCTGGCTTGGAGGCCGCCGGCCCCAGCGCACACTACCGAGGCGCCACGATACAGAAGGCCGCATAGAGGCGGACGCGCGTCAGCAAATACCCGACCGCTCGCACGGCGATTAGGGTTTGTCCTATATAAGGGGAAACGGCAAGCCCCCCTTGCATGATCGCCCCAGCCCTCTCCCTGCTGCGGCCCTTTCCCCAAGGGACGAGGACATTCCGGGCGTCCCTTCTCTCAATCGCGTTTGCAAGCAAACGCGATAAATTTGAGATGCATGCTCGCCAAGGCGAGCTTGCGGGGAGAAGGACAGGATGAGGGGGGACTTCCGGCGATGCCGATGACCAGGACAGACTTTAGCAAACGCATCGCCAGTCTCCCCGGTAAGGGGGAAGGCGATCGCTCGGCGCTTTATTTTCAATGCCCGGTTGAAATATTTCTACCGCTCAACCGTTCTCTTGTGGCGAGCGAACCCCGCTCCACGCGTAGGGCCGCTAGCCGCCACTAGCGGCCTTTCTTGCTTGCCGCGGCATCCGCCCCGCCCGGCGTTGCTATCTTGCTGCGGCTCATCCAATTCTGTCTCTGTCATCTTTCCAACAGGGTGCGGAGAGGCTATATTAGGAAGTGCTGGTTCGCCCAGCTATGGCGATAAATGGATATCGTAATAAACCTTTCGGACCCGGGGGCGGTACCCGGCGCCTCCACCACAAGCTACCGGTTCAGCCAGCTATCCGGTTGAGAGACCAGAGATACCGGGCAACCGGCGGCTTCTGATGGGGGCGAAATAGGATCGACGAGGGTGTAAAGGGTACTCTTTCGCTCGGCATGGTACCGCCGTATCGGGCCACTCTAATAGTTGCAAACGACAACTATGCTGGGACTCGTTCCGTCGCGCTAGCGGCGTAACCGTTCCGATCCAAGTCCTAACGGCGTAGCTGCTGTTAGGCGCGGTTGGCGGCGCCGGGCAACAGAAGGCCGCCACTTTTAATTTGGGCGATATTGAGCCTTTGGCGTAGAAGCAGGAATGCCTGAAGATCTGATCCGGTACGAGGCTCTCGTCTTGGACGCGCTGCGCGGGGTGGTGCGCGCGGTCTTACAACGCGTTTTGAAACGCGGAATTCCCGGCGATCATCACTTTTTCATCACCTTCGATACGCGCGCGCCGGGCGTCGGGCTGTCGAAGCGTTTGAAAGACCAATATCCGCACGAGATGACAATCGTGCTCCAGCATCAATTCTGGGATCTGGCGGTCACCGAGGACCGGTTCGAGGTCCGGCTTTCGTTCAACAACATTCCAGAGCGGCTGATAATCCCCTTTAGCGCAGTCCGCATCTTCCAAGATCCAACCGTTCACTTTGCGCTGGCCTTGCGCCCGCCGGAGGGCGATGAAGCCGGCAAGGCCGGCATCCCGTCCGATTTGGCGCTTCTACCAGCACCGAAAGCCGATTTAGCGGGTGTCCCTGCCACCGGCCAGGACCCGGAAGAGGACGGCCGGGAACCCAGCGTTTCCCCCCATCCGGAAAACGAGGATGGTCCTCGCGAGGAGCGCCGTACTGCCGACGTTGTCAGTCTCGACAAATTTCGCAAGAAATAACTTGAGGTTGAACCCGGTTGTTCTTGCCGTATACTCACGCCTGCTTATTAACCAGGCAGTGACAAAGCCGTGTCATCCTAGCAACATACACAACAAAAAGCGGTCAGAGCCGGACGTTTCAGGGGCTGACGCGGGGAATAGGGTCCGCTATGTTCTCCAGGAACCTAAAAGCGCGTTAGCAACCGCAGTCGCGGCTGGGTAGCTGGCTTCGCGAACACAGCGTTCATCGTCAAGGCGAAGACGCCTGCGCTGAGGTGAATTAGATACCGGTGAGACATTGGAGGGATTAATGTCACGGCTCATCAAACAGTTCGCGATTGCCAGCTTTTTGCTGACAATTGCCGCATCGAATGCCAATGCAGGCTTTCTCGACGGCTTCTTCAACGACCTCTTCGGCCCAATGGGCGGAGGTCCGCGGCAGATTGTGAAGATTAAGGGCGGGGCTTATACACCCGGCGAGATTATCGTGAGCTTCGGCGACCGCCGGCTGTATTTCATCGAGTCCAAGACGACCGCAATCAGCTACGCCATTGCGATCCCGAAGGCCGAAGCGAAATGGTCCGGCGTAAGCTACGTCAGCCAGAAGCGCGAAAACCCAGTCTGGACGCCAACGAGCGACATGCGCCGCGAGAATCCGAAGCTTCCCGCATACGTTGCCGGCGGCGATCCGCGCAATCCGCTCGGTGTCCGCGCTCTTTATTTGGGCGAGTCGATGTACCGCATCCATGGCACCGACGCGCCTCAGCTGATCGGCCAGCAAGTTTCTCACGGCTGCATCCGCATGTATAACGGCGATGTGGTCGACCTCTATCACCGCGCAAAGGTCGGTGCGAAGGTTACGGTCACTTGGAACCACTTCGGTGCAATGTCTTAAGCCGCTTTTCCAAAGCTGAGCTAAAAAGGCCGGGTATCCGGCCTTTTTTTATGCCCGCGCTCTGCCCGGCTTATGCCAACCTTCACCGATTTTGACTTAAGCCCCCCTCATCCTATCCTTCTCCCAATCGCGTTTGCTTGCAAACGCGATAAATTTGAGATGCATGCTCGCCAAGGCGAGCTTGCGGGGAGAAGGAACGCTTCAGCAACCGCCGAAGACTCCCTCTCCCCTCCGGGGAAAGGGCTGGGGCGAGGGGGGACTTCCGGTCAAAATCAGCAAGGTTTGGTATCGTTCAAAATGCAACGGCTTGCCCATCCTTTCTGGGATCGGAGCCCGCGATATAGCCGCCTCCGGTGCGAAGGACGAGCTGCGCGCCACCAAAGGCAAAGTCCAAATCCGGATGGTTGATCGAAACCTCGTGGCCGCGGGCACGCAGCCCTTCGACAGCCGCCATGCCAAGCGCGGGCTCCACGGCGATGCTGCGTCCAGACAGCACCCGCCACCGCGGCGCATCGGCTGCGGCCTGCGGATTTTGCCGGTAACGCAGCACGCGCAGCGCCATTTGCACGTGCCCTTGCGCTTGCATGAAGCCTCCCATCACCCCGAACGCCATGAGCGGTGCGCCAGAGGCCTCCGTCGCGAAACCCGGAATGATGGTATGAAACGGACGCTTTCGCGGCCCAACTTCGTTCGCGTGCCCAGGTTCCAGCACGAAGCCCGCGCCCCGGTTTTGAAGGCTAATACCGCCGGGCGCAACCACGCCGGAGCCAAAGCCCATATAATTCGATTGAATATATGAAATCATGCGCCCCGACGAATCTGCCGCTGCGATATAAACGGTCCCCCCCGGCTTTGGCGCACCGTAGGTTGGAGCGCCTGCAGCATTGCGGTCGATAAGTTTCGCCCGGGCAGCAAGGTAGGCGGGATCGAGAAGAGCCTGCGCCGGAACGCGCATCGACGCCGGATCGGCGATATAGTGCGAGACATCCGCGAAAGCCAGCTTCATGGCCTCGATTGCGATGTGCAGCGTTTCGGGATCGTCTGGGCCGCTGCCCTTATCGCCCAGGGCTTCGATCATTCCGAGCGCCATGAGCGCGGCAATCCCTTGTCCGTTCGGCGGCAGTTCATGGAGTTGATAGCCTTCGAACGGAACGGCGAGCAGCTCAACCCAGCTTGGGCTGTGCCCGGCGAGGTCGGCCGCATCGAAATCCGCCCCATGCGCTTTTGCAAAAGCGGCAATTTTTTCAGCGATCGGCCCGCGATAGAAGGCTTCGCCTCCGGTGGCGGCGATAAGCTCAAGGCTGTCCGCTATGGGGGGGCATTTGAAAATTTCTCCCGCTCTTGGCGCCCGCCCCCCGGGCATAAAATGCTCGGCAAATCCGGGCTGCCCCGCCAGCAAAGCGCTATCCATTTGCCAAAGGGCCGCGATTTTCGGGCTGACTGGATAGCCGTGGCGCGCATAATCGATGGCGGGCCCGGCGAGCACAGGAAGCGGCAAATTTCCGAAGCGCCGGGCGAGTTCCGCCCAGGCGGCAACCGCTCCGGGCACCGTGACCGCGTCCCAGCCGCGCTCCGGCATCGATGAGCGCCCCCGGAAACGCTCCCGGGTCCATGCTGCGGGCGAGCGCCCCGAGGAGTTCAGCCCATGCAGCTTTTCGCCATCCCAGAGAATTGCGAAGGCATCGCTTCCCAATCCGCAGCCGGTTGGCTCGACCACTGTTAAGGCCATCGCGGTTGCAACGGCGGCGTCGATCGCGTTGCCTCCTTTGAGCAGCATCCGCAGACCGGCCTGCGCGGCAAGCGGCTGAGATGCCGCAACGGCATTGCGTCCCATGACGGGCGAGCGGGAAGAATTGTAGGGAAGCTGAAAATCGAGCGCAGTCACAGGCAGAGCCTCCAAAGCGTTTACAGATTTGATATTGTGTCCGGCGCTGCCGGGAACCATGCCGGCGCCATTTTTACAACTCTGTGCTCAATTTGCATCCTATTTTGGCGCAGCCTATGCTAACGGATTTGGGGCGCTGGTACTGCACGAACACAGCTTTGTGAAGTCTCCACCCGCAGTTGGCCGCACCAATCTTGATTGCTGGACAGTCCCGCTCTGAAATGCCATGTCAGTTCAAGAATGTTGGACGATGCCCGGAACGGTGTGAGGGGCCGTTTGTTGCAAAGTTAAGCCGCGTGGAAATAGAGCCACGTCTTTGGCACGGGGTGCTATGATGCAAAAATTCGCTTGTGAGACCGGCGTTTTGAAGGTCGTGCTAGCGCAGCCTCGCGGTTTTTGCGCAGGCGTCGTTCGCGCGATTTCCATTGTGGAACGCGCGATAGAGAAGTACGACGCGCCCATCTTCGTCAGGCACGAGATCGTGCACAATAAGCATGTCGTCGAAAATTTGAAGGCGAAAGGCGCGCGCTTCGTCGACGAGATCGATGAAATCCCTCCGGGGGCGACAACGATCTTCAGCGCACATGGCGTTTCGAAATCCGTTGAAGGCGCAGCGCAGTCGCGAAATCTCCCCGTGATCGACGCGACCTGCCCGCTCGTGACCAAGGTTCATCTTCAAGGTAAGAAATACCTACGGCAAGGCCGCACTATAATCCTCGTCGGTCACGCGGGCCACCCCGAGGTCGAAGGGACAATGGGGCAGATACCTGGACCCGTTCATCTCGTTCAGACCGAGGACGATGTGAGGTCGCTTCCTCTAGCCGGGGATACACCCGTCGCCTACGTAACGCAGACCACGCTCAGTATCGACGATACGCGCGGGATCATCGAAGCGATCAAACGGCGCTTCAAGGATGTGGTGGGCCCCGAGACGAACGACATTTGCTATGCCACGCAAAACCGCCAGACGGCCGTGCGCGAGCTGACCAAGATCGCCGATGTCATCCTCGTGGTCGGCGCGAAGAACAGCTCGAATTCGAACCGCCTTCGCGAGATCGGAGCGGAGGCCGGCGTTCCAAGTTATCTTCTCGCCGATGGCAGCGAGCTTAACGCCGATTGGGTGAAGGGCGCGAAGATTATCGGCCTGACAGCAGGCGCTTCGGCGCCGGAAGCCATGGTGCAAGAAGTCATCGAGAGTTTGCGGGCTCTGGGCCCGGTCGAAGTGACAAATTTACCAGGAGTGCAAGAAAACGTCGAATTCCGCCTGCCCGCGGAGCTGCAGTCCGTTTGACTTTGACGAATTCGCGTTTAAGTCCCTCGGAACAGCTGCTTAATGCCGCTTTCAACGCGCGCCGCGCGTTTCTCGAACTGGAGCCGTGCTATGGTCTTGCCGTTTTTCCAAGAAAGACGGATCGGTGCCTATCTTCTCAAGCAGAAGCTTATGGGCCGCAAACGCTACCCCTTGGTTCTCATGCTGGAGCCATTGTTCCGGTGCAATTTGTCGTGCGCAGGTTGCGGGAAAATCGATTATCCCGATCCAATTCTTAATCGCAGGCTTTCGGTGCAGGAATGCTTGGACGCCGCCGAGGAATGCGGCGCACCCATGGTTGCAATCCCCGGCGGCGAGCCGCTGATCCACCGGGAGATCGGAGAGATCGTCAAGGGCCTCGTTGCGCAAAAGCGCTTCGTCTCGCTCTGCACGAACGCGCTTCTGCTTGAGAAGAAGCTGCATCTTTTCGAGCCGTCGCCTTACCTGTTTTTCTCGGTCCATCTCGACGGCTTGAAAGAGCATCACGATCAGTCGGTCTGCCAAGACGGTGTCTTCGACAAAGCGCTGACAGCCATTCTCGCCACAAAGGCCAAAGGTTTCGCGGTCAACGTCAACGCAACGGTCTTCGACGGCTACAAGGCGGAAGATATTGCGCGCTTCCTCGACTTCTGCCGGGACCTGGGCGTGGGCGTGTCCATCTCTCCGGGCTATGCCTATGAGCGCGCGCCCGATCAGCAGCACTTCCTCAATAGGCGAAAGACAAAGGAGCTTTTCCGCAACGTCTTCGCGCTCGGTAAGGGCAAACACTGGACACTGGCCCATTCGCCCCTGTTCCTCGATTTCCTGGCTGGAAATCAAGAGTTTCAGTGCACGCCTTGGGGCATGCCCACTCGCAATATCTTCGGCTGGCAGAAACCCTGCTACCTGTTCGGCGAAGGCTATGCGAGCTCCTTTAAGGAGCTGATGGAGTCGACCAACTGGGACAGCTATGGCACAGGCCGCTACGAGAAGTGCGCGAACTGCATGGCGCATTGCGGTTACGAGCCCACGGCCGCCGATGCCGCGATCTCGAACCCGTTCAAATTGCTAGCTCTGGCTGTGCGTGGCATTCGCACGGAAGGGCCGATGGCGCCCGAGATCGCTCTCGATAAGCAGCGGCCCGCCGCTTATGTCCATTCACTCCACGTCGAGCGCGAGCTCGCCCGTCTCAAGGCTGACAAAGCCGAAGAGCGGCCCCAGCGCCTGACGGCTGCGGAGTAGTGCCCGGTTCGCCTTGCGGGACTCGCCTGCAAGGCGCATCAAACCCGGCAAATCCTGCGGCCTTCGCATGAGCGATTTCAGAACGGCTATTGCGCCGGTCGTGCCATCCTCCCGCGCGCCCGCCATCGCGCTCAGCGGTATGGCCCGGTGAGCGGGATCGAGAACAACCCTCAAAACGGTGTAAGGCAGGCCGTACTCGGCTGCAATTTCAGCCACCGCACCGGACTCCATATCCACCGCCGCCGCTCCGGTTGACTTCCAAAGCGCCGTCTTCTCAGGAACGGTCATGACCGCTGCCTCCGATCCGAAAACCGGCAAATGGAGAGCCTGTGGAAGAGATTTCAGCAGAGATTTCGACCATTCTGCACAGGTTGGGAAAGCGCCGCTTGCCGTTATGACCGCATTTGCGACAATAATGTCGCCAGGCCTCAAGCTGGGCGAGAGCGCGCCGGCAACGCCAAAGCTGATCAGACCGCGCACACCCTCCCGGGCATGGCCGTGCAGATCCTCGCGATATTTGCGGCGGTTCTGGCCGTAAACCACCGTCACGCCGGGACCTTGCGCAACCCGCGCCTCGAAATCCATTCCCGCAGCCACAAGCACGGGCTTTTGGTTTACGGCTGCCTTCATTTCGAGCCCGTTCTGCCTTGACCGGTCCGCAGCACCGGCTCCGCGAAGGAGCGTGCGAAAAAATCGAACGCTCGCAGAAGCACACAGCTGTCATGGCCGCACTTGATGCGGCCATCCAGGAAAAAAGCGAGCCATTTCAAAGACAGCCTGGATGGCCGGGTCAAGCCCGGCCATGACATTGGAAATGACACTACATGGGTCAGCGTTAGTGCCTTTTGCTGTTACATACCATAAAGAACCGGAGCACAATTACCTTCCTGCAAATTCCGGTAGCGCGCGAGCGCCCAGAGCGGGAAGTATTTTGCGTAGCCGTGATAGATGAGATAAAAGACGCGAGGGAAACCGGGCGCGTTATGGCGTTCCTCCCGCCAAGTGCCGGCCTCGTCCTGCGCGGCCATCAGCCATGCGATGCCTTTCTTGACGGCGGGGTGATCCACCTCTCCGGCAGCCATCAAGCCGAGCAGCGCCCATGAGGTCTGCGAGGGTATGCTCGGCGACTTTTCGTAGCCGTTATAATTGAGCTTGTAGCTCGAACCGTCTTCGCCCCAGCCTCCATCCTCGTTTTGGATCGAGACGAGCCATTGCACGGCATTGCGGACGCTTGGCGACGAGGCGCTCATGCCCGCCGCATTGAGCGCGCAGAGCACCGACCAGGTGCCATAGATGTAGTTCATGCCCCAGCGGCCGTACCAGCTTCCGTCCTTTTCCTGCTCGCGCAGCAGATAATCGACACCGCGCTTGAGGACGGGGCTCGTTTCGACGGTCTCGCCAAGCTGCGCCAGCATCGAAACGCAGCGCGCGCTCACATCGGCGGTCGGCGGATCGAGAAGCGCGCCATGGTCCGAAAACGGAATGTTATTCAAATAAAGGCACGTGTTGTCCGGATCGAACGAGGCCCAGCCGCCGTTCTTGCATTGCAAGCCTGCGATCCATTCGCGGCCGCGCGCTATGGCCTCGGAATATTTCCCGCCGCCCTTCCCGCTGGCAGCCCGGTCCAGCGCCATGACCACAACGGCCGTATCGTCAAGATCGGGATAATACGGATTTGCATACTGGAAGGCCCAGCCGCCCGGCCGGACATCGGGGCGCTGCTCGGCCCAGTCGCCTTTGACGTTTAGCACCTGCCTCGGCTTGAGCCAATCTAGCCCCCTCAGCGCCGCGCTGCGTTCCGCCTCGCCGCCCGCTTCCATCAGGCTATGAGCGGCCAGCCCAGTGTCCCAAACCGGCGACACGCAAGGCTGGCAGAATATTTCGTCTCCGGTCTCGAAAAGCAGCTTGTCGATGGAGTAACGGGCAATAGCGCGGTCCGGATCGTCATCGGGGATGCCGAGCGCGTCAAACATCATGACGCTGTTCGCCATCGCCGGGAAAATTGCGCCAAGCCCATCCTCGCCGTTGAGCCGCTCCCGCACGAAACCGGCGGCTTTGGCGATTGCGCGGCGGCGGCTGCCCGAAGGGAACAGCGGCTCGGTCGCCCTCAAGACTTTATCGATAGCCGCGAAGGTCAAAAACCACGACCGCTTTTGATGCTCGGCGCGGGCGCGCATGCCGACCTTTTTTGGCTTTGTCAGAAATAGCTCGCCAACGCCCACCCCGCGCTTATTGCGCGCGCGCGGCTTCAACGCACCCAGCACGAAAAGCGGAACCATGACCGTGCGCGCCCAATAGGACACCTTCGTCATGTGGAAGGGGAACCATTTCGGCAGGAGCATGATCTCCACAGGCATGACCGGCACCGCGCGCCAGCCGATAACGCCGTAGAGCGCGAGCAGAATGCGCGTGAAAACGTTGCACATCTCGGCGCCGCCCCGCTCCAGGATCGCATCGCGCGCCTTCGCCATGTGAGGCGCGTCGATATCGTCGCCGATCATCTTCAGCGCGAAGTAGGCCTTCACGCTGGCGCTCATGTCGAAATCGCCCTCATGAAAGAGCGGCCAGCCGCCGTGCTTTCCCTGAATGCGCCGCAGATAGTTTCCGATCTTGGCTTCGCGGATAAGATCCGGCTCCTCGCCGAGATAATGCGTTAATAGGATATATTCCGCCGGAATGGTCGCATCGGCCTCGAACTCGAAGCTCCAATGCCCGTCCTCGCGCTGGCGCCTTAGAAGCGCGGCTGCCGCGGCCTGAATGCGGCCTTCGAGCTGCTGGGCGGCAGGCTCGCTCCAGCCGCCGGCTTCTTCGCTTTCGAGATGATCCGCCGCGTCTCGAAGTTCCTCGCGCTGAACATTTTCGCTTGCCGCCGTCATGCCTTCTGCCCTCTCATCGACAGCTTGGCAGCCCGTTCCCCTGAACGGATTGCCCCTTCTATGGTGGCGGGCAGGCCGGTTTGCGTCCAATCGCCCGCGAGAAAAAAGTTGCGCCACACGGTTTCAGCCCCAGGGCGCTTTGCATCTTGCCGGGGGCTTGCGGCGAATGTAGCCCGCTTCTCATTTACGATCTGCCAAGGCGGCAGGTCCGCCGGAAGCCCCGTCAAGGCCGAAACTTCGCGCCACAATAGGGCGGCGAGTTCCTCGCGGGGCCGGCCGGTTAAGCGGTCGGCCCCGCTGATTGTAATAGACAATCTGCCGGGAAATGCAAAGATCCATTCGGCAGTTCCGCCGATCACACCGAGGATCTTCGGGACGGATGGCGGAACCGCCACGCGGAAATGCGCATTAAGAATGGCCCTAAATTCATCGGGCGCATCGAGACCGGGAACGAGCGATCCGGCTACCCAAGGCGGTACGGCGAGGATGACTGCATCCTCTTGCCCCACGGCAATCTGGCAATCGCCGAAATCGAGCGCTTGGGCGCGGCTGGCATCGAACGCGATTCCGCGAATCCGGCGGCCGAATGCGGCGGTGCCGCCTCGCGCCTCGATATAGGCCAGCGCTGGATCGATGAACGCCGCCGAAAGCCCCTCCGCCACCAGAGGCCTGCAAGCTTTTCCGCCCTTGGCCAGCGTGTTTCGCATGATGGCGCCCGCAAGCCGCGCCGAGCCCTCAGCCGGGTCTGTATTGAGCGCGGCCAAGAACAAGGGCTGCCAAAGCCTCCGGTAGAGAGCGCCCTCGCCCCGGATAACATCCGTCACCGTCTTATGCCGGCCGGCCCACATCAACCTGACCGCAGAGAGGTAATCGGAAGGCTTCGTGCCCGGCACACGGCGCGCGGGGTCGAACAGCCAGCTTGGCCAGAGGCCGCTGCCGATGCTAAGCCTCCAGCGATCGCCGGTGCCAAGATCGGCAAAGGCGAATTCTGCTGCGTCCGGGCCTTGCAGCTTGCCGGCGCCGCCGATCAGGTTGAGATAGCGCATCGCGGCATCGTTGCCGGACAAGAGAAGATGGTTGCCGTTGTCGATAACGGCGCCGAAACCCGCATCGTAATAGGAGCGGCAGCGCCCGCCAGCCTGGCCAGCCGCCTCGTAGAGGGCAACTTTGCGCCCGCGCTCCGCGAGCCGGACGGCGGCGGACAAGCCGGCGAGCCCCGCGCCTATGATGTGGGTGATGGGGGGCATTTAGAACCCCTCACCCCAACCCTCTCCCAGCA
>JBKQQS010000013.1:0-17399 GCA_052144215.1 Rhodomicrobium sp.
CAAGATGGGATCGTGCTCATGGCGCATCTTGTCGACCTCCTCTTTCGAGCGGTACTTGGCGGGATCGGACATCGAATGGCCGCGATAGCGATAGGTGAGCATTTCGAGGATGTACGGCCCTTTGCCCTCGCGCGCATGCGCCACGGCCTTATCGCCCGCCGCCTTCACCGCGCGCACATCCATGCCATCCACCTGCTCGCCGGGGATGTTGAAGCTCGCCCCGCGCTGCGAAAGGTCCGTCATCGCGGACACGCGGTCGATGCGCGTGCCCATACCGTATTTGTTGTTCTCGACGACATAGATCACCGGCAGCTTCCAAAGCGCCGCCATGTTGAAGGCCTCGTAGACCTGGCCCTGGTTCGCCGCGCCGTCGCCGTAATAGGTGAGGCAAACCTTGCCGTTACCCTTGTATTTATTGGCGAGCGCGAGCCCTGTGCCGAGCGGCACCTGCGCGCCGACGATGCCGTGGCCGCCGAAGAAGTTCTTCTCCACCGAGAACATGTGCATGGAGCCGCCCTTGCCGTGGCTATAGCCGCCGCGGCGCCCGGTTAGCTCCGCCATGACGCCCTTGGGGTCCATGCCGCAGCTCAGCATATGGCCGTGATCGCGATAGGCAGTGATGACCTGATCGCCCTCGCCTATCGCCATCTGCATGCCCGCGACCACCGCTTCCTGGCCGATGTAAAGGTGGCAGAAACCGCCAATTTGGCCCATGCCGTAAAGCTGGCCGGCCTTCTCCTCGAAGCGGCGGATGAGCAGCATCAGCCGGTAGGCGTGCATTTCCTCTTCGCGGCTCAATTCGGGCACGGGGTGCCTCTCCTCTCTTGCTGTCTCAGGAAAATCGTCGAGCATCGCGTGAACTCTCAGGAATGAAGTCTGCACCATAAAGACAGCACGGGGCCTATTGTGCCCTACATAGTAGCCTTTTGCCCGCTCTACCACCCAGTCGTCTCGCACAAGCGAAAGCGCGCATGGCTGCCGTTCGCGCGAAAAAGCGCCTGAAAAAGCTCTGCTGCCATGTCCGCAACGGATGCGGCCATGCAGAGCGACAGCTAATGATTGCAATGTGTTAGTGGCTCGCCCGGCCATAAAGCCGGCCGTTGCGGAAAGCTCCCCGCAAGCTTTTGCGCCGGAGCGGCACCCAAGCCCAGAAATTCCAGCCCTCCGGCCGCACTATTTGCCGCCGTTCACGATTACGATATCGGCGGGATGGGCGAGGTCGAGGAGCGAGCGGGCCTGCTCGTCGAGGAGCGACGGATCGGCGGTGGATTTGTCCTTGAGCAGCGCCGCGTCGCGTTCGAGCCGCGCGTGCTCCGCTTTGAGCTGAGCGAGCTCCTTGGCGAGCGCATCGACGCGCGCGTGAAGCTGACGGTTGGCAATGAGCCCATGCGCGCCGCGCACGGCTTCGGACGCCACATAGCCCATGAGGCCGAGAAGCACTGCCAGTAAGATGAATTGCCGCAAAATCCGCCCCCGTTCCGGCCGCCACAGGCGCTCCACGCGCGGCACATAAGATAGCGGGCAGCGGTTAGCGAGCGGTTAACTTCCCGTCATTGCGTGGTGTTAGGCACCGTCGCGGCCGGGCGGTCCTTCGGCGTCAGACCGGGCAACGCCGCAAGGTCAATTTTTCTGCCCTTCCCGATTGCGAGCGCGAAGAAAGAACGGCAAGAGGCCTCATTCGCTTTTCCGCCCATTATCGTGACTTGTCCACGCAAATGCAAAGTAACATCCAAGGCAAGCAGCAGCGCAACCGGCAATAAAGGCCGGCCTCTATTTTTGGCTCGCGCCTAAAGCACCGCTTGGGAGGCGGTAAGAATAATCTTAAAAATGACTCCACGGGCGAAGGCCCCGCGCTATAGATTTTCCATTCTGCGTAACCGGGTTAAGCTTCGCGCATGGAGCGATCCGGTAAAGTCGTAGCGTTTTTGTGATCCGGTAGGGAGACGCTGACCCATGACACCGCAACACGGCACGAAGCCTTCGCGAGCCATGCCTTTGCCGGCGCGCATGCTGAGCATAGCCGGGCTTATTCCCTTGGCGGTAGGAGCCCTGGCCGTGAACTTCGCGCCTGAGATCAAGGCGGAGGCCGCCTTCGCTCTCCTCATTTACGGGGCTGTGATTTTGTCGTTTCTTGGCGGCATCCGCTGGGGTTTCGCCGTGCTGGAAGAAGAAAAAGCAGGCTGGGCAGCGTATGGGTCGAGCGTTGTCCCAGCGCTCGCCGCTTGGTTCGCTGCCGTAGCGGGAGGGCCGGGCGGCCTTCTCGTTTTAGCTGCTGTGCTGGCGGTTTGGTTTTTCATAGAGCGCACAGCGCCGTCCTCTCTTGCGCTGCCTTCGTGGTACATGCGGCTCCGCGCGGGTTCGACTGCGTTCGCGGTGCTCTCGCTTGGCGCCGCCGCGTTCTCCTGGTAGGCTGCAAGGCTCAGCCCCTGCCGCGATAAGGCGGCACGCCCTGGTCGGGCACCCACAGCCCGCTGGGCAGGTCCCCTACGGCATAGAACACGTCGATTGGGATGCCGCCGCGCGGATACCAATAGCCGCCGATGCGAAGCCAATGCGGATTGAGCGTATCGTCGAGGCGTTTGCCGATGGCGACTGTGCAATCTTCATGGAATGCGCCGTGATTGCGGAACGAGGATAAATAAAGTTTCAGCGATTTCGATTCGATGAGGAGATCGCGCGGCACGTAGTCGATCACAAGATGGGCGAAGTCCGGCTGGCCGGTGATCGGGCAGAGCGCTGTGAACTCGGGCGCAGTGAAGCGCACGGCGTAAAGGGTGCCCGCATGGGGGTTCAGCACGGTTTCGAGCCGCGCCTCGTCCGGCGAAGCCGGAAGCCGCGTTGCATGTCCGAGCTGGGTCAGATTTCCGGTGGAGTGAATATCAGCCATTGCCGTAACGGTTTGAGAACGCCGGAACCATAGCACAATTGCAGGCTAATGCGCAAAGCAGCCGGCTTTGCGATACGAGATCCGGCATGGGTACGCGCCGCCGTATTAACGGCCGGTATAGATACAGCCCTCGTGGCAGGACGGGCGCGAAACTTGTACCTCAGCCAAGGCAGGCAGAGCTTCCGCCAGCTCTCGCCAAATCCAGGCTGCGATGCGCTCCAGCGTTGGCATTTGCAACCCATCGATTTCGTTGAGAAAGCGGTGGTCCAGCTTGTCTTTGACGGAGGCGAGCCGCGCGCCGAAGTCCTCGAAATGCACGATGAGCCCGGTTTTAGGGTCCGGCTCGCCCTCCACGCTGACGCGCACAAGGAAGGAATGGCCGTGCAGCCGGGAATTGGGATGCCCCGGAGGCGCCGATGGCAAAAAATGACCGGCCTCGAAAGTGAACTCTTTGTAGATGCGTGTCATGGGGGGAAGCCTAGGGCAGGCCGATCAATTTGTGAGTTTGCAGCGACAAGCGCCAACGGGGATGCTTAAGGCAGTACTGCGCCGCGGCCAGGGTATTGGCGCGCGCGCTGGGGCCGTCCATCGGCTGCAGGAAAAAGTGACGGAAGTCAAGCCGCTCGAAGCGGGCCGGCTCCGCGCCACCTTGCGGAAAGACGAGCTTCAGCTCGTCGCCCGAAGTTAGGACGAGCGGCGCACCGGCCTTGGGGCTGACGCAAATCCAATCGATGCCGGGTGGCGCGGGCTTGGTGCCGTTGGTCTCGATGGCGATCTCGAAGCCGCCAGCGTGCAGCGCCTCGATCAAAGGCTCGTCCAGTTGCAAAAGCGGCTCGCCGCCCGTGCAGACAACATAGGGCGTAGCGCTATTTGCCCACCCCTCACCCCTACCCCTCTCCCGCAAGGGGAGAGGGGGAAACAGCGTACCCTCTCCCCTTGCGGGAGAGGGACAGGATGAGGGGTAACTTCCAACTATATCGCTCCAGGCCTTCGCTACGGCATCCGCCAGCGCGCCGGCTTCCGCAAACTTTCCGCCGCCCGGCCCATCGGCGCCTACGAAATCGGTATCGCAAAACCGGCATGCGGCAACGGCCCGGTCCCGTTCGAGCCCGTTCCACAGATTGCAGCCCGCAAAGCGCAAAAACACCGCGGCGCGGCCGGTTTGCGCGCCCTCGCCCTGCAGTGTCGTGTAGATTTCCTTGACGGTATACATGCTCTTAAGTTGGTACTGCCGCCGTTCGCCGCCACTCCCGGTAACCCTTTTCGCGCAAAGCGCAGGCGGGGCAGGTGCCGCAGCCATAGCCCCAATCGTGCCGGTGCTCGCGGTCGCCCCTATAGCAAGTGTGGGTGTGCTCGGCGACGATGTCCACAAGCGCCGGCCCGCCGAGCGCATGGGTCAGCGCCCAGGTCTCCGCCTTGGTGCGCCACATCAGCGGCGTGAGGATTTGGAAGCGCTCGGCGATGCCGAGGTTGATCGCGTGGTTGAGCGCGGCGAGCGTTTCGTTGCGGCAATCCGGGTAGCCGGAATAGTCTGTCTGGCACATACCGCCCACGAGGTCGCGGATGCCGCGCCGGTATGCCAGCGCCGCGGCGAGTGTGAAGAACAGAAGGTTGCGGCCCGGCACGAAAGTATTCGGCAAGCCATTGGCACCGAGGGTGATTTCCGCATCTCTTGTGAGTGCCGTATCGCTTAGCTCACCGAGCACGGGCAGATCCACAATGTGATCGGGGCCGAGCCGCGCTTGCCACTCCGGGAAAGCTTGGGCGAGCGCGTCCCGCAGCTTCGGCCGGCAATCGAGCTCCACACTGTGCCTCTGGCCGTAACTGAAGCCTAAGGTCTCGACATGGCCGTAGCGCATCAAGGCCCAGGCCAGGCACACCGCCGAATCCTGCCCGCCGGAAAGCAATACGAGGGCTTTTCCCGTGTCTTTAGGTCTCACATCCATGTGTGACGATTTAAGCCTCTTGGCCCGGCGGCGCGAGTCCTTTAAGACACCCTTGCTTTCCCATTTATCCCTGTCCTTTGGCGAGGTACCCTCATGACCGCTATCGTTGACATCATCGGCCGCGAAATTCTCGACAGCCGCGGCAATCCCACCGTCGAGGTCGACGTTGTCCTCGAAGACGGCTCCGAGGGCCGCGCTGCCGTGCCATCCGGCGCCTCCACGGGCGCACACGAGGCCATCGAGAAGCGCGATGGCGGCGAGCGCTATCTCGGCAAGGGCGTGCTACAGGCGGTCGAAGCCGTCAATGGCGAGATTTTCGACGCGCTGCAAGGCATGGATGCAGAGGACCAGCGCCGCATCGACAACACGCTGCTTATGCTGGACGGAACCGAGAACAAGAACCGGCTCGGCGCCAACGCGATCCTCGGCGTGTCGCTCGCAACCGCCAAGGCCGCGAGCCAGGCGGTGGGCCTGCCGCTCTACCGCTATCTCGGTGGGGTGAACGCGCGCGTCATGCCTGTGCCCATGATGAACATCGTCAATGGCGGCGCCCATGCCGATAACCCAATAGACTTTCAAGAGTTTATGATCAGCCCGCTCGGCGCGCCCACGCTCGCCGAGGCCGTCCGCTGGGGCTCGGAAATCTTCCACATGCTGAAAAAGCTCCTGAAAGAGGGCGGCCATAACACCAATGTCGGCGACGAGGGCGGCTTTGCGCCGAACCTCAAATCGGCCGACGAGGCGCTGTCCTTTGTGGTGCGCGCCATCGAGAAGGCGGGCTATAAGCCCGGCGAGGATGTGGCGATCACCCTCGACCCCGCGTCGACCGAGTTCTACAAAAACGGCAAATACGAGCTGAAAGGCGAAGGCAAAAGCCTTTCTTCCGAAGAGATGGTGGCGCTCTACGCCGATCTCGTCGCGCGCTATCCCATTGTTTCCATTGAAGATGGCATGGCCGAGGACGATTGGGACGGCTGGCGCGCGATGACGGAGGCGCTGGGGGCCAAGATCAATCTCATCGGCGACGATCTGTTCGTCACCAACCCGAAGCGGCTCGCCAGGGGCATCGCGGAGCGCTCCGCTAACGGCATCCTCATCAAAGTCAACCAGATCGGCTCGCTCTCCGAAACGCTCGATACCGTGGACATGGCCCATCGCGCGTCGTTCAAATGCGTGATCTCGCACCGCTCCGGCGAGACCGAGGACTCGACCATCGCCGATATCGCGGTCGCGACCAATGCGGGCCAGATCAAGACCGGCTCGCTCTCGCGCTCGGACCGCATCGCGAAATATAACCAGCTCATCCGCATCGAGGAGGAGCTGGGCGATGTCGCGGTTTACGCCGGGCGCTCGATCCTGCGCACGGCTTAGTCCCGTTCGGTAGGCGCTGGGATTGACACCACAAAACGCAGGGGCGGAAACATTCTTGCTGCGGCGTCATCCCCGCGCATACGCATAAGCGCTAACCCACCGGCGCGCTGTATAAGGTGCTTTCCCGGCTTCGTTCCCCCTGTTGAAGATCGATGGGCAGCGAGAATGTAGCCGCGGAGCAGCAATCCCGAAGCTGCTGGTTGGGCATCATAGCTCAAAGCAAATTTAGGAACTCATCCCTCGTCAGCCCCGCTTGCTGGACGATTGCCGCCAGCGTTCCTTTCGGAAGGTCGCGGTTATGGTGCGGCACGGTTACGTAACGGCGCGACTGCTCGTTGAACAATTGATAGTGGCTGCCAGCGATACGCAAGACCGCAAAACCCGCTCGCTCCAAAGCGGCGATGACCTGCCGCGGCTTGAGGCCCGGCAGCCGGCTCATACCTTTTCGCCGATTCTCGCACTTAGCAGCTCAAAGATAGGCTTGGCCCCATTCTCGTCTTGCAGCGAATGCGCGAGGCGATTGTAGCGGGGAATTGCCTCCTCCGCATCGCTTTCCGGCACGCGGCCTTCCTTTTCGAGCATAAGTTCGATGAGCCCTTCCATCGCGTCGCGCGCCATTTCCCGCGCCTCGCTCAGCGTTTCGCCATAGGTCACAAGACCCGGCAGGGCTGGACACGTCACAGTAAAGCCGCCCTCGGGTTCGGGTTGAAAAACGAATGTGTAAGTGCGCATCATGGCGGCGATAGCCCCGGCGATTTCGAACGATGCGATCATAACATGCCCGGCGTTCCAAAGTCTTCACCCGCGAAGCGCTTGAAAGCCGCGCTGTCCCCTCGCTCCCAATCGCGGCCAGCCTCCCCCCGAACCAGCGCGAAACCGCGAGCAGGACTCTATTCCTTATATCCCAGCTCTTTCGCCCGGTCGAAATCGGCCGAGGCCTGCCTTCTATTCCCTATCCCTTTATAAGCATAACCGCGGTTTCTGTACGCAAGTGCGAATTTCGGATCCAGATCGATAGCTTTATTGTAGTCGGCAATGGCACGCTCGTAATCCTTCCTCGCCAAAAAAATATTCCCGCGACCGTCGTAGGCGTGGGCCGCCCTCGGGTTCAGGTCAATCGCCCTGTTGTACTCCGCCATGGCACGGTCGTAATCATTCCTAACGTAGTATACATCGCCGCGATTGTCGTAAGCGTCGGCGTAGTTGGGATCGATGTCTATGGCTTTTGTATACTCCGCCATGGCACGATCATAATCCTTTCTGAAGTAGTAGACATTTCCGCGATTGCTGTAAGCGTAGACATTTTTCGGATCGAGATCGATGACTCGAGTGAACTCCGCCATGGCGCGGTCGTAATCCTTCCTGGCGTAGTAAACGAGGCCGCGGTTTTGATAAGCAGAGGCATCTTTCGGATTGAGTTCGATGGCCTTGTTGTAGTCCGCTAGCGCGCGGTCGTAATCATTGTTGGCGTAGTAAACGAGGCCACGGTTATTATAGGCATAGAGACCTTTTGGATCGAGCTCAACGGCCTTGTTGTAGTCCGCGAGCGCGCGGTCGTAGTCATTTTTGGCATAGTACACTCTGCCGCGATTATTGTAGGCAGTGGAATCTTTCGGATTAAATTCGATGGCCTTGTTGTAGTCTGCCAGCGCGCGGTCGTAATCATTTTTGGTATAGTAAACAAGGCCACGGTTATTATATGCATAAAGGTCTTTCTGGTCGAGTTCGATGGCCTTATTGTAGTCCGCCAGGGCGCGGTCGTAATCCTTCCTATCGTAGTAAACTCTGCCGCGATTATTGTAAGCAGAAGCATCTTTCGGATTGAGTTCGATGGCCTTGTTGTAGTCCGCTTCGGCACGGACGTTATCCTGCCTGGCAGAGTAATAGGCGTAGCCGCGAATGTTGTAGGCGTATGCGGACTTCGGATCGAGTTCGATAGCTTTCGTATAGTCCGCAATCGCGTGATCGTAATCTTGCTTGTTGTAGTATGTGTTGCCGCTGTCAATAAAACTCGCGGTCTTCGGCGCAAGAACCAAGATCGCAAGCGTCGCGATCAAGACAAACGGCAAAGCGACCGCAGCTCCTGCGGCGATCCAGCGACCCAATGCAGGCCCGCCGGTGACCGCGCGGATGTCGCGCGCAAGCCCCGCCATGTCGCTCCGAAAGCCGCTGGTGGTGATCGTCACGGCGTGCCGCTCGGTCAGCGGTTTCAGGGTATCAGGAAGCTCCGATGCTTTCGGCAAAGAAGCGCCTCCCACCAACACCGGGATTACCACGAGAGACCGTGCGAAGGCGCGCTCAATTTCAAGGCGCACCCAGTCCTGTGCGTCGTCGAGCCTACGAGCGCCCTGCTCGTTGCGCGCGTCGAGCCACCCCGGCCCAATGAGGCAGACAATTACCATGCACGCCGAAAGCCGGTTCTCCAGCTCCTGAGGGAAATTTTGACCTGCCAGCAGCCGGTCTACATCGATAAACACCCGGCTCGTACCGAACTCACGTTCGAGATAGGACGCGACGGCGAGTGCATTGGCCGCGCTATCGCTGCGCCGGTAGTTAATGAATATCATGCGGCCATGCCCCCCATTCGCCGTTCGAGAAACGGAACGGCAGAGGCTTAGCACGGCGCGAGGTTCGCCGGAAGCGGGGTTAAGCAATAAAACAAGAACGCCCTCGTGGTGGAAGGCGGCCGCCACGTTGGGCGATTTTCGTGGCGCGGGAGAGCGTCGTTAATGCCGGAGTGGTAAACGGGCGCAGATTCTCATATCTACCCCCCGCAAAATGCGCGATTTTTTGCGATTTCACCCCGAAAAGTAGATTTCAAAAAGTCCGTTAAATATCTTTCAACTTTGAAATTAACCGTATCTTGGCAATTGCGCCTTCTAGCAGCGCGCCGCCGGTTTTCTTTTTTGAACGTATTATCAATGCCTTAGAGCGCTTAACGCTTTAGCAAGGCGCTTTCTCCTAGCTTAGCGGCGTAAAAGACTGCCAACGGAGCGGGCGAAGCGGCCATGAAAACTCAACCCGGTCTGGCATCAAAGCGCACGCGGCGAACCAGAATAATGCACCGCAAGCCAGACCGTCGCTTCGTCCGGACTCGTCCAATCGACGCGGTGGCGTGCATGGGCGGGGATGAAGACGTAATCGCCTGGGCCGAGCGGGCGGGCATCGGCCTCGCCTTCGAAACGCAGGCGCGCCGCCCCCGAAAGAACGATCGCCCACTCGTCCCAAGGTTGGTCGTGCCAGAAGCCTGGCGGGCTCGCCTGCCCGGTTGAAACGATGCGCTCGATCTTGACGCCCGGGCGGGTCAAAAGCTCATCCGTCTGCTCGCTCCCGGAGAAGGGGGGCGCTGGCAGCCCGGCAAATATGTTGCCTGCCGCTGCCATCAACCGGCGTCCAGATCGAGCCGGCGGCGCAGCTCGGCGGCCACAAGCGGCAGCATGACGGGCTTCGTAAAGCTTGGCACCCCTTCGAAAACCGCCGGGAGCTGCCCTTGCGCATAGCCTGTGATCGTCACAAAGGGTATGGACCTGGCCTTGAGCCCGTGCGCAACCGGCTCCGAGGTTTCGCCGCGTAAGTTGATGTCGAGCACGGCCGCATCGCAGCCGCTCGTTTCGAGAAGCGACAGCGCTTGCGCCACGGACATTGCCGGTCCGACGGCCTCGAAGCCCGCAGCTTCAAGGCCCTGCCCAAGCTCGAGTGCGAGCAGAGCGTTGTCCTCCACGATCAGGATGCGTTTACCCATAGCTACCCCCTTATCCCTATGGTTTCGCGGCCCCAGAGCCCTCGCCTAGGATTTCTAAAGCTCTCTCTGCCGGACAGCCGAGGCGCCAGCGCACACCCTCCGGCGTATAGTCCAGCTCGACATCGGCATCGAGCTCCATGCGAGGTATAAGCTCGATCACGGTCGTGCCGAAGCCAGAGCGCGTAGGCTTCGATACCGCCGGACCGCCATGCTCGATCCAGGTCAGCTCCAGCCGTCCGGCGCCCGCCTCCCCGCGGCCCAGCCGCCACTCGATTTCAATGGCGCCCGTGGCGCAGGAAAGCGCACCATATTTGCCGGCGTTGGTCGTCAGCTCGTGCAACGCCATGCCGATCACTTGCGCTGCCGAAGCCGACAGCTTCAAGGGCGGTCCAAAGAGCTTGATCCTGTCATCGATTAGCTCCTCGAAATGGGACAGCTGCGACCGGGCCAGCGCGCCTATCTCGACGCCTTGCCAGCCGCTGCTGACGAGCAAGTCCTGGCTCGCAGCGAGCGCCGAGAGCCGGTCCGAGAAGCGTTTCATGAACTCGCGATGATCGGGCGCCGCCGTCCGCGAGGCGATCGCCTGGACAAGCGCGAGCATGTTCTTGGACCGGTGATTGACCTCGCGCAGCAAGAGCTGAACCTTCTCGTCATGCCGTTTGCGCTCGGTGATGTCGCGAACGATCTTGGAGATGCCGGTAACCTTGCCGGCGGGGTCGCGTATCGGAGAGGTACTCACCGACACCTCTATCTGCCGGCCGCTTTTGTGCAGCCGCACAGTTTCGTAATCCTCAAGTTGCCCTCCGGCTGCTACGCGCGCGAGAATCTCATCCTCCTCGTTCTGGAGAGCTGCAGGAATGAGGCAACGGATCGACTTTCCTACCATCTCCTCGCCCTTGTAGCCGAACAAGCGCTCCGCGCTCTCGTTCCAGCTGGTCACGGTTCCATCTAACGTCTTGCCGATGATGGCATCCGAAGAAGAGGTCACGATGGCCGCGAGTTGCGCAGTGGCTTCTTCCGCCCGCTTGCGCTCGGTAATATCGAGGCAAGCGCCTACGACCCGGAATGGCACGCGGCCGCCGGGTTCGTCCCTGAAGTCGACGCGCCCGTTCCACGTCATCCAGCGGACCTCGCCGCCCGGACGCACGAAGCGGAAATCCATTCTTATTTGACCCCCGCCACCTCCGGCGATGCCAGCGTCATACTGTGCCCGCACCCTTGGAAAATCCTCCCTGTACACCCGCGCGAATGCATTCTCGATAGCGGTTGACATGGTCTCCGGGAATCCAAGCATGGCTGCGAGCTCGGGCGAGTAGAGCGCGCGATTGGTTTTGAGATCGACGGTGAAGGTGCCGATGCCCGCGGCTTCGTTCGAGAGGCGCAGTCTCTCCTCGCTCTCGCGCAGCGCGGCCTGCGCTGCTTTTTGCCCGCTAATGTCGCGCACGACAAACACCCCGCCGCTGCCGCCGGCTTCCTGCTCCAGCGGCGCGTAGGAGCACGACACTTCGATTCGCGAGCCGTCTTTGCGGAAGAAAACATCCTCGTGATTGCGCACCGTTTCACCCATCTTCTGGATCTTCGACATCGGACAATCGTCCGCCGGGTACGCCCTACCGTCCGCATAATGGTGGTGAAGCAGTTCGTGAAGCCCACGGCCCAGCATCTCGCCTTGCTCGAACCCGAAGCTTCGCTCGGCCTCCGGGTTCGAATAGGTGATGCGGCCCTCCCCGTCCGTAAGGAATATGGCGTCGGCCGCCCGGTCGCCCATAAGTTGCATGAGCCGCTGCAGCCGCAGCAGCTCCTCTTCCGCTAATTTCCTATCGGAGATATCCTGAACCGTGCCGAATCCACCAAGCAGCTTGCCGCCGGCACCGAACTCAAGCTCGGCCCGCTCGCGGACCCATTTCGTTTGGTTTTTCAGCACGATGCGGTGCTCTATGTCGTAGGGTGCGCCTGCAAGAGCGGCCGCCCACTTACGATCCACATACTCGCGGTCATCGGGATGAACCGCGCCAAGGAAGCTCTCATAGGTGAGCGGCGTCCCCTCAGCGATGCCGAACATCCGGAACGCCTCGGCAGACCAGGTCAGCTTGTTGCGGTTCAGGTCAAGCCGCCAGCTGCCGGTGCGGGCAACGGCTTGCGCACGGTTCAGATCTTCGCGGCTCTCTCGCAACGCCCGCTCGGCCTCGACACGCGCGGTCACATCCTCGGTGAAGATTACTATGCCGCCGATGCTGCCATTGGCGGCCCGCCATGGCCTCACCTCCCACCGGAGCCACTGCGTCTGTCCCCCCGGCAGCACGACCGGATCCCCATCGCCGCTGATCGCCTCGCCTGCCATCGCCCGGCGCTGCACGCCGTGCCAGCTCTCAGGGACATCGGGAAACAACTCGTAATGCGACCGGCCGATGAGTCCCCGGCGATTGAGCTTGTAACTTGTTATCCAGCGCTGGCTCGCCGCGAGATACCTCATCTCGGTATCGAACATGGCAATCGCCACCGGTGCCTGCTCGACGAACAGGCGCATCTGCCCTGCGCTTTCCTTCAGCGCCACCATCGATTTTTGCTCGGTGATGTCGCGCACGGCGCCGGCGAGCCGCCGCAACCCGCCAGAGCCGCTATCGGCCGCGCGGCCCATGACGTGCAGCCAATGCACGCTCCCGTCCGCCCAAACCGCCCTGAACTCACCGTCGAGGTCGCCCCCCTTTGCAACCAGCTGACGGAACTGCGTTAGGCACAGTTGGCGGTCGGCCGGATGCAAAGCGCTAGAAACAGCGTCGAGCGATACCGGCAAGTTGTATGGCAGCCCGAAACACTGCCGCGCCCTTAGCGATGCTTCGAACGCGCCGCTTTCCGGATCGAGCTCCCAAGTACCAAGTTTTCCGGCATCGATGCTGAGCTTGAGACGGGCCTCATTCCCGCGGGCAACGAGCTCGGCGTTTCTCCGCTCGGCGATGAGCGCCGCAATGGCCAGCGCCACGAAAGACATGGCAAGCATGGCGTATTGCGCGGCGAGCACCCGGTCGGTCGAGGTGAAAACCGTGCCGGCGAAGCGGTCGTGGCCGGTTAGGATCGATCCGAGGGTCGACAGTCCGAGAACCAGCGTTCCTCCCGCAGCGAAAAGCGGGCCGCAGCGAAGCGCAAGCCATAAGAGAAGAGGCAGCTGCACCGTGAGCGGAACCATTTGCATCCAGTGGCCATACCCGCCCATAAACAGCCCGAAAGCATGCATCGTGACGAGCGCGTGCAAAAAAAGCACGCCGGTTCCTTCGGCAAGCTCGCGCCATGGCGGGGGCCTACGCACCGCCGCAGCGACCCCAAGCAGCAATGGCGCCACCATGACGATGCCGGCGATGTTCGACCATACGAGCCTGCCCCACAGCGTTGCGAAGCTGGCCTGCGGCTGACTGGCGAGCCTAAGTAATAGCGCAGTAATAGCCTCCCAGACAGCGGTGCCGATGGCAGCGGCGGCGAAAAGCCCGAGCACGGCCACCAGCCGGTCGAGCACGAAAGGAGCCGTGAACCAGCGCTCAATCAGCGCCGTCACAAGCAGCGCCTCGCCAGTGTTGCCGAGCGCGAACGCAAAAGATACGAGGCCGCTACGGCCATCGAGCCCGTTAGCTACAAAGCTTGCGGCGGCAACGGCCACCGCGATTGGAAGTCGCGCGCTTCTGCCAAGAACGAGCATGGCTCCGACCGCCACCCCGCAGGCCGGCCAAAATTGCGCGAGGCCCTCCGCCGTTATTAGCGGCAGGGTCAGCCAAGCTGCTAGGAAATACAGTAAGCCGACCGCGGCAGCCCATTCGAAAGCGCCCGGGCTGCCCTGGCGCGGCTCATGCCTCAGCGCCATCCGCGGACTTGCCCTACCCTGTAACTCGAAAAGCATGTCCTCGCTCGTACTTGCGACGCTTCACACTACAATGACGCCCCTTCGCGGGCAACTATACGTGGACTGAGCTTCGTTACCTAAGGCTTAACGAAGATACGCCAGGGCCAAGACTCTCCAAGCTACGCTGCCCTTTTTTCCCGATCCGGCTAGGTTTGCGCGGGGCTCAGGTGCATTTAATGCTAGTAAAGCTTGGCAAAACAGGCCGGGGAAGCTTAGCCTTTACCGCCCCGCCCGAGCATCCCTTGCCAGGACTTCGGGGGAACTGGGTCAATATCTAGGGAGCTTTACAGTCATGGCAACACCCGCCCCGACCGCGGTGCGTCGAACAAGCGCAGCCTCCGCCCAAGCCCAAATGTCCGGGAGCCAATTTATATCAAGTGTCATAAACGCTGACACGCACGGTGCGGCAAAACGCGCCAATGGCGAAAGCGCTGGCTAGACTGTCCTGACATATCGCAAAGCGGGTCTTGAAATTGTTTCTGCTTGCGCAGGACAGACGTTAATCGAAAGGTCTAAGCGTCCTGTTTCGCAAGCCGCCTTGCCTGCGATTGCATGAAACCGTGCAAGCGCCTCGCAACGAAGCCATTGAGGCGGCCATGAGGGCGAAGCCCAACGATCTTGAACAGCATCGCGCAAATCCGTTCGACGAGGTAGGGCTGGTATAAGGGATAGGCACGCCGGGCATAAGCGCGGTTGTAGCGTTTCCGGTCGAAAGGCCCCTCAGCGCCGTTTGCCGCGTAATAGGCATAGGCTAGCTCGTCGTCCTGGGATTCGGCGACCCGGCCTGCGACGACACGAATGCGGCCGGCCAGCCCTATGCGCTCCTTCTCAAGGTAGCGTTTCGACAACTCGTAGAACGCCTTGTAATGGCGCAGTTCATCGGCGGCGATACGTGCCAGCAGGTCTCGCAAAACAGGCTCGCGGGTTGCCTCTCGAATAGCGGTGTAATGCGAGCTCGTCCCCGTCTCCACGACGCAACGTGCCAGCAATTCACCCGTGAGCGATCCCCTGACCGAGCGCTCGGCATCGACCGGAACATGGAACCCGTCCTTGAACCGTTTGAAGCTTGCCTCGTGGTCGAAATCGCGGTCCGCGAGCTTTGCCCAGCGCCCCAGCGTCTGCCCGTGCTGAACCTCCGACTCGGCCCATTCTAAAGCGAGCGCTTGGAAAGCGGCATCGCCGGCGAACACTTTGCTGAGATAGGCGGCATATTCCCTTGCATTGTATTCGACCATGCTGGCCGCCTTCACCAGCTTCAAGATATCCGGGTCCACAAGCGAAGGCTCGAAGCGGTCCCAGGCAATATCGCCGGGCGTCCAATTTGACATCGTCATCCACAGCGCCATTGTGCCCCCGTCTCCCCTAAGGCCAGCCGCGTCTTCGTTTGAAGCGGACAGCGTTTCATTAGGTTTCAGCCGCCGAAAACCGGCGGCAGGCTCACCGTCAGGCCATCGAGGCCATCCGAAACCGCAATCTGGCAGCCAAGCCGGGAGGTTGGCGTAAGCCCGAATGCGAGATCGAGCATTTCTTCCTCGTCCTTACGCGCCGCCGGCAGGCGCCCGTAATCGGAAGGCGCGACGATAACGTGACATGTTCCGCAACAAAGTGCGCCTCCGCAAGCGCCTTCGATCGCGATACCGAACCGGCGGGCGACGGAGAGAAGCGTTTCCCCGCTCCTCGCTACCAAATCGTGCCGCACTCCCGACCGGTCGATAAAGGTCACTCTTGGCATAGCGCTTTTACCTCGGAGATCCTTGCTTAGAAAGCCGTCTCATCCGGCTTTGATTCTTCCAATCCTAAGAAATTCCATCCCCCAAGAAGCCGCCCGCTGACTTCTAAAAAAGAGATTCCGGCAGAAATTAGGTTTTCCTTGCCGCTACGCCGCACTAAGCGAAGCTTGCGCGCCGGCCTTCATAGCAAACTAAAACGCGAGGTTTGGAACGCATTTGTCGCAATTCCTTCCCGCCACCAGAACCTGCGAATTTGAAATACAAGTTCGCGAGAGTTTCGCCGTTTTCCAGACATTAAGCCGGAGCGCCCGGCTTCAGGCGAGTTCGTCTTCAAATATGGCGGCAACGGGCCCGCTGTCTGCCTCTTGCCGTGCCCGGTACATGCCCGGACAGTTGAAACTCCAGGCCAGCTGACCGTCCGGCGTGAGCGCGATGGCACCGCCGCTGCCTCCGAGCGCTGTTAGCCGCTTCTGAATTACCTCGTCTAAAGCGGCCGTCAGCGTCATGCCTTTGTATTCGACAAGCGCGCAGATATCGTGAGCGGCGGCCAGACGGATGAAGTACTCCCCAATGCCGGTGGCGGAAACGGCGCAGGATCGGGCGGAAGCGTAGGTTCCTGCCCCAATGAGCGGGGAATCTCCGATCCGGCCCCGCAGCATGGCAGTGGTCCCGCCGGTGGAGGTCCCCGCTGCAACGCCCCCTTGGACGTCGCGCGCCACAGCACCCACGGTGCCGCAGGTTGCATCGTCCGGGGAAAGCGCTGGAAGGACGGGGCCGGCAGGCTCAGGCGGTACGCCAGCTGGCCGCGGAGGGACCGGCCGCCCGGCCTTTTGCAATGCGCGTTTTAGCTCCTGCCAGCGCCTTTCCGTAAAGAACCACGCCGGCTCAACCTGTTCGACGCCAACCCGGGCGCCAAATCGGCCGGCACCTTCGCCCGCGAGCATAACGTGCGGCGATCGCTCCATGACCGCCCGGGCCAGCGTGATTGGGTTGCGGGTTTGGGTAACGCCCGCGACGGCCCCAGCTTTTAGCGTTGCACCGTCCATGATGGCGGCGTCCAGCTGGTTGCGGCCGCAGGCCGTGAACACGGCTCCCCGGCCGGCATTAAACAACGCGTCGTCTTCGAGGACCCGGATCGCCGCCTCTACGGCGTCCAGAGCCCGGCCGCCAGCGTCGAGCACCTTCGAACCGCGTTCCAGGGCACTGAGCAGTGCAGCGCGGTAGACGGCTTCTTTCTCCGGGGTGAAATTGGCACGCTCTATGGTGCCGGCACCGCCATGCACAGCCAATGCCCAGCGGGGGCGCGATGCCGGTGCTGCGTTTGCGCCGGTTGTCAGCAAATCGGGCATGCTTCGCTCGCCGGACCAATTGGGAGGAAGGCCGCCAGCTTAAGGTCCATATTCGTCTACCTCGTCTCTCACTGCAGAAAAGAACCAATCGTAAACGCCATACCTTACGATCTCAACTCGCCGGACGGTTTGTCCCTAAGCTGCGGCGGAAATCGTAACTCGCACCACGCTGCGCCTTTGTTGTCATCCGGTGCGCGCTGCGGCATGAAGTGACGCTGCGCAGACATCGGATGGGGGGCAGCGCACCACTTCGCGGCTCGCAGGCCGCTCGGATGACGCGGGCTGCCTTCGTGTACCTGCGGTTTGAACTTCACACGGTCCCGGTTGGGCCAGCAAACGACCGGGTCATCGCCGGTGACGCATATACTATCCCCGGCGAGCCGCCCATTCCCCAATGCAACGCTCCAGGTCCTGAATGTTCCGCCGCATCTGCTCCAGGGCGAAGCCGGTGGCGAACAACCGTTCTACCGCCTCACCCGGCAGTT
>JBKQQS010000014.1:0-18766 GCA_052144215.1 Rhodomicrobium sp.
GGCCGCGGACAAGGGTGACGCAGACGCCATGGTCAACGTGGGCGTGCTCTATGCCAACGGCCGCGGCGTGCCGCAGGATTACGCCAAAGCCAGGGAGTGGTACGAAAAAGCCGCGGGCGAGGGTAACGCAGACGCCATGGTCAGCTTGGGCGTGCTCTACGCTAACGGCAGCGGCGTGCCGCAGGACTACGCCAAGGCCCGGGAGTGGTGGGGAAAGGCCGCGGACAAGGGTGAAACAGGCGCCATGTTTAACTTGGGCGTGCTCTACGCTAACGGCCATGGGGTGCCGCAGGACTACGCCAAGGCGAGGGGGTGGTACGAAAAGGCCGCGGACAAGGATGACGCAGACGCCATGGTCAACTTGGGCGTGCTCTATGCCAACGGCCGCGGCGTGCCGCAGGACTACGCCAAGGCGAGGGGGTGGTACGAAAAGGCCGCGGACAAGGGTGACGCAGACGCCATGGTCAACTTGGGCGGGCTCTACGATGAAGGCCACGGCCTACCGCAGGATTACGCCAAAGCCAGGGAATGGTACGGGAAAGCCGCGGACAAGGATAACACAAGGGCCATGGTCAACTTGGGCGTGCTCTATGCCAACGGCCGCGGCGTTCCGAAGGATTACGCCAAAGCCAGGGAGTGGTATGAAAAAGCCGCGGACAAGGGTGACACAGACGCCATGGTCAACTTGGGCGTGCTCTATGAAGAAGGCCGCGGCGTGCCGCAGGACCACGCCAAGGCCAGGGAGTGGCTCGGCAAAGCTGCCGCCAGCGGCAACCAAAACGCCAAGGACAATCTGGAAACACTGGCGATCAAGGAAGCCCATCATGCTGGCCGGGATGCGGAAGCCCTTGGCTTGTCAGAGGCACTGGCGAAGAGGGTCGAGGTTGCGGAGTCCGGGCGCGATGGCAAGGCCGGGCCGCAAACCGCCGCCGCGCTCGTCGAGGTGACATGGTACGCCCTATTCGCCCGTGATTTTGGCAGGGCGCTCGAGGCCGCCACGCGGGCGCGACCCATGGCTTCCGGCGACCTTGCGATCATGATCCTGACGAATGAGGCTCACGCGCACATGTTTCTGGGGCACAAAGCCGAAGCGCGGGCGATCTATATGGCTCACAAGGGCGAGCGCGTGGGGGGGCCGGACGGCAAGCTGTGGGAGGCCGTTATCGCCGAAGACTTTGCCGAGTTCCGCAAGGCGGGTCTGTCCAACCCGCTCATGCCCGAGATCGAGAAGAGTCTCAGCCCCGGCCACTGATAGCCGGCGATTACCGCTCGCGCCGGCATTGCCTCCGCGAACGCTGCCCCGATATATCCAGTTCTTGCACAAGACAGGTTATGTCCGGTCATGCAACGGTTGGCAGCGGGCGGCATAGCAAGCGTAGGCTGGTTTAGCTTAGGGCTCCAGCTCTATCTCGCAATCGACGGCGCGCTCGCGCGCGGAGTTCCGGTTGCTGGCGCGATAACAGCCTATTTCAGCTTCTTCACCATACTGACCAATCTCCTGATCGCGGCTTGCCTGAGCTTGGCCGCCGTGGCGCCCGATCTGGCCCACTTTTGGAACCGGCCAACGGTGCAGTCCGCGCTCGCGCTCTACATCGTCACCGTTGCGCTTGTCTACGCCGCAGTCCTGCAAGGATTATGGAACCCGCAAGGCTTGCGTCATGTCACAGACAGGCTGCTGCACGAGGTTTTGCCTGCGCTTTATCTTGGCTACTGGCTTCTTCTTACGCCCAAAGGCGTTCTCTGACTCGCCGATCCGCTCCGGTGGCAGCTGTTTCCGGCTGCCTATATGGCTTTCACCATGGCTCGCGACGCTGAGAGCGGATGGTATCCTTATTGGTTTCTGAACGCTGCGAAATACGGTTACGCCGATGTGTTATGGAACCGATTACTGCCATTGGCATTAAAGACGAAATTCAGTGTTATTGTTGTCACACTGAATAAATTGCTCAAGCGCTGGCTCGGCAATCGTGAACCTAGCGATCGGGCAAGCACACTAAATCGTAACCTCGCCCAGCTAACGATGTGCAAAGGACTGTCTTTCGAATGTGCGGTGGGAGGCACTAGTTGCAAGTGCATCACAGAGCGATGAGTTCAGCTTTGCATAATCTCTGATCTGTGGCGAAATTGGAAAAGGCTGGTAATGTTGCGTCAGGCTATGTGTGGGGAGGCATTGAGCGTGAGGATTAATTTACCCAGCCGGGGCGTGTGCGCTCGGCGTCAATGGTCGCAGTTTATGCTTGTTGCCTGCTTGGGCTTTGTGGGCGCAGCTGCGGCAGATTCCGCTCTCGCACGCTCCAGCCATAAGGGCGACACCGAGAAAAGGCAGAAGGCCGAAGAGTCTGCGCCGCCCGCCGGTCCCTTGTTTTTCGTGATCTCGACTAACAAGCAGCATGTCTCCGTTTACGGCAGAAATGGGCTTTACGCCCGCTCCCCTGTCTCGACCGGCAGGCCGGATCACCCGACCCCGCACGGCATCTTCAGTATCATTGGAAAAGAGCGCTACCATCATTCGAACATCTACAGCGGCGCTCCCATGCCGTACATGCAGCGCATTACCTGGTCCGGTGTCGCCATGCATGAGGGCGTGCTGCCAGGCTATGCGGCTTCGCATGGCTGCATCCGGATGCCTCACGATTTCGCCAGGCGCCTCTTCGGCTATACCGAGGGCAACGAGCGCGTCGTCATAACGCGCCAAGACATCGTGCCGGCGAGCTTTTCGCACCCGCACCTCCCGGTTCCCAAGCTGATGGCCGCCCCAGGCTCCGAGAATATCGCCTCAGGATCGGCGATCATGCTTCAAAATGCGATCGCCATGGCGGAATCGTCCCACCGGGCCGGCGGAGCCGAGAAGCTCGACGTGGCGGTAAAAGCCGATGCTCCCGAATCCCGGGACGCGGGACAAAAGCTGCTCAACCCGCTCGAGTTTGCAAAAGCGATGAAAGCCCGGGCCGCGAAGCAAGCCGAGCAAGCTACGGCCTCGCTTCGATCCGCCCGTAGTGCAATTGAAGCCAAAACAAAGGAAGCGAGAGAGGCGGAAGCTGGGCTGCGCAAGGCGGAAATTTCTCTGTCCAACGCGAAGGACCGGCTTGAAAATGCAGACCGGCAGCTGAGCAAGGCATCGGGAGACGATGCCGTTAAGACTGCGGCGGGTGCCAAGGCGGATGCGGAGGCCAAGCTCAAGGATGCGGAATCGCTCGTTGCATCCGCACAGGCCGCGAAAGCCGGGAAAGAGCAAGAGGCCGCGGACGCTTTGAGGGCATACAAAGAAGTCGAATCTACGAGAAAAGCGGCGTCGGACTCTATCAAAACCTGGAACCGCAGGCTCTCGCCGCTATCGATTTTTGTGAGCCGGAAAACGCAGCGCCTGTACATCCGCCAGGGCTATATCAAGGTTTTCGACGTGCCGGTCACGATCCGCGATCCCGAAAAGCCGCTCGGTACGCATTTGTTTTTGGCTATGCCCGCAGAGCAGGGCGCCCAAGGCGGCACGCCATCGCTGCGCTGGCTGGTTGTGACGATCCCCGAGGCTAGCACCGATACCGGCGAGTCGAGGAAAAGGCAGCGCAAGCATTATGACGGCGATGACGACTCCCCTCGCATCCCTCTTCCCGCCGCGCCGGCGTCCGAGGCATTGGACCGGATCGAGGTTCCTGCCGAAGTTGAAGGCAAGATCTCCGAAATGATCTGGGCGGGCGGATCCTTGATCGTTTCCGACAAAGGCATGAGCGGGGAGACTGGCGATGAGACCGATTTTGTGATTCTGACCCGCTAATAATCTCCGCCAAAACGAGAAGGCTGCGGCACCAAAGGGCGGCAGCCTTTTTCTTGGGCGGTTTGCCTTCGCCGGCCGGCGCGAGGCCTGCGGGACCCACCGCGGCGATCGCGGGCCTGCCCTTCGGTTCACGAATATTTTCATGGCAGGAGAAACACTTCCCAGTCATCCTGGGCAAGACATTGGGGAAACCGGCCGTCTCTGCGCTACCCGGTGCGGCTGGGCTAAATCAGAATTACCGATCAATTGATTGAAATCTGCAAAGGCATAAAGTCACGCGGGCCACGATCATCGTCAGAGCGGTTGCCAAAGTGGAAGCGGCGGTGACAAGCAACTTTTCATAGACTTTCGGTGGTGCGACAACTAGACCTCATGTATTCAATCGAGGGTTCCTGTAATCATACGCTAGCTCCAAACGGCTCGCCCTCCCTCAAGAAGGCAGCAAAACCTCCAGCAGCAATACTGCGAGGTAAGGGTAGCTGCTGTCTCTCTTCGGCTAAAGAAGGGGCGATCAGCAATAATAACGGCGACAACACTGGGAAGAAAACATGCCCGTAGCCCAGAAAAGTTATGATGAAGTCGAGCAACGCTTCGGTGTCAGCCGGCGCGAATTCCTAACATTTTGCACCGGCATTGCCGCTACCATGGGGCTGCCGGCCGCGGCCGCAGCGCAGGTGGCGGAAGCCCTCGTAAAGAAGGAGCGGCCATCGGTCATCTGGATTCACGGTCAGGAATGTACCGGCAACAGCGAGTCGCTACTGCGCGCCGAGCACCCGACGCTCGAAAAGCTGATCCTCGACATCATCTCGCTCGACTATCACGAGACGTTGTTCGCTGCGGCCGGCCATCAGGCCGAGGCCGCCCGCCTCGCCGCCATGGAAAAGAACAAAGGCAAATATCTGATGGTCGTGGAAGGCTCCATTCCGATGAAGGATGGCGGCATCTACTCCAAGACCGCGGGCAAGACCTCGCTCGAATTGGTCCGGGAAACGGCGGCTGGAGCCGCTGCCATCGTCGCGATGGGGTCCTGCGCTTCCTGGGGCGGCATGCCGTCGGCGGGCCCCAATCCAACCGGCGCCGTCGGGGTTGGCGAGGCGCTCGGCCGCACGGTGATGACCATCCCCGGCTGCCCGCCGAGCCCGTATAATTTCCTCGCCGCTGTTGTGCACTTCCTTACCTTTAACAAGCTGCCGCCCATGGACGCGAAGGGTCGGCCGCTGTTCGCCTATAGCCGTCTCATCCATGAGAACTGCGAGCGCCGCGCTCATTTCGACGCCGGGCGTTTCGCGCTGGAGTTCGGCGACGAGGGGCACCGCAAGGGTTATTGCCTCTACAAGCTCGGCTGCAAAGGCCCTGAGACCTATGCCAACTGCCCGGCCGTGCTGTACGGCGACGTCGGCTGTGCATCCTGGCCGGTGGGCACGGGGCACCCCTGCATCGGCTGCTCGGAACAGGGCATCGGCTTCTCCAAGCCTATCCATGCGCTCGCCGACCTGAAGAACCAGTGGCCGCCGGTTGGCTTTCCCCGCGTCGGCGAAGAACAGGGGACCGGCCCGAACCTTGGCGGGGTGGCTGCGGTTTCCGCCGCCGTGGGTGCTACAGTTGGCGCCGGCGTGGTGTTGACCCGAAGGATCGCCAAACAGGAGAATGGCGCCGGCAACAGCGCTAACAGCCAGGAGTAGCTGCCATGACCGTCAATCGTCGCGATTTTTTGCGCGGGGGACTGAGTGGTGCGGCGGCCGTCACGGCCTGCTCCACCTTGGGCGTGGGCCCGGCCGAAGCGCGAGGCAATCTCACCGTTCCCGAGAACGCCATCGGCTTCCTCTACGACTCGACCCTGTGTATCGGCTGCAAGGCTTGCCAATCGGCCTGTAAGACTGCCAATGAGCTGCCGTTCGAAGACAACACCGGTACGGGCCTGTGGGACACACCGTTGGACCTGTCCGGCAAGACCTACACCGTCATCAAGATGTACCAGAATGGTACCAGCGAGCATAAGGACAAGGCGGTAGACGGCTTCGCCCATCTCAAGCGCCAGTGCCTCCATTGCATCGATCCGTCTTGCGTTTCTGTCTGCCCGGTGCAGGCGATGCGGAAGGATCCGGTCACCGGCGTCGTGAGCTACGATGCCGATGCGTGCATAGGCTGCCGTTATTGCGTGGCGGGCTGCCCGTTCAGCGTGCCGCAATTCCAGTACGACACGCCGTTTCCGCGCATCGCCAAATGCCAGTTCTGCAAGCACATTCTGGCCAAGGGCGGTATTCCGGCCTGTGCCCAGCATTGCCCGACCGGCGCCACGCTGTTCGGCAGCTACAAGGCGCTGACTGCTGAAATCGAGCGGCGGAAAGCCATGAAGCCGGGGGAACCCAATTTGTTCCCGCGCCGCACGGTCGACTCGGGCGATACGCACGAACGGCCAGCTGCCGAATACACCGAACAGGTGTACGGCGCCAAGGAAATGGGCGGAACGCAGGTGCGCTACCTCGCCGGTGTGCCGTTCGATAAGTTCGGCATGCCCGTCGGCCTGCCGGAGCGGTCCTACGCTTCGGTGTCCGAGACGATGCAACACAGTCTTTACGGCGGCTTGATCGCTCCGGCGATCGTGCTGGCGGGACTGGCGGCCGCAGCTTGGCGCGGCGCGCGTGAACTTCATCACGATGAGGACGGCCATGAATAATAGAAGTTCTGTACGGTCCATGCCCAGCAGACCCGTGGGCGGCCGCCTGGTCGGCCTGTTCACTGTCGCACTGTCTGCGCTTGTTGGTGTCGCCGTGTATTTCCTCTACCAGCGCTTCGTCTACGGCCTCGGCGCAGTGACCAACATCAACAACGCCTATACCTGGGGTATCTGGGTGGTTTGGGATGTGGTCATTGCCACGGGCTTTGCCTGCGGCGGCTACGCCATGGCCTTCGTTACTTACATCCTCAACCGGGGCGAATATCATCCGCTGGTGCGCTCGGCGCTGACGGCCTCGCTGTTCGGCTATACGCTGGGCGGCCTGTCCGTGCTCATCGATCTCGGGCGTTATTGGAATTTCTGGCACATCTTGTCGCCGGCTTATTTCAATACCGGTTCGGTGATGTTCGAGGTGGCGGCCTGCATCACCCTCTACATCTTAGTGCTGTGGATCGAGTTCTCGCCCGTGGCGCTGGAGCATTACGGCTTCAAACGCGCGAACAAGGCACTGAACAGCATCCTATTCCTGTTCATCGCTCTCGGCGTGCTGCTTCCCAGCATGCACCAAAGCTCGTTGGGCTCATTGCTCGTCGTGATGGGCTTTCACATCCACCCGCTATGGCAGACGCCGCTCTTGCCGGTGCTGTTCCTGCTCACTGCGCTGTGCATGGGCTTTGCCGTAGTCATTTTGGAGGTGACGCTTGCGGCGGTGGGCTTCAAGCGCGACATCCACGCGGAACTGCCGATGCTATCGAAGCTCGGCCAAATCATCGCTCTTGTGCTGGTGGTCTTTCTCGCCTTGCGGTTCGGCGACCTCGCCTGGCGCAATGCTTTGGACGCGGTGTTTAGCTCCGGCACCCGCAGTGTGATGTTCGGAATTGAAACCCTGCTGTTCGCCTACCCCGTCTGGGTGCTGGCGCAACCTGGGAACCGCGCCCGTCTGTCGAAGCTGTTCCCCGCGGCGTTCAGCATGCTGGCCGGCGCGTCGCTCTATCGCATCGACGCCTTCCTCGTCGCTAACGAGCGCGGACCAGCATGGCATTACTTCCCATCCGCGCCGGAAATCCTGGTCACGACCGGTGTCATCGCCCTCGAGGTGCTGGCCTACATCGTGTTCGTGAAAAAATTCCCCATTCTGCCCGGCCATCCCGTTGTGCAAGGCCGCTGAGCATCCCAAGGAGATTTGAGCTGTGTCGAAAAGAATTACCATTGACCCCATCACCCGCATCGAGGGCCATCTGCGGATAGACGCCGAAATCAACGATGGCAAAGTCACCAAGGCGTGGTCGTCCGGCCAGATGTGGCGCGGCGTCGAGCTGATACTGCTCGGCCGCGACCCGCGCGACGCCTGGACCATCACCCAGCGCATCTGCGGCGTGTGCACGACCGTGCACGCCATTACCTCGGTGCGGGCGGTCGAAAACGCGCTGAATCTGGAAGTGCCGCTGAACGCCCAGTTCATCCGCAACATGATCAGCTCGGCGCATGCCATCCACGATCACATGGTGCACTTCTACCACCTGTCGGCGCTCGATTTCGTGGATGTGGTCTCGGCGTTGAAGGCCGATCCGGTGAAAGCGGCGGCGTGGATTCAGCAGTACACCGACTGGCCGATGAACTCGAAAGAGGTCATGACCCAGACGCTCGAAAAGCTGAAGAGCTTCGTCGGCACAGGACAGCTGGGGCCGTTCACCAACGGCTATTGGGGCCATCCGGCCATGAAGCTGACGCCGGAAATCAATCTTGTTGCGGTGACGCATTATCTCCAGGCGCTGGAGGTGCAGCGGCAAGCCAACAAGATCGTCTCGATCCTCGGCTCCAAGACGCCGCATATTCAGAACCTGGCGGTGGGCGGTGTCTCGAATCCCATCGCGGTGGATAGCCAGTCCGTGCTGACGGTCGACCGGCTCATGGAGATCAAGACCCAGATCGATAAGCTCGCCGACTTCGTCAACAAGGTCTACCTCATCGACGTGGCGGCCGTCGGCGCGGTGTACGCGGACTGGACCGGCTACGGCAAGGGCGTCACCAACTATCTCTCGGTGCCCGACTTCCCCACCGATACCAGGGGCACGCAGTTCATGTATCCCGGCGGCTATATCCCCGACGGCGATCTGACGAAATACCAGCCGATCAAGAGCTTCGGCGACGACTTCCTCGGCAAGGGCGTCGAGGAGTCCGTAAAGCACTCGTGGTACACCTACAGCAAACCCGGCCCGTTGCATCCTTACAAGGGCGAAACCACACCGCACTACACCGACTTCGAGGACGACGGCAAATATTCCTGGCTTAAGTCGCCCACCTTCTACGGCAAGCGCGCCCAGGTGGGACCGCTCGCCGGCGTGCTGAATGCCGTTGCGGCGGGGCACAAGCCGACCATTGACATCGCCACCAAGGTGCTCGCCACGGTGTCGGCGCTGGCAGGCACCAAGGTCGAGCTGGCGGCGCTGCATTCGACCATCGGCCGTCACGCCGCCCGCGCTGTGCGTTGTGCCGCGATGATCGACATCCTGCAGCAGAACTGGCAGATGCTGATCGACAATATTGGCAAGGGCGACGTGGCAACCTTCAACAAGCCCACCTTCCCCAAAGGCGAGATCATGGGCTACGGCTTCCACGAGGCGCCGCGCGGCACCCTCTCACATTGGACGGTGATCCGCGATGGCAAGATCGCCAATTACCAATGCGTGGTGCCGTCCACCTGGAATGCGAGTCCGCGTGCCGAAGACGATGCGCCCGGTCCCTATGAGGCGTCGCTCGTCGGCACCCCGGTGGCCGATCCCGAAAAGCCGCTGGAGCTGTTGCGCACCGTTCACTCGTTCGATCCGTGTCTCTCCTGTGCCGTGCATGTTCACGACCAGGAATCGGGTGAGGCTGTACGGGTGAAAGTGGTATAAAGCTAGAGGGAAGTCCCCCCTCATCCTGTGTTTCTCCCAGCAACCTCACCTTGGCGAGCTTGCAATTTGGAGTGGCCGCATCCGCTGGCGGATGCGGCCGGGAGAGGGCTGGGGTGAGGGGGTCTTAAAACCGGTATCGAGAAGTTCGGCATAATGAGAGACAGCATGCGCGCGGTGGTGCTTGGGGTGGGCAACATTCTGCTCTCCGACGAGGGGATCGGCGTGCACGCCGTCAACGCGCTCGCTGCACGCTACGAGTTACCGCCGGAGGTTGAAATTATCGACGGCGGGACCTCGGCGATGGACTGTCTCGACCGTATCGCTAGCTCCGATCTACTGCTCATCGCAGACTGTGTGCACGGAGGCAGGGAACCGGGGGCTCTGATCAGGCTGGGAGACGGCGAACTGCAGGTGTTTTTCCGGACGAAGATTTCGCCGCATCAGGTGGGGCTGTCGGACGTACTAGCCACTTTAGCCTTGCATGGTTTGTCGCCGTCGCGCACGGTGCTGATCGGCGCGGAGCCGGAATCCTTCGCGCTCGGTCTTGAGCCAACGCCAGAGCTTGCAGCCACGCTGCCCGCCATGGTTGAAGCGCTGGCCGCTGAGCTAGCTGCAGCTGGGATAGGGCTGCAGCGCCGCGAGGCTCCGGTTGCCGCCGAATAGAAGGAAGCAATTGGCATGTGCATCGGACTACCCATGCGCGTCATCGAGAGCGACGGTTTTACCGCACTGTGCGAGGGCCGCGGCGAGCGGCGGCGCGTGAACGTCATGCTGCTTGACGAGGCGGCTCCCGGCGGGTGGGTGCTGATTCACCTAGGCAACGCCGTGCGCCTTCTCGACGAGGAGGAAGCATCCCAAATCAACGATGCGCTCGACGCGCTCACCGCTGCGCTCAATGGCGAGCAGATCGATCAATATTTCACCGATCTTATACGCCACTGACAAGGACCGCTTCAGGGGGCGGACCGGTGTCCTGGTTTTCCTCTTACACTGTTTTGTCCGCAGTCAGAATACTACCCCGGTCGACTTAGCTGGCAGACGATCTGAACGCGACCTCCCAAAGGGAGCCGCTCAACGATACACCGTCCAACTGTCAAGGTGTGGGAGAGGCATCGCACACCATCGACAGGACGAAGCCATCTTCGCCCCAGGCGTTGGCCGAATTTCTCACTATAACTTTAGTAATGATAGCAAGAGCCAGTCCCTCCTTGCCGGGATGTTTCTCGGGCGGCCTCTCGGACTAAGCTCCTATATTATGGATTTCCACTTGGTCATTTCCTCCCGGAGGTCCAGGGTTTCGCCGTCGACAGCGAATGTACCGTCGCCATTGGCATGGAAGGTCCGCCGCTCAGACCGCTTGGCATCGACCCATGCCTGGACGCCCTCCAGGATGAAGAGGTTGTGCGCGTCGACCAGGCTGTCATCGGCCACGCGGCATTCGATATTGGCCAGGCACTCCGCGATACGGGGCGCCTTCACGCGCTTACTGCGGACTGGCGTCAAGCCAAACGTCTCAAACTTGTCGGTGTCAGTTCCAGAACAGTTCCCGATTCTTACAACCGTCTTAGCGAGATCGACGGCCGGCACCGCGATCACGCATTCGGCTGTGGCCCGCAAAGCGGTGAAGCTGTGATCCCATGGGCCGATGATGCAGCCGATCCGCGGCGTGAAGTCCATCACCATGTGCCAACTCATGGTCATGATGTTAGCCTTCTCGCCGTCCTGAGTTGTCACGAGGACGACAGGCCCGGGCTCCAGAAACTGGAACGCTCGGTCGAGGGGAAATTCCTTCATTGCAAACTCCGTCATTGGATGCCGTCGGCCCACGGCAGAGTGCGTGGCGTGGGCCGTTCAGCGTTCAGGGCCAATGCAAGGAGGGCAATGACCTATAACTTCAATATATCCCTCCGGCAGGTCGAACCATCACAGTGTCGCACGAAATTCGGTTCGCTGCGCGAATATCGTTGTGGCCTGAGGCTAAATTGCGTGGACCATCGAAAGTTAGTCCGCTAGATGCAAGTTGCCGAAGGCTCTCACGCCGGCAATAGCTTTGGCATGAGACTGAGCGATCACAGCCTCCGGATTTCGCCTTTCGGCCTATCGCGACGCTATTGGGACGTAGCATACTGAAGCTTCCCTTTGACCCGAAGGCAAAGTCCATTTCAACTCATCAAACCGGCGGCTAGGTGGGCGCGAGCGGGCATGCCGCAGCTCGTTGTCTATCACACCAATTTCGAGCAAACGTTCCATCATGTCCCGCGCGGCTTGGCCCGCGAAACCGGAACCGCCGAGGCGGGATCGTCGGGCCAGGGGTGCCGCGGATAGCGCCCTTTCATCTCGGCCTTAACCGCCGCCCACGATCCCTTCCAGAAGCCCGGAAGATCGCGCGTGATCTGAATCGGCCGGTGCGCCGGCGAGAGCAGATACAGTGTGAGCGGCAGCTTGCCGGCCGCGATCGAAGGATGTTGCGTCAGCCCGAACAACTCTTGCACGCGGATGTGCAGAGCGGGTGCGCCCTCCGTCTCGTAATCGATGGCGTGACGATTGCCCGTGGGCGCCGTAAAATGCGCCGGAGCCTCTTCCTCCAAGCGCCGCTTCAAGTGCCATGGCAGCAGCGCATCGAGCGCCGAGCCGAGGTCATCGGCGCCGATTTCGGAGAGCTTCGTCTTGCCCCCAATGTATGGGGCAAGCCACTCCGCGGCCGTCTTGGCAAGCCCCTCGCCGGTCAGGTCCGGCCATTCGTCCTCTCCGGCCGCGCGCAAGAAACCAACCCGGGCGCGGAGCTGGATTTGCGCCTTACTCCACGGCAGGCGGCTTACTCCGAGCTTCGCGATGCCACAGGCCAAGAGACGCGCGGTTTCTTCGCCTGGCATCACAGCCCGGGGCTCGTTCGCGAGCAGAATAGCGTCGAGCCGGCGGACACGGCGCGCCCTCAGCGCAGCTGCGGCTTGATCGAATTCGATTTCGTCCGTCTCGCGGATGCGCGGACTGGCGATGGCTAGAATATCCGCTTCATCGGCTGCGGCCGCGAGAAGGATGCGCGCCGACGCCGCCGATCCTGACAGCTCGGCCGCGACCAGGAAGGGCGACCCTGCCAAAGGATGCGCCGGATCGAGATTAGCGCCGCGGCCATTGGCGAGGAGGAACTGGCCGGGTGCGCCGCGTGCTTTGCCGATGCGCTCCGGAAAGGCGAGCGCCAGCATGCGCGCGACCGGCATGTCCTCACGAGGCCCTTGGCCCAAGCGGCCCGCAGCTGCCATCCGGGCCCAGCCGGCCGCTAGCTTTCGCGTCTCGCTGGCCCGGCGCGAGCGGTCACGGCGGAAACCTTCCAGCCGATGTGCGAGATCGGCATCGTCGCCGCCAAGTCCGCGTTCCACCATTACCGCCGCGATTTCGGCAGCCTCCCCCGCGTGGCCGAGCCCGGCTGCGATAAACGCCATGCGGGCAAGCCGGGGTGGCAATGGCAGCGACCTTAGCCGCCTTCCCATGGCCGTGATGCGGCCGTGTCCGTCGAGCGCTTCCAGCTCCGTCAGCTCCTCGCGCGCAGCGGCGATGGCGGCGGCCGGCGGCGGATCGAGCCAAGACAGGATGAGCGGATCGGCTGTTCCCCATTCCGCGCAGTCGAGCAACAAGGCTGCAAGATCGGCGGAGCGGATCTCGGGCTCAGCGTAAGCGGGGAGGCTCTGCGTTTGCGGCTCGTCCCACAGCCGGAAGCAAACGCCAGGCTCAGTACGGCCGGCGCGGCCCCTCCGCTGATCGGCGGCGGCACGGGACACGCGCACAGTCTCGAGCCGCGTCACGCCGGCATCCGGCTCGAAACGCGGAACCCGCGCAAGACCGCTGTCGATGACGGCACGCACGCCCTCGATGGTGATCGACGTCTCGGCGATCGAGGTCGCGAGCACCACCTTGCGCAGGCCCTTGGGTGCTGGTTCGAGCGCAAGGTCCTGCGCCTTCATGTCCATTGCGCCGTAAAGTGGGGCAAGCACGATTGCCGGATCGCCGATGCGCTCTTTCAGCCGCTCCAGGGTCAGCTGGATCTCGCCCTGGCCCGGCAGGAACGCCAGGATCGAACCGGATTGCGTGGCCAAGGCCCGCATCACCGCGTCCGCCATTTGATCCTCGATGCGCCCGCCCACATCGCGGCCGAGATAACGCGTCTCGACTGGGAAAGCGCGGCCTTCGCAGGCGATGACGGGAGCATGCCCTAGAAGTTGCGCGACCCGCGCGCCGTCTAGCGTCGCCGACATCGGCAGGATGCGCAGGTCATCCCGCAAGCCACGCTGGCAGTCGAGTGCCAGGGCAAGCCCCAGATCGGCATCGAGCGAGCGCTCGTGGAACTCGTCGAACAGCACCGCGCCGATGCCGGAAAGCTCGGGATCGTCAAGGATCATGCGGGTAAAGACGCCCTCGGTGACGACCTCGATACGTGTCTTCGGCCCCGATTTCGAGACCATCCGCGCGCGCAATCCGATCCGCTCTCCGACAGCCTCTCGCAAGGAGTACGCCATGCGCTCCGCGGCTGCCCGCGCGGCAATGCGGCGCGGTTCCAGCACCAGGATCTTCCGGCCCTGAAGCCAGCTTTCGTCCATCAACGCGAGCGGGACGCGTGTCGTCTTGCCGGCGCCCGGCGGGGCCACGAGGACGGCCGATGCGCGCGCGGCCAAGGCGTTGCGCAATTCGTCCAGGACGGCGTCAATAGGAAGCGGTGCGGCAAACTTCATGGCGGTTGTATCCAGCGGCCACGTTCGTGCCGCAAGCACAATCTGCGCCGATCATCAAGCGTACATCACGCGCAAGAAAGACGGGCTGAGGATTGCTGAAGTGACAGGCCGGCACCGGGCATGCATGATCGGAGAGGCGGATTAGGCGCCTCGAAATATTAGTTATCGAGGGGAAAGCTCACGTTGCGCGACAGCCATCGCGATTACCGCATTTGGCCCAGGCCGAAGCAAAATAGCAATTCGCTTAGTAACGACGGCGGCGCTCCGAGCGATAATGAGGGCGGCGCCCTGAACAGCCGGTTAGCCCCCAGCAAGAAGTTCTTGCTGCCATCCCGAACGGCAACTCCCGGCCAGACAGACTCAACTTTGATGGCGGGCAGCATTCCGCTCTCCACCCATCGCGCCGGTTTAGCTTCGGCAGCTACCGGAGCGAAGCGGTGGTAGGGCGGCCGCTAGATGCGCGACAGCCGGGACGGGCCCGGCTATCGCGAGAACCTGTTCTTCCGGGCCCGCCTAGTTTTCGTAGCCGCGGTAATACGGCCGGCCGGGTCGGGAGTACGCGCCTTCGCCATAACGGCGATAGCCGGCGGCAAAGCGCTCCACGCTGTACACGGGGCCGAGGTCGGCGAAGTTGAGCAGAGCATGGCTCACGATCTCGCCCCGCGCGTTGAAGCGCAGAAACACATGGCCTTGGACGAAATCCCGCTCAATCCTTACGAGGATTGCGGAATTGTCCTGCTCCCGGTCTTTCGGATATTTGGCGACAAAGAAGGCGCCTCTATATTCGCCAAAAACGCACGGCTCTCCATTCCGGAGACCGAAAATGGTTACGCGGACGCGGCGGTTGTACTCGGGCCTGATCTCGATCCGCGTAACCATGCTGCGCTGCAGCTCGACGTTATTCCACGTTCCGAGGAAATCCGACGGCTCGCCATAAAGCGGACTGCGGGGCTGCGCTTCGACGGCAGCGGCGCTCAGCAAAAGAAACACAAAGACTGCGATAACTCTCATACTCACTGCCCTCTACTCTTAACGATGGGTACCAACGCGGAGTATCGGGCCTTCGCGTAAATTTTTAGTATAACTGGAATCGATTCGAGCCGCCTATCATCCGTTGACGGGTCGCCGCACGAAGTGCCGCAGCGCGCACGGGACGGCAACAGAGGCTCTAATAGGGCTTTATCAGCCGCTCCAAATAGTCGAGCTCAATCGCCGGACGCTGGGGCTCGCCGAGCCTTTTGCGGAGCTCGTCGAGGATTTGACGCGCACGCTGCACGGTGATCTCATCGGGGATTTTCACACTATCGCCCGGATCGGACAGCTGGTTATCCTGCCTGCGGCCAAGCGGGTCGCGATTGGCCTGGCCATTTGCGTTGCCGCGGCCGGTGGAGCGCATCATTTGCTCCGCTATGGAGCGCGTGCCCTGGCGCAACGCCTCAAGTGCCCGGCCTTCCTGATCGCTGGCCTCGCCAAGATCGTCTTGGCCGAGCGCACCGGCCGCCTCGCCCATGGCTCCTTCCGCTTCCTTAAGCTTGTGCTGAACCGCGTTGCCTTGCTTGTCTGGCGGCATGCTGGAAAGCAGGTCTTGAAGCTGACTCTGGACCTCTTCCTGACGGTCCTTCAAAGAGCCTGACTGTGCTTGCCCGTGCTCCTCCTGCTGTTCCTGGCGCTCAGCGGTAGTGCCCTGCCCGCTATCGCTACCTTGCTGTGCGCGGAACGTCCGGTCGAGGAGCTGCTGCTGCTTGCGCATGATGTCCGTCAGCTGGTCGAGCTGCCGCATTCTCTCTGCGTTCTCCCGGTCCGAGGCGCTGCCGCTTTGGGAACCGGCCTGCACCGACTCCAAAATGTCCCGCAGCTCGTTCAGCATCTGCGCTGCCGCCTCGGCGGAGCCCGCTTTCGCAAGGCTCTCGATTTTGCTGAGCATCCGCTCGAGATCTTGCGGGGAAACCGTCTTTGCGTCCGGAGATAAGGCAGCCTGCCCGCTTTTCGAGGATCTCTGCTGCACGAGCGCTTGCAAATACCGGTTGAGGGCTTGACGGAGCTCGGCCATAAGCCTTCGTATCTCTTCAGGCGGCGCGCCGCTTTCAAGAGCGTCCTTCAATCTCTCTTGTGCAGCGCGCAGCTCCCTCTCGGCGCTGGAAAGATTGCCATCCTCGATACGGATGGCGGCGTCCCAGAGCTGGTCCGCGACGCTTTCAATGTCCTCAGCCGAATGCCGCCCGCTAAGGCGCCAATAGGCCGAGCGCAGGTTCAAATAGATTTCGGAGGCAATGCCTTCGTCTGCGGCGGCGATCGCAATCGCATTGAGATTGCTGGCGATGCGCAAAACGTCGCCGGGAAGCTCGACGAGCGAGCGTCTTTGGCCCGCGATGGCCTTGGCGAGAGGCTTTGTAAATTTGCGCTCCGGCAGGATCATACCCCGGGTTGCACTCACACCCTCATGGCCCGCTTCGTCCTTGGCAACAAGCGTGATTACGACGGGCAGACCGGCCCAAGGATGCGAGGTTAGATCGCGGTAGGTCTTGCCCTCGGCGGACCTCACCGGAGGTTTTGGCAATGAAAGCGGAAAGATGGGCGGTTTTCCGATTTGCGGCAACTCTTCGGCTGCCGCGCCGCCATTGGCGGGCTGCGGTACGATCCGCTCGATGTGCGCCTCGGCGCTCATCACGCCATAATCGTCGTCGACTTTGTATTTGAACAGCATCACGCCGCGCGGCGATACCTCTACCGGCCCAGCGAAGACAATCTTGGGAGGCAGATCCGGCACAGCGGCCAGCTTCCAAGACCGTTCCGCCCCGAAACTGCGGTGGATCGAAAGTCTCGCTGAGTGCTCGATCTTTTGCGTGTATTCGGCGTAGGTCCCGTTCGATTGGCCGGCGGGATCGAGCACTTGCGTCCGGTTGGCCTCGTCGAGCGCAACACGGTATCCGGCAGCATCGGGGCCGTTGATTTTTACCGTCAAAACCGATCCTTCCGGGACGGCGACCGCGTCCTTGCCAGCTTGCAGCGAGCTATCGGGCAGTACGAACGGCTCTTTTCTTGTGTAAGGCGGGGGCGAGATCCAGGCGTCGATGCGGAAACCCGCGCCTGCCGGAAATTCCGGCACCTTGAAGGCTCCCCGCACACGGCTGCCGAGATCGTCCCATGCCCAGCTTCCAGCGGCCAGCAGCATAAGAACGAGCGCGGCGCGAAGTGCGAAGGGATCGTATTTGTCGATGCGCGGGTGAGGCGCCCCGGCCTTGAGCTTTTTGAGCGCCACTGCGGCGCGGGCCCGGTGGGCCTCCCACAAAGCGAGGGTTTCGGGGGAAGGATTCTCCTGCGAAAGCGTGTCGTTGAACGCCGTGAGCGGCCTGTGCGGAAGCGCGGAAGCCTCCTCAAGCCGCGCGAGCAACGTTTCGCGCGATGGGCGCCGCCAGAGCGCGAGAGGAAGGAACGACAGAGCGAATGCCACCCCGAAGGCGCAGAGCAGGTAAAAATGGAGACGCGGAGGCAGGAGCTGCCAAACCTCGAAGGCAGAGAGCAGTACGAACACGCCGGCAGTGAAGAGCGGCAGCCAAACGCGCGGCCAAAGCTTCTCGAAGATCAGCGCCCGGCGGGCCACGCGCATCTTCGCTTCGATCAGGCGCTCCTCTAGCGTGGACCCTGCCATCGTTTGCCTGGACCCGGCGCTGCCGGTGTCGCCTTTTCTTTGCGTCATATCTGCACAATACCACAGGACAAGGCGGCCCAAAACGCTCGATTCACCGCCATCGGTTAGACCGGCTGCCTGAGCTTAATGGCCGCCGCAAGCGTGCCTTCATCCAAATAATCGAGCTCCCCGCCGATAGGCACGCCGCGCGCGAGCCTTGTGATCCTCACCGGCAGGCCCTCCAGCTCAGCCGCCAAATAATGCGCGGTGGACTGGCCCTCGACGGTTGCGTTCAGCGCGAGAATGATCTCCCGCACTTCGGGCGCGTGCGCGCGCTCGACGAGCTTTGCGATGGAAAGATCGTCCGGTCCGCGCCCGTCGAGCGGCGAAAGCGTTCCGCCGAGCACATGATAGCGCGAGCGCACAATGCCGGCCCGCTCCAGCGCCCAAAGGTCGCCCACTTCTTCAACCACGCAGATCAGCGACGCATCGCGTGCCGGATCGGCGCAGATGGCGCAAGGCTGAAGCGTGTCGATGTTGCCGCATTCCTTGCAGATCTCGATCTTCGCGGCCGCCTCGCCCATGGCGCGGGCGAGCGGCAAAAGCAGCTGCTCGCGCTTCTTGATAAGGTGCAGCGCGGCGCGCCGGGCCGAGCGCGGGCCAAGCCCCGGTAATTTCGCAAGCAATGCGATCAGCTCTTCGATCTCGGCGCCGGAAGTCTTTTTCTGCGGGGCGGGCATGCGCCTTAGGTAACGAATGGAGCGCCGGTGCGCAACTGTGCGATGGCCTGGCCGTGCTGCAAATCTTCGCTATGAACCGGCGCCACGCCCATTGTTGTCACCCCGGAAAGCGCCGCGGCGCTTATCCGGGGTCTTGCAGCGAGTGCCGTAGATGTCCTTGAACAACGCCACGCCATCACGCTGCTGCAGCGCGTTCAACAAGCTCTAGCTGTCGTGTCTCAACAGGTTATTCTGCGGCAACCGGGACACAGGAGTGTTTCCTTTGATGCCGAAGTGCGGCCGGTGGTAGTTGTAATGGTGAAGGAAAGGCGTGAGGCTTTCCAGCCTT
>JBKQQS010000015.1:0-30701 GCA_052144215.1 Rhodomicrobium sp.
GCAAGATTCACAGCGCCCCTAAAGATCCCGGATACGGCGCGAAGGGCGCCGTTCCGGGATGACAACACGGGCCGGCGAAGCGATTGGCCGGATCTGGTATCAGTCCCCTTGCACGAAGGGTTCGAGCCCTGAAAGGCGCAGGCGCGGCTCGATTTGCGGGATTTTTCTCGGCGGAAATGGCGCCACCGCCTCTGCGATAGCCTTGATGTGGGCGGGCGTCGTGCCGCAACAGCCGCCGACGATATTCAGGAGCCCGTCTGCCGCCCAGGCGCCCATGCTGCGTCCCATAGACTCTGGCGTTTCATCGTACTCGCCCATGGCGTTCGGCAGCCCAGCATTCGAATATACGCTCACATAAGCATCGGCCACCTTTGCAATTTGGACGACCGATGGGCGCAGCTGTTCGGCCCCGAAGGCGCAATTCATGCCAATGGAAAAAGGCTTCAAGTGCCGCAGCGAATACCAGAAGGCTTCCGGCGTCTGGCCCGACAGATTGCGCCCCGATAGGTCGGTGATCGTGCCGGAAATCATCAGCGGCAAGTCAACGCCCATCGCGTCGAACGTCTCTTTGACCGCAAATCCTGCCGCCTTGGCGTTCAGCGTATCGAACACGGTCTCGATGAGGATGGCGTCGGCGCCGCCTTCGATCAACCCGCGCGTTTGCTCGCCATAGGCCGCCGCAAGCTCGTCGAAGGTTATGTTGCGGAAGCCGGGATTGTTCACATCGGGCGAAAGCGACGCGGTGCGGTTCGTCGGCCCTATGGCGCCCGCGACAAAGCGCGGCTTCTCAGGCGTCAGCGCGGTATATTTGTCCGCGGCTTCCCGCGCGAGTTTCGCCGCTGCCACGTTGATCTCGAAAGCCAAGGCCTCCATGCCGTAGTCGGCCATGGAAACGGCCTGCGCGTTGAAGGTGTTCGTTTCGACGATATCGGCGCCGGCCTCGAAATAAGCTTCGTGAATGCCGCGGATAATGTCCGGCTGGGTCAGGACGAGGAGATCGTTGTTGCCCTTCAGGTCGCGCGGCCAATCCTTGAAGCGCTCGCCGCGGTAAGCGGCTTCATTAAGCTTGTGGCGCTGGATCATGGTTCCCATTGCGCCGTCGAGGATAAGTATCCGTTCTTCGGCGGCTTTGCCCAAGGCGGCGATGCGTTCGTCCCGGTTCATTCGATGTGTCCTCAAACCGCAGCCGGTGCCGGCTCCGCCGGGCGCAAGCCGAGCAGGTGGCAGACAGCATAAACAAGATTGGCCCGGTTCAGCGTATAAAAGTGAAGCTCCGTGGCGCCGCCTGCGACAAGGTCTAAGGCCTGTTCCGCCGCGATCGTGGCGGCGATGATTTGCGCTGTTTCGGGGTCATCCGTCAAACCTTCGAAACGCGCGGCAAGTGAAGCCGGAACGGATGCACCGCAGCGCGCGGCAAAGCTCGCAACCTGCTTGAAGTTATGGATTGGCATCTGGCCGGGAACGATGGGGATCGAGATGCCCCGGGCGCGGACCCGGTCCAGATAACGCCAATAGTCATCGTTGTTAAAGAAAAAATTCGTAATCGCCCGCGTCGCGCCGGCATCCACTTTTGCCGCCAGCATGTCGAGATCGGCTTCGACGGTGGGCGATTCCGGATGTTTCTCGGGGTAGGCTGCGACTGAAATCTCGAAATCGGCAATGCGCTTGATCCCCGCCGCAAGATCCGCCGCATTTCTATAGCCGCCTGGATGCTGAACGTAAGCGGTGCCTGGCCCTTCGGGCGGATCGCCGCGCAGGGCGACGATATGCCGGACGCCGCTTTCCCAATAGGCGCGGACCACGTTATCGACCTCATCCTTCGTTGCGGCAACGCAAGTCAAATGAGCGGCCGGTTTGAGCGAGGTCTCATTCAAGATGCGCGACACGGTGGCGTGCGTGCGTTCGCGCGTGGATCCGCCTGCACCGTAGGTCACCGACACGAACGCTGGCGCGAGCGGTTCTAGTTTGCGGATGGCCGCCCAGAGCGCAACTTCCATCGCTGCGGTCTTGGGGGGAAAAAACTCGAAGCTCACGGCGACGGGCGCGCCGTGCCCGCGGTGTACCGATACGTCCGTCACGACGCGGCCCTCCATTGTTTCGCAGCAGTTTTTTGCTTTTGCCCGGTCCACACGGCCACGGTTAGCGCGTTTTGTTTAACATTGCCGGCCGGAAGTTCACGATAGGAGCTTGAGCCAATGCCGCATTCGCCAAGCCATGCCGCAATTTCGGCTGCGGCAAAGCCCAAGCGGACATGAGCGTGCTCCTCGCGCAAGAACTCGAGAGTGTGAGGCGCGAAATCGATAATGGCCAAGCGCCCTCCAGGCTTCAAGACGCGAGCAGCTTCGGCGATAGCCGATTTAGGGTTATCCAGAAAATGGAGCACCTGATGAATGACGGCCGCATCCGCGCTGTTATCCGGAAATGCCAAATTATAGATGTCGGCGAGACGGACGCTACAATTGGTGAGCCCGGCCCTGTCGAGACGGACGCGGGCGCATTTCAGCATTTCGCGGTTCGTATCGATTCCGATCAACTGCCGGGCGCGATTGCAAGCAAGCTCAAGAATGCGGCCCGTTCCCGTTCCGAGGTCGAGGAGCAAATCGTAGGGACCGGGCCCAAGCGCATCGAGGATGGCGTCCTCCACATCGCGCTCGGCGATGTGCAGCGACCGGATGCGATCCCATTCGGCCGCATTTTGATCGAAATAGGCCTGGGCCAGCGCTGCACGCTTGGCCCGGATTTGTGCGGCACGCCCGGCATCGCGAGCGACGAGCGGATCGTCCGGCGCGATCATGGCGATTGCCGTGTTTGCAAATTCCCGGATTGAAGGGTCAGCCGCGCCGCGAACGAAAACCCAGCTCCCCTCCTGATGACGCTCGATGAGTCCGGCCTCGGCGAGGAGGCGGATGTGGCGGCTCACGCGCGGCTGGCTTTGGCCGAGAAGCTGGGTCAGGTCTTTGACATTGAATTCGCCGCTGAGAAGAAGACGCAATATGCGTAAGCGCGTCGGCTCTGCCGCGGCTTTCAAACGCGCTACGATGTCGTCAAAGCTTCCCATCAGCCCCCCAGAGGAAGCCTTATAAAGATATGTTTATGTCTTTTCAAGATGAATGAGCGTTGGCGTCAGGGTCAAACCTCTTCCGCCGCGCCCTCGAATGCCTCCTTCACAGCTCTTCCAAGCTTGGCGTGAAATTTCCTGATAAAGCGCGCTTCCTCGCCCGCCTGAGTTGGCGGGGCGATCCCGAGAGCATCCCTGACGTGGCGGCCGTGCAGGTGTTTGAACAGGATTGGGAAGGCCTTCGGCTTTGCGCCGAACACCATGACGTGGCCGTCGCCTTCGATATAGTCTTGGTCCGAGTTCTCGACCGTCATACGCGTGTAGCCCGACGCCGCCCGGCTTCCTTGCCAGATAAATTCGATATTGTCGTCTTTGTCCGAAGGAAAAATCATGTAATTCGACTTGAACGACGAGATTTCCTCGCCAGAAGAATTGTAGTTGCGCCCTATAGCTTCGAACCGCCTTTTTCTGCGATTGTAGTAGATATGAACGATCGCATAGCGGACTTCATCGCCGCGCCTCACCGCCTGCAAGTACCGTCCTGCATAGCGTTCATCCGGCAGTAATCTTCTGCGGATGCCTGTCGAGCGGAAGGCGAAGTCGCGCCAATAGACCCCGGCCCAGGTTGCCATGCCGGGGAAGGCAGCCAAGAAAAGCATGCGCAGGGCTTCGCCGCCTTGGGGCTCACGGTCCAAGACCCCGCTCATGATCCAGATAAGTGCCTCGCGGATAGCTTCATACATGGTACCAGCCGCCCATTCATCCGGCTTTAAAATAAATTCGAATATTTCCGCTTTAGCGCAAGCCCTAAATTGAAGTAGCCTTACCGTGGCTAGCCCGTGAGGCGTTTTGCGAGCGCCATCGCCTCTTCGGCAAGTTTCCGCGTCAGCTCGCCCGCAGGCATCTCGCGCCCCAGCGCCGCGGCCTGCCCAGCCCAAAGGGGCGTGAAATCGCCCGAGCCGCCGGCCTCGGCTTTCGCACGGAGTGCCGCCCAAGCCGGCGCGGCCGTCGGAAATGCGGGCGCATCCGCTGCCATCGGCCCCGTCTCGGCGATAGCCCGATTGATGAGGCCGCGCGCGGGCCTCCCCGTGAAAACGTTCGTGAGCGCGGTGCCATCGTCTCGCGCTTCGCGAAGGGCGCGCGCGTGCGGAGGGGCCCCCCCCGCTTCAGGGCAAAAGAGATAGGCCGTGCCGAGCTGAACGGCGGAGGCGCCAAGCGCAAACGCCGCAACGATGCCGCGCGCATCCGCGATGCCGCCCGCGGCGATCACCGGCACGCGCACCGCGTCCACAACCTGGGGCACAAGGGCAAACGTTCCAGGTTGCGCGCTAATGTCCCCGCTCAAGAACATACCGCGATGGCCGCCTGCCTCGGCGCCTTGAGCGATAATGGCATCGGCGCCTTGCGCTTCGAGGACGCGCGCCTCCGCCACGGTTGTTGCCGAGGATAGAACCTTGCAGCCGGCCGCCTTCACGCGGCCGAGAAGGCGCCCCTCCGGCAATCCGAAGTGAAAACTCGCAACGGCGGGCTTCAGCGCCTCAACTAGCTCGCAATGGACGTCCGAGAACGGCGCGCGGCTCGCTGCCGTCACCGGCGCATCGGGATCGAGCCCAAGCTCGCGATAATAAGGCTCCAGCCTGCGCTTCCAGGCAGCTTCGCGCTCTGGATTAGGCTCGGCCGGCGTGTGACAGAAAAAGTTCAAATTGATGGGCCGGCTCGTGCGCTGCTGAACGATCTGCACCTGCGCCCTGATCTCTGCCGGTGAAAGCATGGCGCAGGGCAAGCTGCCGAGCCCGCCGGCTTCCGAGACCGCGATGGCAAGCTCAGGCGTGCCGGGGCCGGCCATGGGCGCGAGCAGGATCGGATAGCCGATCCCCAGCGTTTCGAGGAGCTTCGTATTGAACGCCATTTCAGATCCTCCCGGCCGCGCTTACCTGAGCGCTACCGTGAAATATAGGAACAGAAGCCGTTGCGAAGGAGCCAGACGCACTTCAAAGAGCCGACATTGGCGAGGGTTAGATCCGAATAGGTCAGGAAAATGAGGTCGCTGGTATGCCATTTCACACCCGGATCCAGGTTCTTGGGGCCGATGGAAAAGACGTCCTGAACGCTCTGGATCACGGCCACGGCGGCGACGGCGGCGACGAAATCGCGGGGCATCTTGTCCCGGTTGATGACGACGTAATTCATCTGGCCGGTGGCCGCGGATGCGATCTCCTGGGGCGTCGGCTTGGTTAGGATCAAGACGATTGCAAGCCCAAGGACGATGGCCAAGCCCAGCAACTTTTTCATAGAAAGCCCCCAAATTGCGATCCAGCTTTGTGCATAGCACAATCGCAGCGGCTAAATACGCCAAAGTTCGAGAGGCTGCCCCTAGCCGTCTAACCCACGGCCGCGCCCGGCGAGCAGACTCTCTCGCTCAGCTATACTTGTTGCAAATTAGCATCGATCCGGGCAAAACATAGGCGAAAGCATAGCGAACCATTCAGATGAGTGATGCAAAATGCGCAATTTTTGCTATTTTAGCTACATTCTTTAGTTTGTAAGCACGAAATCGTACTGCATCGATATTGCACAGGTAGCCCGGCAAAAGCCGGGTTACCTGGGGCATATCAGGCGTGCCGCGCCCCTGACACCGCTCGAATCGCCCCATTTATTGGCCATGAGCGGCGTATCGAAACAATCGGAGAACACCCATGCCGGCAGTTCCGCCGCGGCCATTTCGATAATGGCGCCGATGTTGGATACCCCGCCGCCGAAGACAATCGCATCCGGGTCTGCGATGTTGATCACGGTTGCCAGCGATTTGGCAAGCCTCCGCGCATAGGTGGCAAGCACCGTCTGCGCTACGCCCTCGCCTCTTTTCGCGCGCTCCGCAATGGATTTCGCGTCCGTGGCATGTCCCGAAAGCGCAAGATACTGTTTTTCAAGCGCAGGCCCGCACAGGAAGGTTTCGATGCAGCCCCGCTTGCCGCAATAGCAGACTGGCCCCGGCGCTTCTTCCGCATCGGGCCACGGCAGAGAATTGTGGCCCCATTCGCCCGCGATGGCGTTATGCCCGAGCAGCGGCCTTCCATCGATCACGATCCCCCCGCCGGCACCGGTCCCCAAAATCACACCGAAAACCGTGCTGCGCCCTTGCGCCGCGCCATCGGCTGCTTCCGAGAGCGCGAAGCAGTTGGCATCGTTTTCAATGACAAGAGGCCACTCGAATCGGGCCTGAAGGTCATGAAGCAGCGGGCGGCCGTTCAGCCAGGTGGAGTTTGCATTGCGGACGAGGCCAGTCTTCGGCGACAGGCTGCCCGGTATGCCAATGCCAATGCCCGCGACTTCGGACGCCGCTAGGCCCTGCGTGCATCGTCCGGCAAGTGCAACGATCGCATCGAGTGTCGCGCCATAGTCGCCGCGCGGGGTTGGAACCCTAGCCCGGTTGCGCTCCTCGCCGCTTGGCGAAAGCGCGAGCGCTTCGATCTTCGTTCCGCCGAGGTCAACGCCGATGCGCCACATCTCAAATCCCGTTATGGAGCCGTCTGGGCGCTGGCCACAATGCGCTTTGCCGCATCGGCCGTCTCCGTCACTTGCTGAGTGCCGTCGCGCGTCCCGATCACCGTTTTGCTCAGCGGATTATGCAGGCCCGGCAGCGCATTGGAAATATCGGTGACCTTGTTCGCGGCCACGTAAATAGCCTCGCCGTTTGGCGCAGTGAATTGCACGAGCGGAATCTTCTTGCCTGCATCGCTGATGAGCCCCGCGAGCGGCGTTGCAACGAAAAGCCGGTTATTCGCGAAATCTACGACGGCCGTGCCGGCGGGCTCGTCGCTAGCGAAGGCCCGGCGTATCCGCCAGATTTCGCCGTACTGAACCACTTGCGTGCCCCCGTCCCTGAGGTCCACGACGATGCCATCGTCCGCCAATCCTGTAATCCGGCCCGGATGCTGCCGGCCGAGGATGATGAAAGGACGGCGGGCGGGTGCCAGCGCCACCTGGGCAGAGGCGGGTGCCGGGTCGCAGGGACCCGCGATCCAAGTCAGTGCTAACGCTAGCACAATCGTCGCCCGCACTGACATGGCAGCCGTCCCCCTTAAACATGTATCGCGCGTTTGCCTACCGCGAGCGCAGCTTCCTTGATGGCCTCGGTGAGCGTCGGATGGGCATGGCAGGTGCGGGCAAGGTCTTCGGCCGATCCGCCGAACTCCATGAGCACCGCTGCTTCGGCGATCATATTGCCCGCATCCGGCCCAATGATATGGACGCCGAGCACGCGATCGGTCTTGGCATCGGCCAACACTTTAACAAAACCGTCGGTCTGGCGGTTCACTTTCGCGCGCCCATTGGCGGTGAAGGGGAATTTGCCAGCGTTGTAGGCAATTCCTGCCGCTTTCAGCTCTTCCTCGGATTGGCCAATGCTTGCCACTTCAGGGAAGGTGTAGATCACATTCGGGATCACACCGTAATTCACGTGCCCTGCCTTGCCTGCGATGATCTCGGCGACTGCGATCCCCTCATCCTCGGCCTTGTGGGCGAGCATTGCGCCGCGCACCACGTCGCCGATGGCGTAAATGCCGGCGATGTTTGTCCGGAAATGATCGTCGATCACGACGCGGCGCTTATTGTCGATTTGGACGCCAACGTCCTCGAGGCCAAGCCCCTCCGTATAAGGCGTGCGGCCGATGGCAATCAGAACCACATCCGCATCGAGGACCTCTTGCTGTCCATCGCCTTGAGCTGGCTGCACCTGCACCTTAAGCGGGCCGGCGCCGTCCGCCTTCACGGCCGTCACTTTTTGGCCGAGGCGGAACTCCATGCCCTGCTTTTGCAGGATACGCTGGAACTGCCTTGCAACCTCGCCGTCCAGGCCGGGAACGATGCGATCCAGGAACTCGACGACCGTGACCTTTGCGCCAAGCCGGCGCCAAACCGAGCCGAGTTCGAGGCCAATGACCCCAGCGCCAACGACAAGGAAGTGCCCTGGAACCTTCTCCAGCTCAAGCGCCCCTGTGGACGAAACGACGCGTTTCTCGTCGATCTCGATCCCGGGCAGCCGGATGATATCGGAGCCTGTCGCGATCACGATCGCTTTGGTCTCCAGCGTCTTTTCTGTGCCGCCATTGACCGGCCGCACCAGAACCCGGCCTGGCGCCAGGATGCGTCCGATGCCGCGATGGGTGTCGATCTTGTTCTTTTTTAGAAGGTACTCGATGCCCTTGACGTTGCCGTCCACGCCTTCGGCTTTATATTTCATCATCGCGGCAAGATCGAGCTCTGCCTTGGCCTTGATGCCCATCGCCTCGAAGCTGTGACCGGCTTCCTCGTAAAGCTCGGAGGCGTGCAGCAGGGCCTTCGACGGAATGCAGCCGACATTGAGGCAAGTGCCTCCGAAGGTCGCGCTTTTTTCAACGACCGCGGTTTTCAACCCAAGCTGCGCTGCGCGGATTGCGCAAACGTAACCGCCTGGGCCTGTCCCAATCACAATGAGATCGTATGCATCTGTCATATGGCTCGTCTCCAGCTCGCCCGACGGGAGCACATTCAACGGGTGTTCTCTTACTCGTCATCGCGAGGCGGCTTCGCCGCGGCGGCGATCCAGAGACCGGTTAATGGCTTGTCTCTGGATTGCTTTGCTCGCAATGACCGCCTAATGCCTGTTACGTTTTGCCATGCGCGCTCCTTCGCCCGGCTTACAAATCGAGCACGAGCCGTTGCGGGTCTTCCAGGCTTTCTTTCACGCGCACCAGGAATGTGACGGCCTCTTTGCCATCCACAAGGCGATGATCGTAAGACAGCGCGAGATACATCATGGGGCGGATTTCGATCTTGCCGTTGACGGCCACCGGCCGCTCTTGAATTTTATGCATGCCGAGAATGCCGGACTGAGGCGCGTTCAAGATCGGTGTCGACATCAGCGAGCCATAAACGCCGCCATTCGAGATGGTGAAAGTTCCGCCCTGCATCTCTTCGAGCGAGAGCTTGCCGTCGCGCGCCTTTCTGCCGAAGCTCGCGATCTCTTTCTCGACCTCGGCGATGGATTTGCGGTCCGCGTCCCGCACCACCGGTACGACGAGCCCGCGATCCGAGCCGACTGCGATGCCGATGTGGCAATATTTCTTATATATGATGTCCTGGCCGTCGATCTCGGCGTTGACGCTCGGAATTTCTTGCAAAGCGTGGATGCAGGCTTTCACGAAGAAGCCCATGAAGCCCATTTTGACGCCGTGCTTCTTCTCGAAGAGATCCTTGTAATGATTGCGCACGGTCATGATCGTCGACATGTCCACCTCGTTGAAGGTGGTGAGCATGGCGGCGGTGTTTTGTGCTTCCTTGAGACGGCGCGCGATCGTCTGGCGCAGCTTTGTCATCCGGACGCGCTCTTCGCGGCTCTCGTCGGAGGGCACCTGCGGCGTGCGAATTGCCGCCGGTTGCATGGGTTGCGTTTTTGGGAAGCTGATTGCGGCCGGCTGTGATGCCGCGCTTTCGATCACCGCAAGCATGTCGCCCTTGGTCACACGGCCGTCCTTTCCGGTGCCGCTGACGGAAGCTGGATCGAGCCCGTTCTCTTGGGAAAGCCGCCGCACGGAGGGGGCAAGGATTTCAGCGCTTGCGGGGCGGCCCTGAGCCGGCTGAGGCGCTGCATTCACATGCACCGCAGCCGCGGGCGCTGCCGGAGCGGCTTGCGGGCTGGCGGCCGGTTGCGCCGGCTTGGGGGATGCCGGAACGCTCGCGCCTTCCGTAATGGAGCCCAAGATGGCACCCGGCGCGACGCTCTCGCCTTCCCTCACCACGATCTCCGAGATGACGCCGGAAACAGGGGCATTGACCTCGAGCGTCACTTTGTCGGTTTCGAGCTCGGCCAGGGCCTCGTCAGCCTTCACGGTATCGCCCGCTTTCTTGAACCATTTGCCGACAGTAGCTTCCGTGACGGACTCGCCCAGCGTGGGCACAACGATTTCAGTGGCCATCTGCATTCCTTGAGGTGAGGCAAGATTAAGTTTCGCCGAGCATGGCCGCCCCAACCCAGCCATCCGGCACACACTCGTTCGGTTGCTACAGATGGCCGGGCGAGCCCGGCCATATTGGTCTTTCGGTGTTCCGGGCTTCTTAACTTTGTATCGTCAATGCGTCGTCTAGGAAAGCGTGGAGTTCAGCGGTGTGCTTGCTCATCAACCCTGCCGCCGTGGAGGCGCTAGCCGGGCGGCCCGCATAGCGGGGACGGCGGCAACTCGCACCGATGTGATCCAGCACCCATTCGATGTTCGCCTCGATGAACGACCAGGCGCCCTGGTTTTTGGGCTCCTCTTGGCACCAGACGATCTCGGCGTTCGGAAAGCGGCTCAGCTCCTGGATGAGCGCACGCGCCGGGAACGGATAGAGCTGTTCGACGCGCATCAGGTACACGTTATTGGTGCCGCGGTTCTCCCGCTCCTCGAACAGGTCGTAGTAGACCTTGCCTGAGCAAAGCACGACACGCGCGATTTTGTGATCGGGCACAAGCCGTACCTTGTCGCTGGCCCCGATCTGCGCGTGATCCCAAAGCACACGGTGGAAGGTCGTGCCAGGCCCGAAATCGGAAAGCTGCGACACAACGCGCTTATGGCGCAGAAGCGACTTCGGCGTCATCAAGATGAGCGGCTTGCGGAAGCTGCGATGGAGCTGACGGCGCAAGATATGGAAATAGTTGGCTGGCGTCGTGCAGTTGGCGACCTGCCAATTGTCCTCCGCCGAGAGTTGCAAGTACCGCTCGAGGCGCGCCGAGGAGTGCTCGGGGCCTTGTCCCTCATAACCGTGCGGGAGCAAGAGAGTAAGACCCGACATGCGCAGCCACTTGCGCTCGCCGCTGGCAAGGAATTGGTCGATGATGACCTGAGCGCCGTTGGCGAAATCGCCGAATTGCGCTTCCCAAAGCACGAGTGTGTTGGGCTCGGCGAGGCTATAGCCATATTCGAAGCCGAGCACAGCCTCCTCGGAGAGCATCGAGTTGATGACCTCGAAGCGGGCTTGCTTGCCGGAGAGGTGGTTGAGCGGAATGAACTGATCCTCGTTCGCCTGATCGGTCACCACGGCGTGGCGCTGGGAGAACGTGCCGCGCTCGACGTCCTGGCCCGAAAGCCGCACGGGAAAGCCTTCCTCGAGCAGCGTTCCGAAGGCGAGCGCCTCGGCCATAGCCCAATCGATCCCGCGGCCGTCCTCGATCATTTTCCGGCGGTTCGCCAGAAGCCGCTCGATGGTTTTATGAACGGTGAAGCCTTTGGGAAGCTCAGTCAGGCTTGTGCCGACGCTCTTCAATATATCGATATTGACGGCAGTGTCGCCGCGGCGCGGGCCTTCCTCGGCAAGGGTAATCCCCGACCAGCGCCCATCGAGCCAGTCCGCCTTATTCGGGCGGAAACCCTCCGAAGCCTCGAACTCGGTTTCGAGCTCGTTCCAAAAGTCGGTCCGCAGCTTTGCGACGTCCGCCTGCTTGACCAGGCCCTCGTCGATGAGGCGCTTGGAGTAGGTTTCTATAACGCTTGGCAGCTGGCGGATCTTTTTGTACATCAGCGGCTGGGTGAACGACGGCTCATCGCCCTCATTGTGGCCGTGCCGGCGGTAGCAGATCATGTCGATCACGACAGACTTGTGAAAACGCTGCCGGAATTCGATGGCGATGCGTGCGCAATAGACGACCGCCTCGGGATCGTCGCCGTTGACGTGGAAGATCGGCGCCTCGATCATGCGCGCGATGTCGGAGGGGTAGGGCGAGGAGCGCGAAAAGCGCGGCGCCGTCGTGAAGCCGATCTGGTTGTTCACGATGAAATGGATGCCCCCGCCGGTGCGGTGCCCCTTGAGGCCCGACAGGCCGAAGCATTCTGCGACGACGCCCTGGCCGGCGAAGGCCGCATCGCCATGCAAAAGCAGGGGAAGCACTTGGGTACGGACCCTATCGTGCCGCTGATCCTGCTTGGCGCGCACTTTGCCGAGCACCACCGGATCGACGATTTCCAAATGCGACGGGTTCGCGGTCAGCGACAGGTGAACCTGGTTGCCGTCGAACTCCCGGTCGCTGGAAACGCCGAGGTGGTATTTCACGTCGCCGGAGCCTTCAACGTCTTCAGGGTTCGCCGAACCGCCTTTGAACTCGTGGAAAAGCGCGCGGTAGGGCTTTGCCATCACGTTGGTCAGCACGTTCAACCGCCCGCGATGCGGCATGCCGAGCACGATCTCCTTCACGCCGAGCTGGCCCCCGCGCTTGATGATCTGCTCGAGCGCCGGCACCATCGCCTCGGCACCTTCGAGGCCGAAGCGCTTTGTGCCCGTGTATTTCTTATCGAGGAACTTCTCCAGGCTTTCCCCATGAATGAGCTTGGTCAGGATCGCCTTCTTGCCGAGCTCGGTGAACTCGACCTCTTTATCGGGTCCCTCGATACGCTCCTGCATCCATTGCTTCTGCTCGGGAGAGGAGATGTGCATGAACTCGTAACCGATGGTTCCGCAATAGGTCCGGCGCAGGATGTCGATGATCTGACGCAAGCTTGCCGTTTCGAGGCCAAGCACGTTGTCGATATAGATCTGATGATCGAGGTCGCCCGGCGTGAAGCCGTAGCTCGCGGGGTCGAGCTCGTGATGGGCGCGCGGCGGCGCAAGATGCAGGGGATCGAGGTTCGCAATCAGATGTCCGTTCACGCGATAGGCGCGGATGAGCATCAGGGCGCGAACCGATTCGCGCGTCGCTCTGAAGGCCTCTTCACGGCTGATTTCTACGCCGTGGATTTGCGCTTTGGCGCCGATCTTGCGGCCGATCTCTTCTTCTTCAGGGCCCCAGTCTGCGGCGAGCGCGTTGAGAAGGTCGCCGTCACCGGATACCGCTTCCTCCTTAGGCTTCCAGGATGGGCCGTGGGTTTCGGAGAGGACCGTGTCCTTCCGCTCCTTCAGGTCCGTAAAGAACGCGCGCCAGTCGGCAGCAACCGATCCAGGATTCTCCTCGAAGCGCTCGTACAAGTCCTCAATATAGGCAGCATTCGCTCCATGAAGAAAAGAGGTTCGCGCAAACGCTTCGTTTAAGTCTTCCCGTCTCACTTCGTTCACCTTCCTGGCCTGAGCGGACAATGCCGCAAGCGTATCCGCCCCCCGCCTGCTAGGCGCGGATTAGCCCTTTAATACTTCGACGAGTGTGCTCCCAAGAGCGGCTGGCGATGGAGAGACGACGATACCTGCGGATTTCATCGCTTCGATTTTGTCGCCAGCCGACCCCTTACCGCCCGCAATAATTGCGCCAGCGTGACCCATTCTTCTGCCGGGAGGCGCTGTGACGCCAGCGATAAAGCCTACCATCGGTTTCTTGCGCGGCGACGACTTATAGAACGCCGCTGCCTCTTCTTCCGCCGATCCGCCGATCTCGCCAATCATGATGATCGACTGCGTTTCGTCATCGGCAAGGAGCATCTCAAGAACGTCGATATGCTCGGTGCCCTTTACAGGATCGCCGCCAATGCCGATGCAAGTCGTTTGCCCGAGACCGGCCAGCGTCGTCTGATGGACCGCTTCATAGGTAAGAGTGCCGGAGCGGGAAACAATACCGACTGTGCCGCGCTTGTGGATATGACCCGGCATGATGCCGATCTTGCATTCGCCGGGCGTGATGACCCCTGGGCAGTTCGGCCCCACGAGCCTCGACTTCGATCCATCGAGCGCGCGCTTCACCTTCACCATATCCATCACCGGAATGCCTTCGGTGATCGTTACAATCAGCGGGATCTCAGCGTCGATGGCCTCGAGAATGGCGTCGGCGGCAAAGGGCGGCGGCACGTAAATCGCCGTGGCATTGGCACCGGTTTTCTTTACAGCATCGTGGACCGTGTCGAAAACGGGCAAGCCGAGATGGGAGCTGCCGCCTTTGCCGGGCGTCACGCCGCCAACCATTTTTGTGCCATAGGCGATGGCCTGCTCAGTGTGGAAGGTGCCCTGGGCGCCCGTGATGCCCTGGCAGATCACTTTGGTGTTACTGTTGACGAGAATGGCCATTTGCGTGCCTTAGCTTTTTTGCTTTTGAGAGTTGATGGGTAAAGGAGCCGAGCGAAAATCTGGCGCGGCGGCATTTGCATCCGCAAATAAAAGGATTACGGGAGCGGTGAGCGGCGCGGTCCCCAAGCCCGCAAGAAAGATGGACCCGGAACCGCTGTCAGCCATGCTGTTCACCTTCCAATCGATCCGCCGCATCAAGCGGCCCTCTTCACCTCGGCGACGATCTTCTGCGCGGCGTCGCCCAGGTCGTCGGCGGGGATCAAAGCCAGCCCGGAGTTCCTGAGGATTTCCTTACCAAGCTCGACATTCGTCCCTTCGAGCCGCACGACCAGCGGCACCTTGAGGCTGGTCTCGCGCGCGGCGGCGATGATGCCCTCAGCGATGATGTCGCAGCGCATGATGCCGCCGAAAATGTTCACGAGAATGCCCTGCACATTCGGATCGGAGAGAATGATCTTGAAGGCTTCCGTCACCTTCTCCTTCGACGCGCCGCCGCCGACGTCTAGGAAGTTCGCGGGCTCGGCGCCGTAAAGCTTGATGATGTCCATGGTGGCCATAGCAAGGCCTGCGCCGTTTACGAGGCAGCCGATATTGCCATCGAGCTTCACGTAGGAAAGATCGTAGCGCGACGCCAGGACCTCCGCTGGGTCCTCCTCGTCGAGGTCGCGCAAGTTCATGATATCGGGATGCCGGTACAGGGCGTTACCATCGAAATTCAGCTTCGCATCGAGGCAAACGAGATCGCCTTTTTCCGTCACGATAAGCGGGTTGATTTCGAGAAGGCTCATATCCTTCTCGGTGAAGGCCTTATAGAGATTGCCGATCAGCTTCACGCATTGTTTGATTTGATCGTCCTTCAAACCGAGCGCGAATGCGACCTGTCGGCCGTGGAATTGTGAGAAGCCGGTTGCCGGGTCGATAGTCAGCGTGAAGATTTTTTCCGGCGTATTGTGGGCCACGTCTTCGATATTCATGCCGCCTTCGGTCGAGGCTATGATCGCCACGCGCGACGTGGCCCGGTCCACGAGGAACGACAGATAAAGTTCGCGGGCGATGGCGGCGCCCTCTTCGATGAGGAGGCGCTTCACTACACGCCCGGCCGCGCCCGTCTGCACCGTGACGAGCGTGTGCGTTAGCATCTGGTCCGCGAAAAGCCGCACATCGTCGATGGACTTTGCGATGCGCACGCCGCCCTTCTCCCCTGCCGCCGGCTCCTTGAAATGACCCTTGCCGCGGCCGCCAGCGTGAATTTGAGCTTTTACGACCCAAACGGGGCTGCCAATCTCCTTCGCGACCGAAACCGCTTCCTCCGGCGCAAAAGCTGCGTGGCCCCGCGGAACCGGAACGCCATAGTCTCTTAGGATGGCTTTTGCTTGATATTCGTGCACATTCATGGGCGCGCTCTTCTCGTGAAAAAGGGAGGCTGCGGCGGAACTACCCGCCAGAATAAAAAGGCGCCGCCCCGGAGGGCGGCTTTTTGCTAAGCGGACGGCTGCTGAAGGCCTGGGGCGATACGGATGCAAGCCTCCACCAGATTTTGGACGGCTTCCACCGAGCGCTTGAAGTCCAGCCGCTCATGCGTATTAAGCTCGATCTCGATGACGCGCTCTACGCCCTTGGCGCTGATCACCACGGGAACGCCGGTGTAAAGGCCCTTAACCCCGTATTCGCCATTGAGGTAGGCCGCGCAAGGCAGCACGCGCTTTTTGTTCTTGAGATAAGACTCGGCCATCAGGACCGCGGAAGCGGCAGGCGCGTAATAGGCCGAGCCGGTCTTCAAGAGCTTCACAATCTCGGCGCCGCCGTCTCTCGTGCGTTGAACGATCTCGTTCAGACGCTCATGCGTAATCCAGCGCATCTTGATGAGATCTGGAAGCGGTATTCCGGCAACCGTTGTGTAGCGGATTAGGGGCACCATCGTATCGCCGTGTCCGCCAAGCACGAAGGCCGTCACATCTTCGACCGAAACGTCGAACTCCTGCGCGAGGAAGTAGCGGAACCGCGCACTATCGAGCACGCCAGCCATGCCTACAACATGGGACTTTGGCAATCCCGAGACGCGGTGAAGCGCCCAAACCATCGCATCGAGCGGATTTGTGATGCAGATTACAAATGCGTTGGGCGCGTATTTCTTAATTCCTGCGCCGACCTGCTCCATAACTTTCAAGTTGATTTCGAGAAGATCGTCGCGGCTCATTCCGGGTTTGCGTGGCACACCGGCCGTCACCATGACAATGTCGGCGCCTTTGATGTCGGCGTAGTCGTTCACGCCTTGGTATGCGGCGTCGAAGCCGTCAACCGGCGAGGACTGAGCGATGTCGAGGCTCTTTCCCTGAGGCATACCCTCCATAATGTCGAACAGCACCACATCGCCGAGTTCTTTAAGGCCGATCAAATGTGCCAGTGTGCCGCCGATCATGCCTGAACCGATCAGTGCGATTTTGGCCCGTGCCATGATGCTGTTCTCCTTTTTTTCTTGGGTTAAGCGCGCATCGCGGCCGATTGCCGCGCTCTGGGAGACGGTTACTCGCATTTTTGTTGCGACGCAACAAGAACGAGGCCGCCGGAAGCCGATATTTAGCGATTTCTAATACCATCTTAATGAGCCCTTAACGCGCAGCTTCGGCCGTCAACTCGCGCCAAGCTTGCGCAAGGGACTCCGCCTTTGCGCGCTCATCGGGGCGCAGCGAGATCACCATGAGATCGAGCTTGAAATCGGCCTCGCCGGCGGCGCGCGCTAGAATGTGCCATTTGGCGGCCTGGATACGGTCGGCGGGCACGCCGAAGCCAGCCGAATACGCCCGAGCAAGCCTGTTTTGAGCGATCACATTGCCGCGCTCCGCCGCAACGCGCAAGAGCGCTACAGCTGCCGCTTCGTCCTTGGGCACTCCCCTGCCATTCGCTAGCGCGACCGCGTACTCGACCTGGGCGTCGACATGTCCGCTGGCGGCAGCTTTTGCGAAGAGCGCTACGGCCTTGGCGTCATCCCTCGGAACGCCCGCGCCGTTCCGGTATAATGCGGCGAGATCGTAAATGGCCTGGGCGTGATCTCTATTGGCAGCCTCGTTGAGCCAATAAGCCACCTTCTCCATATCTTGGGGCCGTACCCAACCCTCAATATAAACTTGAGCGAGATTATAAGCCGCAAGGGTGTGGCCTTGCTGTGCTGCAGCCTCAAAGAAGTCGGCGGCTTTTTTCTCATCCTTTTTCACGCCGCGCCCTTCGGCTAGCATCACACCGAGCAGAAATTGTGCATGCCTATCCCCCGCCGCGGCGCCCTTGGTGTACCACTCGACCGCTTTGGTATCGTCCTTTTTGACGCCGAACCCTTGGTCGTAGATCCGGCCGATGAGCGCGTTGGCCTGGGTTTCGCCTTTCGCTGCCGCCTCGGTGGCGAGCCGGAGCGCGGTTTCGTATTTTCCTGCATCATAGGCGGCGTAAGCCGGATCGTAGGCGGAGGCAGAAACTTCCGCCACGGACCAGCTGCCTTTCGGTGGCTGAGCGGCTTTTTGCGCGGCGCCGGCGCACCACGCATCGTTAACGGCTAAACTTGCACAGAATAACATCGCCAGAAGGAGCTTCGGCCGGATCATGGTCCCCTCTTGAGCCCAAAAACGTTCACGTCTGGCTTTGCAAGCCGAACTCTATTGCAAAAGTAAGGCTTTCGCCCGCCTGGCCCGATTCTTCGATCAGAAGAAAGTCCGGACGTGCTTTTGAGAGAACGGATATGCTGGGGCGCGCCAAGCCGAAGGCAAGCGCCCCTGGCACGCCCGTGATTTCATCCCACCATAAAGACAGTTCGGCAGCCTTGTCCCAAGCCGCAGGATCCGACGCATCGAAGGCGATGAAATCCGCACCCGCCTCCGCGCTTTCCATGGCGGCATGACGGCTCAGACCGCAAGCGGCGCCGACGATGCCGGAGCTCCCGAGTTCCGCTCGCGCCTTCGAGACGTTTGCACCGGCTGCGTGGAGATAGACCCCGTTTGCGCCCGCAGCGTTCGCTTCCGCCGCGCTTCCGGTGGTAAGCACAGCCAGCTCAAGCGGCTTCGCCCCGGCGATCGCTTGCGCCAGAACCTCAGGAGCCGGTTCCGCGAAGATCAGCGCGGCTGGACGGAAACGCCTTGCGAGCCCGCCTAAGTTGTCCGCCCACTCTTTATGCAGAGCAGGCGGGATAAGCGCAATCAGCTCGCAAGGCTTCACGTCCATAGTCTTAAGAGAGCCTTGCCATCGCCACGGCCGTATCGGCCATGCGGCAGGAGAAGCCCCACTCATTATCGTACCAGGAGAGCACCCGGACGAGACGCCCGTCGACGATCTGGGTTTGCGACAAGTCGAAGTTCGACGAATGCGGGTTGTGGTTGAAATCTATGGAGACAAGCTCGTCCTTCACCACCGAAAGCACGCCCTTCAGCTCATTCTGAGCGGCACGCTCCATCGCAGCGTTGATATCGGCCACGCTCGTTTCCCGCCCCGGGATGAAGCAGAGGTCGATAACCGACACATTCGGCGTCGGAACGCGGATCGCCGTACCGTCGAGCTTGCCTGCAAGCTCGGGCAGGACGAGGCCGACCGCCTTCGCTGCGCCCGTCGAGGTCGGAATCATCGACAAGGCCGCCGCGCGCGCACGCCGCAAGTCCTTATGCGGCAGGTCGAGAATGCGCTGATCGTTGGTGTAGGAGTGGATCGTCGTCATGTAGCCTTGGCTAATGCCGCAAAGGCCTTGCAGCACCTTGGCCACCGGCGCAAGGCAATTTGTGGTGCAGGACGCGTTTGAAACCACCTTGTGGTCGCGCTCGAGCTTGTCATGGTTCACGCCATAAACCACGGTCAGGTCCGCCCCCTTAGAGGGCGCCGATACAAGCACCTTCTTAGCGCCAGCGGTGAGGTGCATCGCTGCCTTCTCCCGATCGGAGAAAATGCCCGTGCATTCCATCACGACATCGACGCCCAGCGCGGACCAGGGCAATTTCAGCGGATCGCGCTCGGCCAGCACTTTGATCGGCCCAGAGCCGATATCGAAGCCATCGCCGCTCACCTTGACCTCGCCGCGAAACGGCCCGTGCACGGAATCGTATCTCAGCAAATGCACGTTGGTTTTTACGTCACCGACATCGTTGATCGCCACAATCGAAACGTCGGTGCGATTATTTTCGGAAATGGCCCGGAGCACGTTACGGCCGATGCGGCCGAAGCCGTTTATCCCTACCCTTACAGTCATGTTATCTCTTCCGTTGGGAATGCAGGTTTCGCTTTTTAGCGTTTTTCAGTGGCCTACACTAGATCGCGAGCGCCCGGTAATGCAAGGGGTAGCAGGCTCTAGCAAGTACCGCTGAGGTGGACAACTTGCCGGCCCATCCCGAGACAGGCCGAAGCCCGGCACGGGGCGTGCTCGCGCCAAGCTTGTCCCTCCAAAAGCCCAATCCTTGCCACGCTCCGCAAGTTAAGCGTTCCAATTAAGTCGCTTTGGAATGCTATGTTAATCATTTCATTCTACTCATAATCAGAGCAACACCTGGAAACTGCGGTTAACACTACAGCAAGGAACTTCCTATGCAGACTAAATCTAATCTCGTCTATGCTCTTGCTGCGGTAGCGGCGTTGGCATTCGGCCTCGGCGTTTCGTTCTGGCGGTCCGCCTCCGAGAACAGGCAGCTTGTCCAGATCAACCTATCGGCTGGCGTGGCTTTGGAAGCGGCGCAGGACGAGGTTAAAATTCTCCGTGAAAAACTGCAGCGCGAGATTAATGGACGGGAATTCGCCGAAGCTGCTCAAGCGCTTGCGGAGCGTTCCGAACAAGCAACCCGCGAGAAGCTCGCACAGGAAGTGAAAGCGCGACAGGCGTCTGAAGCCGCGCGCCTGCAAACGATAGCTGACCTGCAAGCGGTAAATCTCAAGCTTGGCGGTGAGGAAAGCGCACATCTGGCCGCCGAAGGGGCTCGCGCCGAAGCTCAGTCGGCCTTGCAGACGGCTCACATGCAGCTCGTTCAACTGGAGAACGCGCGGCAGAGCTTAGAAAATGCGTGGCAATATGCCGAATATTCTGCGATTTCGGCGGCAGCCCAATTGAACGATGAAATCGCCGCTAGGAGCGCCGCGGAAGGCGCGCTTGCCGAAGCGGAGGATAAAGTCCGGAACCTCAGCGCACAACTTGTTGCAGCGATTCCGGCCCAGCAACAAGCCGCTTCAGAAAAGACAGGTTCGGCGGATGAAGCAGCGGCCAATAGCACAGTCCGCGCTGCCGCGCCGGCCGGAGGAGAGAACCAAGGCCCGGTTGGCGCAACGGATGTGCGCGAAGCATCCCCGGGCATAAGCGCCGATCGCATTATTCAGGCGCGCGAGTCTGGAAAGTCACAACCGCTGGTTCAATAGCCCAACGGGGTAGGCCGTCGTAACGGGGCGGGCGCCGGTATTGAAACGAAACCGGCAGACCGCCTCGCTCCGGCCTGTCTATTTGGTGATCCGGGGCTGCAAGGATTGCAAGCGCTCCAAGCGATCATGGGCCGCATAGCGGCTCTCATCGTCGCGCGCGTCTTCGAAAACTTGCTGCGCTTGAGCGATCTCGTCCGTGAGCATCGCGGCAGAAAACTCTTCAAGCGGTACCGCATATTCTGCGACCACCACGGTTTCTGCGGGCCCCACATCCGCGAAACCTCCGCGCAGGAAAAATTGCTTCTCCTCGCCTGTTTGGGTCCGCGTGGTCAAAATGCCAGGCCGGATTTGCGCAATAAGCAGCGCATGGTTTGGCAGCGCAGCGAGGTCGCCCTCCTGCGCGGGAATGATTACCTCAGCAAATTCGGCCGAGATGAGCTGACGCTCGGGGGAAACGAGTTCGAAGTGAAAGGTTTCGGCCATCTGACCCGCCCGTTGGCGCTAAGTTTGCGAAAAAGGCCGGGCAAAGCGCCCGGCCGCGCGTGTGATCCGCCTATGCGGCGGCGGCGAGTTCTTCCGCCTTCTTGATGGCCTCGTCGATCGTGCCTACCATGTAGAAGGCTTGCTCCGGCAGATGGTCGTAGTCGCCGTTGCACAGCCCCTTGAAGCCTTTCACCGTATCCTTCACGTCGACAAGCACGCCGGGCTTGCCCGTGAACACCTCGGCCACGTGGAAAGGCTGCGAGAGGAAACGCTCGATTTTGCGTGCGCGCGCCACGATGCGCTTATCCTCTTCGGAGAGCTCGTCCATGCCGAGGATGGCGATGATGTCCTGCAGGGCCTTATAGCGTTGTAGAATCGATTGCACCTGGCGGGCCACTTGATAATGCTCCTCGCCAACGATGCGCGGCTCGAGCGCGCGGCTCGTCGAGTCGAGCGGGTCCACGGCCGGATAAATGCCTTTTTCGGCAATGGAGCGCGAGAGCACCGTGGTTGCGTCCAAGTGAGCGAACGACGTCGCCGGCGCCGGGTCGGTCAAGTCGTCGGCGGGCACGTAGATTGCTTGCACGGACGTAATCGAGCCCTTCGCCGTGGAGGTGATACGCTCCTGCAGCGCGCCCATGTCGGTGGCGAGAGTCGGCTGGTAGCCCACGGCCGAAGGAATGCGGCCGAGAAGAGCCGACACTTCGGAGCCGGCTTGCGTGAAGCGGAAGATGTTGTCCACGAAGAACAGCACGTCCTGGCCCTGATCCCGGAAATATTCGGCGACCGTCAGCCCGGAGAGGCCAACGCGGGCGCGCGCTCCGGGCGGCTCGTTCATCTGGCCGAAGATCAACGCGCATTTCGAACCCTCGGTCGAGCCTTTTTTCGGGTCCTTGTTCACGCCGGACTCGATCATCTCGTGGTAAAGGTCGTTGCCTTCGCGCGTCCGCTCGCCAACGCCAGCGAACACCGAATAGCCGCCATGCCCCTTCGCGATGTTATTGATCAGCTCCTGAATGAGCACGGTCTTGCCGACGCCAGCACCGCCGAACAGGCCAACCTTACCGCCCTTCGAGTAAGGCGCGAGAAGATCCACGACCTTGATGCCGGTGGTGAGCACTTCGACCTCAGTCGATTGCTCGACGAATGACGGCGCCGCGGCATGGATGGGGCGGCGCTGATTGGTTTTGACGGGCCCCGCCTCGTCGATGGGCTCGCCGATCACGTTGATAATCCGGCCAAGCGTCTCGTCGCCCACCGGCACCGCGATCGCCTCGCCTGTGTCGACGACTTCCTGACCGCGCACGAGACCTTCGGTCGTGTCCATCGCAATGGTGCGGACAGTGCTCTCGCCAAGGTGCTGAGCGACCTCCAAAACAAGGCGACTACCCTGGTTCTGCGTCTCAAGCGCGTTCAAGATCGCTGGCAGCGGGCCATCGAACTGCACGTCGACAACGGCTCCAGTCACCTGCCTCACGCGGCCAACTCGTCTATCGCTCATCTCTTTCTTCCCCAAAATCTGTCCAAAGTCCGTCAAAACGAGAGGCGGTTCCCGCCCTTCCGAATTATCCAAAGCCGCCGTGTCCAGTTCCGGCTCGCCGGTCCTAAGCTGCGTCTCATCGTCCCTAAGGAGGATGTCCAGCGCTTGGCGGCTATCTGCGGCCTGCGGCTCATCATCTGCGCCTGCTGCCAGCAAAGAGGGAGACAGTTCGCCGTCCTCGTCCTCTTCGCCGGCCGCGTCCGGATGGCTTGCTTCATCTGCATAGGATGGAACGTCGCCAAAAACAACCGCTGGTAAAAGACCATCGCCGGCGGCCGAAACGCGCCGGCGCCCTTGACCGGCTTTCCGGCGCTTCTTCCCGCCCATTTCCGCAACCGGCTCGCCGTTCTTCGCCTCATACGGCATGCCGGCAGCAAACTCCAGAAGCGGATCGTCGTAAGCTTCGTCTGTTTCGCCGGGCATTTCATCCGGCATAACCGGTTCACGCCCCCGAGGCGGCTCGTCGCGGGTCTCTGCTATCTCAAAGCCCGTCTCACCCAGCGCAACCGCTTCAACCCCGGCAAGCGAATCGCTCGGGGCTTCGTCCGGCGTGACAGCCGCAAACTCGAGTAGCGGTACGGTCTGCGGGCCCTCGGTTGCGCCGCCGGTCCCGGAATCAACGGACGGGCTAAATTCGCCGGGTCCAAACTCGACAAGTAAAGCGGGAATTGCTGGAGCTGGAATTGCCTCAGCCTGCTTTTCTGGCTCTATCGCCGCCCGCCTGCAAAGTTCCCCCGCTATGGGATGACCGTTCGCTATTGCGTGCCCATTTACGGCCAGTCCTGTCGTTCCGGCAGCAATTTCGTCTGCAATCATGCCGCCGGTGCCGTCATCGTCCAGCAAGCCGGCGCCCGAAGAGCCATTTGCATAGGCAGCCGGAGCGGCACCGCTGGCGCAAAGAATGGCTTGCGTTTCTGGCGCCTTCGCTTCAGCGTCGAGCCTGCCCGTCCCGGCCTTGTCCGGGTCGAGCCGGACCGGCGGCTGGGGCATCCACCAAAGCCAAGCGGTGCTCCATGCCGTCCACAGCTCGATCCACATTGCACAAGCAGCAGCGGGATGAGGCCATATGGTCTCGATCTTCTTCATGATGCGGCTTTACTCGCTCGCGTACAGGCCTCGCGAGCCTATACAGCCTCTGCTCCCGAGATGATTTCGATAAGTTCTTTTGTAATCTGAGCCTGCCGCGAACGGTTATATTTCAGCGTCAGTTTGTCGATCATGTCGGCCGCATTACGCGTCGCATTGTCCATAGCGGTCATCTGCGAGGCGTAGAACCCGGCGTTGTTTTCGAGAAGCGCACGGAAGATTTGCGTGGCAAGATTTCTCGGAAGAAGATCGCGCAGGATATCCTTCTCGTCGGGCTCGAATTCATAGAAGCCAACTCCGCCAGACGCTTCCGGCTCGTCAGGGACTTGCACCGGAATGAGCTGCGCGGCGCGTGGCCTTTGCGTGATGATATTGACGAACTGCGAAAAGAAGAGCGTGGCGACATCGAACTCGCCGTCCTCGAAGCGCTTCGTAATGCGCTGAGCGATGTCGAGGGCGTGAACGTAGCCGAGCTGGCGCACGTTTCTTAAATCCACATGGTCGATCATGAGCTTGGCGAAGTCGCGCCGCAGCTGATCGGCGCCTTTGCGGCCAATCGTCATGATCTTGACCGTCTTGCCCTCCAGCAACAGACGGCGGATGTGATCGCGCGCCATGCGTGCGATATTGGAATTGAAGGCGCCCGCAAGCCCACGCTCACCCGTTGCGACAATCACGAGATGCGTTCGATCGCTCCCTGTCCCCGTGAGTAGCGGAGACAAGGTGGAGGAGCGAGCTACGCGCGCTCCATGGGTCAAAATCTTTTCAAGCCGCTCGGCGTAGGGGCGGGCGGCTTCGGCTTGATCCTGCGCGCGGCGAAGCTTCGCGGCGGCCACCATTTGCATGGCCTTTGTAATTTTCCGCGTCGCTTTCACCGACGAGATGCGTCCTCGAAGGTCCTTCAGGCTGGCCATGTGTTTCTCCGCAGCCCGGGTTTACGCAGCAAACCGCTTGGCAAACGTCTCCAGGATGCCCCTCAGCTTTTGCTCCGTCTCCGGCGTGAGCTGTTTCGAGGTCCGTATCGCGTCCAGCACATCCTTATGGTCGTTGCGCATGATCGTCAGGAATTCGCGCTCGAACTCGCTCACCTTTGCAACCGGGATTGCATCGAGGAACCCGCGTGTGCCGGCGAAAATCACGACAACCTGCTCCTCGACCTTCAAGGGCGAGAACTGGGGTTGCTTCAAGAGCTCGGTCAGACGCGAACCGCGGGCCAAAAGCTTCTGCGTTGCGGCGTCGAGGTCCGAACCGAACTGTGCGAAGGCGGCCATTTCGCGGTATTGTGCAAGCTCGCCTTTGATGGCGCCCGCGACCTGCTTCATGGCTTTAACCTGCGCCGAGGAGCCCACGCGGGACACCGAGATACCGACGTTCACAGCCGGGCGGATACCTTGATAGAACAGGTCGGTTTCAAGGAAGATCTGTCCGTCGGTGATCGAGATCACGTTCGTCGGAATATAGGCCGACACGTCGTTCGCTTGCGTCTCCACAACCGGTAGCGCGGTTAGCGAACCTGAGCCGTGATCGCTATTGAGCTTTGCGGCCCGCTCGAGAAGCCGGGAATGCAAGTAAAACACGTCGCCAGGATAGGCCTCGCGTCCGGGCGGACGGCGAAGCAGCAAGGACATCTGGCGATAGGCAACGGCCTGCTTCGAAAGATCGTCATAAATGATGAGCGCGTGCATGCCGTTGTCGCGGAAGAACTCGCCCATCGTGCAGCCCGTGTAAGGGGCAATGAACTGCATGGGTGCCGGATCGGAAGCCGTAGCTGCGACCACGATGGAATATTCCAGTGCGCCGTTTTCTTCGAGAACCTTGACGAACTGCGCCACCGTCGAGCGCTTTTGGCCGACGGCGACGTAGATGCAATACAGCTTCTGGTTCTCGTCGCCTGTGGCGTTGATCGATTTCTGATTGAGGATCGTATCGAGAGCGACGGCGGTCTTGCCGGTTTGGCGGTCGCCGATGATAAGCTCGCGCTGGCCGCGTCCGATCGGGATCAAGGCGTCGATGGCCTTGAGGCCGGTTTGCATCGGCTCCTTCACGCTTTCGCGCGGAAGAATGCCAGGGGCCTTCACGTCGACGCGCTTCCTCACGTCGCTCTGGATGGGGCCTTTGCCGTCGATTGGATTGCCGAGGCCGTCGACAACGCGTCCGAGAAGCCCCTTGCCGACCGGCACTTCCACGATGGCGCCCGTCCGCTTGACGGTGTCGCCCTCTTTAATGGACCTGTCCTCGCCGAAAATAACGACGCCGACATTGTCGGCTGCGAGGTTCAGCGCCATACCCCGGATGCCACCGGGAAATTCAACCATTTCACCGGCCTGAACATTGTCGAGACCATAAACGCGAGCGATACCGTCGCCCACGGAGAGCACTTGCCCGATCTCCGATACTTCTGCTTCCTGACCGAAATTTTTGATCTGCTCTTTGAGGATCGAAGAAATTTCGGACGGGCGGATTTCCATGAGCTCCATCAGCTGGCCTCTTTCATCGCCTTTTCTAGGTTTTTAAGTTTTGTACGCAAAGATGTGTCGATCATCTGGCTGCCAACCTTCACGATGAGACCGCCAAGCAGCTTAGGATCGACAGTAACGGTGAGCTTCGGGCTCTTCCCTAATTTCTGCCGCAGCGTATCTGTCAGATCCTGCGACTGAGCCTTCGACAAGGGAAATGCGGAAATAATTCCGGCTTCGACTTCGCCGCGCTCTTTTGCAGACAGCGCCTTGAAGGACTTGATGACGGTCTCAACGGCAAATAACCGGCGGTTCCTAGCGAGCACGAGGAGGAAGTCGCGAACGAGCCCGGTAATGACTATCGCCTTTAAAACCGCAATAAGACCGTGTTGCTGATCGCCGCCCGAGAAGACCGGGCTGTGAACGAAGCGTCGAAGATCGGCGCTGTTGCGCAGCGCATCGAGAAACCGGTCGAGCGAGCGCTCGGCCGTTTCGACTTCGTTATTTGCCTTGGCAAGCTCGAAGAGCGCACCCGCGTAGCGCTCCGCCACCGTCGATAATTCACCACCACGCGCCAAGCCGGCCTCTCCAACAGTCTTTGAAGCCGCCGTGACGCTGTAGCGCCCTAGCGTGCCCCCAAATTAAGCTTCGAATTTCCGGATTGCAGTCCGGCGTATGCCTGGAGCGGCTTCTAGCATAGCCCGATATTGCATTGCAACCCGGCGCGGGCGTTTTTCTTATTTAAAGTCAGGCTTTACGTTTCATTAATCGCGAGGTGTGCAAACTCCGCCAGAACGGCCTCATAGGCAGGGCGCTTGAACCCGGCGATCAGCTCGAGAACCTCGCTCGCCGTTGCCCAGCGCCACGCATCGAATTCCGGTTTGTGACCAGGGGGCTGAAGATCGATCTCGCGCTCGTCGCCGGTAAATCGCATTGCGAACCATTTCTGGCGTTGGCCGCGGTATTTTCCTTTCAGAGCGATGCCGACAGCCTCGGGGGGAAGATCGTAACAGATCCAATCCTTCGATACAGCGAGGATCTTCACGCTGCGAACGCCGGTCTCCTCGTAGAGCTCTCGCAGCGCGGCGGCCTCTGCATCTTCGTGCTCGTCGATACCGCCCTGCGGCATCTGCCAGCGCCTCTCGGTCTCTTGCTGAACGAGCTCGTCGAAACGGCGCCCGACCCAAATCTGGCCTTCCGCATTAAGGAGCACGATCCCGGCGCAAGGCCGGTAGGGCAGCGTGTTGGGATCCTTCAACGGCATGACAAAATCCTTGCTCATAATAACGGCTTACGTGCGCGAGGCGGATTCGGCCGCCGTGCCGGTTGCCATGATGCCTGGTAGCCTTGCGGCGCCTTATACCACGCGCCAAAGGTGTTGACCGGTTCGCAGCGCCGGCCCCGTGGGAATGACACGGCAAGGGTCAGCGCTTATGGCGTTTGGTATTACTCCTGCAAAGGCGCCTCTGAAGCTGAGCCAGAGCGCGCTTCGAACCGGACGAGTGGCCTGTCCGGCATGGCAGGAAGCTGGCCAGCCTCGGCCCGGCCATCCTTCGCAACATTCGACGGCTCCGCATCTACGGCCTGCGACACAACCTCGGGAGGGGCGACGGGTGTCGGCATCTGCCGCGCGTCGATCGGAAGAACGAGCTTGAGGTCGTATTCGTGCCCTGCGCCTGAGGCGGCGAAGTAGATCAGCAAAGCTCCACAAATGGAGAAAAATAACCCGGCGGCTATCAGCAGCGCTCTCATGGTCCAACTCCTTCGGCAAAACTAAAAAGGTTCATGCTGTTGACATGAACCTTTTTGTTCTTTTGTCACAATGCCGCGGGGCCTGCCTAATTCGGCACGGCCGCTGGTGCGGCAGGAGCTGCCGCGTTTTCAACCTTTTTGTCGGTTTCGATTTTCTTCCCGTGAAGGAGATCGATAGCCGCTTTGAGCTGCACGTCCTTATCCTTGTCCTTGGGCACATAGGATACGCTTCCGGTTGCCTCGGGCGCGCTGTCGTTTTTCAAGTGACCGCGCAGGCTCGCCTCACCCTTCGGCGCGAAGGCAGCCATTTGCTGCTTCAACTCTGCAGGGAGCTCCGGCTCGACGACGTAATCGGGACCGATGCCCGTTGCTTGGATCGACCGGCCCGATGGCGTGTAATAGCGGGCCGTCGTTAAACGCAGCCCCCCATTGGCGCCAAGCGGAATCATCGTCTGCACCGATCCCTTGCCAAAGGACCGCGTACCCACAACCGCGGCGCGTTTGTGATCCTGAAGCGCACCGGCAACGATTTCGGAAGCCGACGCGGAGCCGCCATTGATGAGGACGACGATAGGTTTGCCATCGGTGATATCGCCCAGCTTCGCATTGGCCCGGCTGCTCTCGCTGGCGTTGCGGCCCTTCGTCAAAACGATCGCACCTCTGTCCAAGAATGCATCGGAGACCGCGATCGCTTGATCGAGTAAGCCGCCAGGATTATTTCGCAGGTCGATGACGTAGCCCTTAAGCTTCGGACCGATCGCTTTCTTGAGGTCGTCTACGGCCGTCTTCATATACTCGTATGTGTGCTCGCTCTGGAACGTCTTGATCTTGATCCAGCCGACGTCGCCTTCGGCACTATATTTGACAGGATTGATGCGAACGATATCGCGGACGACCCTCGTTTGGATGGGGTTGGGAACGCCCTTCCGCAGGATCGTGAGCGTGATGGGCGAATCCACCGGGCCGCGCATTTTCTCGACGGCCTCATTAAGCGTCAGCCCCTGTATGGATTCACCATCCAAATGGGTGATGTAGTCGCCCGCAAGCACGCCCGCCCGGTCGGCCGGCGTATTGTCGATCGGTGCGATCACTTTCACGACGCCGTCTTCCATGGTCACTTCGATGCCAAGCCCGCCGAACTCACCGCGGGTCTGAAGCTGCATGTCCTGAAACTCTTTTGGCGTGAGGTAGCTCGAATGCGGATCGAGCCCCTGGAGCATTCCGTTAATCGCATTCTCTATCAGTTTGGTATCGTCAGGCTTTTCGACATATTCGGACCTGACCCGTTCCAGCACTTCTCCGAAAAGGTCGAGCTGCTTATAAATGTCGGCGTTTGCCGCAATAGCCTGATCCCGGCGCGTGGAATGCAATATAAAAACGCTGGCACCGCATACCAGCATGATGAGGAAGGCACCAAGCGCGAGTTCCGATTTGCGCATTTATCTCTAACCTTTTCCTCCCGCTGACCACCACGGTGCGGGATCGATCGATTGCTGGTCTCTACGAAATTCCACGTAGAGAATTGGGCGTGCCGATGTCTTTTCGCCAGACCTAGGGTCTGCGCCCATCGTTGCTACAGGTTCTCCCGCAAGAACGGCTTGACCACGCGTGACTTGAATCCGGTCCATACCTGCTATCACGACATGATATCCTCCACCGGGGTCTATAATCAAGAGTTGACCGTAAGACCGGAACGGTCCCGCATATAAAATAGAGCCGTCGCAAGGAGAAACGACCTGAGCTCCAGGCCGCGTTTCAATGTGGATGCCCTTGGACGCCGCACCGTCGGAGCCTGCTTGCCCGAACTTGATCAGCATCCTTCCTTGTGCTGGCATAGGGAGAAGTCCTTGCGAATTTGCAAACGGAATGGAAGGCTCCATCCGGCCTATCTGCAACGACGCAAACTTGGCGGGTGCGGACGCGGCATCCCCTGCGCTCTTTACCTCGTCTTCGCCAAGCGCGGATTTAGCTTTCTTCCCCGCCGCCGCGTCCAGCGCGGGAAGCATCTCCTCCAAGCTTTTAAGACCGGTCAAATTAATTTGATTCGCGTTCTTCAGGTTTTCCAAGTTCTCCGACGCGAGTTCAAGCTGCTCGCTGTTCTCGATGAGCAGCAAATCGATCTGCGATTTTAGACGGCTGTTTTGGGCCTGCTCGGATTTGCGGCGCTGCTCCTGCTGCTCGGCCTCCCGCTGAGCTTGGTCAAGCCGTTCTACCTCGGCCGCGATTTGCGAAGCGAGTTTTTCTACATCCGCATAGAAGGCAGCGAGAACCATGCCGCTACGGATCATCTTGAGCGCATCTTTGCTGTGCGTAATCATGACCGGCGGCGGCTGCCGGCTCATGCTCTGCATAAGCACAAACAATGCGGACATCTGCGCGCTCTTATCGTCGAGCTTCTCGCGCTGCTCCTTAACCTTGGCGCGCGTTTGAGCGAGGTGCTCCTCGATTTCGGTCAGCCGCTTCTCCGAGAGCCGCAGCGCGCGGGCCGTTTCGATAAGTCTCGCATGCATCCGGGCGCGATTGGCGGCGAGCGTGCGCTGGTCCTTCGATATTTCCTTTTGCTCGGCTTGGATTTGCTCGAGCCGGAGCTTGCGCCGGATATACAGCTCCCGCGCCTGGTCTGCGTCGATCTTGGCTTCTTCGCTGCCCTCTTTGCCCTTGCGCCGCTTCGGACCCGCGCGGCTTTGCTGGGCATTTGGCTGGATAACCGGAGAAGCGGACGATGTGCCGGCAGCAGGCTCTGCCCGGACCGGCTGCAGCCCCGCCAGCAAACAGCCCGCAGCCACACCGAAACAAATCGAACGCAATAACTGCAAGGGCAAGATGCTAAACGTCATCGTTCCCACAGGTCAGGATTAACTTTCAGGGTAACGTTATAGAAGCAAGGCTGTAGCCCGGCAAGGCTTGGTTTATCATTCTGTCGGTAGCACATGATATGTCCGGTTTAGGTAGCGCACGATCT
>JBKQQS010000016.1:0-73033 GCA_052144215.1 Rhodomicrobium sp.
AGGCAAGCTGTTTTACCGGCTGGTCGAAGGCGCGCTGCAAAGCGAGCCGCTGCCAGCCAAGACCCTAACACACAACATCTAGAGGCACGGGAGTTAACTGCATAGCCCAGCAAGAATCTATATTTAACGTACTTTTTGAGTCGCGGAATCTCCCACTAAACTCGCAAATTCACGCGTTTAGGCGGCGTGAACATAAAGAATCCGGCCCCATTTACCATTCCAATATTAACCACGGGCCCGGCGCTACGAAATCATCCGGCACAGCGCTGCTAAAATGCCAGCCCAGCAGCCCGGCAGGGGCCGGTAAGGTTGTTCTACCCGGCAGGAAAATGCTGCCGTGCGCACGACCGGACGCGCGCCATGTGCTGTCCGGCGATGGTGTTCGAGAGGTGCGGCACGACCTCGTCGAAATGCAAATGCTCAAGCAATTCGAACCCGGCCGAGCGGAACATATGTGTGTCTTGCAGAACCTGCACGGCATTCCAATTGCCGCTCTTGACGAGCAGCGGCAACGGCGCTCCAGAGACGGTGATGAGCACGGCTTTCTTTCCAGACAGAAGCCCGCGCACGGCGCCGTTGCTGGATTCATAAGCGAAACCGCGCGCGAAGACCCTGTCGATATACCCTTTCATCATCGCTGGCATGGACAGCCACCGAAGCGGGTAGATAACGGTGAGGACGCCGGCAGCGCGAATATCATCTTGCGCCTGCGCCACATCGGCGCTCACCGGATGACCGGCGCTAGCAGCCGCAAGCTCGTGAGCGGCTAGAACAGGGTTGAACCCCATGCGGTACAGATCGTATGTCTGCTGGCTGTGCCCGAGCTTTTCCAACTCAGCCGCATAGCTACGTGTAAGCCCCATCGTGAAGCTATTTTCCGCGGGATGGGCAACGACGACGAGGTGCTTCATATGACTCTCGTTTTCAATAGTTTCGATCATTCCCGGCCGGCGGCATCGATCTGACCCAAGCAAAAGCGAAATTGAGCGAACTCAACTCAGCCAACCCAGCGAATTACCGGCTCTTTGCGCGGGACCGGCGGCGGCGCAGCCTTTGGGTGTCCGACGATGATCGGCGCAACCGGCACCCAAGCCGCGGGAAGGCCGAGCGCATTTTTCCCATCCGGCGTGTTGAGGAAACTCTGCGCGAAGCCGATCCAACAGGAGCCAAGTCCAACGGCGTAAGCCGAGAGCATCAGGTTCTCGGCGGCCAGTGCGCAGTCCTCGACGATCCAGGGACCTTCCGCAACCGCAGAAATCAACATCAGCACGGGCGCGTGATAGAAGATGTGAAAATTCGGATCGCTGAGCAGCGAGCGGAAGTGGCCGGAATGGGCGCTTGCGGGCATTGTCGCCAGCATGTGTGATTTCGCCTCATGCGAAATCCGATCAAGTATGCTTTGATCGCGCACGACTGTGAATGTCCATGGCTGCTGATTTACCGCGCTCGGCGCCTGCACGGCGGCGTCAATCAGATCGCGGATTAGCCGCTCGTCGACAGCTTGGGCCGTGTATTCACGTACTGCGCGACGGGAGGCGATGGCCTTGCCGACTTCCATTCTTCTGTCTCCTAAGCACGTCGTTGCCAGTTTCAACAATCGGCTCGCCATCCCACGGCGTAATTGATGCTAATCAAGTCCGAAGCGGAACAAGTGGAGCTAAATTCGATTGGAATATTAAAGCATCGGGAGGCAAATATGCGCCTTAGGGACAAGGTCGCGATCGTCACCGGGGCCGGCACCGGCATTGGCGAGGCGATCGCGCAAAAATTCGCCCGCGAAGGCGCCCGGCTTGTCGTAAGCGGACTCCCCTCCGACCCCATCCATGATGTAGCCGGCACGATTATGAGCGCGGGAGGCCAAGCCGAGCCATACCTTGGCGATCTTGCCGAGGAGTCGCACGCTCAAGCCTGCGTCGATCTCGCACTGCAAAGGTTCGGCGCGCTCGATGTGCTGGTGAGCAATGCCGGTGTTTTCATCGCCAACGCCGAGACCGATGTTTACCGCATTGAGGATTTCGACCGTACCGTCAGGAACAATATCCGGACTGCATTTCTGGTGACCAAATTCGCCTTGCCGCATCTGCGAGCGAGCCGGGGGAATATTATCTTCACCGGCTCGGAGGCCGGGCTGAGCGGTTCGCCCAGCTTCACGCCTTATGGTGGAAGCAAAGGCTTCGTTCATGCCTTTATGAAGGGCGTCGCTTTGGAGCAGGCGCCATACGGCGTGCGTGCCAATTGCGTCTGCCCTGGTCCCATCGATACTGCCTGGACCCGCGGTGCCGATAGCCCGATCGGCCCAGCGGCACAGGACGCAATCGGCGCCATGGTTCCGCTCGGCCGCCGGGGAACCCCAGAAGAGATCGCCAATATCTTCGCGTTCCTCGCGTCTGAGGAAGCGAGCTATGTGACTGGCGCGCTGTGGCTGGCCGATGGCGGTGTTACGCCGGCCAAAAGCGATATCGGCGCGCGCGTGCCCGCCGATCTGCGGCGCGCGCCGGACGGCGTGCTCACGCTGAAGCATTCGCACGACGGCCTCCAAGGCAAGGAGGTTTATCGTGCAGTCGAATGAACTCGCCGTGAAGACTCTTCGGCAGTATCTAAAGGCGATTGCGGCGCTTATGCCGTTCCCAGCTTCGCCTCTTCAGATCTTTGTGCGGCAGGCTTCCTGGCCTCGGCCAACGTGGCGGCAGCGCCGCTCACTGAAATGACAGCAATTGGCCCGCCGGAGGAATTCGAACCGATACCAAGGGCCATCGATGGTGACTCATGTAGCGTCATTCCCGCGAAGGCGGGAATCCAGTAATGTGGACGGTAAAGAATGGCGAAATCAACGACATAACGCAGCGCTTAGTGGGTCCTCGCATGCGCGGGGACGGCAGTGGGACCGGTCGACACATCTGGCGCTTGGTATAAGACACCGCCGGAGCGCCTCGCGTCTTGCCAGGCCGTGCGAAGGGCGAACCCGCCGCGAGGGGCTTAAGCCGCCGTGGCGATGCAGGGAAGTTCGCTCCGCGCTTGCATTCGCGGCCTCAAATTGGGTTGCGCGCGATGCCTCGCGCAATTGCGAGGCGCGCGATGCCATCATCCCCAAAAGTTTCAAGCGATTGCAGTTGCCGTCGTTGCTGCACTGCGGTAAAAGCCCAACGTTAAAGCGGATTGCACGCGGCGTTAAGAAGGGGTGAACGATGGCGGACGCGAAGGAAAGCGCGGGCGGATTGCGCGCACGGCCTGTGATGCCAAGACCTCTTTCTCCGCACTTATCGATTTTCCGCCCCTACATCAACATGACGATGTCGATCCTGCATCGCGTCACCGGCGCAGCGAACTATTTCGGCAGCCTGCTGCTCGCGGCCTGGCTGATCTCGGCGGCGGCGAGCGATAGCTGGTTCGGCACGGTGAGCTGGGCGGCGGCCACGCCAGTTGGCCTGATCGTGCTCTTCGGCTTCACCTGGTCCGCGATGCATCACTTGCTTGGCGGCATCCGGCATTTTATTTGGGATACCGTGCACGGCTTCGAGCGCGGCAACGTGCGCTTGCTCTCCTGGCTCACCCTTCTCGGCTCGCTCACGCTCACAGGCTTGATTTGGGCGGCCGCTTATCCGGCTTGGGAGAATCTCATTTGGGGGAAATTCCTATGACAGGCTATCGAACTCCCCTCAAGAACGCTCGCGGCTTGGGCTCGGCCAAGCGCGGCGCCGAGCACTTTTGGCTCCAACGCGTCACCGCAGCCGCGAACATCGTTCTCATCGCCTTCCTCGTCTATACCGCGCTGACCCTCGCGGGTGCCCCCAGATCCGAGGTGAAGGCGTTCTTCTCGCAGCCTATCGCCGCCGTCTTCGGCGTTCTGCTCGCGATCTCCGTCAGTATGCATATGCGCATCGGCATGCAGGTCATCATCGAGGACTACGTCCACGGCGCATCGAAAGTGCCGATGCTGCTGCTGAACACGTTCTTTTCGATTTTTGTTGGTACGGCAATCGTCCTGGCCGTGACGAAGCTTTTTCTCGGGGTGTAACCGATGCCTGACCGTGCAAAGCCGAAGCATAATGGCACTGGAGTGCTCCCCGAATTTAACGTCAACGGCAGGGCTTACCCCTTCACCGATCACTTCTTCGACGTGATTGTGATCGGAGCTGGGGGTGCCGGCTTGCGCGCAACGCTCGGCTGCGCCGAAGCCGGGCTGAAGACGGCCTGCATCACCAAGGTTTTTCCAACGCGGTCGCACACGGTGGCGGCTCAGGGCGGCATCGCCGCCGCACTCGGCAATATGGGCCGCGACGATTGGCGCTGGCATATGTACGACACCGTGAAGGGCTCGGACTGGCTCGGCGATCAGGACGCCATCGAGTATCTCTGCCGCAACGCGCCCGCCGCGGTGTACGAGCTTGAGCATTACGGCCTGCCCTTCAGCCGCACCGAGGACGGCAAAATCTATCAGCGGCCGTTCGGCGGCATGACCACCGATTTCGGCGAGGGCCCGCCTGCTCAGCGCACCTGTGCAGCTGCGGATCGCACGGGCCACGCGATGCTGCACACGCTGTACGGGCAGTCGCTGCGCCACTCGGCTGAATTTTTCATCGAATATTTCGCCCTCGATCTTATCATGGATGGCGGCATCTGCCGGGGCGCCGTTGCGCTTTGCCTAGAAGACGGCAGCATCCACCGCTTCCGCGCGAAGAAAACAATCGTCGCCACGGGCGGTTATGGCCGCATTTATTTCTCTTGCACCGGAGCCCACACCTGCACGGGCGACGGCAACGCGCTCGTGCTGCGCGCGGGTCTGCCGCTACAGGATATGGAGTTCGTGCAGTTCCACCCCACCGGTGTTTACGGAGCCGGAGTCCTCATCACCGAAGGCGCGCGCGGCGAAGGCGGCTATCTCACCAATTCGGAAGGCGAGCGCTTCATGGAGCGCTATGCGCCGCACGCGAAAGACCTCGCCAGCCGCGACGTGGTCTCCCGCGCCATCACCGTCGAGATCCGCGAGGGGCGCGGCGTCGGCCCGAAGAAGGACCACATCTACCTGCATCTCGACCATCTCGACCCGAAGATCCTGGCCGAGCGCCTGCCGGGCATCACCGAGAGCGCGCACATCTTCGCGGGCGTCGATCTGCGCCGCCAGCCGATCCCGATTCTGCCCACGGTTCACTACAATATGGGCGGCATACCCACCAACTACCTGAGCGAGGCGCTCAGTCCGCGCCAAGGCGATTACGACGCCACCGTGCCGGGTTTGATGGCGCTCGGCGAGGCTTCTTGTGCGAGCGTGCACGGCGCCAACCGGCTCGGCTCCAATTCGCTGATCGACCTTGTGGTGTTCGGGCGCGCGGCGGGCCATCGCTGCGCCGAGACGATCGAGACCGGGCAAAGCCAGCCCGATTTGCCCGCCAGTGCCGGCGAGGAGGCTATCGCGCGTCTCGACCGCCTGCGTTATGCCAATGGCGGCACGGCCACCGCGGAGCTGCGCGGCCGCATGCAGCACGCCATGCAAAACAATTGCGCGGTGTTCCGCAACGCGCAAGTGCTCGAAGAGGGCTGTCATCTTATCCAGCAGATCTGGGAAGGCGCCAGCGACATTCGTGTGACCGACCGGTCGCTGATCTGGAACACCGATCTCATCGAGACGCTGGAATTCGACAACATGATCGCGCTGGCAGCGGTGACAATCAACGGCGCCTATGCCCGGCAGGAGAGCCGCGGCGCGCATGCGCGCGAGGATTTTCCCAACCGCGACGACCAAAAATGGATGAAGCACACTTTGTCCTGGGCCGATGTGGAAAGGAAGGTGGTGTATCTCGATTACCGGCCGGTTCACACACACACTCTGACGAACGAGGTGCAATACATCGCGCCGAAAGCGCGCGTTTATTAGCCGCTTCAGGACCGTTGCGGCCCCGGGGCAGCGCCAGCTCGCCAGTCTTTTGAGACAGATCCTTCGCCGTGCTACTTGCGGCAATGTGCCAATGCCGTAATATCGTCCGTAGCGGATGGCCATGATGGCGCCGGAAGCGGGCCAAGGCCGCAGGGCCGCCATGGCAAGGCCAGAAAGGCGTCGTGGCCGAGGATAGAGGATCTATGCGCTTACGTTTGAAAAGCACCTCCGGCGGCTTCAAATCCTTCCGGGCACGCCCGCTTGCATTTTTACGGCTCGCCACCAAGCGAAGGCGGCGCTTTCCGCTTTTCCCGCTCCGCAAGCCGGTGAAGGTCTATGGGCGGATCGGGAACCTAGAAGTCCGCCTCGCCCGTTCGGGTGCCGATATCAAGAAGGCTCAGCGGCTGCGTTTTGAGGTTTTCTACCGCGAGATGGCGGCAGTTCCCGATGCGAGGACCTTGCAAAAAAAGCGCGACGAAGATGATTACGACGCGATTTGCGATCACCTCCTCGTCATCGACAAGTCCGTCGAGCGTGCAGGAAAGCGGCCTTGGCTGAAACGTTCCAAAGTCGTCGGAACCTATCGCGTGCTTCTGCAGGACGTCGCCGAAAAAAACCAAGGGTTCTATACGCAAGGCGAGTACGACATCGCGCCCCTTATCGCAGCGAAGCGCGACAAGTATCATTTTCTGGAGCTCGGCCGCTCTTGCGTGCTGAAACCCTACCGGAACCGCCGCACCGTCGAGCTGCTTTGGCAAGGCCTGTGGACCTACATCCGCGAGCATGGCGTCGATGTCATGCTCGGCTGCGCGAGCTTCCCGGGCACAGATCCGAAGGAGCATGCCCTGGCCCTAAGCTTCCTGCATCATTATGCGCGCGCTCCGGAGGATTGGCTCGTCTCCGCGCATCCAGATATTAAGGTCGACATGAACATGCTGCCGAAGGAAGAGGTAAACGTTAAAGAAGCCTTGAAAGTTATGCCGCCCTTGATCAAAGGCTACCTGCGGCTTGGGGCTTATGCCGGCGATGGCGCAGTTATCGACCGGCAATTCGGAACGACGGACGTGTTCATCATCATGCCGGTGTCTGCCATCGATACGCGCTATTTCTCGCATTTCGGAGCGCCGGACGAGGTTCTGCCGCAAACCGGATCGAGGCGCACGCGGCAGGGCCGGTAGCAGGGCAATTGCGCGCCGAAGCGGAAAATCTCACCGATGAAAACATTTTCATCCTTGGCGGCAGTCATGGCTCTCTGGCTGTCCGTAAGCTTTTTGCTTTGGCTGGTTTATAGGCTTTTCCGCCGCCGCGACGGCTCCAAGCAGAGGCAGCTGTTAAGCAGCGCGGTAGGACTCGCCGGCGAGGGCGCTTCGATCTTTGCCGCGCTGCGCACGCGTGCGTCTACAAGAGTTACGCCTGAGGGCAATTACCGGCTCAGTCCTTCGCAGGCCGAGGACACATTGAGGGAGGACGTCCGGAGCCTTCTCAATGGGATCGAGGCGCAGGCCGCGTTTTTCGAGCGCGTCAACGCCGTTAGGACAAAGATCCAGCAGTCGTTCGGCGTGCCCGATTTTTTGGCGCTGTCAGAGATCCTGCAAATCAGGCGCGATTTTTGGGCCGCTTCGGAGATCTTTCTCATGGAAGGCATCCGGGAGTTGGGGCCCGAGCTTGCCGATCCGCAGTCCCTCGAGACGTTTCAGTCCGAAGCGCGCTCGCTTTTGTTCAAGGATGAGGCGGTTGCCGGCGCGGAGCCGGGAGGCCGCGATCCTATCGATCTCAGGCTCGCCATCGCACGCGAGGATGCGCTCGCCTTCCAGGCCGAAGCCGAACGCGCCATTGCGGCCGGATTGGAAAAGAGCCGCTTTCCTACCCCCGCCGAGCTTATCGCCGTTCCTTGGAGCCTTCTCAAGGGCGTGGCGGCAGCTTTGCGCGAAACCCGCTATTTGCTGGGCGACGCGGTGGCGGCCGCTCACAGCCTAGCGCGGGCTATGACCTCGAAGGGGTTAAAGGGCGCAGCGGAAGAGTTGCGCAGGGCGCGCACGGACATGCCGGGCCAGTTCGCCACGGCATTCGAGCGCGCGGGCGGACTTGCGCGCCACGGCGGACAAGGTTTGAAGCGCCACTACGAATTCGTGCTTGAAGCCCAGGAGCTTCGTGCACGCTATGCCGAGCTGCTTGCACGGGCCCCCGATCTTTCGGAAAAGGGAAAGCAGTTCCTCGCACGGCTTGAGCTGGAACGGCGTGCCGAGCAATTCCGTGCAACCTCCGAAGACCTCTCCGATTGGGCGCGGCAAAAGCTGGTCGCCGGCATCGCACATTTGATTGCCGGCTTGCAAGCCTTGCAGGCCAAAGTCACCCCGGCGGAGCATAAGCAGCTCGCGCCGCTTCCGGCAAGCCCGGCCTCAGCGTCCGCTCAGGCGCCGGCGGCCGAGCCCGAAAAGCCCTTGAGGGTTCTGCTTCTGCCGGCATCGGCTTATTCAGGCGGCAATTACGGGCAGGCCGCAAATGCGGCAGGGCGCCGCCGGCGGCCCCGGCCGGAGCCTCAGGATTCAAGGGCCAAGGCCAAGCCGGAGGAGGCGATCCTCGCAGGCGCGCCGGGGCGGGATAATATCCGGTTGCGCGATCTCGTCATGGGAAAAGCTGCGCTGGGTGAGGAAGAACCGGCACCGAAGCCGGTTCGTGAGCCAAAGGCCAGCAAGCAATCCAAGCCGCGGGTTTCCTATTCCGAGGGCCTAAAGAAGAAATCTTTCAAGGACCTGCTTGCGGAGGCGGCTGTGGAACCTGAAGACGATTTCGCGAATATCGAGGCACCGCGCGAAGCGGCGAAAGGGGGACGGCGCGAGCGGCCCCGATCCGGCGGAGGCTCGCTTCTGCAGCGGCTTTCAAGCATTGAGCCGGAAGAGCAAACCCTTCCGGCAGGGGGCGATACTGAATGCGATAAGCCCAAGGCCAAAGGCTGGCGGCTCCCCTTCGGGTCCAAACAGAAGTAGGGCTTCATGTTTCTGAACTTCTTCTACGAGCTGAAGCGGACCGGCATCCCGGTCAGCGTGAAAGAATATCTCACCTTTCTCAACGCGGTCGATGCGGGCATCGCGGGCAAGCAAATCGACGATTTTTACTACCTCTCGCGCGCCTCCCTCGTGAAGGACGAGCGCCATCTCGACAAGTTCGACCGCGTTTTCGGCCATGTCTTCAAAGGCCTTGCGAGCGCCATGGAGGGCATCTCTGCGGATATCCCGGAGGAATGGCTGCGCGCGCTTGGCGAACGGCTTTTCACCGATGAGGAGAAGGCACAAATCCAGGCGCTCGGCGGCTGGGACAAGATCATGGAGGAGCTGAAAAAGCGCCTCGCCGAGCAGAAAGGCCGCCATCAAGGCGGATCGAAATGGATTGGAACGGGCGGCACCTCGCCATACGGCGCCTATGGCTACAACCCGGAAGGCGTGCGTATCGGCCAAGACAAAAACCGCAATTTCCGCGCGGTGAAGGTTTGGGACCGGCGCGATTACAAAGACCTCGACGGCGAGGTGGAGCTTGGCACCCGCAACATCAAGCTCGCGCTGCGTAAGCTGCGCCGCTTCGCGCGTCAGGGCGCAGCCGACGAGCTCGACCTCGACAACACCATCAAGGGCACCGCGCATAAGGGCTATCTCGACATCGCCTTCCGCCCCGAGCGGCGCAACACCGTGAAAGTGCTGCTGTTCTTCGATGTGGGCGGCTCGATGGACTACCACATTCGCGAATGCGAGGAGCTGTTCTCGGCGGCACGCTCAGAGTTCAAGCACATGGATTATTATTACTTCCACAATTGCCTCTACGAAAGCGTTTGGCGGAAGAACGAGAGGCGCTGGGAGGAGCGGGTGCCCACCTATGAGGTGATGAACACCTATCCAGCCGATTATAAAGCGATCTTCGTCGGCGACGCCGCCATGAGCCCTTATGAGGTGCTCATTCCCGGCGGCTCGGTCGAGCATTGGAACGAGGAGGCAGGCCAGGTTTGGCTGCAGCGCGTGCTGAACATCTACAAGCACGCGGTCTGGCTCAACCCAATGGTGGAGCGCTATTGGGATCATACGCCATCGGTGAAGCTGCTTCAGCAGCTCATGGAGAACCGGATGTTCCCGCTCACGCTCAACGGCATCGACGCCGCGATAAGCGAACTATTGCGCTAGGCGGGTCGCGCCCCGGCCTCGAAATCTGAGCGCCAGGTCCGGATGACGCAGCCTCCGGTCTCCTCCCGGCTTGCGTAAAGCTGGGTTATCCAATCTTCATCGAGCCGGGCAAGCACCGCCGGCATGACGGTTCTTGCAAAATTCCCGTCTCCAGGCCAAACAAAGGCGCACTCATTCGCGAGCAACACGGGGAAGCCATGCCGCAGCTTTTGACGCCGGAAATCTGTGTCATCGGTGCCGGACCGGGCGGTTTGGCCGCCGCCTCCGCAGCAGCGGCATTCGGCGTGCCCGTCGTGCTTATCGAACGCGGACGCATGGGAGGCCAAAACTTGAACACGGGCACGGTGCCGTTGAAGGCGCTGCTCGCATCGGCAAAACGCGTTCACGAGATCAAGAATGCGTGGAGCTTCGGTGTCAAGGCCGGCGACCTCATCGTCAACCACAGAGCTGTCTCCGAGCACATTCTCAGCGTCGCAGAGGCGATAGCGCCGAATGTGTCCCCGGAGCGCCTCAATGGGCTCGGGGTCGACGTCATCAAGGCTAATGCGCGCTTTACGGACGATCATACGGTGGAGGCCGGCGATTTCGAGATCAAGGCCCGGCGGTTTATCGTCGCTACGGGCTCGTCGCCGCTTGTGCCGCCCATTACAGGGCTCGACCGCGTCCCCTACTTTACGCCCGAGACGATTTTCTCCCACATCCACCGCATTCCTCATCTGATTGTCGCAGGCGGCGGCTCGGTGGGGCTCGAATTTGCCCAGGCGTACCGCCGGCTTGGCAGCGACGTTACGGTCGTCGAAGCTGGGCCGGCGCTTCCGCGGGACGATGTAGAGCTCCGGGCCCATGTGTTGAAATGCCTGCGCGACGAAGGCATCCGCGTGCTGGAGAACGCGCGGCTGGAGCGCATCGAGCCTTTCGGCTCAAACATCCAGGCCGTTTTCGCGGTGCTAGCGAAGTCATACTCCATCGAGGCAACGCACGTTCTTCTGGCAATGGGGCGTTCGCCCAATGTTGCGGATCTCAATCTCGACGCCGCCGGTATCAAGTACAACGAGCGCGGGATCGCCGTGAGCAAGGGCCTGCACACCACGAATAAGAAAGTGTACGCGATCGGCGACGTCACCGGCGAATTGGAACTCGCGCACGCGGCCGAGCATCATGCGTCCGTGGCCGTCAAAAATGCACTTTTCCGCTTGCCGGTGCGCGCCCAGCACTCGACCATGCCTTGGGTGACGTTCACCGACCCGGAGATCGCCCACGTCGGAATGACCGAGGAAGCGGCGCGTGCGCGTTACGGGCGTCTTACGATCCTGCGCTGGCCTTACAGCGAGAACGTCCGCGCTCAGGCTGAGCGCCAGACGGGCGGCTTTCTAAAGGTGATTGCTTCGAAGGGGGGTAAGATTCTCGGGGCAGGTATCGCGGGAGCCCAGGCTGGCGAGCTCATTCAAATGTGGAGCCTTGCCATGCAAAAGAATATTCCCCTCAGCGCCATGGCGAGCATCGTTTCCCCCTCGCCCACGCTCGCCGGGATGAACCAGAAGGCCGCGGAAAATTACTTCGTGCCGCGCGCGCAGAGCCCTCTCCTGCGGCGGATTATTGGCCTGCTTGCGAAATTCGGCTGAATGAGGCTATGTAAGAGGCAGTAACAACAGGATCGTTCCGGATTTTGGAAACGGGATCCTCGAAATCTCGCGGGAGCATGGAGCAGCCGTTCCCAACGCCGCAAGGGCAATCGTGGAGCCAAAAGGCTGACCGGTGCAGGTTTGTGTTCGGTCTTCCTGCAAAGCTTCTGCTTTTGACAATCGCTTTTGTCATGGTGGCCGAAATCTTCATTTTCGTGCCGACCGTCGCCGATTTCCGGCGGAATTGGCTCATGCAGAGGGTCGTTGCCGCGAAGATTGCTTCTTTGGCCTTGGAAGCATCGGGCGGAGCGGACCTGCCGGAGCGTTTGCGCCAAGAGCTCCTGACCACGGCGGGGGTGCACGCCGTTTCGGTAAAGCGCTCCGATTTCCGCCGGCTTGTACTCGGAATGCCAAACGAAATGGAAATTGCCGGCGTGTACGATCTGCGCTCGCCGAGTTTCATGGAGTTGATGGTTGACGGCATGCAGGCGTTCCTGGCCCCGCCCGGCCGTCTGATCCGTGTTATCGGCTCCTCAGACATGATGCGGCGCGGCGACGAAATCGACGTCGTCATCGATGAAACACCGCTGCGCGCGGCGTTATGGCAATATGCCGGGAACATTTTCTGGCTGACGCTCCTGATCTCGATGATCACTGCGGCTTTGGTCTACATCGCGCTTATCGGGCTTCTGGTGCGGCCGATGATACGTATCACGCGGAACATGGTTCTCTACCGCGAAAATCCTGAAGATACCTCGCGCATTATTCTGCCGTCCGGGCGCAGCGACGAAATCGGCGTAGCGGAGAAGGAGCTTGCGACCCTTCAAGCGCAGCTGTCCGGCTTCCTTAGGGAAAAGGCGCGGCTTGCCAATGTCGGCCTCGCCGTGTCGAAAATCAATCACGACCTCCGCAATATGCTCGCAAGCGCCCAGCTCGTCTCGGACCGGCTAGCCACCGTTGCCGATCCTACCGTGCAGCACTTCGTGCCGAGGCTTATACGTGCGCTCGACCGCGCCATCACCCTCTGCACGAACACGATGAAATACGGCCGCAGCGAGGAAACGTCTCCGAAGCGCGCGCATTTTCCGCTGCGGCCGCTCATCGCGGAAGTCACGGAGAGCTTGGGCGTCGAAGAGCTGCACGGAGTGAGCGTCAGTGTGTCCGTACCGGCCGGCCTCGATCTCTTCGCCGACCGCGATCAAATTTTCCGCGTGCTCGCCAATCTCATCCGCAATTCGTTGGAGGCCCTGCGGGAAGCGCGCCCGGCGCTTGCCTATCCTGCGATCGACATTACAGCCCGCCAGGAGGGCGGCACAGCGATCATCAGGGTTAGCGACAACGGGCCTGGAGTTCCGGCTCAGGTGCGGCCGAACCTGTTCAAAGCTTTTCAGACCGCAGCAAGAGGCAACGGAAACGGTCTTGGCCTTGTCATCAGCGCCGAGCTCGTGCGCGCCCACGGGGGGGACATCGCCCTTGAGGACACGCTTTCCGGGGCTGTTTTCGTGCTCCGGCTTCCGGCCGGCGGGAGGAACGGTGAGCGGAGCTTCTCCGATGCACAAAGCTTCGAAGGAAAGCTTGCACAAGACGGGTTTAACCGTTAGACATATGAGCCTTCGGATGCGGCGTTGCGCCGGTCCATTTCAGCACCGGTAGCTCAGCTGGATAGAGCACCAGACTACGAATCTGGGGGTCGAGAGTTCGAATCTTTCCCGGTGCGCCATTAAACCCGGGGTCAGGCTGTTTAGGCCCGGGCCGGTGGCTGACACTGGATGCGCCTCAGTGAAAGCTGGCGGCCGCCAAGAATATAGCTCTTCAATTTTGCGCAAAAGCAGACAGCGCCTTGATCCGGAGCTGGGACGTCCAGCGGGAACCGGGGGGCCTTGTGTTTGCCCGCAATTGCGCGCGGGCCTGCCATCCTTCGCCGCTCAGGAACGGCACTTCCCATCAATCCTCGCACCGTGGCGCTAGAGTGCGTCCGGAAAAGTGCGAAGCGGTTTTCCATAAAGACGCACGATAAAGCAAAGGCTTAGAGCCCGCTTTTGATTCCATCAAAAGCGGATAGGCTCTAGGACTGCGACGATATGCGAAAGAGTGGCTTAAGAAAGCCAGGATTTGATCTAAGTCAAAACGCCCTGCGTCAAAATGGTACAGTTTACCGTTAGGGGCCCCTGCCTAGCACGATGAAGGTTAGCGGGGGCGGAAACGGGACGGGAGCGGCAATGGCCGAGGTTGGCAAGCTTGTAGCTGGTCGTGAAACACGCCAGCGGGACGATGTTGGTGCGCGCGTACCTGATCATTTGGCGCTACTGAAGCCACGCGTCATGTCGCTAGTCGTGTTCACAGGTGCTGTAGGTATGGGCATTGCGCCCGGCCGGATCGACTGGCAATCGGCAGTGGCAACTCTGATTTGCATGGCCGGAGGTGCCGGGGGGTGCGGCGCTCTGAACATGTGGTACGACGCCGATATTGACGGCCTGATGCAGCGGACTGCGGGTCGGCCGATCCCGAGCAATCGTATTGCGGCGCGTGAAGCGCTCATCACCGGCACTATTCTGGCGCTTTTGTCGATCTTTGCGCTGGGCCTGCTCGTCAATGTTCTGGCGGCGGCGCTGCTCGCGCTCACGATCGGCATTTATGTGCCGCTCTACACCATGTTCCTGAAGCGCCGGACGGCGCAGAATATCGTTATCGGTGGCGCTGCCGGCGCCCTGCCGCCGGTTATCGGCTGGGCTGCCGTCACCGGAAGCCTCGATCCCGGCGCGCTGGCGCTGTTCCTTATCATCTTTTTGTGGACGCCTCCGCATTTCTGGTCTCTCGCGATTTGCCGTTCTTCCGACTATGAGCGGGCGAACATACCGATGATGCCGGTGGTCGTTGGGCCTGAGGCGACGGCCCGCAAGAGCCTAATTTACTCCGTCTTGCTTGTGGCCGCTTCCTTTCTGCCTGCGTTGCTAGGTTTTGGAGGCGTGGTCTATGCCGGCGTGGCAGCCGCACTCGGCGCTGTCTTTCTCGTCAAAGCATATGCCGTCATGCGCGCGCAAGACCGGGAACACCGCAACCGCGCAGCTTATAAACTGTTCGGCTTCTCTATTTTCTACATGTTCGCGCTGTTCGTTGCGCTGCTTGCCACCGCCGCATAGGGCGGGGTTGCAGCTTCGAGCAGGCGAAGGAAGGGGAAGCAGGGCGCGCGAAAGCTTGTCAAGAGCGAAGCGCGGCCAAGGGGAGGAAGCGGGTTAAATCCGGCCTCTATCTAGGGCGTAGGTCGTGAACCGTAAAAGAAGGTAACGGGGAGAGCAATAAATGGCAATACATGCGGAAGTAGGTACACATGGGCACGAGGCGCATGCCCATGAATGGCATTGGAGCTGGGCACCGGCCGCGATCTCGGTCGGTATCTTATGTCTCGCGCTTGCCGTCGCGATGTTTTTTGTTTACGAAGCCAAGCTGGTGGGCATTATCTTCGCGGGCGTCGGCACACCGTTAATACTCGGTGGCATCGCCAATTGGATGGGCTCGGAGGGAGTCACCGGGCCCACAGACCTTAAGTTGAACAGCTTCACCCTCACCCTGTTCATATTCAGCGAAGGGGCGATCTTCTTCGCAATGTTCATCGCCTATTACTTTCTGCGCATATCCGCGCAAATGAATGACGAGCCTTGGCCGCCGGCCGGGACCCCTGAGATCAGCCAAAACATGGCCCTGATCTCTTTGGCGGCCCTCGTCGTGTCGAGCCTAGTCTATCACCTCGCTGTGAAGAGCTTCAAAGAGGGCGGTGGCGGCTTCACCATCTTGCTGCTCTTGGCGATTATTCTTGGCGCAGTGTTTGTAGGCAGCACCGTCTATGAGTGGCGCCATCTGTCGGCTGAAGGCTTTACGCCAGGCACAAACCTGTATTCCACACCGTTCTACGCACTGACGGGTGTTCACGTTGCGCACGTCATCGTGGGTATTGGAGCCTTTCTCGTGATCTTTTTCGGCTCATTGTTTGGGAAGGTTCACGAGTCGTTTGTGAAACTGGCTGGCGTGTACTGGTACTTCGTTACCCTCGCTAGTTTCTTCGTCGTCACCCAGGTCTACTTTTGGTAAGGCGCTGGGGAGCGGAGCTGGACATGGGCGCGGTGTTTTCTACAGTGGCTGCGATGCTGGGTGCGGTGCTCATTTTGAGTTCGAGCGCCGGAGCAGCTTTCTGTCAGGCTCCGCGCTCGATTGTCTCCGACATCGATCCGAGGCTCATTTATATCGATCAAAACGCCGTGCTCGGGAACAAGATCGACCCCGGCACGGTGCTTATCGACGATAAAGGCCGCGAGTTCCGTTGGGAAGAGATGCTGGGAAAGCCGTTCATCGTGGTCTTGTCTTATTTCACCTGCGATGGAAGCTGCTCTGTCATCAACCAAGAGTTCGCAAATCTTTTGAACGGTGTGACGGCGGCGAAGGCCGGCGAGGACTTCAGAATCCTCACCGTGTCCTTCGACCGGCACGATACCATGAAGACCGCCGCAGCCTTTCGCGAGAAGCTTGCCCTTCCGGCCAAGCTGGCTGGCGCATGGACATTGGCGACCTTCAAAGGCGAGGACGATTTAAAAAAACAAACAGAGCGCGTCGGTTTCAAGTTCTTCTGGTCTCCGCAGGACAAAGCTTTCCTTCACCCGGGAGCGTATTTGTTCTTCTCGCCTGAAGGAAGGTTAATCCGCGTTCTTTATCAGCAAGACGCTGATTCGCGCGATGTTGAACTCGCAGTTCTCGATGCAAATCTAGAGCACATTCGGGTTACAGACATCCGCAATCTCGTGCTGAGACTCTGCTACAGCTACAACTACAAAGATGGCAAATATCAGCTCAGCATTCTTCCGTTTGTGGCAATTGCTGGTCTGCCAGTTGCCTTATTGTTGCTGTTCGGTCCAATGGTCTTCTACAAAATGAGAGAGAAGGGGAGAGATATGAAAGGGGCAAATCATGCAAAAGTTGCCTAAGGGGCTTCTACTGAGCTTGCCGGCTGTAATGCTGGCGAGCATTCCGGCAATGGCGGAGGGCGCTATCGTCAATCCGACGAAGCTGTGGATCGAAACTTGGCACGAGTTTAGGGGGGACCTCTTCGCCATCGGCGGCATATTCGGCCTGGCCGCGATTTATATGTTTATCCGCTACACGGCCAGATCGCCCGGTCAGGTGGGCGAGCCAGTGAAGCTGAGCGCCGCCGCGGCATGGGCATGGGTACTCATTCCTAGCGCCGTGTTCCTGGCCGACGACATGCTCCTCTTCGGTAAAGGCTGGACGCTTTTTAACGCTGAGCGCGTAGTGCCGCAAAATGCCGTGGAAGTTAAGGTGACAGGGCATCAGTGGTACTTCGAGTTCGACTACGGCAACGGCGTCACCGACCAGGAACTCGTCGTGGAGGTGGGCAAGCCCGTCGTCCTGCGCATGGCCTCGGAGGACGTGATCCACTCCTTCGGCCTCACCGAGTACCGGATCAAGGAAGATTTGGTCCCGGGGCGCATCACCTATCTCTGGTTCTATCCGGATGCGCCGAAAGAAACGCATGTCAACTGCATGGAATATTGCGGAACCGGCCACGCGCAAATGGCTACACCGGTCAGGGCGGTGCCAAAGGATGAGTTCGATCAATGGATCGCCAAGCACAAGAGCGCTTCTGCCGGCGAATTGAAATTCGCAAGCCAAACCTTGGACGGTACGGCGAGCAAGTAGGTTAAAAGAGGAAAAGAACATGACAACAGCTACTTACGACCATGTGCCGTCCCAATCTGGGGGAGGGCTTGCCGCATGGGTCTTCAGCGTCGACCATAAACGCGTCGGTATTTTGTACCTGATCGGCTCCATGGCGGCGTTCACCGTCGCAGCCTTGATGGCACTCGGCATCCGGATCGAGCAGTACGCGCCCGGAGAGTCCGGTGTCATCAATTACTTCGTCGGCGACTTCAGCAAAAGCATGTCGACGCCTGACGCGTATAACAGCATGCTCACCTTCCACGGAGCCGTGATGATCTTGGGCTTCGTGATCCCAGGGCTGACCGGGTTCGCTACGAACTACCTGGTTCCAATCATGATCGGCGCGAAGGACGTTGCCTTTCCCCGGATCAACTCGTTCAGCGTCTGGATGTACTTGTGCGGCGTTGTCCTGGCGCTCCTGTTCTTCGTCATCCCGGACAAATTGGACATGATGTGGACGGGTTATCCGCCCTATTCGGTCAAGACGGCGGGCAACACCGCGTTCTACGTCTTCATCGTGCAAATAATGGGCTTCTCGTCGATCTTGGGTGCCATAAACTTCATCACGACCACCGTCTACATGCGTGCCCCCGGCATGGGCTGGAATCAGATGAACATGTTCGTTTGGGCCAGCTTTTTCGCCAATGTCCTTCAGCTCATCTTCCTTCCGTTTCTCGCAACCACGACGATGTTGCTGTTTCTCGACAAATATGTTGGGACCGGCTTTTTCGACGCGGCAAGGGGGGGCGATCCGCTGCTCTACGAAAACCTGTTCTGGCTCTACTCGCACCCAGCCGTTTACGTTATCTTCATTCCTGCTGCGGGCTTGGTGTTTGAAATCATCGCGACGATGGCCAAGAAATCCATCTTCAACTACAAGGCGGCAGTTTATGGCGGCTTCATGGGGATCGCTGTGCTGTCGGGCGATGTTTGGGCTCATCACATGTACACGGTTGGCAATCCGAACTGGGTTCGCCTCATTATGTCGTTTACGACGATCATGATCTCGATACCGGCGGGTTTGGTGGCGCTTTCGATGTGGGGTACGCTTTATAAGGGCGCCATAACCTGGAGTGTCGCAATGCGCTATGCCGCGCTTTGCTTTGCGCTCGTGCTGTTTGGCGGACTCACGGGCATTCCGCTGGCAGAGGCTGGGTTAACGCTGCATTTTGCCAGGACCTTGTACGTGCCCTCCCACTTCCATTTCATCATGGGCTTGTTCGCGACGTATGCCATATTCGCATCCGTCTACTTCTGGTTCCCGGCCATGACGGGCCGCACCGCCGACACCATGCTTGCGAAAATTGCGTTCTGGTTCAACGCCGCGGGCACTCAGCTCACCTTCTGGCCGCTGTTCTACATCGGCGCGGAGGGTATGCCGCGGCGCTACTGGGATTATTCCGTGGAAACAATGGGCCCGCGTGCGTTGGACTGGGAATGGTGGATGCACATCGCTACTTACGGCGCCATCATCAATGGGATCGGTCTCTTTCTCATGGTCAGCGGCTGGGCCTATTGCGTTTTCGCAGGCGAGCGCGTTGGAAGGAACCCATGGGGCTCGAAGTCGCTTGAGTGGACTCATGCGAGCTACCCGATCGGCCCCGGCAACTTCGACGAAGATGTCGTTGTGAACGAAGAGTGGACACCCTATAACTACGCGAAGTAATCTAGGCAGACAAAGCAACCGCGGCGCGCTTCTCCCGTCGCCGCGGTTGTTTCCCGTTTAAGGAGAGGAGTTAAAATCGATGGATCAATCGGCTCAGAACAAGAAGCGCAGTATGATGCTGTTTGCGCTCTTCATCGTAAGCGCTTCCGTCATTATTAGTGCGCTCACTTTTGGAAGCGCCATTCACAAATTCATCAATGGCCTTTAAAAAAGGCTTCAGATTCGGCCCTTAACAGTCCTGAGTACATGATCGAGATCCACACCCTTCCGCATATCCTCGCTGTGATCAACACTGCGACCGTGATCGTCCTGCTCGCGAGCTACTGGTTTATTCAGCATGGCGACAGGGAACGCCATCGTAAAGGCATGCTGGTTGCCGCTGTGCTCGGCGCCGCCTTCCTCGCGATCTACCTAACCTACCATTTCAGCGCCGGGCTGGCCAAGTTCGGCGGCCACGGGGCAATCCGGCCCATCTACTTCACGCTGCTTTCAGTCCACGTTCTCATGGCGCTGGTCGTCGCGCTTCTCGTGCCGGTGACGCTGATGCGAGGGCTCGGGGGAAGCATTGCCGCACACCGCCGGGTCGCGAGTTGGGCGCTGCCGGTTTGGCTGTTCGTCTCCGTCTCGGGCGTCGTCGTCTATGTCATGGCAATTCACATCTATCCCTATTCGGGAGCGTAAGGCCATCCGATGACCGGTTTATCGCACGTATCGGGGGCAAGCGGCCTCGTTTCCGGAGCAAAACATGCATCGGCAGCCAGTGTGCCGCTCGCCGAGCTCCGGGCTTGGGCCGCCCTTGCGATTGGGTCTCTGGCTACGGCAGGCATATTCGCTGTGCTTCTCGCCGTTTCACGGATACCCGGCATCGAAGTGATTGCGTTTTGGCCCTTGGATTTCTTCGCCAAAGGTCTTGTGATCCACGTCGTCTTTTCTCTGGTGGTCTGGTTTCTGACTGTCTTTGCCTTGCTCGCCTCGCTAGCCGCCGCCAAGATAGCCGGCAGCGGTCTTAGGTTTGCCGGCTTGGGGGGTATCGGCGCCGTTGCCGTTGCGGTATCCTACCCGCTTCTGTTTCTCACGGCCTTCGATCCTGCAAGCGAGCCTTCCCTCAACAATTATATTCCCGTCATTCAGCATCCCGCCTATTACGCCGGCCTCGCGGTGCTGGCGTTTGGCATATTCATGCCTGTGCTTCGCCTTTTGCTGAATATCCCCTCCCGTTTGAAGGAACTGCCGCCGCTTGCATTCGCGATGAGCGCCGCCTCTGTCATCTACGTCGTTGCGCTGGTTTGTTTCGCCTGTGCAACCTACCTTTCATGGGGTACCTCCCCATCGAAGGGCTTGAACGAGGTGCTTTTCTGGGGCGGCGGCCATATGCTTCAGTTCCTCTTCTGTTCGCTGATGCTCACGGGCTGGTTTCTCTTGAGCCGTTCGAGCCTTGGCGACCAGGTCATCGAGCCGGATGTTTTTCGCGTCGCGGTTTTAATGCTCGTGGCCTTCACGCTGCCTGGGCCGTTCTTATTCCGGTTCTTCGACATGTCCTCCTTCAATTTTCGCGAGGCATTTAGCAAACTTCAGTTCGTGATGGCCTTGCCAACGCTGATGATAGGGGGCACGCTTTTGTTCGGCGTAGCTCGCGCAAACAAAAGCGCACCCTTGCCTTGGCGCGATCCCGCATTTCTCGCTTTCTTCCTGTCCGTGACCGTTTTCGCTGCCGGCGGTGTGATGGGCAATCTCATCTCCGGATCCGACACGCGCACACCGGCTCATTACCACGGCGTTATAGCTGGCGTGAACCTTGCTGCGATGGGGCTCGTTTTAACCTTGTGCCTCCCCGCTCTTCAGCGCCCGCCGCGCAACAGCCGGCTGCTGCGGGTCCAGCTTTGGCTCTTCGGCGCAGGGCAGCTCGTGGCGTGTATCGGTTTATTCTGGGCGGGCGGATATGGCGCGCCCCGCAAGACACCGACGAGCGTCGGCAGTCTCGTGGATGGGGCCGTGATGGGCATGTATTTGAACGGGATCGGAGCCCTTTTTGCCGTTGCCGGGGGGATCATGTTCGTGGTCACAGTTATTGGCGCCTTATCTACCAGAGCAAACGCTGAAATGGCTTCGGGTAATTTTACGAAAAGTTCGTAGGATAGTCTAAATAGCGAATTCCATAATCGTTTTCTCGTCGTAGTTTGTCTCGATGCGTTCCGCGACCGCGGCTGCATAGGCTGTGCGGAACGCGATCCGGCTGCAGTCATTTTCGGCTCCAAAGAGCCGAACTGGCTTGATTTTGCCGGCCCAAGGGATCATTCTCCCGCCAACCCAATTGCGGCCGCATGCGCTTTCGTATCCTCAAAACGTTCGGGCAAACCTAGATCGCATTTTGATCGCGCTGCGGCATTTCATCGGCAGGAGACATGTCAAAAGAAGAACTGCTTGAATTTCCGGGTCTAATAACGGAGCTTCTTCCGAATGCGACTTTTCGCGTGAAGCTTGACAACGGTCACGAGATCATTGCGCATACAGCGGGGCGGATGCGAAAGAACCGCATCCGCGTTTTGGCTGGTGACAAAGTCTTAGTAGAGATGACGCCCTATGATCTTACCAAAGGACGCATCACATATCGTTTCAAGTAGGGTGGCGGCGATCCGTTCCCCGAGAGGCGAGGATGCGCGCCATCCTTCCGCCGCACGATCCAGCGCGCGGCAGCAGCTTGTGCTAGCGAGTGCCTCATCGCGCCGGCTTGCCCTTCTGGAGCAGGTAGGCATCGAACCGGATGCCCTGCGGCCGGCCTCTATAGACGAAACGCCGAAAAAGGGCGAGCCGCCCCGCACCTATGCGCAAAGGCTCGCGCGTTCAAAGGCGTTGACGGCCAAGGAAAGGTTGGAGCGTGAGCCCGATCTCGCCGGCGCGTTCGTGCTAGCGGCCGATACAGTGGTTTCTGTTAGCCGGAGAATCATAGGAAAGCCAGAATATCTTAACGAGGCCGCGGCCGCGCTCCAAACCCTTTCGGGCCGCTCGCATCGCGTTTTCACGTCGGTTTGCCTGATCACGGACAAGGGTGCGGTCAGGGTGCGTACGGTCGAAACTCGGGTGCGCTTCAAGCGACTGGCCCGCGAGGAGATCGACAGCTATCTAGCCAGCGGCGAATGGCGCGGCAAGGCCGGCGGCTATGCCATTCAGGGAATCGCTGGCGCCTTTGTGCAAAAGATCGTGGGCTCCTACTCTAATGTTGTGGGATTGCCGCTGATCGAGGTGGTGCAACTTTTGACCGGCGAAGGGTTTCCCGTTTATTTCAACTGGCTTAATCGCGCTGAAGCCGATTCCCTCTGAGATGATGGACGAAAACAACAGCCCGGCTGACGGCAAGGCGGCTCCTCCTCTTTGCGTCATTTGCCACACGAAGCCGCAGACAGAAAAATACCGCCCTTTTTGTTCTAAGCGCTGTGCCGATATCGATCTGCATCGCTGGCTCGGGGGCGTCTACGCGATCCCCGGCAAGACCGAGGAGGAAGAGGATGAAACGCAGGCCGGACAGCCACGCCCCGACGGTGCAGGCGATTGACCTGCGCGCCAAGGCGGCTGGCACGGCATTACCGTGCGGCGGGCTCGGCATGATGCGTATGACTTGCCTGCGGCATCGCCAGTACCAGGAGATTGGCGATCGTCGCGAGCCAAAGAGCTCAGGTGTCCGGCTGTTATAGAAGGGCACCCAGAGCAACCCGATGAACGGAATAAGCAGCAGAATGCGCATCTTGCTTTTTCTTGAGATCCTAAAAAGGTCTTAAGCTCAAAGATATGCCGGGCGCGGCATTCGATAATGTCCACTTTCGCAGTGCAATCATAGGCTCGGCGTTATTTGGACCGCGGGCTGCTCAAATTCGGCTGCGAACACGCAATTTCGACCGCCACGGCAGTTGACGCGACAGCGAACCACGGTATGATCCGGCCTCACGATGGGAAAGCCCCAGTGGCGGAACGGTAGACGCGGCAGACTCAAAATCTGTTGCCTGCAAGGGCGTGCTGGTTCGAGTCCGGCCTGGGGCACCATCTCTCTTATATTTCAATGGCTTACGAATCCCAAACCTTGGAAAATCACTCATTGAATTGTATAGAGTATTTCCGGAAATTCCCAAACCCTAACGAACCCAGAAGGCATTGCGGGAATGGTCCATGCTTCTAATCATCAGGTTTACCCCTGTTGGGACAGCTACCTTCCTCAACTTAGTCATCGACAGTATCAATTTGGAAGCAATGGTTGTGTTCTATTACGCTAGTTCCTTTTGCTTGTTCATGCTATCTCGACCGCATAGCTCTCTATATAGATGTTCGTCAAGTTGCTGCCGAAGGGTTTGGGGGCGAGCCCGGCGAGAGGGCGCGGATTTTTTTTATGGCTCGCTCGGCCTTAGCAAGGACAGGCAAGATCGCAAATCGGCGGACAGGAGAAAATTTGGACAAAGGGGGGCGCATTACTACCGCTGTGATTTGCAGGTTCACACGCCGCGCGATATGCGGTGGACGGGCAAGGAGTGTGTAACTCCGGAGGACCGGCGCGTCTATGCCGATAGTCTCGTGCAAGCCTGCCGGGAGCGGAAGATCCAGGCCATTGCGATCACCGACCATCACGACATGGCTTTTGCCGGTCTGGTGGGTCGCGCGGCGGCGGAGGAAACCGACGAGGCGGGAAACCCGCTTGCGCCGGAAGACCGGCTTGTTGTGTTCCCAGGGATGGAGTTGACGCTTGGCGTTCCGTGTCAGGCGCTTTTGATCTTCGATGCGGCCTTTCCCGAGGACATGTTTACGCTTGCGATGACAGCTCTGACCATCAACCCAAGTCCGCCAGGAGATTCTCGGACCGCGCAGATAACCAGGCTTAACCACATCCACAGCCTCGTGCAGTTGAAAGCGGAGCTGGACAAGTACGCATACCTTAAGGAGCGGTATATTATCTTTCCCAACGTTGGCGAAAACGGCCAGTTCTCTCTTCTGCGCAAGGGGCTGGCTGGTAAGTATGCCGAAATGCCCTGCGTGGGCGGATACCTGGACGGGGAGATAACGAAGCTCGGAAAGGGCAACCAGAGCATCGTCGCGGGGGCCGCGAAGGATTGGGGCCACAAGCGCATCGCTTTGTTTCAGACCTCTGATAACCGCTGTGCGGACCATCGGGATCTCGGCAAATCGTCGACCTGGATCAAATGGGCCACGCCAACCGCTGAAGCCCTGCGCCAAGCGTGCCTCGCGCAGGAATCGCGCGTCAGCCAGGAGCAGCCCAAGCTTCCCGTTACGATAATCACGGGCATCACGGTTTCGAACAGCACGTTCTTGGGCCCCATAGAGTTGGAGCTCAATCCGCAATACAACGCTCTCATCGGCGGGCGCGGGACGGGCAAGTCGACGATCCTGGAATATCTGCGCTGGGCGCTCTGCGACCAGCCGCCTGACGTGACTGCCGAGGACGCGCCGAATTATCAGGCGAGGCGGGCACGCCTTATCGAGCAGACACTGAAGAGCGTGAACGCGAGCGTGGATGTCCGCTTTCTCGTCAATGAGGTGCCGCACGTTGTCCGCCGCCGTGCAGAAGACGAATCACTGTCCATCAAGGTTGGCGCGGACGAATTCCGGGAGTGCAGGGAGGATGAGGTGCGAATGTTGCTCCCGATACAGGCGTATAGCCAGAAACAGCTGAGCGACGTCAGCGTGCGCACCGGCGAGCTGATGCGCTTCGTGACAAGCCCGGTTCGTTCGCAATTGCGGCAATTGCACAGTCACATCGAGGAGTCTGCATCCAGGGTCAGGCAAAGCTACACGACGCGTCTGCGTCAACGCGCGCTCGCCGCGGACATCGCGCGGCGGCAGCTGGAGCAGCGCTCGCTACAAGAGCAGGCCGATGCCGTGCGCGCCACTCTGACGGACCTCTCGGCAGAGGACCGCGCCCTTCTGGAGCGAGGTAAATCCTATGAGACCGCCGATGCGGCGGTAGAAGCGTGGCTCACTGATCTCCGAGGCTTGCGGGAAGAAGCCACCGTGCTGCAGGGAACCGTGCGCGGGGATCTTGGCGCGGCGCCCAAGCCGCCACAGGAGCCGCACAAGGAGATTCTGACGTCCGCTTTCAAGGAATACAAAGCGATCATGGACGAGGCGGATCGCTTGCTCGGCCAGATCATCAAAAAGACGGACGCTGCCGTGACCTCGGTGGATCAACCTGACTCGGGCACGGCCTGGGCAAATTGGCGGGCGGAGTCCGCTTCATTCCGGGCAGCGTATGATGCGGCCGTGCAGCGCTCATCCGCCCAAAAGGAACGGGTCGAGCAGCTGCAGGAAATAGAGAAGAGGCTGAGTACGCACATCAGGGATACACGAAAGCTCCAGGACGAACTGAAAAGTCTAAGGACGGCAGAGACGGTTTACGCGGCCCAGCGCCAGACCTGGATGATGGGATTGCGCGCCCATGATGAGATGCTGGACATGCAGTGCAAGGCACTTACGGCAAACGCGGCCGGAGCGATAAGGGCCTCGGTGCGGCGTTTTGCGAACACCGGGGGCTTCGTGCAGCGCCTTCGCGACGCGTTGAGCGGCTCGAACGTCCGGCGCGAAAAATTGGAAGCCCTCGGAGCGGCGATCGAACAGGCCGATGAGCCCGAGAACCGCTGGAAGGAGATCGTGGACGACCTAGAAAAGCTGGGGGAGTTCGATCCGCAGCGCGATGGATCGGAGCGCAGACCAGAAACGCCCGCTCTAACGGCAGCGGGCATGACGCCCGCGGACCTTAACCGCATTGCGGGGCGGCTTTCCTCGGACGACTGGCTCAGCCTGTCTCTCGTGGAGATCGGCAGTAAGCCCGTGTTCGAATACCGCTCGCGCGAAGGGGACTACATCGAGTTCGAGAACGCATCGGCGGGGCAGCAGGCGACGGCCTTGCTGAAATCGCTTCTGAACCAGCCAGGCCCGCCCTTGATCGTCGATCAGCCTGAGGAGGATCTGGACAATCCGGTGATGCCGGAGATCGTCGAGCAGCTGTGGTGGTCGAAGGCGAATCGACAGATCATTTTCGCCAGTCACAACGCGAACCTTGTGGTCAACGGGGACGCCGAGCTGGTCGTCTGGTGCGATTACCGCAAGGCGGGCGACCAGTCGCTTGGCAAGATCGCGGGCGAGGGCGCCATTGACGTGCCGGACATGCGCGATGCGATCAAGCGCGTGATGGAGGGCGGAGAAGCGGCGTTCAAGCTGAGGAAGGAGAAGTACGGGTTCTGACAGATGCCGGGCGCGCAAGAATGCGCTCGTGCACCATATCCTAGACGGATTTGAACGCGTTGTCTGGGTGACGCATCGAATTCAAATTGCTGCCGAGAAAATGTGCATTTCGCAAAGCTTAAGCGCTCGCTTGGCGCGGCCTGCCCAGGGCGAGGTGCGGTCCATCTCCATGTAACGCTTCCACTGCGCGGCCGCGTCGCTGGGGCGTTCCAGCCTCTGGAGCAAAAGCGCCAGATTGAATACAGCATCGGCGTAATCCGGGTCGGCCTTCAGTGCCTGTTCCAGGCAGCGGATGGCCTCGGGTCCGCGGCGCTGTTCATCGAGGAGATCCGCTAGGTTGAACCAGGCTTCCGCAAATTGAGGGTCTCTTTCGACCGCAATCCGGTACGCGGCTTCGGCGTCAATCGGCTTGTTTTTTGCGCGTAAAACGTTCGCGAGGTTGAACGCAGCCGCGGCGTCGCGCGGATCGAGTGTCATGACAAGGCCGTAAAGGTGCTCCGCGGCGTTCCAATCCCCAGCTTCCTCTGCCATCTGCGCTTCGTCAAAAAGCGCATCGGCATCCGGCTTCGCCATCTCCATCGGCAACACGAACTGGCCCTTCTTGTCGGTCCGGCCCTTTCCATGCTCGACGAGCAGCCTATCGGAAGCTTCGGGATAAAGGCGCAGATTGGAGAGGCCCGCGTCTGGAAGCCATTTGCGGATATCTGCAAGGCTCTGCGTGATGGTGGAGAGTCTGACACCGGAAGCAAGCAGGCTCGCAATTTGGCGCGTGGCGGCCATATCGCGAAAGCCATAGAGGTTGCCGCGCGGTTCGATCAGACCGAACATCGCGAATTGGTCGATGAGATCGCCGGAAAGCTTGCTCAGCGCGGCCAGCTGTTCCTTGGAGTAAGTCCTGGTTTGTTGCTCGGGAGCGGCCTGGCCGGTCCAGGTGAGAAAGCGACGCTCGCTGGCGATCGGGATGCCATAGGCCTTTGCCTTGGCAAGGCTGTTGGAAAACCTGCCATCGGGGAGCAGGGGCCATCCAAGTTCGCCAACAATGAGAACGTTCGTAGCTTTGGTGACGCCTGTCCTGGGCGTTCCGCCTTTCTCTTTGACCAGCGCAAACGCTACGGCGCGTTTCATGGAAGCAAGCATCCCCGTGAAGGCGACCTGGCCTTCAAGCATGCGCCGATCTTGTTCGATGGTCCCCGTCAGCCTGCAGCCTTTCTCTTTCCGGCTTTGCGTGTCTTGGCGCTCGGCGCCGCGGGCTTCTTTTGCTTGTCGGCCTCGATGCTGGCGCGGAGCGCGTCCATGAGATTGACCACCCGTCGCGGCGCGGCCTCTTCTTTGGGAGCTTCAATGGTTCGGCCAGCTTGTTTCTCGCGGAGCAGGGAGACAAGCGCCGATTCATAATGGTCCACAAATTTCTCGGGCTCGAAATGTCCCGATTTGCTGTCGACGATATGCGCCGCCAGCTGCCGCATCTCATCGGGAAGCTTGAGGTCGGGGATGTCATCAAAATAGGAGTCTGCATCGCGGACCTCGTAGGGATAGCGCAAAGTGACGCCGAGCAATCCCTTGCCGAAAGGTTCGAGCATCACGACATGCTCGCGCCGTGTCAGCACGACGCGGGCGAGCGCCACCATACCTTTCGCTTTGATGGCATCGCGTATGACGGCGAAGGCTTCTTGGCCCACCTTGTCGTTGGGCGTGATGTAGTAAGGCGCGTTCAGATAGCGGTCGTCGATTTCATCACGCGGCACAAAACTGTCGATATCAACGGTGTGGGAACTCTCGATCTGGATTTTCTCGAGTTCCTCGTCCGCCACCCCGATGTATTCGCGGTTGCCGACCTCGTAGCCGCGCGTGATGTCTTCCTTCTCGACCGGCTCCTCGGTCTCGGAATCAACGAGAAGCTGCTTCAGTCGGTTGCCGGTCTGCTTGTTGATGCGGTGAAACGAAACCTTTTTGCTCGTCGAAGACGCTGGGTACAAGGCGATCGGGCAGGAGACCAGCGAGAGTTTCAGATAGCCCTTCCAATAGGCGCGCGGCGCCATGTTACACTCCTGACGCATGAACCACGGCCCTTAAGCGCGCCGCTCTTGCGATCGGGGCCAACGACCCGTCATTGTACGGGAGTTTCAAAAGAAAATCTCTTCAGAGGCGGAATTTTGCGGCGCCTGGCCTCTTGGCCATTGGACGAGGTGTTCCTGAACATGCGATCAAGGTCTCATCTCATGCGAACCGTGATCGGCGCGTGTTTCGGAAAATGACAGTGTCAATCGGCTTGCAAACGGGACCCCGGATCGGCGTGCAAGAGGAACCCTATTGGGAGCATCCTTTTGTTTGGTTGGACGCGCTAACCGATCGGATCACATTTCCGCAGTTAGGCCGCACTAAATTGGTTCTCATGACCCTAGAAAGTGGGGTCTGTAGGATCGAGTGACACAGCTCCAGCCGCTGGTTTAAGGGTGAACGCTGGCGGTTGTCGACCACCAGCGAAGCTCTCCGGCCGTTAGCGCTATCTTTGTCAGACCCAGTAGGGGCAGTTTTCCCAATAGGGCAGTTTTCAACCTTGATTGGTTGATCTGACGAGCCTCGATCTGCTTTTGACGTTTGCAATCGAGCTTCCGGGACGCTATGCGCCCGGATAGTAGAAGATTGGTATTTGCTATCCGTTCCGTCAAGGTGCGGTCGTTAACGATCGAATAACAAGACATGGACACGTTGACCGTTCCCGATAAATACCGTCCTTCCATCCTCAGAGAATTCCACTGTGGGCACTCGGGTTGTTAGGCGAGAGGTACTAACGACACCCCTTGGGACAAATTGCCGTCTTGATGCGAGGTCGATAAAGAACACGCCCATCAAATCAGTACCGGCGACTAACGTCTTATCGTCAGGATCGAAGGCGAGAGCGATAACGTGCGTACTCTCTTCGATTCGCCTCTTATTTTCGGTTTTTATGGAATGCGCGTTTCCCCTGCGCAGTAGAAATGGCGGATTCCGATGTCCAGCCTGGATCCTAATACGGCTATCAGAGGCATCGAAAAGCTGAAGACTAAGCTCTAGCTTGCCTAGTTCTTCTTCGGTTATCGCACCGCTACTCGAGTCGAAGCGAACCAATCTAATCGTGCCATCCGTCAACCCGACTGCAAACCTTGAGCCATCGTTAGAAAAACTTAGTGATCGCACGCCGGCCGGGCTAAAGGAGATCCGCGCCTTGGGCTCCTTCGACGCTCCTGCGCGCCACGACAACACTTCCCCGCCCCGAGTTCCGGTTACGATATGCAAGTTGTCCGGTGAAATGTCAGCGGCCCAGACTTCTGCGGCGTGTTTCAAGGTATCGAGGCAAGACCGCCCGATAGGGTCAAGGACCTTTGCCTTTTTGTCGCATGAGCCCGTAAGCAAGAAACTTTCATCAGGGCTTATCTTGAGCACGTTAATAGCCTTCTTATGACGGTCCAAAAAGGGTGTTGGCACCGGCTCCGGGCCTTGATCAACTGGCCATCTTAAGATTCGACCGTCCTCATAGCCCGCGAAGCAGAACCGCCCGTCTTTCGAGAGAGCAATGACATAGGGCTTTCTTGAGTTCAGCGCTTCGCCGACCTTGACCCATTCCTTGCCTTCGCGCCGATAGAAGCGCAAAGTGGGTCCTCGCCCCCGCTCGCGACCTTTGGGTGCTGCCGTCTGGGTTACTTTTCTGGAAATCCAAACTTGGTTTGTTGCGACGGCAACCATTCGCTCGGTCGCGGATGACGAAAGCGAAGTGACATTGCCTCCAAGGTCGATCAAATCGATGTGCGCCTGCGCATAACGCTCGCTTTCATCCGCAAGCAAAATGTCGGCGTGCCGCGCGCCAGGGTGAATCTCGACAATCTGCGTTGCATGAAAGTCGCGGGTCTTCTCGTCATCTGGGGCTTTTTCGTCAAGACGTGTTTGGACTGCCCGGAACAAGTCAATGGCCTTCAGATGATTACCCTCTAAGATTTCCTCGGCCATCACGCTCGCGAACAGTCCCTTCCCTTGCTTTTCGTGAGCGGCATCACCCGGTTGGGTCGAATAAACGATAATCCCGTTCTTAAGGCTAGTTCGAGCGAGAACGCCAACAGTCACGAGAGGCTTCTCTTCGGTTTCGCGAAGGGGATTCGTCCGGCAAGAGTCCAATATCAGGATACGATATCCCTGACAGCGATTAAGGCAGTCGATTAACAGCCTCATCGGGTAGAACAAATTCTTGAGTTCTTCCGCGTCTCCCCTTTTTAGAGAGGGTGAGCTACTGGAGATGATATAACTTTGCAAAGAGCTATCTGAGACCCCGTGTGCCGCGACGTAAATGAGCGCGAGCTTCGCCCTTGTCACCTGCTCTCCGAAATCCCATACCGCGCTACGCAGGAGGTCGCTGCTCACCGGCAATGGAGCATCCGTCTGAGCGGGAACCACCCGCGCTGAGAACCCGTATTTCGTACTAAACGCCCCGGCTAACAGAGCCGCATCTTGAGATGCGCCCGGGAGCAGATTGTAATTGTCATACGGAGTTATGCCGACAAACAATCCGCAACGACCGGCCTTCATGATGGATCTCTATTCTTTAGGCAGCAATCCTGCAACGACACGACGGACTAGTCCACGCTTCTTCATTGCTATGGCAGGCGTATCGGTCGGTTGCAACACGCTAGTCTCTGCGGCCTCGATTGCCTTCACTTCGATTACTGAGGGCTTGTTCATTTTGGCCCGCACAAGGTCGCGTATTACCGGAATTGCGTCACGTGCGACCTGATAAATGAAGCTGGCGATCTGCGCTGAGTTCGCAAGCTCGCTCCAAAATCGCGGGATCTCAATGTTCTTCTGGGCTACAACCTTCTCGAATTCCACCGGGAGGTCAGGCGTGCCGTAATCCGTGGCTAGCTCGAGCGTTAGTGACTTTAAGCGTTCGAGCTCTTCAGCGGTGAACTTATCGCTGTTCAGACCGAGCCATTTAAGCATAATTGACTCCGAAAGGTTGGGTTACCGTTAGCCATAAAGTTGGGGGGTGTCTGACATTCCGCAAGCTGACACCGCAGATTGGGAAACAGCCGGCGCGTTCGTCACTAAGTATTTACACCGGTCGCGGTGATTTAGCCTGCGCGTCAACGTGGTTGAAGCGCGTAGTTAGATTGCGATGGACATACGCGGCGTCGACCTCATGCCGCCAAAGTCGGCGCATCAGGCCACAGAGCACGGAGCGCGACAAAGGCAATATGCGCGATGGCCTCGGCGATCTCATCGCGTTCCTGGCCAATGACTGCCTGAACAGCGTCGATCCGACGCTGAACAGAAGGATGGGTGGGGGTTGGACCCCACTTGCCTTCAGCAAGCAGGGTGATGGTGAACATTGCGAAGTAGATGGCGAGTTCCCGCTTGCGACGCACAGTTGCCTGATCGGCAGAAACGCTGGCGGCGTAATCGTCAACCCGTTCCAACAGGAACGTGGTTGCGAAGGCGTCGCACGACAGTTCCTCCTCGTGAAATGGTTCATGCTCCTGGCCGTACGGATCCGCGCCTGTGCCCTCCTGCTGATGCTTGATGTGGCGGACCTCGTGCAGCAGAGCCCAGCCGACGGCCATCGTCGCTAGTTCAGCTGCCGCTCGTTGTTGAGGGTCGACTACGGCCTCAGGATATGTTCCCGGCTCGGGAATGCCATCGGGTAGTAGTTTCTCATCGGACTTGTCGCTCGTAAGAATTTGCCGAAAAGCCTCAATTAGTTTCGCTAGTCGTCCAAGATCCACATTTCCAATGTCGATAGTCTCCGCGACGAGCCGGTAGCCCTCCCACGCGGCGAAGGCGCTCAGCCAGAAGGCACGAACAGCTCTATGATTAAACCGTACAAAGCGGAATGCTCCAGCGTCCAGGATGAAGCGCTCGCCTTCATGCACGTCGCCAACAAACTGGAACTTGGGATCCAGCAAACGCCAAAGCTCGCGGAGCTCCATTTCTCGTTCAGGTGCGCTCCCCAAGAGAACGCGCATAGCTGCACTTTGCACAGTGCTGTCCTGGTAGACGGGGTTTTCGGGATCAGTCATCGGGACAATTCTTCCTTACACCTTGGCATAGCATGAGATCAGCAGGCATGATGAGGGTCTCCTTAGCGAACAAGCTTGCCATTAGATGCCCGCCAAAATCTAGACCTCCTCAAGCCGATCCCTCATGGCTTGCCGACGAGAAAAATAAGCGGGATGTAGTGATGGTAGGATGCAGGGCCCATTCCAACAAAGTTCTAAGCGTTCCAGCTAATCGGGCCGTTTTAAAATTCGGTCGATGCTCGCTCTATTCCTACGTTGCCCCTTTCACAGGTGCGGTGACTAGACGTGATTCTCGATATGAGTCTTTGTTCCACATGCCGCGCAGGCGCTCGCGAATGTCGATCGGCGCGGTTGTCATCGGCGCCTTACCCCCTTTGTCGCCTGCGATTGGCCAGGTCACCCGGTTGAAATGCGCGCAAATATTCGCCGGAATGAAGCGCGTGCGCCCGGAATAAACGTGCCTGTCGCCGGAGCGGGCCTGCTGATGCGTATAGAAGCGCTGCGGTACGATCAGGTTCAATTCATCCTTCGCGCGCGTCATGGCCACATAGAGCAGGCGCCGTTCCTCTTCGATTTCTTCGCTTGTGCCGGTGGCAAGGTCGGACGGAATGCAGCCATCCACCACATTGAGGATCGAGACGGCTTTCCATTCCTGGCCTTTGGCCGAATGGATGGTTGAGAGGATAAGATAATCCTCATCGAGCAGCGGTTTTCCGGCTTCGTCGCTTGTGGCATTCGGCGGGTCAAGCGTGAGATCGGTCAGAAATTCCTGTCGCGAGCCATAGCCCGCCGCGATTTTGGCGAGCTGATCGAGATCGCCGGCGCGGACGAGGGCGTCGGCAAATTTCTGTTCGAGATAGGGCTGATACCATTCGCGCGCGAGATCGACCTCGGCTTGCCATATCACTGTTTTGGTCCAAAGCCGCTGCATCAACAGGGTAAAGGCTGGCCAATCCTCCGCCGCGCGGGCAGGGGGCGCAAAGGAAGACATGAGTTGAACTGCGGAGCGGCCTGCGAAGCGATCCAAGAGCTTGCCGGCGGTGCCGGGACCGATGCCGGGCAGGAGCTGCAGAACGCGAAAACCCGTCATACGGTCGAGGGGATTTTCGGCCCAACGCAGCACCGCGAGCAGGTCTTTGATATGGGCGGCCTCGAGAAATTTCAGCCCGCCGAATTTGACGAAGGGGATGTCGCGGCGGCTGAGCTCGATTTCGAGTACGGCGCTATGATGGCTCGTGCGAAACAGCACCGCCTGCTCCTTCAGGGCCACGCCCGCTTCACGGTTGGCGAGCACGCGTTCGACGACAAAACCGGCCTGCGCAGCATCGTCGCGGACCGTCACCAAAGCAGGCTTTTCGGCCGAGTTTCGATCGGACCAAAGGTCTTTGGTGAAGCGCTCCTTCGCCAGAGCGATCACGGCGTTGGCGGCATTCAGAATCGGCACGGTCGAGCGGTAATTGCGGTCGAGCGTAATGATCGCGGCCGGCGGCGTAAACTGCTTCGGGAAGTCGAGAATGTTGCGAACATTGGCGGCGCGGAAACCGTAGATCGATTGGGCATCGTCGCCCACCACGGTTAGCCTGTTGCCATCCGGTTTCAGCGCCAGAAGAATGGCGGCCTGGATCGCGTTTGTGTCCTAGTATTCGTCGACCAGCACATGATCGAACAGCGCGCCGATCTCGCAAGCGAGTTCGGGCACCTTCATCAGCTCGGCCCAATAGAGCAGGAGATCGTCATAGTCGAGAACATGCTGGCCTTGCTTGGCCTCGACATAGGCTTCGAACAAACGGCGCAGGTCTTCCTCGAGGGCGATGCACCATGGGAAATGCTGCCTCAGCACGCGATCGAGAGCATGGCCGGAGTTTATGGCTTTCGAATAGATGGCAAGGCACGTCGCCTTCAGCGGAAATCTGTGCTCTTGTTCCGAAAGCCCAAGCTGATGGCGGATCAGATTCATGAGATCGGCCGAATCCTCGCGATCATGGATGGTGAAGGTAGGATCAAGCCCTATCGAATGCGCGCACTCACGCAACAGGCGCGCGCCGATAGCATGAAACGTGCCCGACCAGGGGATGGAGCTGCAGGCGGTCGCCTGCGCCTTACTTAAAATCCGCTCAACGCGCCGCTCCATTTCCCTTGCGGCACGGCGCGAGAAGGTAAGAAGCAGGATGCGGCTCGGGTCCGCCCCATGCGCAATCAATTTGGCGACCCTGTGCGCAAGCGTCTGCGTTTTTCCCGATCCGGCGCCAGCAATGATGAGAAGCGGGCCGCCAAAAGCCGGGTTAGTTCCCGCAACGCCGTATTCTGCCGCGCGGCGCTGTTCGGGATTGAGCGAGGCGAAACTATGTTTTAGGGACATCGCTTGGAGTTTGGCCGGTTGTTGAAGCTGAAACTGATCATGATTCGTTCCACCGCGCTATGTTTGACGGGTGGTTGGGGCGCGGCGAAGCTGCTATCTAGATATGGTGGAGAATATGCATGGAATGTCCCAATTGCGGACATGAAATGAGCCTGGAGGAAAAAGACACCTCTTCAGGCCGCGACATGCGGACTTACCGGTGCCGCCAGTGCGGCCGGTCGGAGGATGTCGATAACGGCATCGCCCTGTGGCAGGTGCTTTCGGACGCACGCGAAGTGGAGGAAAGCCGGTATCGCAGCCAAGGCAACCGAACTTACCGCAAGGCCTTGAGCGGCATAGGGCAAAGGCTCTTGCATTTTTTCCGCACGCTTTGGCGCGGCAAGCGGGATCGATGATAGGCGGGATGGCAACCGGTGAAGCTTTGCGTCTTAGGCGGGCTTTCCGGAATCCTCTTCTTATGCCAAGCTCCGGCGCATGAGCAGCAATGTTATCGTTTGGGACCTCGAGACAGCGCCCAATCTGCCAGGCTTCGCGGCAGCGAATGGCCTGAGCGGCAGTACGGACGACGAGGTGCTCGCGGCGATCGGCGACAAGTTTCCGAAGCACATCTACCATTCGATTGTTTGCATCGGTGCCCTCGTCGCGCATCGCGAGCAGGGGTGTTGGATTGTTGATGCGCTCGGTGCGCCGCATATCGGAGAGAGAACCGAAAAGCAGTTGATTGCGGCCTTCGTCGACAAGATCGCCGAACTCAGCCCGCAACTTGTGTGTATTTCCCAAGGAGAGGCATGCCTGCCTCGCGCGCATCCGGCGTGAGCCGAAGCTCTGGACGGCGAAGTATTTCGGCAGCGTCGAATGGCTACCCGAAGCCTCGATCGATCCGATGCTCCTCGATCTCTTACCGCGCGGCGCGCGCGAAATCACGGCCCGCGATCTTGTCACGCTGGAAATATGGTTCGGCGCGAAGGGAAAATTCCCGGCGGTAAAGATCGAGACCGGAGAACTGGGGATTTAGGCTTAGGCCACAATCGAATTTCGCGTACGAATTCTCAGATGCGGGGCTTGGAGCCGACATCCAAACCTATTCAGGCACCACGGGTCATTTGAGCGAGGCACACAACCTCGTCCTCGCTCAAGGGGGTGGCCGGGTGGTAACTCAAGCATAAGGGCGTGAGTATTTTTGCGGGTTCGCTGAAACCGGCGGAATAGACATAAAACTGGCCGCGATCCAGCCGGGCGATGTCGTCCGCTCTTCCGCCGCGCTCCCGGATAAGTTCCTGGGCAGTTTCAATGGCAGCAGGGGCGTTAGCCTTTCCAATGAACTGAGTGGTGCAGTTGAGAATAATTTGGTGATCAATTCCCCTCGGGGCCTGTGTGGCGAAGATGAGACCGAGCCCGTATTTACGACCTTGTTGGGTCAGGCCGATCAGGCTGGCTTTTGAGGGTACGCCTCGTCCGGAAGGCACGAAGTTTTGCGCCTCGTCGATAACGAGCAGTCCTTGAATCGGGCGTTCGGCGGATGCCGGCCGTTTCTTGATCCATGTAAAGAGGATCATAGCAAGTTGATTGACGAAGGCCTGCTTTTGCTCGTCCGAGGGTAGTCCTGAAAAGTTAATCACGGAAATCCGTGTCTTGCCGGCTGCGCCCGTCAACAAGACTGCCGGATCGAGCGTTTGGCCTCCTGTTGCGAGCAGGGGATTTCGCGCCATTGCCGCCCGCAACTGATCGGCCATTTTCTGGGCTAATTTCGGGGCATCGTTGATGCCGCCTCCGGCATCCTCCGGCAGTTCGGACAAGAGACTTATAAGGTCATCCAACGAACCTGTGCCGTTGCGCGCGAAATACTCAAGAGCGCAGGTTAGAATTCCCTCGCGAAGGACCGCGCTTTCGCCGCCCCCCGGTATCGCATGCGGCTTGAGCGTTGAGCTAACGAGAAGCACAGCCCTGCGAAGTTCATCCGGATCGTCCCGAATCGTCGAGAAATCCGGCATGGGGGCTAAGTTGAGCGGGTTCCCTCGCGATAGGAGGGGAGTCCAGATCACGACCTCGACGTTCTTGTGATAGAGCTGGGCTGCGTTGGCGTCGTCATCGCTCCAGCTTTCGGGCCGCTGCGGCCACGGTTGGCCAAGGCGCGCGAGATCGTTGTTGGTATCAAGGACGATCGCGGGCACGCCTTGCAGGGCAGCCTCTTCGACCAGGCGCCGTAGGGCTACCGTTTTGCCCGACCCCGAACCGGCCAACAGGGCGGTATGCCGGTTAAGATCGAAAAGGTTTAGGTAGATGGCTTCGTTTGTCGCGCCGTCATCAAGGCGATGGCCGATGAAAACCTTATCCATGGGTTGAGCGCCGGTTGAAGCGGGGCTGTTTTGCGGCGAGATTTCAGCTGTTGTTGCGTGGTCGGTGGAGGGATGTTCGGTTTTTGCGGCCGCACCAAAAATACCTTCCCAACTATTGCCATCCGAGGAAAGTCCCGCGACGTCGAAAAGGTGCGTACCCTTAAGGGGGGCACGTGTTCGAAGCCAGTCCTCGAAGCCTGCAGGTCGCTCTCGCTCGAGCAGCTGCAGCGCCGAAAATGAGCGCAGGTCGTGTTCTTTGATGTCGACGAAGACGCCGCCTGCCGCTTTGAAGTCGCCAATGATTTCGCTTGTCTTACGACCTGAGGGTAGCGCTGGTCTTCTGAGGATGAAGAGACGCCGGAAGGAAAGTTCTTGGTCGATGCCGGAGAGGGTAATCGCTGCCTTGAGCCGCGTTTGAAAGGCTATCGCGTTGCGGCTTGTAAGCGCGCGAAAGCACACATGATGTTCGCGGTCATTCGCGCTCCGATCTATAAACCTCAGGCGGGCATGGAGAGGCGGCCGGTCGCCGGTAAAGTTGTCGTCGACGGCAAGCTCAACGTGACCGACTCCGGGACCGCACTGCAGGGCGTAACAGCGCATCGCCGCTTGCAGCACGTCGCAGAACTCGCGACTTTCCGCGTCCTGTTCCAGAAATGCTTTAACATTGACGCGCTCTTTGAGCTCGGCGAAGCGCCGGTCGATGTCCGCGCCGTTATCGGCCGCGACTTCGGGAACGTTCGCGCCGTCGCCAGCGCCATTGCTGAATGAAGTCAGCTCGGTGACCTGTTTGGCGCGAAGGCATGCGCGGCGGTGAGCGTCGCAGATTTTGAGCAATTCTCTCGGATACATACCGGCTGCGCCCCGGAACGCCTCGGGACGAAACGGCCAGCTCGAATAAGGCGGCGCAAACCCGGCACGCTCAAATGCCGACGATAGTCGCTTGGCGACGAGGGCCTGGGCGATCGTCGCGTTATTGATTGGTGCAAGCACGATCGGATCGGTATTAAAGCGGCCAATTACAGATTGTATGGTCCGGGCGCTAAGGACATGCCACGAGGCTTCTATGCACGAAACCACGGTCATGGTTCGTCGCGTGATGTCGCGCAAATCCATAAGGCCGCGGCCGAGCCCTTCGAGTATCGACAACGCCTTTTGCTGCTGCGTGCCTGCGACGTCGCCGACGGGCCCCGAAGCCAGATTCTGTTCGCTGATGATGGCGTCGATCTGATCGATGGCCAGCAGCGTCGGGCCCGTAAGGCTCATGAGCCAGGAGAGGCCCTGAACAATGTCCCGCGGGGTTGGTTGCGCCAAGTTGAATCCAAAGGTACGTCCGAACTCTTCGTCGGTGTCGATCCCCTGGAGCCAATTGTAGGCGTTGTCGGCGACGAGATTATCTTTGGCGTGAAGGAGCAAGAGAGCGCGGAGCACTTGTTTATGGGACCGGGCTTCATTTGCGTATTTCCGGGGAAGTCCCGCGATCAAACGGTCGGCGAGTGTGGCAAGTTTATCGGGAGTCAGTTCGGATAATGTGGTGCATTCGGCCTGCAATGCTTCATCGGCGAGGCCATGCGCTAGCCTTGCGATGAGGGCTTCGGATTGAAGACGCCCATCGGGCATCTCCCTGTGCAACGAGTGCAAATAGCTCAGCGCGGCGATCGACCAGAAATCCTTGACATCGAGCAGATCGAATAGAATGAACCATCCGCCCACGGCCCAGGTCTTATGACGAAGGGCTCCGAGAAGGTGTGTTTTCCCGGTGCCGGCTTGTCCCGCGATGACCCACCCGAGGGGAGACGGGCAGGCAATCTCGCGGGTGCCGTTGGTGAGATCGTCGATAAGCTCATCGCTTACGCTGCCATTGAATTCATCGATGTGATAAGGAATGTCCTTCCATATATTTTCAAGATGTTGGGCAAAATCGAAATTAATCTCACGCAACGCAACAAGCTGGGGATCCATCTTCTTTTCCTGACCGGTATTTATGACCTGGGCATGTAAAGGATGTGACGAGGCTCGCGGCCGATCAGTATGGCCGCATGTTGATCCTGAGTTGTAATCTCGCTGGGATTATCGAGCGCGTACAAAACGAGCTTACTTTGGCCTTGCATGCCAAGAATGGTGTCGTCCAGGTCCTGCCTTTGAATATCGGCGAGCCTGTCGCGCAACTGCGAGAGGCGAACTCGCTTGGCCCAGCTTCCCCCCGATATCGCAAGGTAGGCTTCGGTGACGCGTTCGGGCAATCTGGGAAAAGGCGCCCTTGGCGTGGCCATAATCTCGGCGAGCGGTACGTGGCTGCGCTGCATGTAGGCCTTAAGACGCTTGAGCCAGGCTTCGAGGATCGGGCCTGCAGCCGGGGAACGGTCGCTGACTTTCGCGTCGAGGTTCTCGGCCGCCCATGCCCAGCCCTTGTCGGTAACCTCGATCCAGGTCGCGCCCCTATTCTTCTCGTTTTTTTTCTTCTCGACGACGATCAATCCCGCTTTTTGCAAATTCTCTCTGCTCTTTGGCTGAAGCTTCGGCTTGATCTCGTTTAGCCACTGCGCGCCGCCGTTGCCGAGAAGTCCCCACAAGATCAGCACTTCCAGCGGTGATAGCTTGGTTTGCATCGCTTCAATTCCTCACCGTTTGCGAATCACGACGAAACTTTACCATGTCGCGTATCTTGGTCACGGCTCTTGCCACGTCGGCCATGACTTCGTTGTGCGGCATGCGCAAGATCAAATAACCTGAAAGAGTAAGTTCGTAATCCCGATGGCGATCGCGCGCGAAAGCCGTCTCATCCGAATGGAACCGGTACCCGTCGATTTCCACGATAACGCGCCCTTCGTGCCAGAGCAGATCGGCGATGTAGCGCGTGCCTCGCACCGTTGCGACGGGTTGGTTGAATGCAAAGAGAGAAGCCAGGTCGGAATGTTGCGCCAAGGCTCCGGCCAGTTGTTGTTCGGCCGGACTGAACGGATGCGGTCTCCCGATAAGCGGCCAAAGCCACTTCGCCAGTTCTTTGGGATGCCCAGCAGTTTGGGCGAGAGCCCCCAGGGCGACCTCTCCGGGAGAGTGCCCGGCAACGAGCCCCTGACCCGTACAATTTTCTAAATACGACGCATCATAGAGCAGCGCATCAAGACCGGGATTGACGGCCATGCTGGCGGGTATCAGCACAATGACGGCTACATTGCCATTCTGCGCTAGCCAGATCGTAGATTGTGAAAACGCGCGAAGCTGTTCGAAAGAGGCTTGATGATCTTCAAGGGCGACGATGAGGACCACCCCGTGACGATGGACGGCCAAGCTTAGCTGATGGAGCTGGTCGGCTGCGTTAAACTCTTGAAGAACGGGCGCCCGAGCATTCAGCGCCTGGGCCACGGCTCTTTGGGCCCACAAGGGGGATACGCCAAAATCCTGGGCAGTCAGGCCATGTATAGTCGCGTGAATGCCGTGGAGGCCAATGGAGCTCTTGTCGAAACGGGCGAAGTCCGTGTCCGTATACCAGATCGGCCAGAGCCTGAGCGCGGCGTCGGCTAACGTCGCGACGTACATATCCAATAGCTTCCCGACAGACGGAATTCTTTCGATGCGGTCAAGCAATAAGATCGGCCGTTGCAGGTCCGGCAATTCCTGGCTATCGAGCCAATGGCGAACCAGGTCCAAATCGGGCCCGACGAGGGCCTTCACCTGCCCACGTGCTGTACCGAAAAGTATTTTTTCGAGGTCGCCGAATGTCTCCTGAACGCGTGGGAGACTCTGCGTTGTCAACCGGTCTGCCATAAGTTGCCAGGTTCGTGGCTGGTGCGCGAAAAAGATGAGCTGCCGAGCTTGGAAGGCGAGCCCTGATAGTTTACTAGCCGGTCCGTTTAAATACCAGCCTCAAGCCTGTCGTCCATGGGCCGATTGCGGGCGTTCCGACGCGGCGCAGGTCGCGTTTACAGATGGCGCGCGCAAGTGGTTCAATGTTGCTGGTTAATGAGGGCATGGAAGAATTTATACTATAGACGAGGGCAGTGGGACGGAAACAAATCCGAATCAGTGAAATATAGTACTTAACTTGTAATGTATATTGTAGTGTATTGAGGAGCACGTAGCCCTTTCCATCCTGCCTCCTGATTCTTCCATGGATACTGAAAGCATTGGCGCAATTCGCGATGCGTTTTTGTTCGATGCGCATCAACAATTCCAGGGGCTGGCTCGCTGGGTCCCTGCGCCTGCCATGGCAAGTGTGTGGGAAGACGGCAGGGAGGCCGGTCTTTCCGTTACGCGAGAAAATCACGAACTGATTTGCTTTACCGTCGCCTTCGATGCTGGAACCGGCGACGAGGATGCGCAGGACCTCAAAGCGCGTCTTGTCGTCGAACAACGGGGAGACGTGAGCGAAGTGCTCCTGCTTGGCTGGCGCAAGAGTTTGCCTGAGCCGAGAAAAGGTCTCGATAGCCGCGCGGATTACGCCGAGGGCGAGTATGCCGAGGCAACGGGCGCGGTCGTGCAGCGGTTGCGAGATAAACTTGCCGATGTGTTCGGGTCTCACGCAGCGGTTGTTCCGTATGGAGCGAAATCGCGATCCTTGCGGCAAGCGATACCTCTTGATGCGACGTTTGAAGTGGTGGCGACGACGGCGCGGGCCTTAAGTCAGGTGCCAGCTCGAGAGCCTTCCGGCACCGCGGCAAACACGACTGCCCAGCGGCAGCAGGAATTTGATCTGTCTGTCTTGGAGAAGGTTTTGGGAGGCCGCGAAGGTTCGCGGGCGGTCCTACGTTACGTGGCGGCGGTCGAAGGAAATCTCCGCGCCGGAAATTTGAACGAGAATTTGGTCGCAGCTTTGATCGAGCAGGGACTGCGCGTGCATTACGCGGTGCTTCGCGCCGAAATCACCGGCGGCAGTGTTTCGACGGGCATCGGTGTAGCGATCAAGAAATGGTCGCGTCCGGTGGCGCTCGGTGTCGCGGGGCTGGTTGAATTTGTCGAGGGTATTTACGGGATTGGTCCGCTGGTCGGGGAGAATTACGCGACGGCAGGCCTGGCGCTCGTTCAAAGCGTTTTGTTTGGAGCCGGGCTCAGCCAGGTGTCCAAACCGGGGGCCGAGCAAAAATCCTGGGCGGCGTTGCTTGGGGCCTGGAGCATCGGACTGACGTTGTTGGTCGCCAACAATCCCGAGTTGCAGCGGCTGGCGCAGACGCATGTCTTTCAGCTCGAGCAGCCGGCGCGCGAAGCGGTCGCGCGCTTGAACCGCGCCAAGAAGCGCGAGGGGCGTGTCGAAGGAGATTTGGCTGAGTCCCGCGGCAATCAGAAAGGCGCATTGGAGGTCAAGGGGAGAGGCAGAACTGCCGTGGTCAAAAGCGCCAAGGAGGAGGTGACGGAAGCGATCGGACGGCGAAACAGCGCGGACGATGAGATCGCGAATGCCGAAAGGGATTTGAACACAACTCTGGCAGACGATCCGTCGCGCAAACTGGCTCTCATAACCCTGGCCTTGCTCTTCGGCTCGGTCAGCATCGGTTCGGAAGTTTACGTGGCGCGCTACCTCGGAACCGCCGAGAAAGAGCATGCGGAGGCGTTAGAAAAAAGCCGCGACATGGCCGAACTCAAAGCGATGCTGGCGCACGTGCGTGATCACCCGGAGGCTGTCGCGGCGGAATTCTTCGGGGTGTTGAAGGGTTTGTATGCCGACATTTTGCAGCTGCGCGGCATGAAGGCCGAAGAAGCGCAAGAGACGGCGGAGCGCCATTTTGGCGGCGGCGAGGCGATCAAGCTCGCCTCTGCCCGGTTCTCAGGAAAAAGATATAAACCGCCCAAGGCCGCGCGTAGCGCCGGTCTTGGGTCATGAAGGTGGCTGTGAGGGCAACAGTCGAGCAGACTTCATAAAATCACGGACAGAGACAATGTTGGTACCTTTATGCTGGCCAAGGCTGAGAAGGTCTGGTTTGTCGCCGGTTACGAGGTAATCCGCTTCTCCGCCCAAGGCGATGGCGAGCAGATAATTATCGAAAGGATCGCGCGAGACATCGACGGTGGGCAAAGTTTCAATCACCACGGCGATTTTGCGCAAATCGTTCATCAGCCGACCCGCGCCGACCGCTTTGATGCGCTGGCGTATTTTAGGATACCGCGTGACGCGCCGCAGTTCGTCGAGTTGAAGCACGGCTGTTAACAGCACAAACCGCCCGCGCCGCCAATGCGCGATGAGCTGGCCTGGCAGCGAGGACTCGACCAGCAAAGCGCTCATCAGCACATTGCTGTCCAAGACCACGCGCATCGCTTAGTGTTCTTTTTTCAGCAAGCGCCGCGTCTCTTTACGAGCCGCAGCGCAGGCCTCGGCAATCAGGTCTTCGAGAGCGTCCGGCGTCATGTCGGAAAACTTGCTCCGCACCTCGGTAAGAGTCTGGTCGAACACCCGCCAATTCACTGCCTCCTCGATGAATTTCGAGAGGTCGCCTTTCTTAAGGCCGCGCTGCGCGAGAAGGCTCCGCACGACGATGTCGGTTTCCTTTGAAACGACAATAGTCCAGCGGGTCGTATCGTGAGTACTCATGAATAACCTCATCGATAAACGTATAAAGACATATCAACATATCATCGTATCAAGTGTACTCCAATAGCGTACAAGGGTGTTTGTCTGGGAAGTACTATTTTTTTGGCGGCTAGAAAGCTGATTAGCTCAAGAGTAAATGAAGCTTAACCGCGTTATATTTGGGTGGAACCAACATTCGTGGCGCCAGAGGCCAAATTGGCTGCAGCTTCATTCCTGCGTAAGTCCTAATAATGTTTTAACTTCTTTCTGGTATACAAGGGGGCATAGTCTTTGTTAAACGGGTAATTTTTGGAGGATAATTATGACAGGCGGAAGATATGGTATAGAGCTAGGACAATTTGGTGTGCCAGACGAAAGTGATCGTGCTTGGACATCACTGAATGCTGGTGGGACAGGTTCTCAGTTCGTTCGGTCAGACGGCTCCACAGGAAAGGACTCACCCGCGGGCACGGGAGCAAGAGAGCAAAGTATGGCTAAAGCTCCCATGTCTGAAAAATCATACGCTGCCTTTAAGTTCGGATAGCCGCGACACCGTCGCCGCATGGACGCCAAACAGGGTAGAACCAACATTCATGTCACCAGAGGCCAAATTGATGCCAAGCGGCAGCCTGGTCGTCATATCCAGTTCGCTACAACGCACGTTGCAAGACCTCGTCGCATGTCTTGGTTCGCTGTGTTTTGAAGATAGGCGTTGAGTTGGGCTGTGCCACAATCGAAAGAGGTGCGATCCTGCTTGTCGAGAATTTCGAAGCGGAAGGATGTGGCGTCTATCACTTAGCCCTGAATAACACGGCGGTGGTAGTCGGCGAGCGCGGCTTTCATATAGTCATTCGGCTCGCGCGCAGGCGCATTGAGCATTTTTATAAATTCGCGGCTATCGGCGGCGTTGAGGGTGATGACGCCGGTGGGCTTTAGACGCGAGGACGCAATCGCGCGGCGCGTAACGCTTGTGCGCGTGTTTTTTGCCGTGGTCTTCTTGCCTGTAGGGCGTGCTTTCCGCATAATCGATCCTCTCAATAATAATATAAACCTAAACGGCTTAAGCATTCAAGATGATAACTTGATCTGGGCTGTTCTACCTGTGTCCGGTATTTAAGCCGTATCCAGTGTGATGTTGAGCTGTCTTGAAGCTTAACCACTTTTTAACGAACTATCTAATATGTGAAGGGCATTGCCGCGTGTGTTGTTGCTCAATCCATGCTGCCGCAGCTCACGCCGAGAGAGCACGCGCTTGGCGGTGGCATAGCGACGATCAGGCTGCGTGCGACGGTAATTTTTCCAACTTGCGGGATCGTCGATCGGAGGCCCAACGGCAATCATGCTTTTTGTCACAACGTCCCAAACCGGCGGAGACATCAGCCGCCGTACGTTCATTTCCGCGTCAAAGGTGCGATCTTTTCGTCCATAGATATGAAGCGGTAATTTTACGCTCTCTTGGCTGGCGCGATAGATCGGTTCCGGCAACTTAGCCAGGCGGACCTCATACCAAAGGCCGTTAATCAACCGCAGTTCTCGATCATCGGCCATGGCGACGTGTGTGATTGGCGGCGCTTGCCGGTTTTGTCGGGAGCGTCGCCGGGCTTTTTCCTCAGGCAACTGATCGGTGCGGCACAACAGACCGGTCACCGGATCAACATAGAACCGTTGCCACCATAGACCGCCGCGGAACTGCGAGCGCCAGTCATGAATATTGCGGCGTGGCGCCACGGCGACAAAGTCGCGCAAATGATCGCGTACATGCTGTTGGACGGCATTATCGACGCGAAGGTGAAGGGCAATCTCCGAATAAACCTTATTCCACGGACGACCAACCTGTTGCGCCAGGTAGCGGCGCAGGGGCGCAAGATTTTCGTTGAGTTCCTTGCGGTCGCCCCGCCATGCATGGCCACGGCGCATGCCTTCGTGCGCCGGTAAATGTTCCGGGTCCAGATGGCGGCCTTTGCGACTGTTGTAGGGTTTGATGCGCGGACGTTCGACGATCACATGCGCCATATCTTCACGCATGGCGTTCCTCCGTCGGTAGGGAACAACGAACTTCAAAAGCCCGCGTGATCTTGAGGATCAGCGGGAAGAAATCGCCAGCAATAAGGGTGGGCAGTTCATTCGTTAGGACAGGGCCTTATGCGCTCAATTACGTCGGAAAGTCAACGGAAGCATGTATGCGCGTTATTATTTTCTTGGCCGCTGCCGCCACACCGCAGGGTCAGGTCGTGGTTCGGCCAACTTTCTGGCTATGTGCGCCATAGCCTCTTCACCCGGGATGGAGGGCCGGGGATCGTTCATCGAGGCTTCAAGCGAGCGCCTTAAAATCTCCTCTCTTAGGTCGGCATGCGGCTCCAATTCCTGGTGCTCGCCAAGAATGACAAAGACGGCTTCGCTGGGATCGGTGAACACGCCAAGTTGAACAAAATCAAGCACCCATTCCGCGAGGCTTGAGGGCAAATAGACTTCAAAGCGCAATCCACCTTGGCTTGCCTGTTCGCGCAAAGCCTTGGCTTGAGCAATGTCGCTCGCGCGATCTTCGGCGGTTCTCCAGTCGCTGGGGGCATCTTCACTCATAGGCGCATTTTGATCCGTCATGATTTGCTCTTTGAGGCTGTTTCAAAAAGGCTTGGTTCTTGAAGCAAACGGCGCATGTGCGGATGATCGCGCGGCGGCGCGGCGAGGGCTTCAAGAAATGCTGTCCAGTGTTCGGCATCGAGGCGAAAGTGCGAACCGTCGAGATCGCCAGGGGCGGTTTTTGAAGATGTGGTCACGATGGCATCGGCTCAGGATGGAGATGTCGCGGCCATTCGGGAAAGGAAGGCTTCAGCTTCTGGCAGTTCCTTTCCGCGGACGCGGCCGTCGGCGTCTTCGTCAATGCGTATGAACCCAGCTTCGGCAAGGATGCGCATAGCTGCGCTGTTCGTGGAGTACCCCCAGCTATCAAGCGTGTCGCCAGTACTCGCGCAATTTTCAAGTACCATGCGCAACAAAAGAGCCAGCAACGTCTCTTCTGACGTCTTGACGTTTCGAGAGGGCTCGAAGGGTATTTGGGTCATCAATTGCACCTTGTAAGGTGGTGTCGGTTAATGAGTTGTCAGTGGTACGAAATATCGGCAACCGACCGCCCCAGCTCATCTTGGTTTGGACAAGGGCAAGTTGCAACAATTTCTTTACAAAGACTGATACGTCAATGATGCCAATTATCCATGGCTGCTTGTCGGCCCTATAATTCTGGGCGAGCAACCGCGGCCTGAGCATGCTGTGTGGCGGCAGCGTAAAACGGCGTAACAATCCGAGGCACACGTTATATGTTGGCATAAAATCAATCGCTCTTGATCGGCTAGGCGTGACTTCTATTCTGCGTCGCCGTTAATAGGCTTCGACTACGCTGCGAGTATCTTCTCGATAGCCTCGGCCTCCGCATTATCTTTCGATAGAAACTCAACCGAGAAACACCCATTCATAGCCCGAATAAATTCAAACTTAGGGCTTAAATCGTGTTCATTCAATTTTTCCAATGCTTGCATGAAAGCGGTTTCCGACGCATAGAACTTTGAAACAATACCCTTGCTCATTGCATTAGCAGCCTTGGCTCTAAGGTAAAAACCTAGTTGACAAAACATATACTGAAAATCGTGTCAGTAAAATATTTAGTGCATTTGTCGCCATTAACAGGTTTTTAACGACACTTATTCAGACATACTCGGGCAAGCTTGTCCTCCCACCGGAGTATATGATGACCAAACACAGTTACACAGTCCTTGAACCGGATGCCGCAAGGTTGGCTGATTTCGAAACAGAGATCAAAGAGCTTGGCTACAAATATTCGCGCCGTCCTGAACGTGGCGTGGAATCCGAGGAAACTTTCACATTTGATGAGGCCGAGGACGCTGCCGTGACGATGATGCAGGCGCAAGAACCCTACAAACTTAAGATAAAAAAGTAGAGACTGTATACTGAGCCTTACTGTACTTGATCACGACTATTTCAGTCCACTTTCTTAACCTGCGATCACAGGGCTTTTAACGCGCTTTTAAAGTTTCGTACTTTCGTATCGCATATAGGCGACCTCGGTTATACCGAAGAAGCCCAAATTCTTTGGGAAGCAAGTCACGTCGTTCTGCTCCGGCTCTATGCCTGCCAAATGCCCGAGGCTGATAAACTGCGCCCCGATGTCGATGAACCCATAATGCCCTTCGAAGTCGAGTTATGGTAACTTGGCGTGGTGCGGCATCGTTGAAAGCAAGCAGCCCGGGACGGAGAACTTGCAAAGCGGCCCTCGCGGGCGGCAAAGACCTCATCGTTTGAGAAAGCAACCGCCGCCTTTAAAATTGCAACGATCGCTCCAGGGCGGCGCCAGAAGCAGGATTGCCAAAACAAGGATCGCGGCTGATTGGGTGACGGCCGAGGCGGGGCTTTGCTGAAGCCGAAAGCTGCCATCGGCCAGAACGAAACGGGGCGGAGGCGGTCCCAAATATGCCGCTCCTTTACGGCCTTCACGCCCCGGAACGGGGCGGTGACGTGTTGGCGGCCCAAGCCGGGGCCAGTCTCATATTTAAGGAGCGAGTCTCGGATTTAAGGAAAAATCCGGGACCGTAAGCTCCTGAAAAGTATCAGTCTCACAAATTAGGAAAATCGAAAAAATGGAGTGGCAATGCGCTGCCGTGAGGCGCACGGGGGTTTACCCCCATTAGTGCGCCCTAACTCTCAGGACAGTCATTTTTCCAGCCTGTCAGATTCGGCACCACCGGACAACGATTCGTTCTAGAGTCTATTCGGCGCGAATGATTGCGTGACGGCCGGCGGGAACGTTGGGACGCCGCGTGCCGGTAAAATCGTAGACTCCGCTGACGGAGTTCGGTTCTGCTGCGGAAATGGTGGGGCGGGACGGAACCTCCGTGTAACGCGGTCCCCTGCCCCGAGCCACTGGCCTACAGCAAAATTGCCATGGGGTTGTTCGAGGCCCCTACGATAGGAAACTTTTCGCGGCTGGCCATTGGTCCTCCCTGCCCCCGCTTCCCGTTTAAAGCGAGCACGTCAATGAGATCAAGAGGCCTGGTCCGGCAGGCGTGGGATGAATCGCGCATTGTTGGGCTGCCATTTGGCTTGCCGCGCGAGACGCTTCCGGCGGACAAGAGCCGCGCTGAGCGGCGGATTGGGGATGCTCTCCGGAGTGCGCGAATGAATGCCGAGATGGCGTTCGGCCTGCATGGCGACGTCGCGCAACATGTCTTGTAACTGTCCTTGCGTAAAATGTGCCAGGTCCTGCCTGAGCCGTTGGGCAAGTTCGGCCGGCGCTGCGTAGGAGGTCCAGCGCATTCCCGGAAGACCTCCCCGCTCGATGGCGCAGCAGCGGTAGATAGCGTCGTCCTTTGCCTCGAAACGCTGGGCGCATGACGCGTCGGACAAGGATTCTCCCCGCCGCCGGAAGGTGAGGATCAACGGCTCCTGCCCCGTCTCGATGACCAGCCGCGGCAGGCCCGAGCGAAGCACGTCGAGAACGGGACGTAACGCAGCGTTGGTCAGTTTGGCTTTGGCGTAACTTAGCGGCATGGTGGAGATGTGAGAAGTTTCTCGATGTGAAAAAAGGTGCGGCGGCCTTTGCGTACGATGCTTGCCGCCTTTTCAGCGGACATGAACGGGTAGTCGCCCCGTTCGTAGGCGGCTACGCTATAGCGCGACAATCTGGGTGAGAACGGCGCGTCAATCAGGATGAGACGAGGCAGCCGAGCGGCATGATGATTGTCGCTGAGCGCGATCTTGGCAAGCGCTTTGATTGACGGGCAACGTCAATCAGCCTTCGTCTGCTTCGGTTTTCTTGATTGTCGCGTGGGCGGCTGGCCGGCCGCGTCCGCGTTTTCGCTCGAGGGCTTCGCGGCGCCGGTAGCTTTCGACATTCATCTCCAGGATCGTGGCGTGATGCACGAGCCGGTCGATGGCGGCAAGCGTCATGGCCTGATCGGGGAAGATTTTGCCCCATTCGCCGAATGGCTGGTTGGCCGTTATCAGCATGGATCGCCGCTCGTAGCGCGCGGCAATCAACTCGAACAGGACGCTGGTTTCAGCCTGATCCTTAGTGACGTAGGCGATGTCGTCGAGGATGAGCAGATCGTAGCGGTCGAGTTTGGCGAGCGCACTTTCAAGCGCCAGCTCGCGCCGTGCGACCTGAAGCCGTTGGACAAGATCGGTGGTGCGGGCGAACAGCACCCGCCAGCCGTTTTCGACGAGGGCAAGACCGAGCGCCGCCGAGAGATGGCTCTTGCCCACGCCGGGCGGACCGAACAACAGGACGTTGGCGCCCTTGCCGAGCCAGGCGTCGCCCGAGGCCAACGCCATCACCTGAGCCTTGGAGACCATCGGCACGGACTCGAAGTCGAAGGCGGCAAGCGTCTTTCCGGCCGGCAGGCGTGCCTCGGCCATATGGCGTTCAATGCGCCGGCGGCCGCGATCGGCGAGTTCGTGCTCGGCAAGGGCAGCAAGGAAGCGGGCCGCCGGCCAGCCCTCCTTATCGGATTGGGCGGCGAGTTTGGTCCACATGAGCTTGATGCCTGGCAGGCGCAGCTCGGTTAGCAGCAGCTCGAGCCGGGCGGCGTCGCTTGTGTTCGAGGTTGTCATGCCGCGGCCTCCAGGCTGAAGGTCGGCCCGGCAGCGTAAACTGAGGCAAGTTCGTCGTAAGCATGGAGCGGCGCGAGGTTTACCTCGATAACCGGCGCCGGTGCCGGGGATGGACCGAAGCGTTGACGCAATATCGCAAGGTCCAGCCCTTGGCCGGAATGAAGCGCGGCATCGATGGCCTGGGCCAGCTCCGCCTCGCAGCCGCGATCATGCGCCAGCGCAAGCAGTTCGACGGTCACCTTGCATGCGCGCTTCTCACCATCGTTGGCGCGCAATGCCTCGAAGGCTTTTCGATAAGCGTCGCGCGGGAAGAGCTGGTCCCGGTAGACGAGATTATTGAGCGCCATCGGCTTTTTCCGCAGCGCATGGATCACGTGCCGGTAATCGACGACGTGACCGCCTTTGTTGCCGGAGACCGGCCGTCCGCGCCTGAGCGTGATCACCGGCGTCGAGCCAAGAAAGCATTCGAGCCGGTCGTCGTAGACCCGCACGCGCAAGCGATGACCGATAAGCCGCGACGGAGCGGTGTAGAAGACCCGGCGCAGAATGAAGCCGCCGCTTGAGGTCACGGTAACGATCTTCTCCTCGTAATCTGCGGTGCGCCGCTTCGGTAGCGGGGTAAGCGCTTGGCGTTCAAGCTCGATGCGCTTGCGGTTGTGAGCATTCCGCCGCCCAACGATCTCATCGATGAAGCGGCGATAAGCGTCGAGATCGTCGAAGTCAGGCGAGCCGCGCAGCAGCAGCGCGTCCTGAAGCGCCCTCTTCAGATGGCCATGGGGGCTCTCGATGGAGCCGTTTTCATGGGCGACGCCGGGATTGTTGCGCGTGGGCGTTATCCCGTAATGCTGCATGAGGCCGTCGTAACGCTGGGTCAGTTCCTCCTGGGCTGCCTTGTCCAAATTACGGTACGCCGCCGACAGGCTATCGCTGCGATGATGCAGCGGCACCCCGCCCAGCGCCCAAAGGGCGTTTTGCAAGCCTTCGGCCAGCGCGACGAAGCTCTCGCCGCCGAGAACCACATGGGCATGCTCGAAGCCCGAGAACGCCAGGCGGAAGTGATAGAGCCGGTGATCGAGCGGATTGCCCGCAATCGTGATGCCAAGTTCGCCCGTGTCTGTGAAGTCCGACAAGCCAAGACGGCCGGGCTCGTGCTCCTGGCGGAAGATGACATCCTGCTCAGGCCCGGCTACCGCGCGCCAGGTTCGCATGCGCCGTTCCAGCGTCCGCCGGACATTGGGGTTCAGGCCGGGATGGCGCCGCCGGATCTCGTCGAAGACGCCAATCGCCCGGATGCCCGGCGCCGCATTCAAGATCGGTATGACCTCGTCGTCCCAAATCTCTGCGAGCGGATCGGGCCGGCGGCGGCCGCGCGGCGCTTTTTTCTGGGACGGCAGACGCGGATCGTTCTCGATCCGGTAGCCGGTTGCGGTGCTAAAGCTAGCCTTGGCGGCGGAAACAGCGGCGCCGTGGGTCTGTCTGAAACTCATATACAGCCTCATCTGGTGGTCGGTGATGTGGAGGCCGGGCAAGCGCTGATCCCTCGGAGAGTGAGACGAATCAGCAGCTTGACGCCGTCCTGCTCGACCGCCAGACGGGTTCGAAAAACGCCGCCGGGGGTAACCGCCGTCAGTTGGGCTACGCCCTCCCTCCGTCAGTTACCCCCGGCACATTCTCATCCTGATTGACGCTGCCCTCTCACCTTGATTGTCGCCGCGCAGGCTACGCCTTTCATCGTTTGGGAAATAAAGCGCTGCATGGCATCCGGCAGGTGCGGTTTTAGGATTGTCAAGCGGGCGAACTCAGCATGAACGCGCACCGGCGCTCGGACGGACGAACGGGAGTTGGCGATGATGGAGGCGCGGGTCGAATGGTAGACGACGAGATAGGCGTCCAGCGCCGCCTCGGAACTCAGGCCGGCGGCGACAAGTTCTTGCGCGCGGTCAAGGAGACGGTTCGCTTTTTGAAGATGCTTGGCGGAAGTGTTGATGAACGGCATGGGACGTCAGGCTAGCGCGATCCGTAGCCGGTTTCCAGAGATAGATAAGAACGCCCGGTAGGTTACCTTGGCAGAGCTGGCGATAATATCCTTGGCTAGCCTTGGGGTAGCCTCGGCTCTTTGGAGCAATTTCAGGACACTTTGCGGCTCACGCGGTCATCGCCGTTTTATGACACTCGACCGTTGATTGGGATTTAGAAGTGACGCTTGAAGTCGGCGGCGGCGTTGAACACGCGCGCGATGAGAGTGCCAGGCTGTTCGGTCATCAGGCGTCGGTGAGATTAAGGCGGCGCTCGATACGTTCGAGGCGCGATTCCATCCTGGCCTGCATGGTTTCGATGCGTAGATCGTCGCCGCGCAGGTTGTTGATGTCATTGCGGACCTGGTTCAAGTCGTCGCGTATACGAAGCAGTTGCTGGGTGTGATCGACTAATATGCCCTTAACTTCGCCCTGGCCTGCTTGCAGGGCCTTCAGGACTTCGTGAATGAGTTCGTTTGTGATTTCAGCCATATCCTAAAGTATACAGCATAAAGAGTATAATTGCCAGTAGATATATATAGTTAAGTAGCAGCACGATTGCGGGCCGGATGCGCGTGCGGACGTCTTCGGCGGCTTCTTCTGAAAGCTTATAGTTTTGCGTCGGCATGCCGGGCCTGCAAGCTGGCCCAAATCTGATCCACCGTGAGACTGCTCGCACCGGAGTCGATGCCACTTGAACGGCGGCGTGGCGCACGCCGATCGTAAAATGTCCGTTGATATAAGTGAGGATTTTGTCAAGCTCGATAAGCGCGGACGGAGTTTCATAGACCGTATTTAGCCCAAACGGCTCGAACTTCCTCGTCAGTGGCAAACTCGCCGCGTGCGGCGGCCTGCGAAGCGTCGATGGCCGCTTCTTCTTCGGGCGTGAGGTCAACGGGCGGCAGTTCATCGCTACCGGCCAGCATCATCATGGCGGCGGCAATGTCGTCCTGCGCGGCGGGATCGAGGCGTGATACGGTGGCGATGGCTCGTTCGAGAAGTTCGGTCATGGCCCGATTATACCGTATACAGAAGATTATTGCCACTTGAGTTGTGGGGGGGGGGGGGGGTTTGGCGGTCATAGCCCCTCCTCCGCGTCTTGAGGAGCTATGTGGGCGGCTATCCTGTAGCTATCCGTGCCCGAAGGAGGATAGTGATTAAAAAGGCACTGCCGCCCGCCCCGAAGGGCGAGCAGCTGGCCTTGCGTTTAGAACGGAACGCTGTCGTCACCGGCCTGCGCTTCGGCGGCCTCGGGCGATTTCGGCGGGAACAGGACGATCTTGCCCTGGAAGTTGAGCGGCAGCGCCTGGATCTGGGCGTTGATGCCGTCGCCCTTCTGGTGCTTCCAGGCTCCGCCGATGCGGGTCAGGATGTCCCTCTTTCCCGCTTGCGCGGTGACGCCGTAGACGATGAAGTCGGGAGTGTTGGTGGTGCTCATGGTACGTTTCCTTCTCTTTTTGTGAGGCTGCGCCAATCGCGGCCTCGTTGCCCCCCGTCAGCCACGAGGGATACGGCGCGTTGCAACGGAAAAATTTTGGGGGGTACCCGGATTTTGCGCTTGAGCGGAGCTATGCGAAGCGGCGCGGAGCCCTCGCGCTCGTCGCGAGGTGCGCAAGCGCAAAAACTGGGGGGAGCCAATACTTTTACCGTTGAAGGACTTTTGGACTGTCCGCGCGCCGGCCCGAGTGGCAGGGATCGGGCAACCTTGAGAGGCCGTGTTGCGCCAGGTGAACCAGAGAAGGAACAGCGCTATGAGCCCCTGAGCTCGAATTTCTTCTCCAGCCGTCCCAGCGAAAGAAGAAAGCCATTCTGATCCCACCCCTCGCGTGGCTCCGAGAAGCGCCGGCGTGGCAATTCACCGCTTTGTGGGCGAGCGCGATTCGAGCATGATCGCCTCGCCGAAGAAAACGCGGGGCGTCATGCAGGCTGACGAATTCGAGAACCGTTTGCGCCAGGACTTGCCGCGCGGGCATGTGGCGCAGGCAAAGCCGACCGGGCGCGAGCGTGGCCTGTCCGCGCGAACTAATCCGAGTCTGCTGCTGGGTGTAGACACTCCGTAGAGGGCAAGGCATCGCCATTACCGTCCGTGACCCTAAGCGGTCCAAATGCCCAAGCTCGTGTACGTCAGTCTATTTTGCGATTCCCCCGCCGTCACAATCGTAGGCAAAAAAGCGAGAATGGCTTCATGCGGATTGTTCGGCCGGCGGTTACAGAGTAACTGACCGCATTATGTTGTGCCAGTTGCAGGCAGCCGCACGAGCACTTCAAGCCCGCCTTCCACGCGGTTTGTGAGGCCAATTTCCCCGCCGTGAGCCCGGATGATATCGCGAGCGATCGCTAGTCCAAGACCAACCCCGCCGCTTTCGCGGTTGCGCGAATTCTCAAGGCGGCGGAAGGGCTGGAACGCCAGCTCAACTTGGTCAGAAGGAATTCCTGGCCCATCGTCGGCGACAGAAACGAGCACCTCGCCGGGGGTAGGACTGAGGTGAACACGCGCCCGGACACCATACTTGATCGCGTTGCCGATGAGATTGTCGAAGGCTCTCTTCATAGCCGATGGCTGGCAAAGCAGATAGGCGTGATTCGGGCCGCTATAATCAGCAGGCTGACCGCGGTCCGAGAAACTATCGCAAAGGCTGATAAGAAGGGCAGCAAGATCGACGCGCTCATGCGGCTCGCGCTTTAGGTCATCTCCCGCGAACGTTAAGGTCGCGGAGATCATACGCTCCATCTCCTCCATATCGATGATGAGCCGGTCTTTAGTGCCGCTTTCGGGAAGCTCCTCCGCTTCAAGGCGAAGCCGGGTCAGCGATGTCCTCATATCGTGCGAGATGGCGGCGAGCATCTGGGTGCGCTCATCGAGGAACTGCTTGATGCGCCCTTGCATCTCATTCAATGCCTGGGCGATCACTGCGAATTCATTGAGGCCAGCCAAGCTGATAGGGACCGGCTCGCGAATGTGGCCGAGTTTTTGTGCGGCTTCGACGAGCCGGTCCAAAGGACGCAGCGACTTCTTCGCGGTGAAGGCGGAGAAAGCCAAAACGAGGATCACGCCGCCAACGAAGGTTACGAACCACGGGTCCAGAAAGCCCGCGAGTCTCGGCCGCTGTACCGGCCCGATATAGAGCCAGCTTCCATCAAGGCCTTGGATGGCGATCTCGAAGCCGCCGATAATTGGGATCTCTGCCTCGCCGGCCGCGATCGGTCCATGGGGGAGCTGGCTGATGAAATCGTGAGGCAGATAACGCTCTTCGCCTCTGAAATGCGGATATGGCGGGCCGCCATGTCCTCTGACAGTCACCTTTTGAACTTTTCCCTTGAGGTCATTTTCGAGAGAAGCCTGGATCCGGTCTAGCAAGGAGGTGTAAGGCCCTGGAGGCTCCGGCGGATTCCAGTCTGCTTGCGGCTGCCAGCGGATCCGGAGGTCATCTGCGGGCCCTGCCTGTGCAGCCAAAAGGGGACGTTCTGCCTCGCTGGCCGCAAAGACCGTTTGCGCGGCCGCCTCGATCTTCCCGATGAGCCAGCGCGCACCATAGACCGTCATCTGAGGGCGCGGCAGCAGAAGGAAAACGGCAGCGTTCAGCACCTGAACTGCGAAAATTGCAGCCACGATCGTCGCTGCGATACGCGTGCCGAGCCGCAGCTGGGGACGGAGGTGGAATGAGGGGACTGAGATCACGCCCTGCTCTTTCCGGCTCCCGCAGCAACCTCGGAGCAAAAAATATAGCCGCCGCTACGTACGGTTTTAATGAGCTCGGGCTGTTGAGGATTGGCTTCAATCTTCCGGCGTAACCGGCTGACTTGGACGTCAATGCTGCGGTCGAAGGGCGCACTGCTGCGGCCGCGGGTGAGATCGAGAAGCTGATCGCGCGTCAGAACGTGCTGCGGATGCTCGGCAAAGGCTAAGAGCAAATCATATTCGCCCGCGGTGAGCTCCACGAGGGCCCCTTGAGGATCGCGCAGCGTGCGCCGGACCGTGTCGAGCTGCCAGTCCTCGAAGTGCAGGAGGGCGGCGATTGGCGTTTTCTCCCTTCCAGCCGCGTCTCCCGTGCGGCGCAAAACGGCCCGGATGCGTGCCAGCAATTCGCGCGGATTGAACGGCTTGCAAACGTAGTCGTCCGCGCCGAGTTCAAGTCCAACGATCCGGTCTGTTTCAGCTGACATGGCCGTCAGCACGACAACCGGGATCTTGCTGGATGTGCGCAGCCGGCGGCAAGCCGAAAGGCCATCCTCGCCCGGCATCATGACATCGAGAACGACGAGATCGAACCGCCCCGTTTCAAGCGCAGCGAACATTGCAGCGGCATCCGCCGCAGGGCTTACTCTGAGCCCGCTATCAATCAGAAAGCGGCTAAGGCCGTTCCTGATTTTGCTGTCGTCGTCAACGACGAGAATGTGGGGAGCTGACACGCGCAATCGCCCTCAAAAGCTAAGCACCGGCACAATAGTTGCTCTCTAATGAACCTGCCAGCCCGCTTCCGTAACAAAGGGTTACAGTTGGTAACGTTGCACTAATCGAGGGTGTGGACCCGCATAGTATTGTCGCAGAGCACGCGGCCCCAGCGCGATTACAGTCACTATGAGTTTTGAAAATGACGAAAACAAAAAATGCAGAGTCCTCCCCCTCAAAGCATGCGGCCCCCGATGCTGCGAAGATTTCGCAAGCCGAGCCGGCCACAGCAGACTTTATGGCCTTTCTATACGTGGAACTGGCGATACAAGATTTCGAGGAGGGTGAGGCATTTCTGCGCAGCAAGGACGGACTATCGCAAGAAGCGGCCCAGATACGCCGCATCGCAGATGAGCTTTCTCAAATCGGCTCAGGCATTTTATCCGAAGCGGTGCCGGACAACTTGCTTAAACTATTTTTGAAGCTTCCACGGTAGCGATGCCTCTTCAAGATACCGGCATTCTCCTGTAACGCACCGTTACACTTCGTAGCTTTGCGCTCATCAAGCCAAGCTTCAGCCGCGGTATGGTCGCACTGTAAAGCTTAAGGAGCATATCGCTATGAAGCGCTCGTCTTTCGCCGCGAAAATCGCGGCGGCCCTTTTTCTGCCGGGGCTGGTGCTGCCCGCACTTGCGCAAGCACCCGATGGCCCAGGGCGGCCTGACCAGCCGGAATTCGCCCAGCCTGGCCCTGGATTCGGACCACATGCCGCCTTCCCAGGCAATCCGCACGGACCCGGCCTTCCCCCTCCACCGCCACACGGCTTTGGACCGCACGGCCCTGACCATTTGGCCAAGCTGCTCTCAGAGCAAGAGACTGAAATCGGTATCCGTGCCAATCAGCTCGACGCTTGGCGGGATTTCACTGATGCTTTTCTTGCCGTTGCCGCCCCTCCGAGCCCGCCCTTTGGCGCTCCGCATCTGCGGGGGCCAGGAGGCCCTGAAAGCAAGCCTAAGCCATTTGAAGGCGCGCAGAGGCTGGCGGAAGACGCTGCCGCGCGCGCGAAGGCCGCAGAGGCTCTGCTGAAAGCAATCGAGGTGCTTCGCGCAAAGCTGACGCCAGAACAGCTTACGAAGGTTGCGGCTTTCGAGGAACGCGCCAAGCCTCATTTCCCCTTGCCCGGTCAGCTCCCCCCTCCGCCACCCGCCGGTGCGCCGGGGCCCCGGTAACCGGCCTTCTCCAACCCTATTCCAGTAACTGAAGTTCGCAGGAGAAGCTGCAGATGCAGGGAAGGAGCAGCAACGGGGCCTTTGCGCCCCGGAGCATCTTCAACACCGCGACTATTGACTTGGCCCCAGAAGCGGTCGGGGCGCTTGAGCGGTTTGGCTGGCTCGAAGCCGGGCAACCGGCCTGTCAGATGGCCGTTAATGAAGCCTGCACCCGTCTGGTGCAGGCTGCGCTCTCGAAGGGACTTGCTCTAATAGAGCCAGTCCCGCAAAGGTCCGGCATTCGGGACGCGGCCAGCGGCTGCCAAAGTGGCGGGCGCGATGTGGGTAAATGACTTCGCCGATGACCGGTCACTTCTCGATGCTGCGGCGAGGGGCGATCGGCGCGCCTTCGTTGCGCTTGTCGCGCGGCATTCGGAGCGCTATTTCGCCGTCGCTTATCGCGTGCTGGGGCGGCGGGAAGATGCTGAGGAGGCTCTCCAGGAGGCATTCCTGACGCTATGGGCAAGGCCCGAGGTCTGGGACGCAAGCCGCGGTACGAAATTTACCACTTGGTTTTACCGCGTCGTGCTCAACAAATCGTTCGACATCTTGCGGAAATCCGCAGTTTTCGTGCAGGCCGCGGACATCGGCAGCCTAATTGATATGCTGGAAAGCGGCGGCGATGCCGAGCTGGCGTTAGACGCTGAGCAGCGAAAACGGCAGGTTAAGAGAGCCCTCGGTAATCTTCCTGAAAGGCAGCGGATGGCTGTCGCCTTATGCTTTTACGAGGAGCTGCCGCAAAGCGAGGCAGCGGGAATCTTGCGCGTCTCGATCAAGGCTTTGGAGTCGCTTCTGATACGGGCCAAGCTCTCCCTCCGCCGCGAGCTTGCGGCTGGACTTGAGCCATGACAACCGGCGGCGGCCGCGTGGCAAAGCAGCGCCTAGCTAGCTGGGCAGGGAAGGAGGGTTCCCCCCGGTTCCCTCCCTCCACAGGCAAGGCCTCGGCTCCTCGCCGCTCTTTCTACGCTTCAATCCCATGTGGTCCTTCGCGGCGCCGGTTATGCATTTGCAGACCACGCAGGCGCAAAGGGTTTTGCCATCCGCAACCGTATAAGGAGGGTGCGGAGTCGCCCCGCACTCTCCGCGGGAGGAGGGCTTTGAAGCCCTCCTTTCCTCGCTTTGAGAGGATCGCCCGTTTCCTCGCGCCCGGAGAAATGTGGCCAAGCTTCGTAAGATTGATAAGCCCCTGCCGCCCTGTTGCGACGGCCGGCGGGCAATAGTGCTAGGGCGCCACGGGTTCGGTGAAGGAGTGGGATGTATGAAGTTGTCTCCCAGAGCGATTTTGCTCGCCGCTTTTCTTATTTGCGCTGGCGCAGCGGCCTTGTTGCATTCGCAACAGCAAGATCCGCTCGCGGGCCTGCTCATCGCCGAAGCCCAGACCGGCGATATCGAGCAGGCCGTGCAGGCAACCGGCAGCTTGCGCCCGGTCCAGCTCGTGGCTGTAGGCGCGCAGGTCTCGGGCCGCATTACCTCGATGCGGGTCTCGATTGGTCAGAGCGTGAAGCAAGGGGAGCTTATCGCGGAGATCGACAGCCTTCCCCAGCAAAATGATTTGAGGACGGCCGAAGCCGCCCTTGCGGATGTCCGGGCGCAGAAGCGGCAAAAGGAGGCCACCCTTGCCTATGCGGCGGCAGTCTTTGAACGCGAACAGATGACGCTCGCAAGGCTCGCGACCTCGCGCGATTCTTGGGAATCCGCCAAGGCGACTGTCGAGGCCACGCGTGCCCAGATCGATTCCCTGAACGCGCAAATCGCCGAAGCAGAGGTCAAAGTCGATACCGCGCGGGTTAATCTTGGATACACCCGTATCACGGCTCCAATCGATGGCACCGTGCTGCTTGTGATGGCGCAGCAGGGACAGACCGTTAACGCCGTTCAGTCCGCCCCAACCATTGCCGTTATCGGCGAGATTGGACGCATGGAGGTGCGCACCGAAATTTCGGAGGCCGACGCCCCGCGGGTGAAGGTTGGCCAGAACGTGGTCTTCAGCATTCTGGGTGACCTCGGCAGGCAATGGGAGGCCGTCTTGGAGGCACTGGATCCGGCACCCGATTCGCTGCGGTCCGATTCAGCGATCCCGTCCTCTACAGCGTCGGCCACAAGCACCTCTTCCTCTTCAACAACATCGGCCATCTATTATTACGGGCGCTTTACCGTGCCAAATCTGGATGGGCTTTTAAGAACTTATATGACAGCCCAGGTCCGCGTCATTCTTGGTGAAGCCAAGGGTGCCGTTACCGTTCCCATGTCCGCGCTTTCGCCGCCAGGCCCGGGGGGTGAACGGACCGTCGAGGTTGTTGGGCAGACGGGAGCCATCGAACGCCGCCGGGTCATAGTGGGTCTTAACGACAAGATACGCTGCGAGATCAAGTCCGGGCTCCAGCCGGGCGAGCGCGTGATCATCGGGCGCGCACCAACGGAGCCCAAGAGCCAGGTCCTGCCTCCCCCGCCCGGAGGGCTATGAAATGGATGAGCCTTTGATCACGCTTACCGGGATTTGGCGCAATTTTCCAGCAGGCGAAGGCACGATTGCCGTTCTCCACAATATCAATCTCGAAATCCGGCGGGGCGAATTTATTGCCATCATGGGCGCCTCCGGCTCAGGCAAATCGACCCTCATGAACATACTCGGCTGCCTCGATCAGCCGTCGGCAGGCAGCTACCGCCTTGACGGCCGTTCCATTGCCGAGCTTTCGCCGGATGAGCAAGCGGAGTTAAGGCGGGAGCATTTCGGCTTCATCTTTCAGCGCTATCATCTGCTGCCGGAACTGACTGCGCTCGGTAACGCCGAAATCCCAGCCATTTATGCCGGACTTGCGCCTTCTGAGCGGCGGGCCCGGGCTGTGCACCTCCTTGGCCGGCTCGGCATGCATGAGAGGCTTGACCACCGCCCAAGCCAGCTCTCAGGCGGGCAGCAGCAGCGCGTGTCCATTGCCCGCGCGCTTATGAACGGCGCCGGGATCATTCTCGCCGACGAGCCGACCGGTGCTCTCGACCGGAAATCGGGCGGCGAGGTGCTCAAAATTCTCGAAGAGTTCAATGCAGAAAGTCACACCGTCATCATCGTTACTCACGATGCCGCGGTAGCGCAGCACGCGCACCGGATCGTGGAGATTGCTGACGGGGTCATCATTTCGGACCGCGAAGTTCAGCCTTTCAACGCGCCACCTGCTTCCAGGCCGCCGCTGTCTCACCAGCTTCCGGAAGGCGCGCTTAAACGCTGGTCTGCCGGTGCGGACCGTTTCCGCGAGTCTTTCCGCATGGCGCTGTTTGCCCTGGCAGCACACCGGCTGCGTACATTTTTGACCATGCTCGGGATCATTATCGGCATCGCTTCGGTCGTCGCAACGGTTGCGCTTGGCGAAGGCTCAAGGCGCAAAGTGCTCACCAACATTTCGAGCCTTGGCACAAACACGCTCGAGATTTTTCCCGGCAAGGATTTCGGTGACACCCGGTCTTCCAAAATCAAAACCCTGGTCTTCGCCGATGCAGAGGCGCTGGCAAGAGAGCCTTATGCTGCCGGCGTCACACCCACGGTCTCAACAACGGCCACGCTACGGTTCGGACCCATCGAGGCAAACGCTCAAGTCAATGGCGTCGGCGCCGGATACTTTCTTGTCAAAGGCACAAAGCTTCAATCGGGCCGCTTCTTTGACGAGGCAGCGGCGCGAACTTTGTCGCAAGAAGTTGTCATCGATGAAAATACGCGCAAAACCCTCTTTGGAGACCGGACGGACCCCATCGGCCAGGTGATCCTAATCGATAAGGTCCCTTGCACCGTGATCGGGGTCACGCAAAGGCAGCAGGGCTTCGGATCGTCCGGCAATCTCGCCGTTTATATCGCCTATTCGGCGGTGCAGGTTCGTTTCCTTGGCGATACCTCTCTGCGGAGCATCTTGCTGCGCGTTGACGACAAAACGGACAACGCTCTCGCGGAGGAGGCAGTCACAAATTTCTTGCAGCGCCGTCATGGCACCAAGGATTTCTTTATCTTCAATACCGACGACATCCGGCGGACGATTACCGCCACCACCCAGACGCTGACGCTTCTTATTGCCGCCATCGCAGTTATTTCCCTGGTTGTTGGCGGCATCGGCGTCATGAATATCATGCTGGTGTCAGTGACCGAGCGCGTGCAGGAGATCGGTGTACGCATGGCCGTGGGGGCCCGGCGCTCCGACATCCTCCAGCAATTCCTAACCGAGGCGGTTCTCGTCTGCCTTTTGGGCGGTGTGCTTGGCATTGTTGCCGCTTACGGCGCGAGCCTCGTCTTCGCGCTCAGCGGCTCGAGCTTCACCTTCGTCTATTCCGCCACCTCGTTCCTAACAGCCTTCGGCTGCTCCACTTTGATCGGCGCGGTTTTCGGCTGGCTTCCTGCGCGCGCCGCCGCCCGTCTCGATCCCGTTGCAGCCTTAGCCAGAGAGTGACGCCGTGACGAGACTGCCCCGCTCATTGCTTTTCCTTTGGCCATTCATGCTTTGCGGGTGCGCGGCGGGTCCTGACTTCGAGCCGCCGCATATCGCTCTTGCGGAGCAATGGACGCATGGGAGCCAACTTCCCGCGAGGCTAGATGCAAGGGCCCTGAGCTTATGGTGGAAGGCTTTTGATGATCCCCTTCTCGGCCAGCTTATGGACGAAGCTATCGCGGGCAATCTCGATGTCACTTCAGCCAAGGCCAAGATCCGGGAAGCGCGTGCTGCAAGGCGCGAGGCTGCCGCCGGGCTATTTCCGGTTGCCGAAGGATCAGCCTCAGCGCAGCGCATCCAGACAGCAGCTAGCCCCTCGGTCATTCGTACGCTTTCGAACCAATTCCAGGGGGGCTTGGACGCAAGCTGGGAGCTTGACTTTTTCGGCGCCATAGCCAGGAGCGTAGAAGCGGCAAGCTACGGCGCTGAGGCAGCAGGCGATGATTTGCGCGCGGCTCTCCTCACACTTTCTGGCGACGTGGCTGCAAACTACATCGAGGCGCGCGGCTATCAAGCACGCATTGAGCTTGCCCGCCGCACGGTTGCTTCCCAGCGCGAAACGGCGGGTCTGACACGCGCTAAGTTTGAAGCGGGTTCAGCTTCAGCAGTGGACACGGCAAAAGCTGATGCCCTGGCGGCGAGCACTGCCGCCAACCTGCCAAGTTACGAGGCTTCTTATGCCGAAGCCGTGCACCGGCTTTCGGTTCTAACGGGCCGCGAACCCGGCTTCCTTATTGCGCTCATGAAGCGTCCGCGGGCTATCCCTACGGCCCAGAAACCGCTTCCAGCAGGCATTCCCGCCGATATTCTCCGTAACCGGCCGGATGTGCGCGCCGCTGAATGGCGGCTTGCCCAGGCGACGGCCAAGATTGGCCAGGCCGAGGCGGCCCTCTACCCAAGCGTCTCGCTGACTGGCTCTCTCTCCACCACGGCATTGAGCCTGGGCGATCTTGGACGCGCTTCCACCATTGGCTGGTCTTGGGGACCTTCGGTCAGCGTGCCTATCTTCCAGGGCGGCAAACTGATCGCCGCGCGGGATGTGGCGGCCGCGCAGCGCGATGAATATCTGATCGCATGGCACGCCTCGGTCCTAGCCGCACTCGAAGATGTCGAAAACGCCCTTATCGCACTCGCCAAAGAGCGCATCAGGTTCAGAACGCTTGCCGCTTCGGCCGGAAATTACCGCAAAGCAGCCGAGCTTTCCCGTGAGCTTTATCGCGCCGGCAAATCGAGTTTTCTTGACGTGCTCGATGCCGAACGCTCGCTTTATTCCGCCGAAGATTCCTTGATCCAAAGCCGTATCACCATCGCGAAGGACTATGTTGCCTTGGCCAAGGCGCTGGGTGGCGGCTGGGACAAAGAAACTGCTATGCTGGATGTGAGCACACGCAGGTGAGCGTATGCGCGGCATTAGCCCGATGCTCAAGTGCCCCCGCCACCCCCGGAGGGCCGATGGCGTGCGTGGTCAAAGTTGGTGCCGCGCCGTAAGCCACCACCGGCGCCGTTAGACAGTCTGGGGATTATCTTTAGCGCCGCTGGAATGCCGCTCATGCCAGCGCTGCAACGCTCGCCGGTCAGGCCATCTCCGCAGCAGGAGCCTTAGCACGTATGCGGCCGGGACCGTAAAAAGTGTGAACAGCGTGCCGATCGCAAGGACGCTACCGATTGCAAGCTCAACATTGTAGCGTGTTGCCTTGCCCAGCGAGACACTTGAGCGCAACCGCGTTGATCTCGTCCACCTGCTAAACATGATCGCAGATGACGCCGGCTTCGAGGGACAGGCGCGCGGTGTGAGAGTCGAACTGGAGGCGCCGCAGAGCTTCGTCTGCAGCGTCAACGGCGAGATGATATACCGTGGCCTTGAGAACGTGATTCGCAATGCCGTTAAGTTTACGGACGGTGGCGGCGGGACGCTCTTGCGTCGCGATTGCCGTATGTCTGTTATTGGCCCGAAGCTCTAATTCGCAGGTCGTTGTGATCTGGTCCGCAGCCGGATGCTGGAGCGGACACAGCCGACGGGCGGGAGGGAGCGGTGTGCAATGAAATATCATCGGGAGTATCTAGCCCCGGGGCGTCGCGTCTTGTTTGTGTTTGGCGAATTAGCTGGGGAGGTCGCGAAAAGCGCCAGCGTGGCAATTCACCGCTTTGTGGGCGGGCGCGATTCGAGGATGATCGCCTTGCCGAAGAAAAAACGCGGGGCGTCATGCAGGCTGACGAATTCGAGAAGCGTTTGCGCCAGGACTTGCCGCGCGGGCAGCTGCCGCAGCCGAAATCCGGCGGGCGGGAACGCGGCTTATTCGCGCGCTGGCTGACACCTGACGAGATGGCGGACGAGCAATGGCGTCACGAAGGCGGGCTGCTGCTTGGCAAGCGGGTTGGCCGGCCGGTCGGCTGGAATGACGACCGGCATGTGCTGACCATCGCGGGAAGCCGGGCCGGTAAGGGTGTTTCGCTCATCATCCCGAACCTGTTGATTTACGAGGGCTCGGCACTCGTAATCGATCCGAAGGGCGAGAATGCGCGCTTCACCGCGGGTCGGCGTGGCAAGGGCACGAAGGCGGGCGGGCCGGGGCTTGGCCAGGATGTCTATGTGATCGATCCGTTCGCCGTCAGCGGACACCGTTCTTCGTCGTTCAACCCGCTGGTGGAACTCGATCCGAGATCCGACTACGTCGCCGAGGATGCGGCGATGTTCGCCGATGCGCTGATTATGCATCCCGATCGCGGCGAGAGGCACTGGACGGAATCGGCGCAGGCGCTGCTGCGGGCCTTGATCCTCGTCGTGCTTTCCGAACCCCGGCCGGCGCGACGCAATCTGGTGACCGTCCGGCGGCTTCTGATGCTGACGGATCGCAGGATCCGGGACGTGCAATATGTTGCGAAGACGGACCATAATGTGGACCTTGGGGCGCAGGAGGCGCTGATGCAGATCCTGCGCGCGCAGCGCTGGAAACCCTACGGCCATATTTGCGTGGGCGTCGCCGAGCAGCTGGAGGCGATGGGGCCGCAAGAGCGCGGTTCGGTGCTGTCGACCGCCAAGACCCAGACGCAATGGCTCGACGACCGCCGCATGAAGCGGGTGCTCTGCCGCAGCGATTTCGACATGGCCGATCTGAAGCGAAAAGCGACCACGGTCTATCTCTGCCTGCCGGCGATGCGCATGGGGACGCACGCGCGCTGGCTGCGCCTCACGATCCTCCTGGCGCTGTCGGTGATGGAACGAACCAGGGGCAAGCCCCCTTCCCCGGTGCTGTTCGTGCTCGATGAGTTTCCGGTGCTGGGCCACATCCAGGCGATCGAGACGGCGGCGGGGCTGATGGCGGGCTTCGGCGTGAAGCTATGGACGATCCTGCAAAATGTCGGGCAGCTCAGGCAGCATTACGACAAGGCTTGGCAAACCTTCTTCGCGAATGCAGGCGTGGTGACGGCTTTCGGCGTCGCCGATCAGGAGTCGCTAAAGGTGGTGTCGGATATGCTGGGGCGGACGCGCATGGCGGAGCAAGTCTCATCCGGCGCGGTGGGAAGCGCTCTGCTGTCGGGCGCTCCGGCGTTCAAGGACGATCATTTCGAAGCGCCCCTGCTCGCCGAACACGAGCTTGCCCGTCTCTTCAGCCGGGAGCAAAAGCGCGTGCTGATCCTCGGAGCGGGCCTTCCGCCTGGCGTGGCGGAGCGTTTCATTTATTACGATAAGGAGGAACCGATGTTCAAAGGCCTCTACGATGAAGCCTAAGGCTGGGCGCGGAGACGGCTATGGCGATTAGGCTTGATCCCGAAAGGACCGACGAGCAAGGCCTCCCGGTTGTAACGTGGGAGGAAGACCGGAATCTGTTTGCGCCTGGCGGTATATCCCCTGCCCGCGTTTCCTGCTTCATCCGGCCGGACGCTTCAGGCGTGTTGCAGTTCGTTTCCGTGGGCACAGTGCGGCATGGGCATTTCGAGGAAGCACGGCCCTGGGAATTGCTGAAGGGCTTCGAGAAAAGTACGGCGGAGCAGCATTACTATTCGGCGGCGGACAAGGCGTTGCTGGAAGTCTTGACGAGCAAGAGCAAGAGTGGCGCGGCGCGATTGCTGACAACCGACGGCGCCCAGGTGATGCTCGCGAATTTTGGCGACGCGCGCGCGAGCGTTCCGATGCATCTCAACTGCGCCGAAGCGTCGCCGGTCGATGTGGCCTTGCTTCATGACCGGCTGCACCGATCGTTTCGAGCAAATCGCGATGCTTTGGTGCGCGACATTTGCGATGGCGAATTTGTCTGGCCGAAGGATAAGCCGTTCAAAGCGTACACGCCGCCGGTTGCGTCGGCCGTGCCGCGTTGGATGGAGCGGTTGGCTGATTTAGCGGTCGTCGCCGTGTTGGGCCTGTTAGGCTGGGGCCTGTATTGGCTGTTGCTTCGCTAGAGGGCCGTCAGGGTAATCCGAGGCGGGCAGCGTTTGCGGTTCGGTTGGGCGAAGGAATATCCGGCCCGCGATAATAATTCGGGTAGCCGTCTCTCATTTGTTTGAGGACGTGGGCACGCTTTGCTTCGAGAGATTGTCTGGCGCGGATCGTTCCTTCTACAGAGGGCTTGTGGTGACGCAAATCTTTGGCGATCGTGGACGAGAACGATTTGAGACGGTCTTCCGTTTCTCGGAGGACGTAGTATAGGTCCATGTAGCTTGGAAGTTCGCCGCGTGATTCAGCAAGCCTCATTCGGAACGAGCGCCGCGCATTCCGCTCTTCGTCTTCAATTGCCGCTTCGAAGGAGCGGAGGCGTTTTTCACCCTCCTCAATGGTAGTTGCGATCCAGAGCCTCGGATCGGCTCCGCTAGCGTGGCAACGTTCCAGCCAGGCATTATGTGCGCGGCGGCTCCGACCGGCGAATTCCGATTCCCATAAGGCAGGATCAAGCCCGGCAATACGGTAGCGCTCGATCTGGCGGAGGAAGCATTGAAAGCCGGCGGCCTCCCATTGCCGCCATTGAGCTGATGGTTGCGGCGCGGAGAACTCGTTTTGTAACATGCTTCAATCATATAAGTTTGTAATGAGCGACGCCAGCTTTTTGTTCGCTATTTGTTCCCACTTAGGGGCGTTCGCCTTTAATTGCCGCCGTGCCGGGTATGATCGGCTGGGCGGTTTTTGAATTCGTGCTGCGATTGGGGGTTGGGTACTGCGCGCCAGATGCCCATTGTTAGCTGAGCATTAAGATCGCAATTGGTCCCTTGTTTCCGCTCTGGCATAATACTCCGTATACGGATATAATGGTCTCGAGGAGATCAGATGCAAGCCGCAGAACCCCAACACCGGCCCCCAGCCCGAAGGCAGCCCCACCCGTTTGATTCGCTGGCCTATGCGAAGAGCATGGAGTCCGTCGGTTTCACGCGGCAGCAGGCCGAAAAAATGGCCGAGGAGCAGGCTAAACTGATCGACGAACGACTTGCCACCAAGGAAGATATCGAATTCATTAATGCGAACATGCAAGCGGCTATCGAGCGAACCAACGCCAACATCGAGGCTTTGCGCATTTCAACGAAAGCCGACATCGAAACAACGAGAGCTGTCATCGAAACAACGGCGGAGCGAACCAAGGCTGAAATTCTTAAATGGATGTTCGGCACGGTCGCCGGCCAGACGGTCATCCTCCTCGGTGCCATGATCGGAATTCTGCGCGGCGGAGTTCATTAAGCCTAAGGCGACGCTTGGCGAACTATTTTCAAAGCGTAATTGCTCGTTAGGGTCGGAATATAAAAGGCGAACCGCTTCTACGGGCGGCCATGAGCGCCTTGATGTTGTCGACGAGACACTTCTTGGCGGCTGTGCTGTCGTCTGCTTTGTTCTCGTAGCACGTAGTGTGAATGGCCTTCATAAGTTCTGAAGGGGCGCTTTCGGCCGGCTCGGCTCTTGGATAGCTATCGGTTGTGGGCCTGCTCGTTCTGGCGATGGCCGCGATTTCGGAAATGTCGCGGTCGGCCCTGACCTTTTGCATGTTGTAGACGCCGGTCACAAGCGACACGCCTTCGGCGGCGATGCCGAGCAACAGCGCGATGACCGTAAGCGTCGTGATAAGTTTTCCGCGCGCGGTGCCGAGGAAGGCTGCAAAAGTGGCTTTCGCTGGTGGCTGGTCGGACATGGTTGGGCTTTCTGTGAAAAAGCGCGCGCTTGGGCGGCTGCTAAAATCCGCTGAGGAGAGACCGCAGGAACCGGGTGCGGCACGCATCGGTAGTTTCGCCAGCGTTGCAATAACCGGCGGGCGGATCATCCGGCAGTGTTGGGTGGACGGCAGCGGGCGTAGCTCCTCTGGCTGTTGCGGCTTCAGATTTTTGCCTTGCGATGACCATGTTGTAGTAACCGGTCACGAGCGAGACGCCCTCGGCGGCGATGCCGAGAAGGAGCGCGACGATCGTGAGCGCGGTGATAATTCTCCCGCGCGCGGTGCTGAGGAAAACCGCAAAGGCAGCCTTGGATTGCGGCTGGTTGGTCATAGGCTTTTGGCCGCGAGGGCAGTTTCGAGGCCTGCTGGGTTGTCAGCCATTATAACGTCCTTCGATAATGTCGTTGCAACCTGCATGGTAGCGTAAGCCAGAGCGTGGCAGTGACAGAAGGTGCGAAGTTTGAGGGTGAAGCATGCGGTATTCGTCAGCGGGGTATGTCCCCACCTTGCAGATGCTATGCTACTTCCGGCCTGACGGTTCGTCATCCACCTTAATGGGATGAAGTGCCCTATCAGCGGGGCGCGGCGGACCGCCATTTTTGGATACATTAGGTATATCTTGCGCCGTGATTTCTTGCACATTCATTGAGCCAGTTTTTTGAATCCGCGTGACGAGATTTTTGACGGTTCGCTCAAAAAGATTTCTCACGGCACGCGCATTTCCGAAAACCTCCCCTTTTGTGTCGTGCAATTGCTGCATGACCGAGAGCACTTTTTCTTGTGCATCTTCGGAAAGTTTCATGTTTTCATTTGCTGCGAACCGGGAAAAAATCTGACCAAGTTCCCCCGCGGAATAGTCTTCAAAGCTGATATGATTGGTGAAACGCGATTCAAGACCAGGGTTGGATGCAATGAATTGGCGCATCTCGTCGGGATATCCGGCGACGATGACAACTAGCCGATCACGGTTATCTTCCATCGCCTTTAGAAGCGTATCCATCGCTTCTTGTCCATATTGATTGCCAACACCTGGTCTCGTGAGGGAGTACGCCTCGTCAATGAAGAGAACCCCATCGAGCGCACGATCAATAACCTTTTTAGTCTTGACCGGCGTTTGCCCCAAATATTCCGCGACAAGGCCAGATTTATCCGTTTCGACGAGATGACCTTTGCTCAACAATCCGAGTGACGCATAAATATCGCCAATCAACCGCGCGACCGTCGTCTTGCCTGTGCCGGGATTCCCGGTGAACACCATGTGCAAGGAGAGCGCCAAAGGCGGGAGGTTTTGTGCAACCCTTTTTTCGTTGAAGAGCGCGAGATTAACAAGGCTTCTGACTTCTTCCTTCACTGACGCAAGACCGATCAAACCGTCAAGTTTAGCCAAATTCGGCGCCAATACTTGCTGCTTGAGCATTTTTTCGAGCTGAACTTCAGCACGCCAATAGCCCTTGGCGGTTGCCTTCTCGAACCACTCACGCGCTTTGGTCTCGTCTGGCTTCACTCCATGACCGTAGCGGTAGAACACGCCGAGAAAGAACATGGCGTTCGCAACGCCCTTGGAAGCCGCCTGTTCGTACCACTCACGTGCCTTGCCGTAATCTTGCCGCACAGATTCGCCGTTGCGGTAGAGATGACCGAGACTGGACATGGCGCGAGCATGGCCCTTGGCGGCTGCCTGTTCGATCCACTCACGTGCTTTGACGCCATCCGGCTTTATGTCGTCTGGCTTCATTTCACTTAGCTTCATACCCCTGGGGACACCCATAAGGAACGATATGCCAAGCTCGTACATAGCCTCCGCATCGCCTTTGGCGGCTGCTTTTTCCAATTCTTCCTTACTCAATTCATTGCTCACAATTGCACCCCCGTATTCTTTAAAGTATTTGTGCAGTGTACAATGAAAGTGTGTGAAACTAAATCGTAATGTATAGTTAATATGCTAGAGAACGCTCTTGCCAGTGACCTAAAGTCTGGCGATAAACTAGCATTATTTGCATGCATTGTGATACGCATTGAAAGATGTGCACTCCGAATTGTAACCGATATCCGTACTTGTTCTAGACAACCGACTCTTGAGAATCCACCCGCGACAGGTTTATACTTTTCTACTTTATGCAACCGGTCTCAATGGACGCGTCTCTACGCAAGCAACTCTCCTCGTTTATACTGCAAGCGGGATTGTCCCATCGGCATGTTGAGTGGCTCTGCGACTTACACGCGCTCATCGCAACTCCTGCAACCGACATTGATCCATTCGAGCTCCTTCAAGCCGTACTTAAGCAGCGTCAGCTTTTCAACTGCAAGCCGGAAACGCTCAACGATAATATCGAGCGCAGCGCCGCCCTTCTCGGGCTAAAGAAACAAGAGTTTGTCGCGGCCTCTTTCCGCCACCGTATGCATCTCTTCGGACAGAAACCGGAAACCCTTAACCACAACGTCGAACAGAGCGCTGCGTTGCTAAAGGTGACAAAAGAAGAATTCACTGCCGCCGCCGTCAAGCAACCACAGCTCTTCTCCCAAAGCCCCGACACCATCAACGCGAACATCAAGCGCAGCGCTTGCCTCCTCGGTTTAAGCAAGCAGGAATTTGCGGATGCTGCTCTCAAACATCCGCCGCTGTTTTACCAGAACCCTGACACTATCGCCGCCAACATCGAAGCCAGCGCGGCCATTCTCAACGTAAGCAAAGCTGCGTTCACGGCAGCCGCCCTTAAGCAGCCTTCGCTCTTCTCCCAAAGAGCGGACACGCTTGACGCCAACGTCGCGGGCAGCGCCGCCCTCCTCGGACTGACCAAAGCTGCATTCGCGGCGGCGGCCCTCAAACAGCCTCCGCTGTTTTTCCAGAGTCCCGACACCATCGCTGCCAACGTCAATGGGAGTGCAACGCTTCTCGGCCTGCCCAAAAAGAGCTTCGTCGCTGCCGCGCTCAAGTACCCGCAGCTCCTCTGCCAAAGGCCCGAAACGCTCAACGCTAATGTCGAGCGAAGCGCTATGCTTCTCTACACGACCAAACAGAAATTCACGGCGGCTGCGCTCCGGCGCCCCCAGCTCTTCTACCAAAAGCCGGAAACGCTGAACGATAATGCTGAGCGCAGCGCCGCTCTTCTGGGCGTCACGAAGGATGAGTTCGTCGCCGCCGCGCACAAGCAGGCGCAACTCTTTTATCAAAAGCCCGAAACTCTCAACGGCAATGCGGAGCGAAGCGCCAGGCTGTTCGGCGTGACCAAAGAGCAGTTCACGACGGCGGCGCTCAGACAACCGAATCTCTTCTATCAAAAACCCGAGACGCTGCACGCCAACATAAAGCGGAGCGCCAGGCTGCTCGGCGTCAGGACAGAGGACCTCATCAAGGCGGCGCTGAAAAATCCATCGCTGTTTTATCAAAAGCCCGAGACGCTGGGTTCCAAGAGGCCCATCATCCTCAAAATCTGCAAAGTTCTTGGCGACGGGCAGAACCTTGCCAGCGCCATCGAAGCGGCTCCGGTTGCCCTGTCTTGCAGCAAGCCCTATCTGCTTGCCCGCTACGTGGTCGCGAAGCTCGGCCTCAAGCGCGGCGCGTTCTCGAGCCTTGTCGTTCTTCCTGCCGCAAAAACCACAGCTTTGCTCACTGAGTATTTCACAAAACAGACCCGGAATCGGGCCGCTGGCAAGCGCATTCTGCAAGCCTTGCATGCGCATGGCATGATCACGCACCTGCCACCCGGTATCGATCCGATTGCAGACATATAGCGCACTTCGGCATCGTCAAGCATGCCGCGCCGACCATCGCCAATATTTTGCGGCCAGATGCAATTCTTCGGGACCCGATACCTCCGTGTAAAGCGCTGTCGTTGTCAGCCGCGCGTGACCGAGCCAGCGCTGGAGCAGCGTAATTGGAACGCCAGCCTGAACGGTGCCCGTTCCGAAGCTGTGCCGGAAGGCTTTCGGGCAAGCCTTGGCTCCGGAAAGGCCGGCCATGCTCATAACCGATTTAATCATGCGCCATGCCGTGACGCGGTGATAGGGCCACACTTTGTCGTGTCTGCCCGCTTCGATATCCGCCTGCGCGTCTTGAAGGCGATAACGGCGGTCAAGCGCCGTCATCAGAGAGGGTGGCACCGGCACTTCGCGCATGTGAATGCGGCGGCGTTTCAGCGTGCGAAAGGTGATGAGGCTTTCGCCGACTTGAAACTGGGCGCGCGTCAGGGATAGGACTTCGCTGAGCCGCGCCCCGCTCCAGGCCAAGGTCAGGCAAAACAGCGCCCGGTCGGGCGCAAGGCGCTTGATGACAGAAAGCACCCGCGCCCGCTCGCTCCGGTTCAGATATTTGCGCTCGCCGGTGCCCGTATAAAGGCTCGGGCTAGCTCCAAGGCACCGCGTCATGGTTGTAATCTTTCTTCATGCAACAGAATTGCTCAAAGTGTTTCAGCGTAATTGTGGTTGGTAGAACAAACGCTCGCGCGTTTAAACAATCCTCATGCCGTGATTAATGACCGGAACAAGGCTGGGCTATGCAGTTGACTCCCGTGCCTCTAGATATAGTAGTTTGAGGCATGAAGCAGTATCCTGCGGACATGGCCGATTTCATGGATATGTTCCCGAGCGAAGACGCGTGTTTGGAGTATCTGAG
>JBKQQS010000017.1:0-36591 GCA_052144215.1 Rhodomicrobium sp.
AACCTTGGCTCTATCCTCTCCCTTGGTCATGGTCTGCTCCCTCTGCAAAGGGTTGGTGACGTCGAACATCGCCTGCATACCATTGGCCGCCTCAGACCATTTTGCAGAACTATCAGAACACTACCCCGCAATCCACCCAACCCTGCCGTTTACGCCGAAAAGACCGCCGGGCCGGCATCGGGTCAACTGCACGAATGGAACGGCCTCGCCGTATCGCGGGAAATCGGCTCAGCCACAATCGCAAGCAGATAATAGATCGAGGCCCAAGCAAGCGTCTGCGCGATGCCTAACGGCAAGATAACCGCAAGCTTGGAATGGCCCGCTCGTACCCGGATCCGGCCAAATACTTCCGCGTCATCCCGCTTGCCCTTGGACTCGATCCGAGGGCAAGCAGCTCAGCCAACGGACAGTAAAGCGTTGAACCAGACCTGTTATCGGGCCCCCCGCGCCGCCCAACTGCCGGCCCGCTTCTCAGGACGTCCGGATGGCATCGTGCTTGCTTAAGCTTTGCAGGCTGCCGATGAGCGAGGAGAGCTCGGGCTCTGTTATTTTTCCGGCCGCTTCCAAAACATCGAACCACGCTCTCTGGCGCAGGCGCTTCTCTGGCCAGCGCTTGCACTGCTTCCAAACCGCGAGCAAGAAGACAGCGACATCGATGGGACACCCATCGCCAATCTCGGGCTTTACGTAGCGGTAAGTGCCAAGCGCCTTCCGCGCGATCTTCCCCTTAACGCCCGCCTCTTGCCTCGCCTCCCGCGCCGCCGCTTTGCTGTCGACGAGCCGCTTCGACGGCCAGCCCTTCGGTATGATCCAACGGCCCGTGTCAAGGGATGTGACCAGCAAGATTTCAATTGCGCCGTTCTTGGTGCGGCGTAGCGGCAAGGCTGCCACTTGCCTCCGTGCTGTCATTCACCCTCCCTTTTTCGACTCCCAAAGGAGAAAGTCTAGTGAAATTTCGCGTAAAGAAAAGCCTTTAATGGGTTGGCTTTGTTTCATGTCCAACCACGGGGCTGCCGCGGCTTTGCAGGCAATCGTAAACCGCGTGGCGCCTGTTCTTGCGGAAGGGCGGCCTCGCGCGCCGCCTGCAGCGGCATGAAGCTCGCGGATTGCCGGAGTTGAACTCAGAGCGGGACGTGCAAACGAGTCGGCCTGTGCCCTAATCTGAATATCTTGCCAAATGTGGCCGTTCCGCCTAAGTTCACGAAAATGCAATGAAATATCTTGAGTATGCGGAAGCCGGGGCTCTCCCCGTAAACGATAAAGGTATACAGAATGAAACATGCTTACAAGCTTGTGCCGGCCGCGCTTGTGCTGTTCGCGGCGCTGGCATCCCCGGCCGCGGCGGCACCGGGGCCTATCGAGACAATTCTGAGCGCACCTTTTGAGATCGGCGCGGGGCTAGTGAATTTCGCCGTCAGCATCCCGGCTTCGCTTACAGCCCAGCCGCACAAAGCCCAGCCGCACAGAGCCAAGCGCGTGGCGAAGGCGCGCGTTCATCGTCGCAAGCGCCGTGAGCCGGCTTACCGCTTCAAGGAGCCTGTCGAGAATTTTTAGCGCGGCGTGCGTTAAATCGGAATCGCCATCATTGCTCGCAATGATGGCGATTGATCCTAAATGTTGCCATCCGGCCCTAGACAGCCAGCGGCGTGTGTGACGTAATCGGATTATTATTCATAATGGATATGACGGTTAATGCGTCCACCACAGCCCGAGGCGGCCAAGCTTAAAGTCTTTATCTCCTATTCGCGCAGCGATATCGGCTTTGCCGACCAGCTCGTCGCGGCGCTCGCCGCCTATGGCATTACGCCCTCCCTCGACCGCGAGGGCATTCATGGCGCGGAAAAATGGCAGGAACGCCTCGGCCAGCTCATTCTCGAAGCCGATACCGTCGTCTTCATCCTGACGCCGAAATCGGCAGCCTCCGATGTCTGCAAATGGGAGGTGGACGAAGCCGTCAAGTTGAACAAGCGCATCGTCCCGGTCATCTGGCGCCCCCTCGGCGAGGCTAAACCGCACGATCGCTTACGCGGTCTCAACTACATCTATTTCTATGACGAGCCATCGGCCACCGGCTCCGGCTTCGGCACCGGCCTTGCGCGCCTCATCGATACGCTGACCACCGATGTCGGCTGGATTCGCGAGCACACAAGGCTTGGCGAGCTGGCCGCGCGCTGGGAGCGGGAGGGACGCCCCGCCGATGCGCTTCTGCGCGGCATGGAGCTGGCGCGGGCGGGGGACTGGGGCAAGGAGCGCCCCGCCAATGCGCCGGAGCTCTCGTCTCTCCAGCGCGAGTTCCTGCAAGCGAGCGAGGAGGCCGAGGCCCAGCGCACGAATGCAGAGCGGCGGCAGATCGAAGAGATGCGCGCCGCGCAAGAGGAGCGGGAGAAGGCGCTGAAGGAGGCCGAGGCCGCGCAGCGCCAGCGCGAAGAGGCGCTTCGCAACATCGACGCGGAGCAGAAGGCGCGCGCCAGGGCCCAGCGGCGCAATCGCTATCTGGCCGGCGCGGCGGCCCTCCTCGCGCTCGTTCTTTTCGGCGGCGCACTCTGGCAATCGAGGGAGACGCAGGGGCGCGAGGCCCTGGTTATGACGAGCATCGCGCATCGCGCCATTCAAGATGGCTTTCATGAGCGCGCTATGAGAATTGCCGTTCGGGGCCTACCCAAGGCAGGCGCCCTGCCTCTCTTCTCTCTTGGCTGGTATGCGTCTGCAATGAGCGGCCTAGAGGCGAAATTAGCCGGGGCGGCGCAGGCCAGTGCGCTTCGTGCCGTTCTCCAAGGCCATGACGATTCCGTCTGGAGCGCGGCTTTCAGCCCGGATGGCTCGCGCATCGTCACGGCCTCGGAAGACAAGACGGCGCGGGTCTGGGACGCCAAGGGCGGGCAAGCGCTGCTCACGCTTCAAGGCCATGACAAGCCGGTCATGAGCGCGGCTTTCAGCCCGGATGGCTCGCGCATCGTCACCGCCTCTTATGACAAGACGGCGCGGGTCTGGGACGCCAAGGGCGGCTAGGCGCTGCTCACCCTCCATGGCCATGGCGATCAGGTCTTGAGCGCGGCTTTCAGCCCGGATGGCGCGCGCATCGTCACCGCCTCTGGCGACAAGACGGCGCGGGTGTGGGACGCCAAGACCGGGCAGGCGCTGCTCACGCTCCAAGGCCATGACGATGGGGTCTTGAGCGCGGCTTTTAGCCCGGATGGCTCGCGCATCGTCACCGCCTCTGCGGACAAGACAGCCCGTGTGTGGGACGCAAAAACGGGGCAGGTGCTGTTCACCCTCCAAGGTCATGACGGTTTCGTCACGAGCGCTTCCTTCAACCCGGATGGCGCGCGCATCGTCACCGCCTCGTGGGACAAGACGGCGCGGGTCTGGGACGCCAAGGGCGGGCAAGCGCTGCTCACGCTCCAAGGCCATGACAAGCCTGTCTTGAGCGCGGCTTTCAGCCCGGATAGCGCGCGCATCGTCACCGCCTCTTGGGACAAGACGGCGCGGGTGTGGGGCGCCAAGGGCGGGCAGGCGCTGCTCACCCTCCAAGGCCATGACAATGAGGTCTTGAACGCGGCTTTCAGCCCGGACGGCGCACGCATCGTCACCGCCTCCGAGGACAAGACGGCGCGGGTGTGGGACGCCAAAACCGGGCAGGCGCTGCTCACCCTCCAAGGCCATGACGATGGGGTCACGAGCGCGGCTTTCAGCCCGGACGGCGCGCGCATCGTCACCGCTTCAGCGGACAAGACCGCCCGGGTGTGGGACGCAAAAACCGGCGAGGCGCTACTCACGCTCCAAGGCCATGACGAGTTGGTCATGAGCGCGGCTTTCAGTCCGGACGGCTTGCGCATCGTCACTGCCTCTTATGACAAGACAGGGCGGGTGTGGGACGCGAAAACCGGGCAGGCGCTGCTCACCCTCGAAGGCCATGACGAGTTGGTCTTGAGCGCGGCTTTCAGCCCGGATGGCGCGCGCATCGTCACCGCCTCTGACGACGGGACGGCGCGACTTTGGGACGCCAAGAGCGGGCAGGCGCTGCTCACGCTCCAAGGCCATGGCTATGGCGTCAGTAGCGCGGCTTTCAGCCCGGATGGCGCGCGCATCGTTACCGCGTCCGGCGACAAGGCGCGGGTGTGGGACGCCGAATGGCTTGTGAATATCCGCCGGGCGGAGCTTGTCCAACGCGCTTGCCGGGAAAAGCTTGTGCCCGGCGCGGAACTCTTCACGTCCCAAGACGCCGCCGATCCGATCCTCTCCGGCCTCGCGGGCACCAATCCTTGCGAGCGGCGCGGCCCGCTTTCGCTCCGCTACTGGACGCGGCTTATCGGTTGGAATTGAGCCGTCCCAGCCAGAAGCCAGACTTTGCTTAGCAGGGCTGCCTGAGCGCGGCCTCGAAATGGCCGAGCGCCCAATCGATATCCGCCCGCGTAATCACCAGCGGCGGCGAGATGCGGATCGTGTGCAGCTGCGTGTCCTTGCACAAGATGCCGCGCCGGAGCAGCGCCTCGCAGGCACGGCGCGCGCCGCCTGCATCCGGGTGCAGCTCGATGGCCAGCATCAGGCCGCGCCCGCGCACCTCTTTCACCGCGCGGCTCGGAATAGCCCGCAAGCCCTCAAGCAGATAGGCGCCTTGCTGGGCCGCATTCTCCACCATGCCCTCTTCGGCGATCGCGCGCAGCGCCGCGCGGGCGGCCGCACAGCCAAGCGGATTGCCGCCAAACGTGCTGCCATGCTCGCCGGGCTTCAGCACGCCGAGATTCTCCACGCTCGATAGCACGGCGGAGACGGGATAAAACCCGCCAGATAATGCCTTGCCGAGCAGCGTCATATCGGCCTCGACGCCTTCGTGCTCCTCGGCGAGCAGCTTGCCGGTGCGGCCGAGCCCGGTTTGGATTTCGTCGAGAATGAATATGACGCGCTCGCGCGTGCATAACTCGCGGACGGCGCGCACATACCCGGCGGGCGGTACGATCACGCCGGCCTCGCCTTGGATCGGCTCCATCAGCACCGCGGCCGTGTTGGGCCCAATCGCCTTTTCAAGCGCTTCGGTGTCGCCAAAGGGGACGATCTTGAAGCCCGGCGTAAAGGGTCCGAAGCCCGTTGTCGCCGTTGGGTCGGTCGAGAAGCTAACGACGGAGACGGTGCGCCCGTGGAAGTTGTTCGCGAAGACGACGATCTCCGCGCAGCCGGCCGGCACACCCTTCACCTCGTAGGCCCATTTGCGCACCACTTTGATCGCCGTCTCGACCGCCTCGGCGCCCGTATTCATCGGCAGGACCTTATGCGAGTGCGTGAGCTTGCAAAGCTCCTCGCAGAAAGGGGCGAGCTGATCGTTGCGGAACGCTCGCGAGGTAAGCGCCAGCCGCGAGGCTTGCGCGATGAGGGCATCGCGGATTTTCGGGTGGCAATGGCCCTGATTGACAGCCGAATATCCTGCCAGGCAATCGAGATAGCGGTTGCCTTCGACATCCCAGACCCAAATGCCTTCGCCCCGGCTCAAGACCACATCCAGTGGCTTATAATTCGAGGCCCCGTATTCGTTCTCGGCCTCTATAAAATCTTGCGATGCCAAAAAAGCGCGCTCCGGAATGGCTGGAGAGGTGTCGAAGGCCATGGCGATTTATCCTTTGGACAGGTCCTGGGTGAAGCTTTTCAGATCGAGCCTGAGCGTCATGCAATAAGCGCCGCCGCCCGACATGATGAACGGGCGCAGATGCACAGGCGCGACGGTGTAGCCGCGCTCTTTCAGCTCGTCTGTGAGGCGCTGCGCGGGCTCCGCCATCACGATCTCGCGCCCGATATTGACGGCATTGACAGCGAAACGCTCCGCGTCCTCGTCGCTGGCCTCGATGAGCGCGTGTGCCGGAACGCGGTCCTTTATGACGGACAGCGACATTTTCGAGAAGGCCGGCGGGTAATAAAGCAGCTCGCCGCCGCTCAAGGGAACGAAGCAGGTGTCGAGGTGATAAAACTTGCCGGAAACCAGCTCCAGCGGAATGACCGGCGCCGCGAAATAGTCGTTGATGGCGGCGGCCGCCTCGAACGAGGACCTCGGACCGAAACCGGCCCAAAATAATTGCCGCGATGCATCCCATATGCAATCGCCGGCGCCTTCCTGCCAGCATCCTTTCGGCGCCCGTGCCACATCCGTCAAAAGGCCGGCCTCCTTAAGCTGCATAAGCTTGCTGAAGAAATGCCGCTCCTCGCCTTGCCGCTCGTAATGGCGGAAGCGTGCAACCATGGCGCGTCCATTGAGAACGACTGCCGCGTTGGCGGGGAAGACCATGTCGGGCAGCCCCGGCACGCCGTCCATGATCGTGACACGCGCTCCGGTTTGCCGGAGAGCTTCGGCGAGCTGGCGCTGCGCCTCGCGCGCCTGCGCCCGGTTGAGCGCCTCGTCCCTCCGCCAGGCTTCCGGTGTCATCCAAGGATTGATCTTGTAGGACACTTCGAAGTGGCTTGAGTCCGTCATAAGAAATGTTGGCGTCTCAGACATCGTTCGTTTCCGCTGCGATTGAGCTAACCTCAGGATCAGTATCGCCCGGATTCTGCTTATCTTACAGTTCGCAAGTTGCTTGAAGGGTTCGAAATTCCGGGCAAATTGCTATATTGAGTTAGCAAACTGTCAGGGCGTGGACATGGACGACACCGACCGTAAGCTGCTCTCGCTCTTGCATGGGAATGCGAGGCTTCCCGTCGCGTCGCTTGCCGCAATCCTCAAAGTTTCCCGCGCAACGGTTCAGAAACGGCTCGACAGGCTGATCGAGGATGGAACGATTGCGGGTTTCACGATCGAGACCAGCACCGGGGCCGAGCCGGACCGCGTCCGCGCCATCATGATGATCGAGATCGAGGGCGAGCGCTCAGAGCCGGTGTTGAAGGCGCTCCAGCGCTTTCCCGAGGTCACCGCCGTGCACACGACCAATGGGCGCTGGGACTTGGTGGTGGAACTTAAGACGGACGGACTCGATGCGTTCGACAAAGCCTTGCGCCGCATCCGCGAGATGAAAGGCATCGCCAGCTCCGAGACGAGCCTCTTGCTCTCCACGCATAAGGGCTGAGCGCATTGGCGGTTGTGCCCGCCGCGCGGCCCGCGCTAAATCATGGGCATGACCGGCATCTCTCTCCCGCAGATCGCGGCCATCGCGCTCACCTTCTTCCTCGCCGGCATCGTCAAGGGCGTCACCGGCATGGGGCTGCCCACCGTCGCGATGGGCCTTCTCGGCACGATCATGCCGCCGGTTGCCGCGGCTTCGCTTCTCGTCGTGCCGTCTTTCGTCACGAATATCTGGCAATTGCTCGCAGGTCCGCGGTTCGCCGCCTTGGCAGCCCGGCTTTGGCCGATGCTGTTTGGGATCGTTGCCGGAACCCTCGCTGGCGCAGGCGTCATCGCAGGCGGCAACGCGGGATGGACCGCGATGGCCTTGGGAGCTGCATTAGCGATTTATGCGGCGATGGGTCTGTTCTCGTGGCATTGGCAGGTGACGGCGCGCGGAGAGCGCAAACTCTCCCTTTTCGTGGGCCTCACCACGGGCCTCGTCACCGGAGGAACCGGAGTTTTCGTCATTCCCGCCGTGCCTTACCTGCAAGCGCTGAACCTTCATCGCGACGATCTCATCCAGGCGCTCGGGCTCTCCTTCACGGTCTCGACGATCGCGCTTGGCGCCGGGCTGGCCAGCCGCGGGGCTTTTCAGGCGGGCGATGTTGGGGCTTCGGCGCTTGCCGTGCTGCCTGCGCTTCTTGGCATGTGGGCGGGGCAGCGCATCCGCCAGCGCATTAGCCTTGTGGCCTTCCGGCGCTGGTTCCTGATCTGCCTCCTGCTGCTGGGCCTCGAACTTATGCTGCGGCCATTCCTGTAATCATAGGCTGCCCGGTTATGCGGGCTCGAGCTGCCGGTGTTTGCTCAATGCCTCGGCGATAGCCTCCGGAAAGGCCTCGATCGCGACGATATAGGACTGCGCCGCTTGATCGGGTTCAGTGCGGTATTGCTCCCAATCGCGCAAGGTGCTGAGCGGAATGCCGTAACGCTTGGCGAATTCTTCCTGCGTAAGATGCAGCCTCATGCGCAGACGTTTCGCAGGCGAGAACGGCTTCAAGCGCGCAAGCTGTTCCTCAGTTAAGGGCTGGGCGTCGGGATCGGAGAGCGCGGCGGCTAGGATCTCTTCATCGGTCATCGCATCGGCACGCGACCAATCGAAATTCTCAGGGGTGACTATTGCGGGCTTTTTCATGATAGCGCTTTCGTTCATGTGGCGCAGCGAGCCTCGCGGAGATAATGCGAGTCCGCCTGCGGATTGTATACGTGACGACAAGAAGGCGACCGCCAACAATGCCAGTGATATTATAACGATCTTCGCCGTAATGCTCCCGGCCGTCTAGCTCCTCAACAGCAGTTGGGTCGTCAAAAACGTACCGGGCTACCTCAAAGCTGATGCCGTGCTCCGCGTTATTGCGCGCCGCCTTTTTCTCGTCCCACTCAAAATCGTTTTCATTCATATCAATACCGGATTTCAGTAGTCATGTCAAAACCGCGGGCGTGATGCGCGCCCTCTCAGCGGTCATACAAGAAGGAACGTCCGCTGAAAAACCTGCGAGTGCGTTCCCCAAGAGCGCAGTCTTCCACATGGCACGCAGCAGGGTTGCAATTACGCGGCGCATCGGCGAATCTCGCGCGATGCTGCCCGCGGAGCTTTCCCTTTTCGATATGGACGCGCCTGAACGCGCAAGCCCCAAGCTTGCCGCTTCCCGCACCGTGCCGGTGCTGCTGCCGCTCGCGCTCAGCGAGCCTTACACCTATGCGGTCACGGACGGGGAGGCGCTGCAGCCCGGCGCCTTCGTGGTGGTTCCGCTCGGGCCGATGAAACGCATCGGCGTGGTCTGGCGCGAGGCCGAAGGCTGCGCCAAGCCCTTCGATTCGAAGAAGCTCAAAGCGGTGATCGCGGCGCTCGACACCCCGCCGCTGCCGCAGATCAATTTAGCCTTCGCCGATTGGGTCGCCCATTACACACTCGCGCCGAAGGGCATGGTGCTGCAGATGATGATGAGCGCGCGGCTCGTGTTCGAGGCGGAGGAACCGCGCTGGGGCTTCCAGCTCGGCGGCGCTGCACCCGCACGCATGACCGCGGCGCGCGAGCGCGTGCTTGGCGTCCAGCAAGACGGCGCGGTGCGGTCCAAGAAAAAACTGATGGATGCGGCCAAGGTCAGCGCGGCCGTCATCGATGGGCTGGCCGAGGCGCAAGCCTTGATCCGCGCCGCGCTTCCGCGCGCGCGCCCGCCCGCCCCCAAGCCCGATTTCGCGCTAGCCTCCTTGAGTGAGCGTCAGGCGCAGGCCGCCGCCCAGCTCTGCGCGTCCATCGTTAAAGGCGGGTTCGCGCCCACGCTCCTCGACGGCGTGACCGGCTCGGGCAAAACCGAGGTCTATTTTGAAGCCGTCGCGGAGGCCCTGCGGCAGGAGCACGCCCAAGTGCTGATCCTTCTGCCCGAAATTGCGCTGACCACCCAATTCCTGGAGCGCTTCGAGGGCCGCTTCGGCTGCCGCCCCGCCGAATGGCATTCCGCCGTTTCCGCCAAAGAGCGCGCGCGCGTCTGGCGCGGCGTGGCCGAAGGCGAGGTGCGCGTGGTGGCGGGCGCGCGCTCGGCGCTGTTCCTGCCCTTTGCAGATCTCGGCCTCATCGTGGTGGACGAGGAGCACGATTCCTCCTTCAAACAGGACGACCGCGTCATCTATCAGGCCCGCGATATGGCCGTGGTGCGCGCCTCTTTGAGCAAAATCCCGATCATCCTCAGCTCCGCCACGCCGTCGGTCGAAAGCATCGTCAATGTGCGGCGCGGACGCTATGCGCATGCGGTGCTGCCCGCGCGTTTCTCGGGCAATGCCTTGCCGCATGTCCAGGCGGTCGATCTCAAAGTCACGCCGCCCGAAAATGGCACCTGGCTCAGCGCACCGGTTGTCGATGCGGTGAACGCCGCGCTCGGCAAAAGCGAGCAGGCGCTGCTGTTCCTGAACCGCCGCGGCTACGCGCCGCTGACGCTGTGCCGCGCTTGCGGGCACCGCTTCACCTGCCCGCAATGCACGGCCTATCTCGTCGAGCACCGGCTGCGCGGCCGGCTCATCTGCCATCATTGCGGCTTCACGCTGCCCTTCCCGAAGGCGTGCCCGTCTTGCCACCGCGAGGGCATGCTCGCAGCCTCCGGCCCCGGCATCGAGCGCGTCTTGGAGGAGGTGAAGAACCGCTGGCCGGAGGCGCGCACTTGCGTGCTGTCGAGCGACCTCGTGCCGACCACGGCGGCGTTGCGCGAAATCCTTACCCGCATCACGGCAGGCGAGGCCGACATTATCGTCGGCACGCAGCTCGTCTCGAAGGGCCACAACTTCCCGCAGCTTTCCTTCGTGGGCGTGGTCGACGGCGATCTAAGCTTGGCCACCGCCGACCCGCGCGCGGGCGAGCGCACCTTCCAGCTTTTGCATCAGGTGACGGGCCGGGCAGGGCGCTTCGGCGCACCGGGCAGCGGGCTGATCCAGACGCATTATCCCGAGCATCCGGTGATGCAGGCGCTCGTCACCGGCGACCGGGACGCGTTTTACGAGGCCGAGATCGCCACGCGCGAGGAGGCAGGGCTGCCGCCTTTCGGCCGGCTCGCCGCCATCGTGGTGCAGGCCAAGGAGAAGCACGCGGCCGAGGCTTACGCGCGCGCGCTGGCGCTGGCGGCGCCCGAGGCGCGGCTTATTCAGGTGCTGGGGCCGGTGGAAGCGCCGCTGGCCGTGATCCGCGGCTGGCACCGGCAGAGGTTGCTGGTGAAGGCGGCGCGCGAGGCGGATTTGCAGGGGTATTTGCGCGCCTGGCTCGACGGCGCGGAGCATCCGAAGGGCAGCGTCAGGCTGCATGTGGATGTCGATCCGTATAGTTTTTTGTGAGCTATATTTTGGTGCAAACGCCGGAAACCTGGATAAACTTGAGGTCGCGCTATGATCCGGCACATATTAATCGGCTTCGTAACTATCTTCTTGACCTGCTCCCAGGTCCCTTTTTTCGTCATTCCCGCAACTGCTTCTACCGGCCCCTAATTCTGAAGAATTTTAGATTTCCGGTATTATGGCGCAAACGCACCTAACTAACAATCGGCGCGGCAATCTCAGCACGTTGCTCTGGCGTTATGTTCGCGGCTTTCGCCTTGGTCCTTTAGGCATCGGACGATCCTGACGATTTCGATCCCAAAAGCCGGCGCAAACACATTTTTGCGTCCTCGGGGTATTCTTCAGACAGGAAATCTGAGACCGATATGCTGCTTTCGCCGTTAAATTCTGTTTCTCCATCAGCGTTATGAATAACCCATGCATGCTCGACAAAGGGTTCGGTGCCGTCATCCGGAGTGACAAGTTTATACCAATTTTCTTCGTTGCCTGATGCACCACTTGCGTGACTGTAGAATACGACTGCGTCAGCCATTTGCTGCTCCGTGCTTGCTGTTCAGCATATAGGAGCATTAGTCCGAAGAGATAATGCCGCACGTATCGCCTTTGGCTCTTGTGGCGACGGCACCCAGAAAATCGCCCTTGGGAAAAACCCAGCCCCCCCCAGATAGAAAGGGGCTGGCTACCTTGCACCTGCGTAGCTTAATTCGAGCTGCGTTGAACGCGATATATTTGAGGGCCTGTTGCGGGTGGAGCCACTTCTTTCCCTACGGCATCCCAACCCGGCCTAGATTGCCTCGCAAAGACCTCTAGGTAAGGCCCGCGCGCAAGGCGCTTGATGCGGTCATAGGTTTCATCCGGCTTGCGGCTATGTTCACGGCGCCGCGGCGTGGTTAATATTGGCGTGGTAAACGGGGGTGCGCGTTTTTATCTTCACGCCGCTAAAAACCAAATTTTTCGCGTTTTTGCCCCAAAAAGTGCATTTCAAAAAGTCCGTTAAACATGTTTTATTCGCAAGTTAACCAAGAACTACACGCTCGGCTTGCGATCGCGAGTCGTTGCTGCTTTCGGTATTCTCCCATGTTATCAATACCATAACTCAAATTAAAGTTTCGGTAAGGCGCTTTTCTCTATCATGGCGCCTCGGGTAAGCGGCATCGAAGCGGGCGGGCAATTGTGCTTTTGTACAGCAATCCTAAACAGCGGATCGTTGCGATTTGACCGGCGTCAAAGCATGCGCCTAAGCTTTAGCGGAAAAACTGGGCGGGCTTTCGAGCCTCTCACATCCTGAAGGTAACAGCGGATGACGATCGACAAGGCGGTCCTGAGCTTCGCCGGCTTCATGGTCCTCCTCAGCTTGGGGCTGGGGTACTTTTATAGTGAATATTGGTATCTGCTGACGGCCTTCGCCGGGTTGAACATGCTGCAGGCCGGATTTACGGGCTTTTGCCCTGCCGCGATGATCTTCAAGCGGCTGGGTTTGCAGTCCGGCTGCGCGTTCAAATAGCCGAACGGGCCAGCGGGGCAAGCAGCGGAGGGGTTTGCGCCCAGCTTGCTTGCGTTTCAATCAAAGCAAGCTCGCCGCGCCCTTTGCTGGCGGCCAGAACGAGGCTCATTGCGGCGGTGGCGGCCTGGAGCGCGGTTTTATTACTCAAACCGTTCAGCCGATGCGCCAGGAAATTCGCCGCAAAGAAGTCTCCGGTGCCGCGCGCGTGTACCGTCTCGCGCGGGCAAGCCGTTGCTGCAGCGATGTTTTTTTCGACGAGGATATTAGCGAGCATATGCTGCGCGGCCGCGGGCGCAGAGGTCACCAGCAGTGCAGGGCGCTGCAGAGACCGCGCGGCGTCCACCGCCGCGGCGGCATCGGGAACGCTCCAGCCCGCAAGCCATTCAAGCTCGAAAAGGTTCGGGGTGAGAATATCGGCAAGCGGCACGAGCTTTTCGCCTATCGCTTGCGCCGCTTCCTCGCCGATGTAAATACCCGCAGGCTCGTCGCCGATGATCGGATCGCAGAGATAAATTGCATGCGGAGTCAAGGACTTGATCTTCGCGATCCACCTCTCGCAGAGCGCCGCGTGCTCCGCCGTGGGAACGTAACCGGTCAGGATCGCATCCATTCCGGCAAGCCAGCCATTGTTTGCCGCCGCTTCGAGCATCGCGTCGAGCTTGACGGGATCGATACGCTCGCCTGCCATCGCCCTATATCCGGGCCGGTTCGAGAGCAGCACGGTGGGCAGGCTCAAAACGTTCTGCCCCATGCGCTGCAACACGAACGCCGCGGTGGAATTGCCGACATGGCCGTAGACGACTTGGGATGAAATCGATAACACCTTCGCCATATGCCACCGCGGGGCTTGCGCTCAGTTTTGCTGGAGTTCGTGGCATATAAGCCGCTTTTGCAGGGGCGCTAGTCAAAAGAGCAGAAAGTTAAGGAGATCGACTATGAGGCCTCGCCGCAGCGTGCTGTACATGCCGGGTTCGAACGCGCGCGCCCTCGACAAAGCTAAGACGCTGCCCGCCGACGCGCTGATCCTTGACCTTGAGGACGCGGTTGCGCCCGATGCGAAGGACTTGGCGCGCGCCCAAGTATGCGAGGCGGTGAAAGCCGGAGGCTTCGGGCCGCGCGAGACCGTCATCCGCATCAATGGCTTTGCCACGCCCTACGGGCCTTCGGATTTTGCGGCGGCGCTTGAGGCAAAGCCGGACGCGATCCTCATTCCGAAGGTGGAAACGCCCGAAGATCTGCAGCATGCGCGCAAGAACGCGCCTTCCGATTGCAAGATTCCGCTCTGGGCAATGATCGAGACGCCGCTCGCGATTCTCAATTTGCGGGAGATTGCGAAAGCTGCGGCTTCGGCGGAGTTGCCGCTGACGTGCTTCGTGCTGGGGACGAACGATCTCATAAAGGCGACACGCGCTTTGGCGCAGGCCGATAGGCTGCCGCTCCTCGCGTGGCTCTCGCTCACGGTCGCCGCCGCGCGCGCATTCGGGTTGACAGCGGTTGACGGCGTCTACAATTCCCTTTCGGACGAGGCGGGCTTTAGGGCCGAATGCCTCCAAGGCCGCGCGCTCGGCATGGATGGAAAGACGCTTATCCACCCCAACCAGATCGCGGCCTGCAACGAGGTGTTCTCGCCTTCAGCCGAAGAGGTGGCGGCCGCGAAGAAGATCGTGGATGCTTTCGCGCTGCCCGAAAATCAAGGCAAAGGCGCGATCAGCCTCGATGGACGCATGGTGGAGCTGCTGCACGCCGATATCGCCCGGCAGACGCTCGCCATGGCCGAAGCCATCGCGGCAAAGGGCTGAAATAGGAGGCCTAAATGTATGCTGTAGTCCTTCGCTATAAGCTCCCGATTGCGGATGTCGATAGGCACATCGAGGGGCACCGGCACTGGCTCAGAGAGAACTATGCGGCCGGGAATTTTCTCCTTTCAGGGCCCCAAAGGCCGAGGACCGGCGGATTCATTCTCGCCGCTGCAATGGAACGCACCCAGCTCGACGGAATTCTACGAAGCGATCCTTTTAGCCAGAACGGCATTGCCGAGTATGAAGTCATCGATGTGGCCCCGGTGAACGCGGACGATCGCTTATCCTTTCTAATCGAGAAACCATGATTGCTGCCCCGCGAGCGCATGAGACGGCTGCATGAATGAATTGCCTGAGCGCTTTTCACCTGTAAGCGTGCCCGCCGCCGCGCCCGCCGGGCACCCGGCTGTCGGGTATGGCCGCATCGGGGTGCTTCTCATCAATCTCGGAACGCCGGACGCCACAAGCTATTGGCCCATGCGCCGCTATTTGAAAGAATTCCTTTCCGACCGGCGCGTTATCGAGGTCAATCCCGCGATCTGGTGGTTCGTGCTCAACGCCATCGTGCTCACGAAGCGGCCGTTCAGCTCCGGCAAAGCGTACCGGTCGATCTGGAATAAGGAGCGCAATGAGTCGCCGCTTCGCACGATCACGCGCAGCCAGTCGGAACGGATCGCGGCTTTACTCACGAAAGATCCCCGCATCGAGATCGATTGGGCCATGCGCTACGGCAATCCCAGCATCAAGTCCCGCCTCGAAGCGCTGCAGCGTGCGGGCTGCGACCGCATACTCCTGTTTCCGCTCTATCCGCAATATTCGGCGGCGACCGCCGCAACCGCATGCGATAAGGCCTTCGATGCGCTCAAAACCATGCGCTGGCAGCCTGCGATCCGGGTCGTGCCGCCCTATTTCGACGATCCGGCCTATATCGGCGCGCTTGCCTCGTCTTTGCGCGAAAACCTCGCCGTGCTCGATTTCGAGCCGGAGGTTGTCATCGCTTCCTTTCACGGCCTGCCCATGGAATATTTCGAAAAAGGCGATCCTTATTATTGCCATTGCGCAAAAACCACTCGGCTCTTGAGGGAAGCCCTGGGCTGGCCGCAAGAGCGTCTGCTGCTCACTTTCCAGTCACGTTTCGGCCGGGCCGAGTGGCTTCGCCCATACACCGCTGAGACGATCGAACAGCTTGCGAAAAGCGGAGTGAAGAGCCTTGCCGTCATCACGCCGGGCTTTGCCGCAGACTGCATCGAAACGCTCGAGGAAATGGGGATCCGGGGCGCCGAAACGTTTCATGAGAACGGCGGCGGCAAATACGCAGCGCTGCCGTGCCTCAACGATACGCCCGCCAGCATCGCTGCGCTTTTGGGCATCGTCAAACGCGAGCTCCGCGGCTGGGCCAATCTGTGACTGCGCTGGCAGCAGCAAGCCCCGCTCGCTGCTAATGCGCTGATTTATAGCGATAATTTTTGAAATTGGCCCGAGTTTTGCGGTACCGTGGACGATGGGCGTCAGTTACGCCCCAGAAAGGAACGTGTCCATGACCGGCGAGGATTTCATCGCGCAGCTTAAGGGCTATCGCCTCACGACGGCGGAAATTTTGTACCATATGCCAGATCATCCAGCCTTGTTGCAGTCTTTCATTTGGCAGGATTACGATATGGCTCCCCGTTTTCCTAAGCTTCTAAGATTTTTGGAATTCTGGAACGGCAATCTCGACGGTAAGGTCAATCGCGTGAGAGTATGCGGCAAACAGCTGATCGATCCGGCGGAATTCCGTTATCTAGATGGCCGGTTCGTCCTGCAGTGACGGCGTGAATAGCCGCTTGCAAGGAATTGCGCCGCTTGGTAGACCCGGCGTGGTATACAAAGAAGGCCTCTGTGTGCACTTTAGCTAGCGGACTAAATGAAAAATCCTATCGTCTACGCCAAGCGCTTTAGCAAACCTTATTCGCGTGCGCTTTCGCAAAAATACCGGGCCTTTCGTATCCGCGCCGGTACGCACGCTCCCGGCTGGGTTTCTAAGGTTATGGATTATTTCGATCTTTTTTTTGTAGATCATCATATTTTCCGCGCGATCTACGCAAACCGGCACGAGGTCGCGCCCGGCGTCTGGCGTTCGGCTCAGCCGAGCCCGGCGCAAATTGCATATTACGCCCGCAAAGGCATCAAAACGATCGTGAATCTGCGGGGAGAGCGCGATTGCGGCAGCTATCGCCTGCAAGTCGAGGCCTGCCGCCGCCACGGCATAAAGCTCGTCAATTTTCAGCTGCGGTCACGGATGGCGCCCCCTGTCGAAGTGATTCATGAAGCGAGAAAGCTATTCAATGAGCTCGAATATCCGATTCTTCTTCATTGCAAGTCGGGAGCGGATCGGGCGGGCCTGATGGCCGCCCTTTTTATGTACATGAAAGAAGGTAAGCCCATCCGAGAGGCAGTGAAGCAGCTTAGCCTGAAATTTGGGCATTTCAGGAAATCCGAAACCGGCGTGCTCGATTACCTTTTCGAGCGTTATATGGCGGATAACAGCGCCGAACCGATGACTTTTTTCGAGTGGCTTGAAACGCGTTACGATCCGGCGGAAATCAAGCGCGACTTCAAATCCCATGGATGGGCGAACCTCGTCGTCAATCGTGCCTTGCAGCGCGAGTAGGCGGCATCGGGCGGCGTCCCAGTTGGAAACTGCGCTGCCCCCGGCCCGGCCGGGAGAGACAGTTCTTGCTCGCCTGGCGTAAGCATCTGCGAACGGCAAAGCTGCGCATAAACGCCGTTTTGCGCGAGCAACCGCGCGTAAGTGCCTGTTTCGATAATTTCGCCGTCCTCCATCACACAGATCGCATCGGCGTTTTTCACCGTTGCAAGCCGGTGGGCGATCACGAGCGTCGTCCGCGATTGGCTGAACGCGGGGAGCGCCTGTTGAACGAGCCGCTCCGATTCCGCATCGAGGGCGCTGATCGCCTCGTCGAGCAAAAGAATGGGGGCGTTGCGCAAGATTGCGCGGGCCAGGGCAATGCGCTGACGCTGGCCTCCCGAAAGGCGCACGCCGCATCTCCAATCATGGTCCGATAGCCTTGGGGCAGCTCAAGAGGGCGCTGACGAAGCCGGTGAAATCACCGGCGGTTTTGGTTCGTCATTTGACCGCATAGTACCCTGCCGCGGGAAGCAGCGATTGGCCTTTCCGCCAAAATGCGCAGCCCCTTAGCGATGTTAAACGGCCTGCCCGCTACTAAAACAAAAACGGCCCCCGGAGGGGCCGTTCTAGCGACTTAAAGGACTACCAGCGGGAACCGTGACGGCGATGGCTCCAGTAACGGCTATGGCCACCCCAACCGCAGCCCCAGCCGCCGCTCCAGTAGCGGCAATGGCGGACCTCAACGGCGGATCCACTTACCTGGCTTTGCACGGCAGACGTGCCGGAAGCCATCGGAGCAGCCTGAACGGAAAGGCCGAAAAGGGCGCCAAATGCGATTACAATCGCGAATACATACTTGCTCATGAGTAAATCCTATGTTCGTCGCTCCTTTCCTCGGCGCGTACGATTATATAGATGAAGATGGCAAAATCTAGCGTAAACGGTGTCCCGCGGAACTTTCTTGTGTGCGGGGCGGAGGTGGGGGGATCTGACTGTTGGAAGGCCGCAAGCCGCAATGCAAAACGGCCCCCGGAGGGGCCGTTCCAGCAAATTCCAGCAAATTAAAGGACTACCAGTGGGAACCCCAGCGGCGATGGCTCCAATAGCGGCTGTGACCCCAACCGCCAGAACCCCAGCGGCGATGGCTCCAGTAACGGCCATGACCCCAACCGCATCCCCAGCCGCCGCTCCAATAGCGGCAATGGCGCACCTGCTCGGCGCTTCCTGCTACCTGGCTCTGCACGCCAGAGATAACCGAAGAGATAGGCGCAGCCTGAGCGGAAAGTCCGAAAAGCGCGCCGGAAGCGATTACAACCGCAAGCACATACTTCTTCATGAGCATATCCTCTGATTGCCGTTCCTTTCCTCAGCATTAGGAATTATAGGAAACAGTGTGGCAAAATCCAGATTCAAATGGAGCGTTGATACACTTTCTTTTTCTGTGCCATCGATGGGGCATGACATCGCCAAAAAGCGTTGCTATCCCGTGCAGTGCCGAGGAGAAGAAAGGTCCAAAATGAACGTGTTACGCAGCCTGAAGCCGCTCGGGCAGCCATTATCCGCTTTTGCGGCTATCGCCGCCTTGAGCGTGCTCTTGCCCTGCACCGCACCGGCGGCGCCGCTAAAATTGCATACCAATCAGGAAATGATTGAGGAGTTGCTGCAGCCGAACGACCTCGACGTGAAAAACCCGAACGCTGTGTTCGAGGCGGTTTTCGACGCGCTGCCGGCCAAGGTGACGGTCTATCCAACCGAAAGCTACTATTATTTCACTTTTCCTCTGAATGGCATCGTCTACGCCGGGAATATAAGGTTCGATGCCTTTGATCAATTCGACGGGAAAGTGCATTTCGCTTACTTCGTCGAATATGCTTATTGGAGACAGCCGCTCGAGCCTTTTTACAAAAAAATGGGTCCGGACGATGGGGTGCAAGTCACGCAGGTCAATAAGTTTCTGTACAAAGTTAGTTTGAAAGGTAAAACCGTCGAGTTTGCGCTCCCGGATCTTTCGGACGTAAAGCCGGCTCCAGGCATGTTGAGGGCCGACGAAGTTTATATCGGCCCATCCTGGGACGAGTCCGGCGTACAATTCTTCCTCGTGTATAACAAGACCGCGAAGACGTTTTTATATCTTCTCAACGGCACCCCGAAAATGGACCAATACATCGCCTCATCCATCTCTCCGGCGGCCACTATTGGCATAAGGACGAGCTTCGTGCTTTACAAAGATAAGCTCGCGGATCGCCAAATTCTGATTGGCGACTTCATCGGCAACACAATGCTGAACAACTATTTCGACGGTCCCTTCGATCAGCTTCCCGACAACTACGTTCAAGGCAACGACCTCATCGATGCAATCCTCGATGTTGAACCCGGCCTCAAGAACGAGAAAACGGATCGCTACGGCGCGGATCCCACCGGCGAGTTCCGATACGGGATCACGTCCTACAAATTCTATGGAGAAGTTGCCGAGCTGCAGCCTATCATCGACTGCGCGGCTCAAAACGACGATCCGGCAAAATATTACAAATGCTTCGATTCAACGAAAGCGAACGAAGAGGAAGACTCGGGCACCGCTTTCCTCAAGGCAAAGCCGCAACCGGGAAAACCCGATGAAAATGCTCCCGCTGCCGCTGGAGAAAAACAAGAAAAGTAGGTTCAACTGTGGCTCATTGCGCGCTTTTCGATAATGCGTGCAATGAGCTTCTCGGCCTCGGGAAGAAAATTCCGGACGATAATGCCAATGCCTTCGGGGGTGGGATGCATTCCATCGGCAAGATTGAGGCCCTGCACCGTCGCGACATCTTTCAAGAAAAATGGATAGCGCAGCGTGCCATATCCGGCAGCGAGCCGTGGATACATCGCCCGGAAGGCATCGTCGTAATCGGGGCCCCAATTGCGCGGGGCTTCCATCCCGGCAAGCAGAAGTTCGATGTGCTTGTCCTTGAGGGCTTTTAGAATCTCCGCAAGCGAGCGCTCGGTGATCTTAGGATCGATGCCGCGGAGCGCGTCGTTCGCCCCGAACTCGACGATCGCGCCATCGATTTTCTCATCCAGGCTCCATTCGAGGCGGGCAAGGCCGTCCGCTGCGGTATCGCCCGAAACACCTGAATTCAGTACGCGGACGCGATAGCCTTTTTCGCGCAGCGCCGCCTGCAACTGGGCCGGAAACGACTTATCGGGCGCAATGCGGTAGCCCGCCATCAAGCTATCGCCGAAGGCAAGGATCACGATTTCATCCTTGTTCCGCGCCGGTTCGCCTAGGGCTCCAGATCCCTGATTGGCCAGAAACGCAATCGAAGCGGTCGCAAAAGCCAAAAGCCATGTCCATATCAGGCGCGGCGAAGCAAAATCGAAGCGGTGTGCCATTGCTCATTCCCTCTGCGTCCTCACCCGCGGCCCCGCAACAGGGCGGCGCGCACCGGCACCCTTCGCCGGTCATCGATCTCAAGTCTGTAACGCTCACGCTCAAGAGTAGAGCTGGGCCCGTAGAAATCTTGCGTGGTGTAGACCTTTCGGTGCCCGAGGGCCAGTCTGTGGCGCTTGTGGGGCCGAGCGGGTCGGGAAAGTCGTCGCTTTTGATGGTGATGACGGGTTTGGAAGCGGCGACGTCCGGCCAGGTGCTCGTTGCCGGTCATGATTTCACGCAGGCAAGCGAAGACAGGCTTGCGGAAATACGGGGCCGTTCCATCGGCATCGTGTTTCAATCCTTCCACCTGATCCCTACAATGACCGCGATCGAGAATGTGGCGCTGCCGCTCGAATTCCTCAATCGCGCCGATGCGTTCGAGCGCGCAGAAGAAACGCTCGCCAGCGTCGGGCTAGCCGCACGGCACCATCATGCGCCCGGCCAGCTCTCCGGCGGTGAGCAGCAAAGGGTAGCGCTGGCCCGCGCGCTTGCGGCGCAGCCCAAAATTCTTTTCGCCGATGAGCCGACGGGCAATCTCGACGGCGAGACCGGCAAGCAAATCATGGACCTGATTTTTGGCCTGCACCGGCGGCTCGGCACGACGCTCGTTTTGATCACCCACGATGCGCAGCTCGCCGCACGCTGCGAGCGTACCGTCGTCATGCACGATGGCCGGATCGTTGGGTCGATTCACGAGACGGCTTACGCATGACATCCGTCACAAAAAGCCGGGGCGGCGGCTTCGAAAGCCGCCTTCGCCTGCCGCTGGAGCTAAGGCTCGCGTTTCGCGATTTGCGAGGCGGCATCGGCGGGTTTGCCATTTTTCTCATTTGCATCGCGCTCGGAACCGGAGCGATCGGCACGATCAACAGCCTCTCGGACGCTATGCAGGATGCAATCGCGCGCGAAGGCAAAGAGCTGCTCGGCGGCGATGTCGAGGCGACGCTCGTTCACCGGCAGGCCAATGCTAGCGAACGCGCTTATCTAGGCTCGCTCGGCGAGGTCAGCGAGATCGCAACCATGCGCGCGATGGCCCGCAAGCCGGACGGAAGCGCGTCTGCGCTTGTGGACCTGAAGGCGATCGACGGCGCCTATCCTCTTTATGGCGCGGTGACATTCGAGGAAGGCCGGGGCCTTGACTCCCTAATGCGCGAGAATGGCCTTGCCGTCGACCGCACCATTCTCGACCGTTTGCAGATAAGCCCCGGCGACAGCATTAGCCTTGGCCGCGCTTCCTTTCCCGTCACCGCGGTTATTGGGCACGAGCCGGACCGGCTCGCTGCCGGCCCAGCTTTTGGAGCGCGCATCATGCTATCGCTGGGCGCGCTGAAGGAGACCGGCCTTGTCGAGCCGGGAAGCCTCGTTCGCTGGAACTACCGGATCAAGACGCGCGCCGCAGCACCCGATGCCTTTAGGGAGGACCTCGCCGGGCATTTCCCCGAGGCGGGCTTTCTCACGCGAGACAGCTCCGATCCCTCGCCGGGCGTGAAGAACATGCTGCAGCGGCTCACTGAATTTTTGACGCTGACAGGGCTCACCGCGATGCTGACCGGTGGCATCGGGGTGGCAAACGCGGTGTCCGGCTTCATCGAGCGGCGGCGGCTGACCATCGCCACCTACAAATCGCTCGGCGCCTCTCAACGGGTGATTTTGCGCGTTTTTCTCATTCAAATAGGCCTCTTGGCGGTTCTTGGCATCTTAATCGGATTTGCAATCGCGGCGGTGGCGCCTCTCCTATCAGTACGCTTGATGCGCGGGCTGGTACCGGTTGACATCGAGACGGGCTTGCAGGGGAGCGCGCTCGCGCTTGCGGCTCTCTTCGGGCTGCTGACGGCGGTTCCCTTCATCCTTTGGCCGGTTGGGCGTGCTCAAGAGGTGCGAGCGGCGGAGCTTTTCCGGGACGGTACGGGCGAGCGTTCCGGCCTGCCGCCTCTCGCCTACCGCATCGCCGCTTTCGTTGCTGCCGCCCTTCTTGCCATCGCAGCAATCGGCCTTTCGCAGGAGCGCACTATCGCTGCAATCACCTGCGCCGCAGTGCTTTGCGTTTTCGCTCTTTTCTGGGGCGCCGGCATGGGCATCCGCCTACTGGCCTCGGCGGTAAGGCGCCCGAAGCTGCCGGAAATGGCGCTTGCGCTGGCAAATATGGCGGGACCGGCTAGCCTCGCGCGTACGATTTCGTTGTCGCTCGGGGCGGGGCTCACGCTACTCACTGCCGTTTCGCTCGTCGACGCATCGCTCACCGATGAAATCAAATCGCGGCTCCCCGAGCGCGCCCCAAGCTATTTCTTCATCGGCGTTCCAAAGCAGGATTTGCAGGCCTTCCAAGATTTGCTGGGTCAAAAAGCGCCGGGCTCCAAGGTTTCCAGCGCGCCGATGCTCCGGGGCAGGCTGGTTGCGCTCAAGGGCGTACCGGTGGAGCAGGTCCAAATTCCCTCGTCCGCCGATTGGGTCGTGAACGGTGACAGGGGCATTACCTATTCGGACACTTTGCCCGCCGGCTCCGAAATCGTCGAGGGCGAATGGTGGAACCCCAGTTACGAGGGCGAACCTCTCGTCTCCTTCGAATCCGATATCGCCAAGACGCTTGGCCTCAAGACCGGCGATACTGTCACCGTGAACGTCGTCGGCCGGAACCTGACAGCGAGGATCGCAAATTTACGCAAGGTGAAATGGGGCACGATGGACATCAATTTCGTGATGATCTTTTCGGCAAGTGCGCTCCGGAAGGCGCCTTTCAACTATCTTGCGACCTTGAGCTGGCCGGAAGGCCACGCGGCGGACCCAAAGGCCGAAGCCCAAGCCTTGAAAGCCGTGGCGGCCGCCTACCCCACCGTCTCGGCGATCGATGTGAAGGAGGCGCTAGGCGCCATCAACGGCGTTTTCGAGAAGGTTATGAGCGCAGTGCGTATCGCCGGCAGCGTGACGCTTATCATGGGCGCCTTGGTCGTGGCCGGTGCGCTGATGGCGGCGCAGCGAAGGCGCATTTACGAGGCCGTGATTCTTCGCACCCTCGGCGCAAGCAAACGCCGCATCGTTGCCGCTCATATGCTGGAGTATCTCGCGCTAGCCCTTTGCGTCTCGCTCATCGCTGCCGCGCTAGGGCTGATCGCCGCCTATGCGGTGGTTGCTTATGCAATGAAGCTGAGCTTCAGTCTATCCGTGCTGGCGCTATTGCAGCCCTCCCTCATTGAGACCATATTCGTCGTGGCGCTGGGCGCTGCCGGAACTCTAAGGGTTCTGTCAGCGAAACCGGCGTACTATCTGCGTTCCGAGTGAACGTCTTGATGGCGAGGATAGAGCAGGCCGCCTGACAAAGAGGCTTTGCTCCAGGCCGTTCAGGGCTTAAACCTGGAAGACCTTTTGCGCAGACCTTCAGGGTTTTCAAAGAGTCAGGGACCAAACACATGGCAGACTTCGACAGCTCCAGAGCGTACTCACCGTCACGCTCTCGCGCGGACACCTTCGCAATCGATGAGGGTCTGCGCTCCTATATGGTGCGTGTTTATAATTACATGGGCATCGGGCTCGTCCTCACGGGCGTCGTCGCCTATGCGTTTTACACGATGGCCGTAACGGCCGACTCATCCGAGGCGGTAGCACGGCTTCCGAACGGTCTCATGCTGACCGCTCTGGGCAAGGCAATTTACGTAAGCTGGCTGAGATGGGTTATTGCCTTCTCGCCGCTCGCGATCGTTTTTCTCTTCGCCGCGCGCGTCAATCAAATGAGCACCTCGACGGCCCAGTCGGTCTTCTGGGCTTTTGCGGCGCTGATGGGACTGTCGCTTTCGAGTATTTTCGTGATCTACACGGGCACCTCGATTGCGCGCATCTTCTTCATCACTGCTGCGACCTTCGGTAGCGTCAGCCTCTGGGGCTATACGACCAAGCGCGACTTAACCGCGATGGGCTCTTTCCTTATGATGGGCTTGATCGGTGTCGTTATCGCCGCGGTGGTAAATGCGTTCCTGCATTCGACGGGCCTGCAGTTCGCCATCTCGGTGCTTGCGGTTCTGATCTTCACCGGACTGACCGCCTACGACACCCAGACGCTCAAGTCTAACTATTACACCTATGCCAGCGGTGGCGAGGAGACGCTCGGACGCAGCGCAGTTATGGGCGCGTTGAGCCTCTATCTCGACTTCATCAACATCTTCATCGCTCTGCTCCAGCTGTTCGGCGACCGGAGATAAGCGGCTTCATCGCATCGAAGGGCCCCGCTAGCGGGGCCTTTTTTTGTCCGCAGGCGCCGTCAGAACGCCACGACGTGCAACTTGCGATCGAGGACGCGCAGGACCTTCGACAGGTCGTGTCCGCGTTTAAGAATGAGGCCAGTGGTTGCAACGACGCTATAAGCGCCTTGCTTTTTGTTGAGCTTGGGATTCTTCTCGATCCGGTAAAGCGGACGTTCCGAAGAGCGCCGGAAAATCGAAAAGACTGCCCTGTCTTTCAGGAAGTCTATGGAGTAGTCGCGCCACTCCCCTTCGGCAACCTTCTCGCCGTAAAGGGAGAAAATCGCGTCGAGTTCGTGTCTGGAGAAGCTTGTGTAAGGGAGAAGCCCGGCAGGAGCTTGAGGGACGGGGGTGGCGCGGCCTGCCGGGCCGAATGCGCTGGGCAAGATGTCGTTCATGAACCCTCCTATGCCGGTGCTGGAAAACAATCTCTCATGATTGCGCTCTCAAGCCAGAGGCGCAAGGGCAAATTCGCCAAATCCGGCTTCCCTTCAGGCGGTTGCGAGGCGCGATTGCAAACCATCTGCTTTCGGTACATATTCGGGTCAGATTCGTGCGCCGGTGCGGGAGCATCCGCGGGCACTGGCTCCTTCGCTGCTGGAACAGGCGGCAGGGGAGGGTGTTGCTATGAGGCGCATTTGGTCCAATCGAATTGGGGGCAACAAGCTATGCCAAAGCACCGATCGATTCGCTTAAGTCCCACAGATTGGCGGGCGCGCGAACCAGCGCGCAGGAGTGCTTTACCTCCCGCTGTGCTCGTTGCCCTTGAGTCCAGCGAAGGCGCAGAGCAAAGCTTGGGCGCCCCCGCCGAGGCCGCGCCCCCAGAGCAGGAAGCCGCGATATTTTCTCAGGATGAGAGCCACCCTGTGCCAGCGTCTTTTGTGGCCGATACAACGTTCGACTGTGAGGAGGCAGACGGCACCGCAGATTGGCCTTCCGCCGAAGACTGAGTTCCGGTCTGGGGGCTTCGGCGCTACAATCAAGCTCCGCCGAAGCGCAGCCCGGCCCGGCGGCGTGCAATATCTTGTTTGCGAAACGCCTTCTCAAGGGCTTCGTGCACCTGTAGCGCTTGCGCGGCCTTGTGCGCTCCCCTATATCTTCAACAATTCGAGATAAGCATCTCGGCGCGGGACGGACGTCATTAAGTCGAAATACGGGGTCGCTGGCTGCAAGCAGCTTGACGTCTCGCAGCTAGAGTGAGCAGCACGAGGTTCTGAACGATGTCGAAAGTGATTGGCATTGACCTGGGCACGACCAATTCTTGCGTGGCCGTGATGGAAGGTAGCCATCCAAAGGTTATCGAAAACGCAGAGGGTATGAGGACGACACCGTCCATGGTGGCGTTCACGGCCGACGGCGAGCGCTTGATCGGATTACCGGCTAAGCGCCAAGCGGTCACAAACCCCGAAAATACATTTTTTGCCATTAAGCGCCTGATCGGGCGCCGCTTCGACGACGAGATGGTCAAGAAGGACATAGGGCTCGTGCCTTATAAGATCATCCGTGGCGACAATGGCGATGCGTGGGTCGAAAGCCATGGCAAGAAATATTCGCCTTCTCAGATCTCGGCCTTCATTCTCCAAAAAATGAAAGAAACGGCCGAGGCATTCCTCGGCGAGAAGGTTGAGAAAGCGGTCATCACCGTTCCTGCTTACTTCAACGACGCTCAGCGCCAAGCGACGAAGGATGCGGGCAAGATCGCGGGCCTCGAGGTTCTGCGAATCATCAATGAGCCCACAGCTGCCGCCCTTTCTTACGGTCTCGATAAGAAGAAAGAATCGAAGACCATCGCGGTGTACGACCTTGGCGGCGGCACGTTCGATATTTCCGTTCTTGAGATCGGCGACGGCGTTTTCGAGGTTAAGTCCACCAACGGCGATACGTTCCTCGGCGGCGAAGACTTCGACATGCGGCTTGTCGATTATCTCGCGAGCGAGTTCAGAAGAGAGAACGGCATCGACCTGCGCAAGGACAAGCTTGCACTGCAGCGTTTGAAGGAAGCGTCCGAGAAAGCGAAGATCGAGCTTTCTAGCGCCCAGCAAACCGAGATCAACCTGCCGTTTATCACCGCCGACCAAAGCGGGCCGAAGCACCTCACCATGAAGCTCACGCGCGCAAAGCTCGAGAGCCTTGTGGACGATCTTGTTCAGAAAACGATTGGCCCGTGCGAGGCGGCGCTGCGCGATGCTTCGCTGAAGGCAGGCGAAATCGACGAGGTCGTGCTTGTCGGCGGCATGACGCGTATGCCGAAGATCGTGCAGATCGTGAAGAACTTCTTCGGGAAAGAGCCTCACAAGGGCGTCAATCCGGACGAAGTGGTCGCGATGGGCGCGGCGATTCAGGCCGGCGTGCTGCAGGGCGACGTGAAGGATGTTCTCCTGCTCGACGTCACGCCGCTCTCGCTTGGCATCGAAACGCTTGGCGGCGTTTTCACGCGGCTTATCGACCGCAATACGACGATCCCGACGAAGAAGAGCCAGGTTTTCTCGACCGCCGAGGACAATCAGAACGCGGTGACGATCCGCGTGTTCCAGGGCGAGCGCGAGATGGCAGCCGATAACAAGATGCTCGGCCAGTTCGACCTTGTCGGTATCCCGCCCGCGCCCCGCGGCGTGCCGCAGATCGAGGTGACTTTCGATATCGACGCGAACGGCATCGTTAATGTGTCGGCCCTCGATAAGGCCACCAACAAGGCGCAGTCGATCCGCATTCAGGCCTCGGGCGGCCTCAGCGATAGCGAGATCGACCGGATGGTGAAAGAAGCCGAGACGCACGCCGCGACGGACAAGAAGCGGCGCGAGCTGGTCGAGGCGAAAAATCAAGCCGAGGCGCTCGTTCACTCGACCGAGAAAACGTTGCAGGAGCTTGGCGACAAAGTGTCCGACTCCGACCGTAAAGCGGTCGAAGCGGCAATGGCCGAGCTTAAGACGGCGGCGGCTGGCGAGGATGCCTCGCGGATCGTTGCGAAGTCCGACGATCTCGCAAAGGCGGCCATGAAGCTTGGCGAGGCGCTTTACCGGCAAGCTGGCGCCGGTGCCGATGCCGCGCAGGCGGCGGGCGGCGGCGCTGGCCAAGGTGGCAGCCCGGCTTCGTCCGATGGTGTCGTCGATGCGGAATTCGAAGAAGTCAAGGACGACGAGGGCAAGAAGAAGTCCGCCTAAGAACGCACGAAGGAAGAGCATTCAAGCTCTTCCTTTTTTCGCGCGCGGCTTGGATGACGGCGCGCCATGTCTTAAGTATGCTTCGGAAGCCTAAGCTGAACTTGCAGGCGGGTAACCTTGCATGTCGAAGGATCTCAGAAACTGACCATGAAGCGCGATTACTACGAGGTGCTCGGCCTGAAAAAGGGCGCAGCCGATCACGAAATCAAAGGCGCTTTCCGGCGGCTCGCGAAAGAATATCACCCGGACCGGAATCCGGGAAATACGTCGGCCGAGGTCAATTTCAAAGAGGTCAACGAAGCCTACGAGGCTCTTAAGGATCCGCAAAAGCGCGCGGCTTACGATCAGTTCGGTCACGCCGCGTTCGAGGGGGCGGGCGCGAACGGCGCCGGCTACGGATTCGGCAACGATTTCTCGGCCTCCATGTCCGAGATTTTCGACGATCTTTTCGGCGAGTTCATGGGCGGGCGGCGCACGCGCGGGCGCAGCGCCAAGGAGCGCGGCTCCGACCTCAAATACAATATGGAGATCACGCTCGCCGACGCGTTTGCGGGCAAAGCCGCGCAAATCCGCGTTCCAGCATCTGTGACATGCGAAGCCTGCGGAGGAGCGGGGGCGGAAGCCGGGTCGAGCCCAATAACCTGCCCGACGTGCCAGGGATTTGGTAAGGTGCGGGCTAGCCAGGGCTTTTTCACCATCGAGCGTACCTGCATGACATGCCAGGGGCGCGGCGAGATCATTCAGAAGCCGTGTCAGGTTTGCTCGGGAAGCGGCCGGGTTACGCGCGAGCGCGTTCTGTCCGTAAACATTCCCGCCGGCGTCGAGGACTCCACGCGTATCCGGCTCGCCGGTGAAGGTGAGGCGGGCATCCGGGGCGGTCCTGCGGGCGACCTCTATATCTTTTTGTCGATTCTTCCCGACGACATCTTCCAGCGCGACGGCGCGGACCTCTTCTGCCGCGTGCCCATCACCATGACGACCGCGGCGCTTGGCGGACAGATCGAGGTGCCCACCATCGATGGCGGCCGCGCCCGCGTCAAAGTGCCGGAAGGCACCGAAACCGGCAAGCAATTCCGCCTGCGCGGAAAGGGAATGCCTGTGCTGCGGTCGAAGCTTGCGGGCGACCTTTACGTTCAGGTCGAGGTGGAGACGCCGCAGAATTTATCGCGCAAGCAAAGGGACCTGCTCAAAGAATTCGAGAAGTCCTCCACCGATTCCACTCACCCCGAGACTGTGGGCTTCCTCAATAAAGTGAAAGCGTTCTGGGATCGCATGGGCAAGGCTTGACCTGCCGAAGGGGCGCGACGATCTGGCCCCCGCTTTCCGAATGATACCAGCGATCCGTACCTCTAGCGTCTGCCCCATATAAGCGGAAACAGCTTCAAGCCCTCCTGTCTCTCTCCCCGCAGGCACGCCTTGACGTGCCTGCGTCTCAACGTTATCGCACGAGCAAGCGAGCGCGATGGGGAGAGAGGACGCCTGAAACTTCCTCTCCCCTCGCGGGAAGGGCTGCGGCAGACTCCCTCTCCCCATCCGCATTCGCTTGCGAATGCGGACATTCTAAGTGGCAAGCTCGCCAAGGCGAGTTTGCTGGTAGAGGGTTGGGGTGGAACCCGGCGATGCCGATATGCCAGGACACACGCTAAAGTTTGCACCACCGCGCGATGATTTCCGAATAGATCGCCTCAGCCTCCTCGACGCGGGCGATGGTGCAATATTCATCGGTTTGGTGAGCTTGCGCCGGCTCGCCCGGCCCAAGGATGATGGTGGGCGGATCGCCCATTCCTGGCTTCAGCGGAGCGGCGTCCGTGAAATAGCTCGCTCCTCCTATCGAGGTAGCGTTTCCCGTTACAGACTGGACGATCGCTGCAACACTGGCAACAAATGGATCGCCCGGATCGGTCCAAACCGGATCCGAGGTGCCTTTGACCTCGAATGTCACCTCGCCGGCGGTTGCCTTCTCGAAGCGGCGGAGCAGTTCGTCGCGGTCGATTCCCGGCACGATCCGCACATCGAGCCCGAGGCGGGCTTCGTCCGGCACCGAGTTGATATTCAGTCCGCCGTGCAGCCAGCCCACATTCAGCGTTGGCCGCCCGAGCACAGGATGCGCGTCGCCAGAAAAGTCGAAACCGGCGAGCGCAAGCGCCGCGCGCGCCGCTTTATAGACCGCGTTGACCCCTTCTTCAGGCATCGATCCATGCGCAGTGACGCCCGTTGCCGTGGCTTCGAGCCAAAACACACCCTTATGACCGGCAAGCAGCCGGTTTGCTGTGGGTTCGGCCACGACAAGCGCGCCGGCGTGCGGTAGAACTCCCCGCCGGACTAAGAGCTTAGCGCCCTCGCACCCGCGTTCCTCGCCAGCGGTGATGACGAAGGCAACGCCAGCGGTGCTAGAGAGCCTCGGCGCGAGCTTGACCGCAGCGGAAACGAAGGCCGCCACGCCGCACTTCATGTCGCTGCTGCCCCGGCCGTAAATCCTGCCCTCCGCGATTTCGGCGCCGAATGGCTCGACGCTCCAAGGCACAGCGCCAAGCGGCACGACATCGGTATGCCCCGTAAACGCGAGCGGCAGCTGGCCGCCACGCCCACCGATCTGCGCGATGAGGTTCTCCCGGTTGACACCCATTTCGACATATTGAGTTTGGAAACCCGCGGCTTCGAGAATGCGGCCGAGATGCCGGGCGCAGGGTGTTTCGTTCCCCGGCGGATTGATCGTTTCAAAGCGGACGAGCTCTTGGGTTAGCTCGATGGGAGAGATCATGGAATGCTCGTGTGAGTCCCCCCTCACTCTGTCTCTCTCCCCAAGGGGAGAGAGGACGCTGCCGCAACCGCCGGAGACTCATTCTCCCCTCGGGGAGAGGGCTGGGGAGAGGGGGGCTTCTAGCGATGTAACTCTTCGAAATCTCGATAGTAGTCGAGCGCATGAGGATTGGCGAGCGCCTCTTTATTCTTGACCTCCCGGCCGTGCACGATATCGCGGACGGCAATCTCCGTTATCTTCCCGGATTTTGTGCGCGGGATGTCCGCAACCTGGAGAATAACGCCAGGCACGTGGCGCGGGCTTGCGCCCGACCGGATCTTAGCTTTGATCTTCTGGCGCAACTCGTCGTCCAGGGTGAGCCCCTCGCGGAGCACGACGAAAAGCACGACGCGCACGTCGTTATCCCAGTCCTGCCCAATGACGATGGCTTCCCTTACCTCTTCGAGCTGTTCGACCTGGCGGTAGATTTCCGCCGTCCCAATGCGCACCCCGCCCGGATTGAGCGTCGCGTCGGACCGGCCTTGGATGGCAATGCCGCCATTCTCGGTCCATTCGGCGAAGTCGCCGTGATGCCACACGCCCGGAAAACGGTCGAAATAGGCATTGTGATATTTCTCGCCGCTGGGGTCGTTCCAGAACCCCACCGGAATGGCGGGAAAAGGCTTGGTGCAGACGAGCTCGCCCTTGCCGGAGGACATGTGCTGGCCCGCATCGTCGAAAACATCGACCGCCATGCCAAGGCCAGGGCCTTGAATTTCACCGCGGTAAACCGGCGATAGCGGGTTGCCAAGCACGAAGCACGAGCAGATGTCGGTGCCGCCTGCAATGGAGGCTAGCTGCACATCGGGCTTGATCGCGCCGTAAACGAAATCGAAACTCTCCGGTGCCAGCGGCGAGCCCGTCGACGTTATCATCCGCACGGATGAAAGATTATGGGTATCGCGCGGGCGAAGCCCAGCCTTTTTGACAGAATCGATCCATTTCGCGGATGTGCCGAACACGTTGATCCGGGCTTCATCGGCATAATCGAAAAGAATGTGGCCGCCCGGATGGAAAGGCGAGCCATCGTAAAGCACAAGCGTTGCGCCGCTTGCAAGGCCGCCCGCGAGCCAGTTCCACATCATCCAGCCCAAGGTCGTGAAGTAGAAAAGCCGCTCGCCGTCGCGAAGGTCGCAATGAAGCTGATGCTCCTTCATGTGCTGAATGAGCACGCCGCCAGCGGAGTGAACGATGCACTTGGGCGTGCCCGTCGTGCCTGACGAATAGAGAATATAGATAGGGTGAGTGAAGGGGAGCCGCGCGAACTCGACGGGCTTTGCCCCGAAGGCGCCAAGCGCCTCGTCCCAAGACTGCGCTTTGCCGCAGCGTTTCATAATGGGCTCCGGATCGCCAAGATACGGCACGATGAGCGCGCGCTCGATGCTCGGGATTTTCTCGACGATTTCGCAGACCTTGTCCCCAACGTGAATGGTCTTGCCGTTATAGTAATACCCGTCGCAGGCGATGAGCACCCTGGGCTCGATTTGGCCGAAGCGGTCGAGGACGCCGCCCACGCCAAAATCCGGCGAAGCGCTCGACCAGATGGCGCCCAAAGATGTGGCCGCGAGCAGGCCAACGATTGCCTCCGGCATGTTCGGCATGAGCGCGGCAACCCGGTCGCCCTCGCGAACGCCTTGAGCGCGCAAGGCTTGCTGCGCTCGGCTTACCGCCTCATGCAATCCCGCCCAGCTCAGGGTCCTCTTGACTTTATTTTCGCCCCAGAAAATCAGCGCGGGGCTATCGTCGTTTTTGCGTAAGAGGTTTTCGGCGTAGCTCAGCCGCGCACCTTCGAAAAATCTTGCATCCTCGAAACGCTTGCCCGGCGCAAAGACCGGACCGTCGCCGCGATCGCCGATGACGCCAAAGAAGTCCCAAGCCTTCGACCAGAAAGCTTCGATTTCGCGGACGGAGAATTCGTGCAGACCGCCAAACGAGCTGTAGCTCGTTCCGAACGCCGAATTGATCTGCGCCATGAACTGAGCCATGCGCGAGTTTTCTGCGATTGCGGGGGCAGGAGACCATAAAGGTGCTGTTTTCATGTGAAAGCTCCAGAGTAAGGACTCGCCACCGCCAAAAAAAGCTTCTAAACCTTAACACAACCAGTCCGGGCGATGCGGAAGGTCCCTATGCTAAAGATTTTCGGCAGCTTCGGTGCCGCTGTCTACCCGTGAATTTTGTGAAGAATGTACGAAATCGCTAAAAAGTTTCGATACGCGCTGCGGTGGCTCGCTTTTGCGGCGGCCGTTTCAGCCATCGCCGCTGGCGTTTTCGCCTCCGCTCTTCCTTTCCTGATCGAAGACCGGGCTTTTCACGACGGCTTAATACGTAACCTAACGGCATGGAGCGGCGGGCCTGTAACTGTGCACGGGCCGCTTCGCGTCGCAAGCTTCACATCGCTTTCCATCGAAGCGAATGGCGTGAAATTCGCTAGCACGCCACGGCTTTCGCCTATCGGCAAGATCGAGGCGAAATCGGTCACCGCCGTTCTCAAAGTGCGGTCATTGCTTTGGGGACGAATCGAATTCAAGAAAGTCGTCGTTGAATCGCCTCGCGTGGTTTTCAATCGCCGTGAGCTTAAGTCCAAGCTACCATTTTCAGGGCTCGAAACTGCCGGTGCTACTGTCGCTTTCGCAGATCTGAGCCGCTTCAAGCAGCTGGAGCTGCACGATTGCGCGTTTTTCACCGCCGAAGGAGGCCGCCGCCCCTACTCGCGCGTCGAGGTGCAAAGGATTAGGCTCGACAAGGAGCAAACAAAGGTATCCTCGCAAACCCAGGCTAAACTGCAAAGTCGCAATACCTCGCTGGTCACACTCCTCATACGAGACCACGGCTTTGAGGCGTACTTCCATGGCAATCTCAGCCGCGCGGAGGAGACGGCGCGAGGCGTTCTGCGGCTTAAGGCCTCCGCGGAGAACCCGGCCTCGGAGAAGATAACGGGGGCCATCGCTCCCTGGGAGCGGGGGCATGGCGTTTCGCTTGCCGGAGATTTGATCTGGACAGGGGCGCGCGCCTCCCTGGACCGCGCTACCATCGCCTTTGGCGATCATGAGGCCAAGGGCTCGATGGCGCTCGCCGTGCGCTCCGGCCGCGCTCTCTTGGAAGGCACGCTTGCCTATGACAGGCTGGCTTGGATGTATGGCGGACAAGAAAGCGGCGGGGAAAACGGCAAGCTTATGGAGCCGCTTCGAGCCCTAATCCTCGCTCATTCCGGCAGGGACTCGAGCCTCGATTTGGATATGCGCATTTCCGCCGAGCGCTTTCAGGCAGGGCCACACGAGGCTGGGCCGCTCGCACTCGCGCTCACCTCCCGGCCCAACCGCTTTAACATCGACATAGCGGAGCTGCAGCTTTTCGGCGGAAAGATAACCGGGAGGCTCGATTACGATCCCGCTCGTCCTGAAACGCTCAATCTAAACGCACGCGGAACACGGCTCGATTCGCATACCCTGACAGGGGAATTGGGGTGGCCTTCCAGTGTCTCGGGACCCGTCACGGTCCGCCTCGCACTCGATATCCCCTTGCCAAAGCTACCGCAAAAGCGGGACGGCAGTGCGGTTACAGGCAGTTTTGCGATCAACTTTCCGGCCGGCGGCACGCTCGATGGTGAGATGTCCCGCCGTGTCAGCGAGGCATTTGCTCGCGAGGAACTTTTTGGGGGTGTGAGCTCAAGCTCGTTCCCGTTTGGCGCCGCAAGCATCGATGGAGCCGCTGGGCCGGGCGGTATCGCGCTAAAAATAGATGCGGAGAGCGCAGGCAGCCGTATCGGCGGGTCGCTTCGTATCGCTTCGCCCGGCAACACGGTTAGTGGAACGCTGTCGGTGAAGCCAGATGGCGAGGCGGAGGAGCCGCCGGCCGCCTTATCCGAAACGCCGCCGAATTCCGCCAATATCGTGCTGTCGGGGACGGTAGCGGCTCTCAATTTCGCGCCTTCCAGAAAACCTAGCCTATCGAACTAATATATTCCGCCCGGCCGGCCTTAGAATTGCCTGCCAAAACGCACAGTTGCGTAAGGGCACCACGCCGCTTCGCCGCTCGCTTGCGACATGCCGCCCGACACGGTGAAATCGTTCGCGCCGTAACGTAGATTGATGAGGGCGCCTCCCCTCACATAGTCGTCATAGAGATCGAGAGCTCTTCCTTCTTTAAAGTCGTCCGCGTTGCTTACCGTGAGCGCAGCTTCCGCTCCAGCTGAAATTCTGAGGCCGCCCGTGCTGCGATAAATCTCGTAAGCGGCGCGGGAGTAAAGCGAGGTTGTGTTGTCCGGCTGCATCCAGGACGCGCCGGCTGAAGCCCATGCACGATCGCTAACCTGCCAGTAGCTCTCGACAGTGCCGGCGGCTCCCCAGATTTCCTGCTTTACGATCTGGCCTGCCTGCCAAACCAGCCGCGCTTGGAGCTGATAGGCGGCCCCCGCATAGACCTTAATCCAAAGCGGATCGCGCTCGAACAGGTAGCCGGCCATAAGATCGCCGTCCCCTTTTAGGCCGGCAACTTGGAAGCCCCCAGAAAAAACGCTTGCGGCGGTTTCGCCGTAGGCGTCTGCAAGCCCGTCGAGCTTGATCCTTAGCCCAGGCTGGGTTACTGGGCCGAAGAGGCTCCAGACCGCGGTTGTTGTCAGGCTAGCCGAGCGGCTATCGTAATCGGCTCCGGCGTAAGTTTCGAAGCGGGGGCCGGAGACATTATCATCGGCCGCCCAGCAGGACACTATAGCCGGCGGCACGCAAGAAAGCGCTATAAGGGCGGACCGGAGGAAGGGACGCATCACACACTAAAACTCTAACTAAATTTAGCTTAAGTTTAACATTGGCGTTAGGCACCGGCATTAGCTTTTAACGAATGTGCACATATGTTTTTCGCCAGGGCGCAAAAAGCCGCGCCACAGAAATGCCCCCCTTTGGTTCTCAAACCGGGGGAGACTAAGGACAGGTTGTGCAGGCTGATGGGGCGAATGCGGCGCGGTTTTTTGCTTGGGTGGATAGTGGTTCTCGCCATGGCGCTGGGGTCGTGCGCTCCCTTCGTGGCAAACCATGACTCCGAAGTTCAGCTGAGAACCGTTAAAACCCCGGCCGGAACGCTGCGATTGGCGGTGATCGAAAAGGGGCAGGGCCGCCCGGTTCTTCTTCTCCACGGCTTTGCCACATCGAGCTACACTTGGCATGCGATCATCCCAGATCTCGCCAAAAATCACCGGGTGATCGCGATAGACCTGCGCGGTTTCGGCGCTTCCGACAAACCTCTCGACGACCATTACACCATTCAGGATCAGGCAGACGTTGTCCAAGCCTTCATCGAGCAGGAGAACCTCCACGATCTAACAATTATCGGACACTCCTTCGGGGGCGGCATAACGCTTGCCCTCGCTCTCAAGGCGGGAGAGGAGCGGCAATCGCGAATTCGCAATATTGTGCTTGTGGACACTGTCGCGTACCGGCAGCCGATCCCGATTTTTTTCAAGCTCTTGCAAGTTCCCATGCTCGGCGACGTCAGCATGACGCTCGTGCCGCCCGAGGTCCAGGCCGGCCAAGGCTTGCGGCTCGCTTATTACGACCGCGACAAAATCTCCGCGCAAGATATCGCGGAATACGCGAACACTCTCTATTCTCCAGCAGCCAAGCACGCTCTGACGAAGACCGTCGAGAAAATCATCCCGGACAATATCGACGAGATCGCAGATCGCTATAAGACCATCAAAATCCCCGCGCTCATTCTTTGGTGCGAACAGGACAAGGTTGTGCCAGTTGCGTTGGGGCTGAGGCTTCACGAGGAAATCCGCTCCGCTGAGCTCACCATCTTCACGCATTGCGGTCACATGCCTCAGGAAGAGAAGGCGCAAGACACGGCCGATGCAATCCAAGCTTTCCTCAAGCGTAACGATAGCTAGGCTGCTGTACCGTCCGCATTGAACTGGCGCGCGCCGCTGCGGCGTCTATTTCATTCTCAGAGCAAATCTTACACCTTCGCGCCGCGATAAGGCGCAAAGCGCTAGCACGCCGGCTTTTTACTCGAAAGTTGGCGTGCGCAAAACGAGCGAGGCTGTCGATAGCTAATTAAGTTGGCCGGTTTAGGTAGCGCATCAAATGTCCGCTGCTTCTGCTTTTGTTCTGCTGTGGGCGGGTGGGCAAGTTTCAGACTTGTCCATGCCGTCCACAGGTTCGCCGCC
>JBKQQS010000018.1:0-4880 GCA_052144215.1 Rhodomicrobium sp.
TCCTTGCACAGGTCGCCGACCTTGGTGTCACGCTGCGACATCGCGGCTTGAGCGAGCCGCAGCTTGGCGGGCGTCATCGTGTAGGGTCGGCCGCCATTGCGTCCGCGCGCACGCGCCGATGACAACCCAGCCATCGTTCTCTCGCGGATCAGTTCCCGCTCGAACTCGGCCAGCGCGGCGAAGATGCCAAACACGAGGCGGCCGCTCGCGGTTGTGGTGTCGATGTTGGCGCCTTGGCCCGTGAGCACGCGAAAGCCGACCTTGCGCTCCATCAGATCGTGAATGGTGTTGACGAGGTGGCGGAGGTTGCGCCCGAGGCGGTCGAGCTTCCAGACGATCAGCGTGTCGCCCTCGCGCAGCGATTTGAGGCACGCTTCGAGGCCGGGCCGGTCGTCCTTCTTGCCCGACGCTTGATCCTCATAGAGGTGCGACGGCTTCACGCCGTCCGCGATCAGAGCGTCACGCTGGAGGTCAAGCACCTGCGACCCGTCCGCCTTCGATACGCGCATGTAACCGATCAGCACAGTTCCCTCATGTCATTTATACGCTCGATTATGTGACATCCTCGCGCGTCGGCGTGGCGGCCTTCAAAATTGACACATAACACGTCACTAAATCTACGCTCCCTAAACGCTTTGCGTCAAAGATTGTTTAACATTGCTCTTTGGTGGAACGAAAATGCCAGCGGCGGCCAAGTCACGATCCACACTGGCAATCCTCGTAGCGTCCGGATTGCCCAATAGCAGGAGCGCCCTGAATTGGCGTGCCGCCGCGGGGGACGTGCGAGCCTCATCAATTACGGCATTGATACTCTCACCTAGTTTTTGCCACCGATTTTCCGGGAAAGTTTTGGAGAGGGGCCGCTTTCGCGGCCGCGCAACCTTTTCCTCCTTTTGAATCTTGTCCTGTTTTTTGCCAGCCTCTATTTCCGCAACGGTGACGCCGCCGAGGCAGCGCACATTCGCCCCGTGCGCCGGAAGTTCCCGGGTGGAAACCAAATGGACGGCGGCGGCGGCAGCCTCCAAAAAACGAACCTGGTCTTCGAGCTTCATCACCTCAAACGGGTAACGAGGCGGTGCCGGATGAAAGCAGGCGGCTTCCCGCCAAGCGGCCCGAAGAATCTGGGCCTGACCTCCGGCTGTGCGAGACGCCGTGTGCAGTTCGTCAAGAATGGCCCGGAGCATGCGCAACCATATACCCGCTCTCAGCGAGATCGTTGGCAAGGTGGCCCATCCGCATGCTAGGGCGTTGAGCGTTATTGTGTCCAGCTGGAGCAACGTTTCTGAAGGCCTGTGCTCAGTTGCATCCTCCTGTCGCGCGGGACCCGTTCCCGGCTTGGCATCGCCCGGCCCCTTGAATATGTTAAACCACCTCATAGGCTTAAGAAAAATCTGGTGCCTCGGACAGCATGCCATCACCGGCAACCGCCAATGAAGCCTCAAATACGGAATTTCATCTTCGGCAACACAGAAGCGGCATCCTATAAGCGAGCTGAAACGCGGCTCTCCAATCCAAGGCCGCCAATGGACCGCTATTTTGGGCGTGCGCCGGGAAGGCGAGAGAAGGACAGAAAACTCTCTCACGTAGTCGTCGAAAAGCTCAGGACATGGCGCGGTACCGCTGGTCAGCTCGGCCATCCAGCCTTTGGCCGTCATCGAACGAATGCTCTCAATGGCAACGCCGGTTCGAGCGGAAAGCTTTTCAACAAGGCCGTGCGGCGGCTCTAAATCCAGCTCCACTTCCGGCATGGCGGCAAAGCCGAGATCGTGTACCAGCAGCTCTTCGATCGAAAGTCTGTACTCACAGGCTATCCGATGGAGCCAGGACGATAGGGCCTCCCCCGTTTGCGGGCGCGGATGCAGCGGCCAGCGCATCAAGGTCAAAGCAGCTCCCGCTCAAATGCCCGCCGTCGCTCCGAGGGCGAGAAATAGGTGGCGAGTGTCAGAATCTTGGGGGTGATCGCCTCTTCCCCGGTTTCAATAGCCGCGATCGCCGCCGCGCTCAGCAGCTTTGCGATCTCCCCAATCGTTCCCTCGCTGCGGCTTGCGACGTGACGCGCAATCTGTTCGGTTCCCAGAATAGAGCGACGGCGCAAGGGATAGGACGCGGCAAAGCTCGCCAGCAAAGAGCGAAGATCATCGCCATCCTGCCATGGGGGAAGGGTGAGCGGCTCGAAGCGGTTTTCCAGTTGATCATCCGAACGGATCGCCAGATAGGCTTCTTTCGTACCAACGCCGACGATTGGAATCCGCAGCTCGTTGCCGAGAAAACGGATGAGGTTCAGAAACTCCCGCTGCGTCCGGGTGGGGCCGGCGAGGATGTTGTGCAACTCATCTATAATCAAAACGCGCGCATCGACCGCCCGTAACAGCCGTAGGGCTTGCTGTTCAAGCTCCGGCGTTCGCATGCGCGGGCGCACCGGCGCGCCCATCGCAGCAACCAGCATCGCGTAGAACCGGCTCACCGAGGGCTCGGAAGGCACTTGGACGGCGACAATAGGAAGACCTTCCCGATCTGCCTCATGTACTGGCTGCAAAGTGCCTGTGCGACGGAACTTCTCGACGATCATCGACTTGCCGTTGTTCGTCGGCCCGACGATAAGAAGGTTTGGCATGCGCTGTTTCTTCGGCCAGACTGCAAGCGTATGGAGGTGCTCCAGCGCCTCATTGGCGCGCGGATAGCCGATCCAACGATCAGCTCGAATTCGCGCCACCCGTTCGTTATCGGGCAGCAGGGCTGCTTGCTGCGCGGAAGCCGTAAGATGCGACAGACCGGCCGGGTTTGGGGAAAGCATCATCAGCACCATTCCTCAATGTCGCCGAAGGGCCGCGCCGCTTCTGGATTTCCGCTGGAACTTTCTGCCTTGAACGGCGGGATCGCCGTGGCAGCGGGCGGCCGCAAATGTGCGCGCCGGACATGGTTGCGGCGTGCGGCACGGGATTGCCGGACTGCGCCGTCGGCGATGGTCCGCATTTGCTCGATCGCCTTGAAGATAGCCGCTTCGTCGACTTTCGAACGGCCTTCCTCACGCAGCCGCTTCATCGCAGCGCGCCGTTCCCAGCGGGTAGTCGGCGGATTCGACAAGGTGCGATAAGACACCTCCAGGTAAAGGTTGCGCTTGGCGTCGAGCACCCAGATATGGCTCAAGTCGCGCGGGTCGTAGCGGATCAGGAACTTGCCGCAACGGTCCCGCTCCGCGATCCACGGGGATAGACTGCTTGCGTAGTAGCTAATGCCATCGATGACAAAGCCCCGCCGCTGAATGGTCCTGTAAACGACGGGCAGGAAATCGATTAGAAAGGCAGCAGTATTGCCTATGGCTGGCGGCTCGCCGAATGCGGCAACGCCGCTGTGCCATTTAGCGAGTGGGGGCTCCAACAGCGTGCCATGAACAGTGTTGTGATAGGGGCCGCAGATTGCCAAGGTTAGCCACTTTTCTAACTCATGCAACGTCAGCGCCGCCTTGCCTTCGGCATCGTAAGTTCCGCGATCTTTGACGTTCGAGAAGGTCGTACCGGGCAGCTCATGGATCATCTGCATGGCCGTGCCGATGACGCGCTCGACGATGCCACCGTAGTGAGGCTGGCCCACCGGGCGGTAATCGAGCGTGATCCCATGCACCTCGCAGCCTTTGGTCAGAGCTTCGCTATGAAAATCGGCGCCATTGTCGACGTAGATTTTTCTGGGCTTGCCTCGCATGGGCCAGCGGCAATCCGCCCCTATACGTTTCAGCCAGGGTTCCTTGTCCATCACCGCATGCGTGAGGCAAAGCCCAACTGAGGTTGCCGAGGGCGGCTCAAGCGTGACGCAAATGCCGAGGATGCATCGGCTAAACTGGTCGATCGCTATGGTCAGGAAAGGACGCCCGATTTCTAACCGGGTTGCCGGATCGACAACCACGATGTCCATCTCGGTGTGGTCCATCTGGATAACATCGAGTGGCCGCAGCGCATCCGGTGTCACGCCAGCAGCGGGCTTTAAGCGGCGAGCCGCCTCACATCCTTCCCGTTTGCACACAACCCGGTCAGCCCTGATATCGGCAATCCTCGCCTTGACGGTATTTGCCGCGGGCGCCTTCATGCCCGCCAACCGGCAACGGCGGCGGATTTCTTTGACCACTGCCGACAGACGGGGTTTCTGCGCCGTCAGATAAAACCGCTCTATGGCCTCGGTCACGATGGCAGCTTTCGCCGGTTCGAGGCGCTGTTTGCCCCGGCCGCCGCTATGGGTAGCTGGAGCCAAGAACGGCACACTGCCTCCGGATTTCCGCCATGTTCGTAACAGCGCGTAGACCGTTCTTCCTGTCAGCCCCAACCTACGGCCTGCTTCTTCAGCCGCCCATTCTGATACGCTGTCTGACGCGGCAAGCGGGCCGATGATTGCTGCGCGGCGGCGGGCTTCGCTCCATTGGCTGTCCGTAAGGCTTACCGCTCCGCTTTCCGCTAGGGGTTCACTCTGCTTGTCCATCAGCGCAGTCCTGTGGCGTGCTCCGGGACGCCGAAACACAGCCGAAATAGCTTCCAGGGAAGGCGTACGCCCTGAAACCTTCTTCTGACTTATGTGCTGGTTGCTGAAGCGCTCTTTTGACCCCAAAAATGGTCAATAGAAGATTTCAGCGAGCCGAAAACTCGCGCTCTCCACTGAAGCGCACTTCTGCGAATGACAGCGCCGGCGTAAATCGCCCAGAGCCTCAGGGCCTTCCGCGTTATAGCGTGCTACTGCCGTTGCAACCATGTCGTGCAGCTGCTTGCGCGGCGGCTTGTCTTGCGCGTCATCCGGCATAGCGTGAAGACCCGGTTCTGCCAATCGAGCGCTGCATTTGCTGGCATGGGGGCAACGTGACTTGGCCGCCCGTCCGTCATGTCAGTCTCGACCGTGAC